>NZ_RIBP01000004.1:1727150-2424300 GCF_007273535.1 Niallia circulans
CTTTAAATTCTTTAAGATGGGCTATGCATCAGCGCTTGCCTGGATCTTGTTCATCATTATTCTTGTTTTCACGTTGATACAGTTTAAGGTGTTTGGGAAAAAAGTGTATTACGAATACGATGAGTAAGGAGAGGAGGAGTCAACTATGGAAGTATCACCTGTTAAGACGACAGCTTCTGTTAAGGCAAAAAAACCTCGCAGTATAAAGAAAGGCAGAAGATTAGAAAAGGGATTCACTTACTTTTTGCTGATTGCCCTTTCCATTCTGTTTTTGTTTCCTTTTCTATGGCTAATCGGAACGTCTGTTAAGCCTGAAAATGAAGCGATGGCATTTCCGCCAACTTTACTTCCGGAAAATTGGGATTTGGCCAACTATAAAGAAGTCTTTACACTTGTTGACTTTGGGCAGTATTATTTGAATTCTGTGATTGTTACTGTTTGTGTAGTTATCGGCACTGTTGTTTCTTCGACGCTTGTTGCATATGGGTTTGCACGAATTAAAGGAAGAGGAAGGAATTTCTGGTTTGTGCTTTTGCTTGGCACCATGATGCTGCCGCCGCAAGTCACGATGATTCCTGTCTATATGATCTTTTCCAAACTAGGATGGGTTAACACCTTTCTGCCGTTAATTGTTCCTTCTTTCTTTGGTAGCGCTTACTTCATCTTTCTATTAAGACAATTCTTTAAGACAATACCGAAGGAACTGGAGGAAAGTGCCTATTTGGATGGCTGTGGAGCATTTGGTATCTTCTGGAGAATTATTATTCCGTTATCAGTTCCTTCTATTATTACAGTGGCTTTATTGAGTTTTATGTGGACATGGAATGACTTTCTTAATCCATTAATCTACTTAAATGATGATTCCAAATATACGCTTGCATTAGGAATTCTGCAGTTTAAGGGTGCCTTGTTAATCCAGTGGGGTCCGATGATGGCAGCAAGTGTTTTTATCATCTTGCCGCTTATCATTATCTTTTTTGTTGGCCAAAAGTACTTTGTCCAAGGGATTGCCACAACAGGCGGAAAGGGTTAATTGCGTTGGTTTCACTTAGATAAATGGCATACCCGTTTATCTGTTTATCCATATACATTCATTACCTGGGGGGTAAAAGCATGAGGAAGAAAAAAGGATTAGGTGGTTTGCTGTTCACTGTTGTATTGGCACTTTCTTTAATTTTGACAGGCTGCTCTGGCTCGAATTCTGAGTCAGCAAGCGGCGAGTCAGGCGATGTGACGCTGCGCATTCTTGTTTGGAACAATAATCCGGAAGGCACGAAGCTGGAAGGAGATATTTTCAAGGAGTTTGAAAAGGAGAATCCTGGAATTAAAGTGAAGCAAGTATATGCACCATATGATAAGTTCAATGATAAATTTTTGACGATGTCTGCTGGTGGGGATCAGCCAGATTTAGTATGGTTGCAGCCTTCTGCATTTGGTCAATTTGTCAGCAAGGGCGTATTGATGGACCTGTCTGATAAAGAAATCAAGGAAGATGAGTATATGCCAAATGTGCTTTCACTTGGGCAAGTGGACGGGAAGCAATATGCGCTTATTCGTGATGCTTCTGCCTTTATGCTTGGATATAACAAGGATATGTTTGATGCTGCAGGTGTTGAATATCCAAAGGATGACTGGACATGGGAGGACTTCCTCGCAGCAGCACAAAAGCTGACAGTGGAGAAAGACGGCAAAACAGTTCAATTCGGAATGGAAAACTTCTATACAAATGAACTGCTTGTAGAAAATGGCGGAGGATTTGTCAGTCAGGATGGCAAGGAAGTAATTATTGATTCACCTGAATCAGTGGAAGCCATTAAATTCGGTGCAGACTTGATAAATAAATATCATGTACAGCCAACTACTGCCCAAAGCCAAGGGCTATCGAATATGTTCCTTGCAGGGCAAGCAGCAATGAAAATGATGGGCCCATGGGATTGGTCTGATACAGCGAAGAATGCAACTTTCAAATGGGATGTTGTGCCATTGCCTGCAGGCAAAGCAGGCAACGTAGCTGCAGCATCATATCTTCCAATCGGAATCGGAAGCGGAACAAAGCATCCTGATGAAGCCTATAAACTTCTGCAATTCCTGTCTACTGGAAAGGGTCAAGACCTGCAAGTGGATACTATTTCAGCCGTTCCTGTTGTAAAAAGGAATGAAGATAAAATTGAAACAATGGCAAATGCTCCTGAAAATGCAAAAGCATTGTCTACCATTCTTGCAGAAGGAAGAACAGTCATGAATGCCCCTTATATCCCTGAATATGCAGAGATAGTAAGTAAAATCCAGCCTGTTATTGATAACATTAATCTTAATGGAAGCAAGGATGCAGAAAAACAATTGAAAAAAGTAGCAGATCAAATTCGCAAGGAATATGGCTTGAAATAGCAATTAACAGGTTGTCTGAAAAATGCATGGACTTATTATGGTGTTAACCATATTAGTCGGACTTGTTTCAGGCAGCCTTTTTTTATTAGGGGGTTACATACTATGAATAAAAGCCGTTTTATAGATAGCAAGTTTTTTTCCTTTATGGATATTTCATATCGTCTTGTCAGGGCAAGCCTATTATTCTGGCTGTATTTAGGAAAGGGGTTCTTTATTGGTGGGCTTGTTCAGTCAGCATGCACGCTGATTGAGGTAATTGATGAAATTTTTGTGGGTAACGGCATGTCTGTGCGCAAGCTGTTTAAAGAAATCAGCCCTAAATATACGAATAAAAAAAGGCTGTCTGCCATCATTGTTTTTATTTTCATTTATATCGGCACTTTCATCGTTCTGCCTTTTCCGACAACAATGGACCCCTATATGATATCTGTCATTAAATTTGTGTGTATATATGCCTTTATGCTTGCTATTATCTTTGTTACTTATTTCGTTTGGAATTTAGTGTATCTGGATTTACCACCAAAAAGGACAGCGATGATCAGTCTGTTTCACATTGCAAAGCAGATTTTTCGGTCGTTCCTCTTGCTGGCAGCCATACTCGTTGTTTTTTTGTTAATCCAGCTTAACTTCCTTTTTTTTGTGTTTTTTGCACCTGCCATTTACGGCACATGTGCCAGATTTATTTTTACGTACAAAAGCAAAAAACAGAAAGAAGAGGCAGCACTATAAAGCTATATTGTTTCTAGGGCAATCGGTCTATTAAAAAAATGATAGATTTTATGAACAGGACATACATAGAAAAGAACTAATGCTAATAAGATTATTCGGTAGCATTATCTTTGATCGAAAAAATGGGAGGAGAGTAAAGTAAGGAGTCCTGCAAAAAGAATACAGCAATGGAAGGGAGTCGGCTAGATGCATAGTCTGCGATGGATATGGGGGTTCTTACATACTTATCGTGTCAGAATAGCAATTGGCCTGTTTTGTGCAGTTATCGTATCTGCTTTAAATGTGCTTAATCCGTATTTGGCTGGGAGGATGGTTGATGATGTCATGTACGGCAAGCAGATGAATCTGCTGTGGCCAATACTTGGAATCATGATTGCAGGGACATTTATGCGAACAATTATCCGCTATATGTATCAAATGATTTTTGAGAATGTCTCCCAAAATGTCATATACAACATTAGAGAGCAGCTATACGACCGTCTGCACAGGCTGGATTTCAGCTTTTATGACCGCACAAAAACGGGTGACATTATGGCAAGGATGACAGGCAATATGGAGGCGGTCAGACATTTTACGGCATGGACGATTTACATGATTTTTGAAAACGCAACCATCATGCTGTTTGCGATTGGTTTTATGTTTTATATTCATCCTCCATTGGCGTTGACATTATTAATTGTAACACCGATTATTGGTTTTTTCGCTTTCCGCCTTACAAAGGATGTGCGGCCGACCTTTACAGAAATCCGGAACCAATTTGCGAAATTGAATTCTGTCGTTCAGGAAAACATTAGCGGAAACCGTGTTGTTAAGGCTTTTGCAAAAGAGGATTATGAAATCGCTAAGTTTTCAATTGCTAATGAAGGCTTTAAAGAAAAAAACTTGAAGTCTTCAAAGATTTGGGAAAAATATTTGCCGATTCTAGACTCTCTTGCAGGTGTGCTGACAGTGCTGATGATTTTTGCAGGTGGTGTTATGGTTATAAATGGTTCCCTTACATTTGGTGAACTAGTTATGTTTAATTCCTTCATATGGGCGCTGAGCAACCCGATGAAAATGGCCGGATGGCTTTTGAATGATGTGCAACGCTTTATTGCATCAGCAGAAAAAGTCGAGGATCTTCTTGAGACAGTCCCGAAGATTGCCAGCCACGATAATGTCGTACCGATTGGTGAGTATAAAGGGATTGTAGAGTTTGACAAGGTTTCCTTCAGCTATGGAGAAGAGCCTGTGTTAAAGGATATTAGCTTTAAAGTGAAGCCTGGACAGACGCTGGCAATTATTGGGCCAACAGGTGCGGGGAAATCCACTTTAGTCAATTTGCTTAGCCGGTTTTATGACACCACAAGCGGAGAGGTAAGGATTGACGGAAGAAATGTGAAGGAGTGGGAGCTGCAGGAGCTCCGTAAAGGGATGGCAATGGTCATGCAGGATATCTTCCTGTTTTCGGATACAATCGAGGGAAACATCGCTTATGGTAATCCCCATACCTCCATTGATTCGATTAAGTTTGCGGCAAAAATGGCCGATGCTCATGATTTCATTAGTGATTTACCAGAAGGCTATGAAACGATTGTTGGGGAAAGAGGCGTCGGGCTTTCTGGCGGGCAAAGGCAGCGGATAGCTCTTGCAAGAGCTATATTGAAAGACCCGTCGATTTTAATTTTAGATGATACGACCTCAAGTCTTGATATGGAAACAGAGCATCGTATTCAAAAGACGCTGAAATCTATTCAAAAGAACAAGACATCCTTTATTATTGCCCACAGAATTTCCTCTGTTAAGGATGCAGACCAAATTCTAGTAATGAATAATGGAGCAATTATCGAGCGGGGCACACATGAGGACCTGCTGCGGAAGAAAGGCTACTACTTTAATGTTTATAAGAATCAATACGGAAACTTTGAAGAAAAGCACAGGGATGAGGATGTGATTTAATGGCACGAAATAAGTTCGATGTTGATGAGGATTTAGAGACGCCATTTAGTTTTATTCATCTTAAGCGCTTGTTTGGTTATGTTAAGCCGTACAAGAAAAAAATCATGCTGACGATACTCATCATGCTTGTCGCAAGTGGAGCAAATCTGATTGGGCCCTATCTTATCAAACAAGCGATTGACAAGGAAATACCTGCTGGCGATGTTGGCGGGCTCTCACTGCTCGCAGGCATCTATTTGGGCGCTCTGATTATAACGGGTATTTGTATGAAATACCGGATTAGAATGATGGCTGAAATTGGTCAAAATGTCATAAAGACAATTCGAAAGGACTTGTTTACACATATTCAATCATTGTCCTTTTCCTTTTATGACAACCGCCCACATGGAAAAATATTAGTGCGAGTCGTTAATTACGTGAACTCACTTAGTGATTTGCTGTCAAATGGGCTTATCAACTTGATTACAGATATATTCAGCTTAACTGTCATCATTGGCTTCATGTTTGCGATCGATGTACGCTTGGCGATTTATGCTATGTTTGGATTCCCGCTTCTCGCGGTTGTTATCTTTTTTATTAAAAATGCGCAGCGTAAGGCATGGCAGGACTTGAGCAATAAACAGTCTAATATGAATGCCTATATACATGAAAGCATCAATGGTATGAAAGTAACTCAAGCATTTGCGAGAGAAGAAGAAAATAAGAAAATCTTTGAGGATGTGTCAAAGGGCTATAAAAAATCATGGATAAAAGCAGTCTATATCCAGTTTCTTCTGTGGCCATCTATCGAAAATATTTCTGTGCTGACCGTTTCCTTTATATATGTGGCCGGAATTTCAATGATTGGGCAAGGCGTGACGGTTGGTGCTTTAGTAGCCTTTGTCGGTTATATATGGATGTTTTGGACACCGATATCCAATATCGGCAACTTCTATAATGCGATTATAAATGCGATGGCCTATTTGGAGCGGATTTTTGAAATGATGGATGAAAAGCCGACAGTGCTTGATAACCCGCGCGGAAAAGCACTGCACGATATTAAAGGAAAGGTAGAGTTTGATCATGTTGAGTTTGGTTATGAAGCTGGCGAAAAAGTATTAAAGAATATCCATTTCACTGCAGAACCTGGAGAAACAATAGCTCTTGTTGGTGCCACAGGGTCTGGCAAAACTTCGATTGTTAACTTGATCAGCCGCTTTTATGACTTGAATGGCGGCAAAATAAAGATGGATGGGGTTGATATAAAGACAGTCACGATTCCCTCACTTAGAAGACAGATGGGCATTATGCTACAAGATCCGTTTATCTTTTCAGGCACAATTATGGATAATATCCGTTATGGCCGCCTTGATGCGAGTGATGAGGAAGTGGTTGAAGCAGCAAAGGCAGTTCAAGCACATTCCTTTATTATGACATTGCAGGATGGCTATGAAACAGAAGTGAATGAAAGAGGAACAAGGCTTTCAGCAGGACAAAGACAGCTGATTTCCTTCGCAAGAGCACTCTTAGCAGATCCAAGAATTCTGGTTTTAGATGAAGCGACATCATCGATTGATACAGAAACAGAGCTCGCCCTGCAAAAAGGCTTAAGTACGCTGCTTGCGGGAAGAACGTCCTTTATCATTGCCCACCGTCTGTCCACCATTCAAAGCGCCTCAAGGATTTTGTTTATTGAAAAAGGCGAAATTGCTGAGGAAGGGTCCCATGATGAGCTGATGACAAGAAAAGGCCAATATTGGAGTCTATATACATCTCAGCATTCATCATTGGAAGTTAGCTGACGATATTTGTCTTTAAAAGTATAATCTAATTTTTATAAAGTATAGACATTTAATTACTAGCCTTTATAATATAATTGTAAGCGTTTCTAATTAGATAATGAAAACTTGGGAGAAGCTGCCGAGATTGGAATCAGCAGTTTCTCTACTAGCTGTGCGCATGGTGTAAAAAAAATCTAATAGGTTGGGTGATTAGAAATGAAGTACAGAAGACTTGGAAACTCTGGTTTAAAAGTAAGCGAAATCGGACTGGGCAGCTGGCTTACATATGGAAGTGCAGTCGAAAAGGAGAAATCTATTTCCTGTATCCATAGGGCGTATGAACTTGGCATCAATTTCTTTGATACAGCAAATGCCTATAATAAAGGCGCTGCTGAAGCCGTCCTGAAAGAAGCACTGCAAGATTATTCCCGTTCTAGCTATGTGCTTGCCACAAAGGTCTTCTTTCCGATGGGAGATGGACCAAATGACAGAGGGTTGTCCAGAAAGCATATTATTGAACAATGCGAAGCAAGTCTAAAGAGATTAGGTGTAGACTATATCGATTTGTACCAATTCCATCGCTATGATCCTGAAACGCCTGTGGAAGAAAGCTTAAGAGCATTAGATGATTTAATTGCACAAGGAAAAATTCTTTATGGCGGTGTCAGTGAATGGTCGGCTGCTCAGCTGACGGATGCTGTACATATTGCTAAAGAGAAAAATTTAAGACCACTTATTTCTAATCAGCCAATCTATAATATGATGGTTCGCTATATTGAAAAGGAAGTAATCCCTGTCAGTGAAAAAGAAGGAATTGGTCAGGTTGTGTTTTCACCGCTTGCTCAAGGAATATTAACAGGGAAATACAAACCACATGCGCAGATTCCTGAAAAAAGTCGTGCTGCAAATGATGACACAAATAAATGGATTACTAGCTATTTAAATGATGAGGTGCTTACACGGGTACAAAGGCTGTCTGATATTGCCAGTGGATTAGAAGTGGAGCTGTCACAGCTTGCCTTAGCCTGGGTGCTCCGTCAGCCGAATGTCAGCTCTGCGATTATTGGGGCAAGCAGGCCAGAACAAGTCGAAGAAAATGTGAAAGCATCTGGATTGGAAATTCCGGCTTCTGCATTGGATGAAATAGAAGCAGTGCTGAAGGAAATAAATGATTTTGTGCCAATTTGGTAGATTAACAGTGTTTATCCAAAAATAAAAATAGAGGAGAGATTAATATGACGAAAACAGCTGTTATTCCAGAAGGTTTTTTATGGGGCGGTGCAGTGACAAGCTTTCAGACAGAAGGTGCATGGGACGAGGGCGGCAAAGGCCCTTCGATTGTTGATGCAAGACCTGTTAAGGAAGGACAGTCTGATTGGAAAACTGCAGTCGACTTTTACCATCGCTATAAGGAAGATATTGCTCTCTTTAAGGAAATGGGCTTTAACGCTTATCGTACAAGCATTTCATGGTCAAGAATTTTTCCTGATGGCGAAGGGGAGCCAAACGAAGAGGGCTTGCAATTTTATGATGATTTATTCGATGAAATGATTGCTAACGGCATTCAGCCTGTCATCACTCTGTATCATTTTGATCTGCCGCTTCAGCTAGCAAAAAAATACAACGGATTTGCATCACGGAAGGTTGTTGACTTATTTGACAAATATGCACGTACAGTCTTTGCCCGGTATGGGGAAAAGGTTAAGTATTGGCTTACATTTAATGAACAAAATCTTGTCTTAACAAATCTTCAATATTGGGGCGTCTCAACCGACGAAGCAGCCAATGAAGAGGCATTAAGATATCAAGTAACACATAATTCCTTTATCGCACATGCAAAAGCTGTCAAAGCACTGCATGAACTAGTGCCAGGTGGTCAAATGGCAGGGATGGTCACTTATATGACAACATATCCGAACAGCTGTCTTCCAGAAGATGTAATTGCCAACATGAAAGCAAAGGAACTGCTTGTTGATTTCTATCTTGATGTGTTTGCAAACGGGGAATATCCAACCTATGTGACAAGCAATTTGCAGCGCAAAGGAATTATGCCGCATTTCGAAGAAGGAGATGCAGAGCTTCTTAAAGAAAATACCGTCGATTATATTAGCATCAGCTATTATCAAAGCCAGACGGTCAGCAGTGAACAGGTCAATGAAGAGGCAATTATTTCCGGCATCACACCTAACCCAAATCTAAAGGCAAATGAATGGGGCTGGGCAATCGATCCAATCGGCCTAAGAGTGAGTTTGAAGGATATGTATGCTAGGTACCGCCTGCCTATCTTTATCACAGAAAACGGAATCGGTGTAAGAGAAGAGCTGAACGAAAACAATACAGTAGAAGATGATTACCGCATCGACTACTTACGAAATCATATTAACCAGGTTAAGCTTGCAATGGAAGAAGGCGTAGAAGTATTCGGTTATTTAACATGGGGGTCAACAGATTTAATCAGCTCAGGCGGACAATTCGAAAAACGCTATGGCTTTATCTATGTTAATAGAGGCGAGTCAGACTTAAGAGACTTAAAACGCTATAAAAAGAAAAGCTTCAACTGGTATAAACAAGTTATCGCAACAAACGGTGAAAATCTCGCAGAATCCGAAACCGTCACATTACCATAACAAAGTGGACGAATGGATGGAGAATAATTGGACAGTAATAAGGTAGGCTAAATTTTACTAAAAATTAGCCAGCACTATCTAAAAAGGATAATGATCAGCTCCGAAGCGGAGTGCAGCATCCTCTGTTCTATATACTCACTGCAATCTATAAAAGTTTGTCTTCAGTCTAAGATGGCCATTTAGTGGCCATCTTTTTAAAAAAACACTGGGATAGCTAACATTTTCATACCAATGAATTTATAATATAACTATCTATTTTTTAAGGTGGTTCCATCATGAACAAGTACGAAGCAATCTCAGCAGAAATGAAAAAGAGAATTAAAGAGTCCCACTATGCATTCGATCAGCCGATTCCAGATGAAATAACACTTTCAAAAGAATTCTCCTGCAGCAGGATGACAATGAAAAGAGCACTTGACACATTAGTCATGGAAGGCCTCCTTTACCGAAAAAGAGGACACGGAACATTCATTGTTAAATCAGCCATCCAGGATAGCAGAGTCAATGTATTGAGCAACGAAGTAACAGGCCTGTCCAGATTGATGGAAGGGCAGCAAGTATCAAGCAAGGTAATTAAGTTTGAAGTAGGCTTTCCATCAGAAGATGTTGCCGAACATCTCGCTATCGATCCGAAGACACCTGTTTACTACTTAATCCGTTTAAGACTTGTTAACGATGAACCATACGTAATGGAAATAACCTATATGCCGACAACCATTATTACTGGGATTACGGATGAAGTACTCGATGGATCTATTTATGAACATATCACGAAAAGATTAGGTCTTACAATTGCTGGCTCACACCGGAAAATACGAGCATGCAAATCAAATGAATTGGACCAAGCCCATTTAGTGTGTTTGGCAGACGACCCGATTCTGGAAGTGGAGCATGTTGGATTTTTAAATAATGGAGTTCCATTTGAATATTCCTTTTCGAGACATCGCTATGATAAGTTTGAGGTAACAACAGTAAACATAAAACGCTAATTGAACAAATTTTTTGCTACAAAGGCTCTGGATGCTTCCGAGCTTTTTTTATTTTTTTTTTGAAAATACCTATTTACATTAACGCTGCGTCAACGTTTAAGATGAACATGTCAGGAGGGAAAGTGAGTGGAATACACGATTCGAAAACTAAGCCAAACGGCGGGAGTTAGTACACGAACATTACGGTATTACGATGAAATCGGCCTGCTTAAGCCGGCAAGGGTCAATTCATCTGGCTATCGATTGTATGGAAGTAAAGAGGTGGAATTGCTTCAGCAAATATTGTTTTATCGTGAGCTGGACGTTAGTCTGGAGGAAATTAAAAACATTATGTCCGCACCATCCTTTGATGTGAAAGGGGCTTTGGAGGAGCATCGGGCAAAACTCCTGGCACAACGAAACCGTTTAGACAGGCTGATTGAGAATGTCGATAAAACGATAGAAAATACGGAAGGGAGAACAACGATGAGCGATAAAGAAAGATTTGAAGGCTTTAAGAAAAACATGGTCGAGGAAAACGAAAGACAATACGGAGAAGAGCTCCGCCAAAAGTATGGCACGGAGACAATTGACCAGTCTAATCAGAAACTGCTGCAGATGACAGAAGCAGACTATAAGGAAGCAGAAAGGCTTGGGCAGGATGTGCTAGAAAATTTGAAAGAAGCAATGAAAACAGGCGATCCAGGAAGCGCAGCTGCTCAAAAAACAGCAGAACTTCATAAGCGCTGGCTTGGGTACTATTGGAATTCTTACAGCAAGGAGGCACACGCAGGACTCGCTAAAATGTACGTTGTCGATGAACGGTTTGCTGCCTATTACGATAAAGTGGAACAAGGTGCCGCTGTTTTCTTACGAGAGGCTGTTCTTCGATATACAGGCATGGAGCAATAGTGTTAAGGGAATAAATCCAAGCAAAAAAAAGACCAGAGTGATGTAATCTGCTCAGCTCTGGTCTTTTTATGTTTCCTCATTTGTTAAATAAGAAGCCAAGCTTAACCAATTATCCTCAACAAGCTTTGTAAGCTCCTGCTGATTTCCATTACGAATGCTAGCGATGATTTCGTTATGCTGGTTGATCGAGGAAAGTCCATCAAGCTTATTGAATTTAAGCAGCTCCAGTCTCCGTATTTTCGGCAGGAGACGCTCAAGGGACATCTCAATTTCCGGATTATTGGAGGCATGCAGTAGCACGGCGTGAAATTGATCGTCTTTTTTAATTGCTTCATACTTATTCTCTTCTAATATTGCTTTTCCAAATTCTTGATTAATTTTGACAAGCTCGTAACAGTGCACTTCTGTTAAAAAGGGCATGGCCAGCCTTGCTGCCAGTGCATTTAATGAAGCCACAACGGTAAAAGCATGCTTCGCCTGCTCAATGTCAATCAGGCTCACCTTCGTTTCTGAACCAGGAGAAGATATAATTAATCCCTCATCCTCCAATCTTTTTAAAGCTTCTCTTACTGGCGTCCTGCTTACCCCGAATTGGTCAGCAAGGAGCTTGTCACTGATCTTTTCACCAGGAGCAAGTTCAAGGTGGATAACGGCTTGCTTTAGTTGTTGATATACTTGATCTCTTAATGAAATTCGACTGATTTGAGAAATGTTTTTCATAGCAATAATATATCATATTCTTTAAGTTAGAACATAATAGGACTGGGTACTTAGTGGAAATCAGTGCAAATCAGTTTACAAATATACCTCATGGGGGTATTATATAAATATAAAGGGGATAAGGAGGGCTTTTTATTGGAGTCAGAGACTAATAAGTCAATGCAAGGGGAAGCTTGCCATACACATGTACGTAAAAGTCACCATTCAGATACAGTCAAAAAGAATTTGACGACAAGGTTAAACAGGATTGAAGGGCAGATCCGCGGAATAAAAGGGCTAATCGATAAGGACACGTACTGTGATGATGTCATCACACAAATTGCTGCCACTCAATCAGCATTAAACAGTGTCGCAAAGATACTGCTTGAGGGACATCTTAAAACCTGTATCGTTGATCGTATTCAAGAAGGAGATACAGAAGCTGTTGACGAGGTATTAGTCACCATTCAAAAGCTAATGAAAAAATAGGAGGAAGCAATCATGGAAAAAACTACATTAAAAGTTGCTGGAATGTCATGCGGCCATTGTGTTAAAGCTGTTGAAGGAAGCGTTGGAAAATTAAAAGGCGTTTCTGCTGTCAAAGTGAATTTGGAGCAAGGACAAGTGGATGTTGAATTTAACGACAAAGAAGTTAGCTTGGCAACGATTAAGGAAACAATCGATGATCAAGGCTATGACGTACAATAAGGAATTATTAACTAATCGATTTCTTTCATATATTCGATGTGCTTTTTAAAGAAGCACATTTTATTTTCCTTTCAAATATACCCCATATAGGTATAAGGAGTGAGTAAGATGAGCAATGAAGCATCAACAGCAGAAAAATCGAAAACATTAAAAGAACAGCAATATCAAATCACTGGGATGACATGTGCAGCTTGTGCTAATCGAATTGAGAAGGGCTTGGCAAGGCTTGCTGGTGTTGAAGAGGCAAATGTGAATTTAGCGCTAGAAAAAGCAATTGTCACATTTGATGCAGAAAAAATTACTGCAAACGATATTCAACAGAAGGTGGAAAACCTCGGCTATGGCGTTGTGGAAGAAAAAGCTGTGCTTGCTATTAGCGGTATGACATGTGCAGCTTGTGCTGCAAGAATTGAAAAAGGCCTGAATAAGCTGGAAGGAGTTCAAGAAGCAACGGTAAACCTTGCCTTAGAAAAGGGGACTATTTCCTACAATCCTGCCGTAACTGGCACGGCCGACATGATTGCGAAAATCAAGAAGCTTGGATACAGTGCAAATCTGCAAACAGACGAAAATGAAAAGGAAGTGCTTGATTACCGAGAACAAGAAAAGAAAAAGCAGCAGCTTAAATTCATGATTTCTCTACTGCTGTCATTACCATTACTATGGGCAATGGCTGGACATTTTCAATTTACTTCGTTTATGTATGTACCAGAGGCATTTATGAATCCATGGGTACAATTATTGCTCGCGACGCCTGTGCAATTTATTATTGGTTTTCAATTTTATGCAGGAGCTTATAAAGCATTAAAGAATTTCAGTGCGAATATGGATGTCCTTGTAGCATTAGGAACATCCGCAGCGTATTTTTACAGCTTGTATCTAACTTTAAATAGTTTAGGCGGGCATGCTCATATCGATGGCCTATATTTTGAAACAAGCTCTGTATTAATAACGCTAATTCTTTTGGGAAAACTATTCGAAGCAAGAGCAAAAGGGAAATCGTCAGAGGCAATTAAAAAGCTGATGGGACTTCAGCCAAAAACAGCTATCGTTGAAAGAGAAAATATCGAAGCAGAAATTCCCCTTGAAGAAGTGGTAATCGGCGATATCCTTCATGTTAAGCCAGGTGAACGGATTCCAGTAGACGGGGAAATAATATCTGGTCAAACAGCAGTAGATGAATCCATGCTGACAGGGGAGAGCATTCCGATAGACAAAACCCTTGGAGATGCAGTGTTTGGCGCTACGATAAATAAGCAAGGGTTCATTAAAGTACGAGCAGCAAAAGTCGGCAAGGATACAGCATTGGCGCAAATTATTAAGGCTGTCGAAGCAGCTCAAGGCTCAAAGGCACCAATACAGCGACTTGCAGACCGAATTTCAGGGGTTTTTGTGCCGATAGTTGTTGGGATTGCTGTCTTAACATTTGTTGTCTGGTATGTTTTCATCAATCCTGGAGATTTTGCTGCAAGCCTTGAAAAGCTGATAGCGGTACTGGTCATTGCGTGTCCGTGTGCATTAGGGCTTGCAACACCTACCTCTATCATGGCTGGATCTGGAAGAGCAGCAGAGTTCGGTATTTTATTTAAAGGTGGAGAGCATCTGGAAAACACCCATCGGATTGATACAATCCTTTTAGACAAAACAGGAACAATCACGAATGGGAAGCCTGTATTGACAGATGTATTACCTGTAATCGACCGAAATTCATTCCTAACTTACGTTGCTTCTGCTGAGAAGCAGTCCGAACATCCACTTGCAGCAGCAATAGTGGAAGGCGCAACTGCTGAAAATATACAACTTGAATCTGCAGAGCAATTTGAAGCAATTCCCGGCTATGGAATTAAAGCACTTGTCAAAGACCAAACAGTGCTTGTTGGAACAAGAAGGTTGATGGAGCTTCATCAAATTGACACAGGCTATCATCTGCAGGATATGGAGGAGCTCGAGAAACAGGGAAAAACGGCGATGCTTGTCAGCGTTGCTAACAAATATGCAGGGATTATTGCTGTCGCAGATACAATTAAAGATACATCTAAGCAAGCAATGAAACGGCTGCATGAGCTTGGCCTTGAAACAGTAATGATTACAGGAGACAATTTGGCAACAGCCAAGGCTATTGCAGACCAAGCAGGTATAGACCGAGTAATTGCTGAAGTTCTTCCAGACGAAAAAGCAGAGGAAGTCAAAAAGCTTCAGCAGCAAGGCAAAAAAGTCGCAATGGTGGGGGATGGCATTAATGATGCTCCTGCACTTGCACTAGCTGACATTGGAATGGCAATCGGTACAGGCACAGATGTTGCCATGGAAGCGGCTGATGTTACATTAATCAGAGGCGATTTAAATAGCATTGCAGACAGCATTCTTATGAGCAGGAAAACTATCCGCAATATAAAGCAAAATTTATTTTGGGCATTTGCCTACAATGTTCTTGGCATCCCGATTGCAGCAGCTGGACTGCTGGCACCTTGGCTTGCAGGTGCTGCAATGGCCTTCAGCTCTGTATCCGTTGTTCTTAATGCATTGCGTTTACAGAAGATGAAACTGTAGTGAATTTGCTTGTATTTGTTCATAATATAGCCTGCTTTATCTCATACTAACACTGCACGACAAATTATTAGTATGGGAGGAAAAAACATGGCAAAGGACAAAAAGACAGAAACAAACAACCAATGGGCTTCTGCTAATGCAGAGGTTACAGGCAAAAAACAAGAAAAAACAGCAACAGATAACCAGTGGACGTCAGCTAACAAAAAACAATAGAATAGCAAAAAAAGAATGCAAAGGCTTTAGTGAGCCATTGCATTCTTTTTTAATTATTGCTGTTGTAATGCAGTTAATCTTTCGATATCATCTGGGTCACCGAAAATACGAGAGCCTGTATCAAGCTGATCAATTGCTTGCATATCTTCATCTGTTAAAGCAAAGTCGAACAGATTTGCATTTTCTATGATACGATGTTCGTGAACAGACTTTGGAATAATAATTGTATCTCTTTGAAGATGCCATCTCAGCATGACTTGAGCAGTTGTTTTACCGTATTTTTCACCGATAGTCTGTAATGTTGGATTTTCAAAAAGACGGTCTCGCCCTTGAGCCATTGGTGCCCAAGCTTCATGAGCAATTCCATGCTGCTCCATATATTCACGCAATTCTTTTTGGTGGAATAAAGGATGTGTTTCAATCTGATTCAGCATTGGTGTGATTCTTGCCGTTTCCTTCAGCTTTTCTAAATGGTGGATTTGGAAGTTGCATACACCGATTGCCTTCACAAGACCTTCTTCATATAAGTCCTCCATTGCCCGCCATGTTTCTGCATAGTTTGGTGCAGCCCAGTGGATAAGGTATAAATCAAGATAATCAAGCTGCATTTCCTTCAAGGAACGATGTAGTGCCTGTTTTGTCTCTTCATAGCCAAAGTCGCTCACCCAAACTTTTGTTGTGATGAACAGCTCCTCACGGGGTACATCAACGGCCTTCAGAGCATTGCCGACAAAGCTTTCGTTTTCATAGCGCGTTGCTGTGTCAATGGAACGATAACCGTTTTTGATGGCAGCCTTAACCGCATTTTCACACTCAGCTGGATCCTTAACAAGAAAGACTCCTAAGCCTAAATAAGGAATTTCAACACCATTACGAAGTTTCTTTGTACTACCTAATGTTAATGACAATCTTCTCAGCTCCTCTAAGGTTTTATATTTCTTTCAGAAAAGGATTAAAGCCCTTTCATATGTAGACATACTTAAAGAGTAAAGCTTGTACCATTTTTTTTCAATGAATATGTATTAAGTTGACCCTGAAATAATGTATTTGGCATAGAAAGGAGACCATTACACTAACGAATGCTTAGACAGCTAAAAGCCCTTAACAATAAATGTTAAGGGCTTAGTTAATGGTACTTTATTATTTAACTTCTTCCGGAACAGCTAAACCAAGTCCTTCTGCAATGCGAGTTCCGTATTCTGGATCTGCTTTGTAGAAATGGCCGATTTGGCGAAGCTTGATTTCTTCTAATGCAACTGGCTTCATTGCACCAACGATGTTTTCTACTAATCTAGCACGCTCTTCTTCAGACAATAAACGATACAGGTCACCAGCTTGTGTGTAGTGATCATTGTGATCGTATGCAACACTGTCAGCTACACCTGAAACTGCGAATGCAGATGTTTTGTCTTCTGGAGATTCTTTTGGACCACTGAAGCTGTTTGGCTCGTAATAAACAGAGCCTCCGCCATTGCCGTCAAAGCGCATTTGTCCATCACGCTGATAGTTATTCACAGGGCTTTGCGGACGGTTGATTGGCAGTGCATTGTGATTGACACCAACACGGTAGCGATGTGCATCAGCATATGCAAACAGTCGGCCTTGAAGCATTTTGTCTGGAGATGCTTCCACACCAGGTACGAATGTTCCAGGTGAGAATGTTGCTTGCTCCACTTCAGCAAAGTAGTTCTCAGGGTTGCGGTTAAGCACCATACGGCCAACCTCGATTAATGGATAGTCTTTTTGAGACCATACTTTTGTTACATCAAATGGATCGAAGCGGTATGTGTTAGCATCTTCGACAGGCATAATCTGAACATACAATGTCCATGCAGGGAAGTCACCAGCTTCAATTGCATTGAATAAGTCTTCTGTATGATAATCTGGATTTTCACCAGCTAATTTTGCTGCAGTATCAACAGCGAGGTTTTTCACGCCTTGCTCTGTCTTAAAGTGATATTTCACCCAAACTGCTTCTCCTTCTTTGTTTACCCATTTAAATGTATGGCTTCCGAAGCCATGCATATGACGAAGTGTTGCAGGAATACCTCGGTCAGACATTAAAATAGATACTTGGTGCAGGGATTCAGGAGAATGAGACCAGAAATCCCAAACCGCTGTTGGATTTTTCAAATGTGTTTTTGGATCCCTTTTTTGGGTATGGATAAAGTCAGGGAACTTAATTGCATCGCGAATAAAGAATACAGGAGTATTATTACCAACGATATCGTAGTTTCCTTCCTCTGTATAGAACTTAACAGCGAAACCGCGCGGGTCACGAACTGTATCAGAAGAACCTAGTTCACCTGCAACAGTTGAGAAACGGATGAACATTGGAGTTCGTTTGCCTACTTCATCAAGGAAGTTTGCTTTTGTGTATTTAGACAAGTCATTTGTTACTTCGAAGTAGCCGTGTGCTCCAGCACCTTTTGCATGAACAACGCGCTCAGGGACACGTTCTCTGTTAAAATGAGCTAATTTTTCAAGTAAATGTACATCTTGAATAAGAGTAGGACCACGATCTCCAGCAGTCATAGAGTTTTGGTTGTCTCCTACTGGGGAGCCCCAACTAGTTGTTAATTTGTTGTTTGACATACAATCACCTCGTAATTTATTTGTTCTTTATCTTATGTACTTTATAATATCATCTATAATTAAAAAATCAATACTATTTTATAATTATTATAAATAAGTTTTTTAAATGGTTAATAGGATAAAAGACTAAACCCTTTATAAAAGAGTAGAGGAAAGGCTTACATTAAAGTGACATGAAATAACTTCTTTATAGTAAAGGAGAAAATTACATATTGAATGAGAAATAGGCTGTTTATTTCATACTCTTCCAACAACCATCCTATGCGTGATAGTGGTAGAATATTCGCAAGATTAACTAGGATTAGCCATATAATTATTTTATAATGAGTAGTAGAATTGGACGAAACATTTTATACTGTCACGATTAATATAGGGGGCTTCACCTTGGAAAACAAACGAGTACCATTAAGGGAAAAGAGCATCGTGTTTATCGGCTTTATGGGCGTTGGAAAAACGAGTATTGGAAAGCTTGTTGCTAAAAGGCTGTATCGCGATTTTCTAGATGTAGATCATGTAATTGAAGAAGAATATGGCATGCCTGTTTCAAAGATTTTTGAGCAGGTCGGAGAAAAGGCCTTTCGTGAGAAGGAAAAGGAAGTAGTAACAGAGTTGAGTGCAAGAAAGCTTCTTGTACTGTCACTTGGCGGCGGCTCCTTTTTACAGGAGGAAATAAAGAATGCTTGCCTTGAAAACTGTATTGTCATTCATTTAGATCTTTCTTGGGAATCATGGAAGGATAGAATCAGCTTAATTATTGATAGCAGACCTGTTTTGAAGGGGAAATCGCTTGAGGATATGGAAGAGCTGTATCATAAAAGAAAAGAAATTTATGCAGACCATCATTCAAAGGTTGATACAGACAGCAAAGATATGGAAGAGGTTGCGGATTATATTGTAGATTCCTTAAAATATGCATGGGATTTATACGAGCCAAGATAAGTAATAGAAGTTACAACTGAAAAAATAGGGGTGCTTAAATGGTTCAGCCATTAATAATAAGAGATATCGCAATAGGAGAGGGAATTCCGAAAATATGTGCTTCTTTAATTGGAGAGACAGCAAGCCAGTTGAAGGAAGAAGCGCATGTTTTGACTACGGAAAGCGTCGATGTAATCGAATGGCGTGTCGATTTTTTTGAAAAAGCAGATGATAG
Organism: Niallia circulans; assembly: GCF_007273535.1. NCBI lineage: Bacteria > Bacillati > Bacillota > Bacilli > Caryophanales > Bacillaceae > Niallia > Niallia circulans. The sequence continues at coordinate 1,746,391 of NZ_RIBP01000004.1, forward strand.
AAGTGAAGTGCTTCAAACATTAGCAAATATCAGAAGCTGGATAGGCAATATTCCGCTTGTCTTCACATTTAGAAGCAAGAAGGAAGGCGGAGAGAAAGAGCTTGAAAGCGATGCGTATATCGCCCTTAATAAAGCAGCAGCATTATCTGGCGACGCTGATATTATTGATGTAGAGCTTTTTAACAGAGAAGCAGATGTTAAAGAGCTTATTGAGTTTGCACATGCCCATAAGGTTGCTGTTATTGTGTCTAATCATGATTTTGACAAAACACCGGCAAAGGAAGAAATTATTTCCCGGCTTCGCAAAGCGCAGGAACTTGGCGGGGACCTTCCGAAAATCGCGCTCATGCCACAAAGCATGGCTGATGTGATTACATTGCTGGATGCAGTTCAAACGATGAAAGAGCAATATGCAGACAGACCTATTATAGCTATGTCGATGGGAGGACAAGGTTCAATCAGCCGCATTGCCGGCGAAGCCTTTGGCTCTGCACTGACATTTGGTGCGGCAAAAAAAGCCTCTGCACCTGGACAAATTCCCATTCAACAATTAAAAACAGTGTTAGCAATATTGCATGAAAGCTTATGAAAAAAAAGGAGATCCAAGCAGGATTCTCCTTTTTACTATTCAAAAAAAGGAGCAAAGATAGATGGAAAAAGACATGCAGCTGAACGAAGTGGAGCAGATGCTGACAGATTGCAGGCTGTTCTTTGAAACAAATCAAACTTTAGACTATCAATTTCGAGTGGAGCAGTTGAAAAAATTACGTAAATCAATTCAAGAGAATGAGGAAAATCTCATGGATGCATTGCAAACTGATTTAGGGAAGCATCCTTTTGAGTCATACGCAACAGAAATTGGCTTTATCCTGCAAAGCATTACATATACGCTTAAAAACCTCTCTAAATGGATGAAGGTAAAAAAGGTAGGGTCCCCTTTGGCTTTATACCCTGCTAAAAGCTTTATCCGCCATGAGCCATACGGAACAGTTTTAATAATTGGACCTTTTAACTATCCGCTCCAGCTGCTGATTGAACCGTTAATTGGTGCGATTGCCGCAGGGAATTGTGCTGTTTTAAAGCCTTCTGAGCTTGTGCCGGCAACATCAAAAGCAGTAGCTTCGATGATTTCAGCTACATTTGATCCAGCGTTTGTGTGCGCGGTAGAGGGAGGAGTCGAAACGAATAAGGCACTGCTTCAAGGAATGTTCGACAAAATCTTCTTTACAGGAAGTCCTGCTGTAGGAAAGCTTGTCATGAAGGCAGCCGCAGAAAATCTAATCCCTGTTACCCTAGAATTAGGAGGGAAAAGTCCGGCATTTGTTGATGAGTCAGCAGATATTCAAACAGCAGCAAGCAGAATTATCTGGGGCAAAACAATCAATGCTGGCCAAACATGTGTGGCACCAGATTATGTTGTCGTACATGAAAGCATAAAAGAGAAGCTGATGGAAGAAATGAAAGCAACAATAGGCCGTTTTTATGGAGAAACAGTCGAAAAAAGCGAGTATTATGGAAGAATCGTTAATGATAGGCATTTTGCAAGACTTGTACAGATTATTGAAGCAGAGGAAGGAAACATTCTGTATGGCGGGAAAAGTGATGCAAAACAGCGCTTTTTAGAGCCTGCTTTAATACAGGCAGATTGGGAATCACCTTCCATGGAGGATGAGCTTTTTGGTCCAATCCTTCCAATTATTAGCTATACCGACAAACAGGATGTAGTTAGAAGGGTGTCTAAAATGACTAAGCCTTTAGCAATGTATATTTTTACGGGTTCTAAGGAAACGGAGGAATACTGGCTTAATCATATTTCATCAGGCGGTGTTAGTATTAATGATACCCTAACCCATTTGGCCAATCCAGAGCTTCCTTTTGGCGGCATCGGCACTTCTGGGATGGGCTCTTATCATGGAATTTACAGCTTTACTGCTTTTTCTCATAAACGGAGTGTATTGAAAAGGGGGAAAGGGTTAAAAATTACCGAGCTTTTTCCTCCCTATACAGATAAGAAGCTTGCACTTGTTCGCAGATTCCTGAAATGAATACTTATCTCCATACTATGTTAAGATAAAGAAAAATGACTAGTAATGGGGGATTTCATTTTGGAAGGCAAATTATTTGAAGAAGCCTCCACATTCATTCAGATATGTTATACAGAATGGGATAAAGCAGACCAAATAGAATCAAGATTGACAGAAATTAAGGAACAAATTGCAAGGTCTGGGACGTATGAGCATACATATGAGGAGCTGGCTTATGGAGCAATGCTAGCATGGAGAAACAGCAATCGCTGTATCGGCAGATTGTTTTGGAAAAATCTCCATGTCGTGGACAAAAGGACTGTTACAACAGAAGAAGAAATAGGAAAGGCCTTATTAGAGCATATCGCATATGCGACAAATGGCGGTAAGATAAGACCGACAATTACCGTTTTTCCGCAAGAGAGTGACGAAAAATCTGTGCAAATTAAGAACCATCAATTGCTTCGCTATGCGGGCTATAATACAGATTTCGGTATCCTTGGCGATCCTGATTCCCTGTCATTTACTGAATATTGTCAGACATTAGGCTGGGAGGGGAAAGGTACGAACTTTGATGTCCTGCCACTCGTTGTGCAAATCAATGAAAATGATCCAGTGCTGTTTGATATACCGGCGGAATTGATTTTAGAGGTGCCGATCCGTCATCCTGAATATGACTGGTTTAAGGATTTAAACTTGAAATGGTATGCTGTTCCAATCATCTCTAGTATGAGGCTAGAAATTGGCGGGATCTCCTATACAGCCGCTCCGTTTAACGGCTGGTATATGGGAACTGAAATCGGGGCAAGAAATCTTGCGGACGAGAATCGTTATAACATGCTTCCTGCAATTGGCGAAGCAATGGGTTTGCAAACAAGTAAGACTTCCTCATTATGGAAGGACAAAGCGCTTGTTGAGCTTAATATCGCTGTATTGGAATCCTTCCGAAATGCTGGTGTAACAATTGTTGATCACCATACGGCAGCACAGCAGTTCAAAATTTTCGAAGGAAAGGAGCAGGAAGCAGGCAGGGAAGTAACTGGGAATTGGGCATGGCTGATTCCGCCGTTGTCTCCTGCAGCAACCCATATCTTTCATCAGCGATATAATAATGATATAAAGAAGCCGAATTATTTCAACCGTAAAAGTAATTAATGTATATTGTTAGTCTTCACCTTTAAATTCAGTCACACCAAATGTCTGGTTATAATCATAGCCATTAAAGTAAATGTCTAAATCGTGGAAATACCTGTGCAGGCTGCGCATAGCATCCCGATTATCAGCTGCTGCCACAAGCTTGGCAGCTTCTTTTATATGTTCCAAGTCAGCAGCAATGCTGGTGTCATCAATTACAATATTCTCTGCTTGGGACAAAATGCTTTCAGCAGCTTTCTGCTGTTCTGCATAATCAGTTGTTTCAAGTCTGCCCCATCCTAATGTATCATTATAGAAGTCATGCCACTTTGAAATGAAATCATGCCCGCTTGAACCATCTGCTAAAGTGACAATGCTTTTGTCAATCGGTTCATTCACAGCTTCTGTACTCATTTCCTCAGAATCAGAATCAGAATCAGAATTTGTAGCTGCAGTACTAACTGCCGGCTTGTCATTGTCTGTTTTCAAAGTTTTATCCTTTTCCAAGAATATTAGGGTAGCGAAAACAACAGAGGCAGTAAGCCCTCCAACCCCAACAATTATCCCAACAAGCCAAAATATCATTTTCTTCCATTGCAATATTCTCAACCCCTCTAAAGTGGTATCATTTGTGTATAAGTTTAGCATTCGCTAACAGGTTGGAAATTCCTTCATAAAAAGGAAAATATCCTTCTAATTGCATTGTTTGCCATTGCCATAACCAAGCAGGTAATCTCTGTATAGAAAAGGTTTTGCTTGGAAATAGTAAAGAAAAAGGAGAGCTAAGAAAAGGAGTGTTAGCTTGTCTGTTGAAGAAGGGAATATGCCAATCTTTATCAAAAACCAGCTGAGAGCAGATTTGCAATCACTTTTAGCAAATCTCCATGGCTTGTATGAGTCTATCGGGGAAAAGGATTGCTGTGTTTTAAATGATTTTGAGAAAATGAATAAGCAGTTTAAAGGCATTCATAGCTTTGCAGCATCTTATTACTTACAATCCTATCTGGAGCCATTTACAGACTATATGGAAATGCTCACGGTTTCTGCCCAACAATTTTCGGAAAAGCGACACGGTGCTCTGATTGCCATTAAAAGACAGGATAGCCTTGAGACGTTAGTTCACTCAGGTGTCCCGCTTCATGCCCAATTATCATCTAACCTGCTTGAAGCAATCTTTTATCCAGGAAATCCGCTCCATGATGGGGGAGTTCTTATTGATAAAGATATGGTTGTTTCCGCTGCTAATATTTTTCCAACCTCTAAGTTTTATAATGGCAAGGAAAAGCTTGGCACAAGACACAGAGCTGCTATCGGCATAACGGAGCAGTCAGATGCTTTAGTCATCGTTGTTTCAGAAGAAACAGGGAGAATATCCTTTTCCATTGATGGACAGCTTTTTCCAGTTCAAACAAGTGCCCTTATGTAACATATAAATACATTGTATATGGAAAGCTTGAATGACAGAATTCAAGCTTTTTTGTTTTGTTAGCTAAGCCGTTTTCATTAGAAAAAGCAGAACGATAAAGAACAAAACTAGTGTAATGGTAAATAGAATGAGCTTGCTCCTTTTCGGTAACATAATAGGGGTTCGTCCTTCAAGCGGAACAGTACGCTTGCCAATGTAGGTGAATATTCGTGCATATATCCAATAAAGACTGTAAGAATCCCAATAATCCCAGCCGTTTCGAAAGCGAATAAATCCAAGATGCTCTAATATGATTTCCAAACTAAAGGTCCATGAAATAAACACAAAATAGAAACGAAAAGTATCCTTATTTGGTTCAAAACGAATTAAAAAAGCAATAAAAAGGCCAAAATTAATAACCACTGCCGGCAGAATAAACACAACTGGAAGTGCATAACGATAAAACCCATTATAATAAAAGAACAGACAGAGCAGGATGGAAAGGGCAAAATGAATCAGCAAGGTTGTTTGGTAAAAACGGAACCTTCTTCGCAGTACGGCAATGTTTCCTGCCAATCCTAATAAAATAGCTGCAAATAGTATATACCAATTAATATCCACTATTTCACTCTCCTTCATAAACATGAAGATTCCTTATAGTTTCTGCAAAAGCAGGAGAAATATGTCTGTAAAGTGTTTCTTCCAAGCAGATTGATATTCATTCAGAAATAAACCGGATATAATTTAATCGTATGAAAGCGTTTTAAATATGAAGGAGGAGCAAGTCGAAATGGCATTAATTAAATGTGACTTTTTTTCTGAAAGCTTACAATTGAGCACTTCAATGACAGTAATTCTGCCACAGCAAACAAACTCGCAAATTGGGATGAGGAACAATGCTAGTGGAGAAAAGCATCAAACACTTTATCTGCTGCATGGACTTAGTGATGATCATACAGTCTGGACAAGAAGAACATCTATTGAAAGATATGCTGCTCCGTTAGGCCTAGCGGTTGTTATGCCCCAGGTTGACAGAAGCTTCTATACCAACATGGCATATGGCAATAAATATTGGACTTTTTTGACAGAGGAACTGCCAAATGTCGCAAGAGCCTTTTTTCCATTATCGTCAAAAAGGGAGGATAACTTCGTTGCTGGGCTTTCAATGGGCGGATATGGAGCATTTAAATGGGCTTTGAACAAGCCCGATGATTTTATGGCGGCAGCAAGTCTATCTGGTGCAATGGATGTGGAAACCCTTAAGGATAGAGCAGAAGGAGATCTTTTCAGACTCATATTTGGCGATGACAGTATTTTAGGAACAGAGCATGACTTGTTTTCTCTCATAGAGAAAGTGAAAAATCGTCAGGTAAAACCTTCTCTTTACCAATGCTGTGGAACAGAGGATTTCCTGTTTGAGGATAATAAGCGATTTAAACAGGCCTGTGAACAGACTGTGATTGATTATACTTATGAGTTTAGCCAAGGTGTACATGAATGGGGGTACTGGGACAGAAAAATTCAAGATGTCCTCGAATGGCTGCCAATAAGAAGGCAATAGTAAGTGCCGGTGGGAGTACCACCAGCATATACTACGATAATTCTTTTTGAATGGCTGCAACTATGCTGCTGAGCTCAAAGGGAACAGGCTGTTTAAAGCGTTCGGAAACAGCAGCGGTTTTTGCGAGTACAGTAATGCTTTCAAGAGGGTGTCTTCCAACGGCACTCTCCGCTGACAGCATAACAGCATTTGTGCCGTCTTGAACTGCTTGAAAAACATCGGTCACTTCTGCCCTTGTCGGAACGGCGTTTTCTGTCATTGATTGGAGCATTTGGGTTGCAGTCACTACATATGTTTCTCTGTTTGCACATTCCGCTAGTATTGCTTTTTGCAGCAAAGGAATCCAGTAGTAAGGCAGTTCTACCCCTAAATCTCCTCTTGCAAGCATAATTGCATCCGCTTCTTCACAAATTTTCGTAAATGCGGTTACTGCCTCCAACGTCTCAATTTTTGCCATCAGCTTTGGCGGTGTATTGGTGAAAGTGCTGACATATTTTTTAATATGCTGTAAATGGACAGCCTGCCGAATAAAGGAGCATGCAATAATATCAACATGATGCTTCACAAGAAATTCAATATCTCCTTTATCCTTTTCTGTTATGGCAGGTAAAGATAATGAGGTGCCAGGGACATTTACGCCTTTTCGTGAAGCAATCATTCCCCCTGCTTTTACAATGGTTTTGGCAGTGTTTTCGTCTATCTCGATAACATTCAGCTCTACCTCACCATCATTAATAAGCACTCTGCTGCCGACCTTTATATCCTTGATAAGTCCCTTATAGTCAACACTTGCACGAGATTCGTCTCCAATAATCTCTTCGATAGTTAACGAGAAACTGTCTCCCTCATTCAATACAGCTTTGTCTTCTTTTATTTTTCCTAAGCGAATCTTTGGTCCTTGCAAATCTCCCAATATGCGAACATTGCTTCCTGTAGTCTTGTTTATATCTCGAACCATTTCCATAACCGCGAGATGATCTGCTTGTGTGCCATGGGACATATTCAAGCGGACAATCGTCATGCCTTTTTCAATAAGACCTTGAAGAATTTTTTGGTTATTGCTTGCAGGTCCGATAGTACAAACTTTATCGATCATAAAGCTGTCTCCTTTAAAGTTATTTTCGATAGTATAACCTGCTGAAAGATTCTAATCCCCATGTACAAAAAGTTCATTTCTTACGTATTTGCTTGCTAAGTTGATAGGTGAGGGGTGTTTTTTTTTTTACAACAGTGAAAGAAAATCAAAAAAATGGGCGAAACTGCATGATATAATGATACTTACTATGCTACTACAAAAGGAGGAGAAGGCTTGGCTAATAAAACACATGGATTATTGAATGGCTGGACGCTTCTAGCAGATAAATCCTACAAGCTGTTCGCAAATCAAAATTCCTATGTCCTGCTGGATGAAGAAAATGATGTAGCGATGCAATTTACTGTGACAGACCAGGAGTTTGAAGTGCTCTCATCTAATTGGAACTTACATTTCAAGATGATTCCAGCATTTAAGACAGTCAAAATTTTGAACATACCCACTGAAGAGTAATTTGCAGCTGTATAGAAGTGTTAAGCTAGCCGTAAACAAGATTAGGCTAGTTTTTTTATGTTTTTTGAATAAATGGAAGGTAACATTATAGTAATAAAAAAACTCCTTTTTTTCTTATGTATTTATTAATAGCTTGACAAACAAATATTTACATAAAATGCAAAAACTATTTTCGCGATATATGGGTGTTTTATAGGGTGTGTCATGATAGATAACTAGGATAAATTAATCATTTTAATCAAAATTATACAAATTATCTAATTTTTTTACAAAATTCTAGTGAGAATTTTACAATACTACGATATCTTTAATTGGTAAGACAATTTTCGACCAAGGAGGATATAAATGAAGGGGAAACGTAGTTTTAGAATTTTGTCAATATTGCTAATTTTCACTTTGGTTTTACCCAGCTTCTTAGGAAATTTTACCCCAAGTGTTTTTGCTGCAAGCCAAACGGCTGATGACTTATTTATTTCTGAATACATAGAAGGCAGCTCAAACAATAAAGCACTCGAAATCTTCAATGGAACAGGCAGTGAAGTAGATCTTGCCAACTACAGCCTGGTACTTTATGCAAATGGCAAGACAGACCCTAATACAACATTAAAGCTTGAAGGAAAGCTTGCAGATGGAGATGTGTATGTTATTGCACATAGCTCTGCTAGCGCAGCTGTAAAGGAAAAGGCTGATATATTGCATGGTGTTGTCAACTTTAATGGCGACGATGTAGTGGAGCTGAAGAAAAATGATACAGTCATCGACGTGTTCGGCACTGTCGGCATGCAGGAAAAATGGGGAGATGGTGCTGCTGAAAACCATACTCTGATTCGCAAAAGCTCTGTAACAAAAGGAAGCGTTGGCACTGAATTTGATCCGGCGGTAGAATGGGATATCTTTGATATTGACTATTTTGCTGACCTTGGCAAGCATGCTTTTGGAGATGCTGATAATGGAAGTGAAGCTCCAGGAGAAGACGGAGAGGAAACTCCTTCTGTGCCTGCGGATGTTATGTCCATTTCAGATGCACGCACAAAAACAGGACAAGTTGTAACTGTTGAAGGTGTTGTAACTGCTGATAATGACAGCATCGGCGGCGGCAAGCTGTCAACTTACATCCAAGACGAGTCTGCAGGCATTAACTTGTTTGCGAGCAATGCTGGCACTTTCCCTGCTTTAAAAGAGGGACAAAAAGTAAAAGTAACAGGGAAAGTTACAGAATATAATAAATTGCTAGAAATAGCACCGAATGCTGATGGCATTGAAATTGTTTCGGAAGGAAACGATGTACCAGCACCAATTGAATTCTCATTGGAAAAGTTGAATGATGCTAGCCTTGCTGAGCAAAAGGAAGGCCAATTAGTTAAATTTAAAGGATACGTTCAATCCGTTCCTGCGACTCCTGCTGGAGGTGGCTATAATGTTTCCGTTATTGATGAGAACTTTAATGGAACAACATTAAGAGTGATGGAAGGAACACAAGCTATTTCTGCTATGGAAGCAGGTAAATGGTATGAGTTTACAGGTGTATTAAGCCAGTATAATACCTATCAGGTATTGCCAAGAAAGGCATCTGATGTGCGATTGCTTGCTAGTCAGCCTGAAGCTCCAACCTCTGCAGGAGAATATGAATCTACTGTTAGCAGTGTAGTAGATGGAGATACTATTCACCTTTCAACACCAGTACTTGGTGCAACAAAAGTGCGTTACGTTAATATTGATACACCAGAAACGTACCACACTCCAAAAAATGAAGCGGATGAAAGCCAACTGGAGCATGGTCAAGCAGCGAAAACTTATTTGAATACGCTGCTGCAGCCAGGAGATAAAGTAATCGTTAAAGTCGGAGACGAGGCAACAGATGATTATGGAAGACTGCTAGCTCAAATAATCCGCAAAAGCGACAACTTAAATACAAATCTAGAAATGGTCAAACAAGGATATGCGACTACTTATTTCATTTGGCCGGTAGGTGATGGAGAGGAATATAATCAATATCAATCTGCTGTTAAAGAAGCAATTGATAATAAAAAGGGCATTTGGAATCCAGAAAATACGCTAGCAGAATTGCCTTTTGAATTTAGAGCAAGAGAGCAAGGTAAAGGATTGTTAAGATATGTCGGAAATTCTGACAGTAAGGAATTTGTAGAGCCTGCTAAATTTGCAGAAGTTCCTGTCGAAAAACGAATCTTCTTTGCAAGTGCAGAAGAAGCAGAAAAAAATGGCTATAAAGCTAAAAACCCAAGTAACAATGAAAATATTAAACTACAGCTTTTAAGTGTTAATGATCTGCACGGCAAAATCAGCGAGGAATATGCAGATGGATCAAACACAATTGGCAGAATTGATTATTTAGCCACGTATTTACGTGAGAGAGAAGCTGAAAACCCAAATACATTGCTTGTACATGCTGGTGATATGGTAGGCGGAAGTCCGCCTGTGTCTGCATTGCTGCAAGATGAGCCTACAGTTGAAATTATGGAATCAATAGGGTTTGACGTTGGGACTGTCGGTAACCATGAGTTTGACGAAGGTGTGGACGAAATGCTTCGCCTCATTAATGGTGGAGACCATCCTAATGGAACAGAAAACTATGATGGCATTAATTTCCCAATGGTAGCAGCAAATGTAGAATACAAGGATACTGGCAAGCTAGTGCTGGACCCTTATACTATTAAAGAAGTAGAAGGTGTTAAAGTCGGCTTTATCGGTGTTGCAACTACTGCTACACCAAATATGATTATCAGTAAGGGCAATGAAAATCTAAGTTTCACAGATGAAACAGCAGCAATCAACAAATTTGTACCTGAGCTGCAAAGCCAAGGTGTGGAAGCAATTGTTGTCCTTGCGCACGTACCTGGTAATCAATCAGGCGAAGGTGCAACAGGTGATATTGCTAATATCGCTAATAACGTAAACGATGCAGTCGATGTTATTTTTGCTGCCCATAATCATGTGAAAATCGATGCCGTTGTCGACAATAAGCTGATCGTTCAAGCAGGTGAGTATGGCAAAGCATTCGCAGATGTTGAACTGGAAATTGATCCAGTGTCAGGCGATATTGTGAAAAAATCTGCTGATATCGTTGATGTAGTGCAGGAGGGTGTTACACCAGATGCAGAGGTTGCAGCAATCCTGAACAAGTATTCGGAGAAAGTTGGGCCGAAGCTTAATGAAGTGATTGGTAACGCTGCAACATCAATGGAAGGCGGCTATGCAACAAAAGGAGCTGTTGGCGATAATGCGCTCGGAAACTTGATTGCAGATGGCATGCTAACAGCAATGGACAGTGACTTTGCATTGATGAATGGCGGCGGAATTCGTGATGATTTAAATGCAGGTGATATTACTTGGAACGAGCTGTTCAATATTCAACCATTTGGCAATACATTAGTTAAGCTAGATATTAGCGGTGCTGACTTAAGAGAAATTCTGAACAGTCAATTCAGCAGTTATGGCCCTGATGTCAGTATTGGCGGCTTCTCTTATACATGGGACAGCAAACAAGGCTCATTCGGTAAAGTGGTTGATATCTTCTTACCTAATGGAGATAAAATCGATCCAAATGGCAGCTACACAATTACAGTAAATAACTATATGTACCCACATAGCAGTGATAAATACTTGCTTGCAAAGCTTGGTGAAAACCCTGTTCAAGGTGGAGAAGACCTGCAAGCGACTGTTGACTATGTGAAAAGCTTCAATGGACCGATTTCCTATAATACAGGAAGAATTTCCGAAGTGAATGCTACTGATGGTCCAAAAGGCAATATTGCAGCACAGCTTTTAGGCGTAAATGATTTACACGGTAAAATAGATGTGACAGGCACAGTAGATGGTGTGAATTATGGTTATGCATCTTACTTGGCAACATATTTGAAGCAGCATGAAGCAGAAAACGAAAACACATTACTTGTACATGCAGGTGATATGATTGGTGGAAGCTCACCAGTTTCTGCACTGCTGCAAGACGAGCCGACAGTTGAGATAATGGAAGCATTAGGCTTTGATGTCGGTACTGTTGGAAACCATGAGTTTGACGAAGGTGTGGACGAGATGCTTCGCATGATTAATGGCGGCGAGCACCCGAACGGCACTGCAGGCTATGACGGCATGAACTTCCCAACAGTTGCCGCGAATGTGGAATATAAGGATACAGGCAAGCTAGTGCTTGATCCATATACAATTAAAGATGTCGGTGGCGTGAAAGTCGGCTTTATCGGTGTGGCAAATATTGATACACCAAGCCAAATTATTGCAAAAGGAAATGAAAATGTTCGTTTCACAGATGAATCAGAAGCGATCAATAAATATGTACCTGAGCTTCAAAAGCAAGGAATTGAAGCAATTGTAGTTGTTTCTCATGTTCCTGGTAACCAGGATGCAAACAGTGGAGAAATCACAGGAACTATCGCTGATATCGCGAACAAAGTGGATGATGCAGTCGATGTTATCTTTGCTGCCCATAATCATGTGAAGATAAACGGTTTAGTCGATAATAAACTGATTGTTCAAGCATGGGAATACGGCAAGGCGTTTTCTGATATTGATTTAGAAATCGATCCAGTTTCAAAGGATATCGTAAAAAAATCTGCGGAAATAGTAGATGTGAAGCAAGAAGGAGTTACACCAGACGCTGAGGTGCAAGCAATTCTTGATAAATATCAAGACATAGTTGGTCCTAAGCTGAAGGAGGTTGTTGGAGTAGCGGCAACAGATATTCTAGGTGGTTATGCTTCTAAAGGTGAAGTCGGTGACAATGCGCTTGGAAACTTAATTGCTGACGGCATGGTTGCAGCAATGGACAGTGATTTTGCATTGATGAATGGCGGCGGAATTCGCGATGACTTGCTACAAGGTGAGATCACTTGGGAGGAATTGTTTAATATCCAGCCATTCGGTAATACGCTAGTGAAATTAGAGCTGACAGGTGCTGAATTAAAGGATGTACTCAATACCCAATTCAGTTCATACGGACCAGATGTCAGTATTTCAGGCTTTAAGTACACATGGGATTCATCAATTAGTGAATTTGGAGAAGTAGTTGATTTAATGCTGCCTGACGGTTCAAAATTAGACTTGTCTAAAACTTATACAGTTGTTGTTAATAACTATATGTATCCGCACACTACGGACAAGTACCGTTTAAATGAATTCGGTGAAAATCCTGTACAAGGACCAGATGACCTGCAGGCGACTGTTGATTTTGTTAAATCATTTACAGACCCGATTTCTTATACGGCAGAAAAGCGGATTTCTGAAATAACAGATGAAGATACAGAAACACCAGGTGAAAATCCAGAAACACCAGGTGAGAACCCAGAAACGCCAGGTGGAGACACAGAAACACCAGGTGAGAACCCAGAAACGCCAGGTGGAGACACAGAAACACCAGGTGAGAACCCAGAAACACCAGGTGAAGACACAGAAATACCAGGCGAAGACACAGAAACGCCAGGTGAGAACCCAGAAACGCCAGGTGAAGACACAGAAACGCCAGGCGAAGACACAGAAACACCAGGTGAAGACACAGAAACGCCAGGCGAAGACACAGAAACGCCAGGCGAAGACACAGAAACGCCAGGTGAAGACATTAAACCAACGCCTGTGCTGCCAAATACAGCAACAATGGACTACAATTATCTTCTAATTGGGTGTATGATGCTAGTAGTAGGAAGTATTGTACTATTCGTAAAAAGAAGAAAGGCGTAAGCTAATAATGAAAAAATTGAAATGGTTTGCCCTCCTGCTCATAGCAGGAGGAGCGGTTTTTCTTGGATTAGGAGCTTGGAATATAGCTGAAACAAAGGTGAAAACAGAGCAATCATTATCAAAGGCAGAAGCTGTGGTTAAGGAGAAAAAAGACGATTGGGTGGACGAGGAGCAGGACGATCGGTTCGTACCTCCTACAGGGGAATCTGTCGGTATTTTGGAAATACCAAAAATCGAAGGGACTTTGCCGATTGTAGAAGGAACAGATCCTGATGATCTGGAAAAAGGTGTCGGCCACTTCAAGGGCAGTTATTATCCGAACGAAAATGGCCAGATTGTCTTATCAGGACATCGTGATACGGTGTTCAGAAGGGCTGGTGAATTAGCGCTTGGTGATGAGCTGAGAGTTGTGCTTCCATATGGCAGCTTCTCCTATGAAATTACCTCCACAAAAATTGTCGAGGCAGATGATCAGACTATTATCACCTTGGATAATACGAAAGAGGAGCTCGTTTTAACCACTTGCTATCCTTTCAGTTATGTTGGCAATGCACCACAGCGCTACATTATTTATGCGAAAAAAGTGTAAGAAAAAACGCAAACTCGAGCGAGTTTGCGTTTTTTCTTATGGATTAGTTGACCACATACCAGAAGTTTTAATAAATACACGAGAGTTAAGCTTTAATTGTGCCACCATGTATTCAGCTAAATCTTCCGGCTGCATTACTTTTTCCGGATTTCCGTCTGTCAGATTTGTTTCAATAGCAAGATCTGTAGCTACCGTGCTTGGTGTTAATGCAGTTACACGGATATTATGTTTGCGAACCTCCATCATTAACGATTCAGTCAAACCTAATACGGCGAATTTAGATGCACTATACGCACTTGTTACAGGTGCACCTTTTTGTCCTGCTGTTGAAGAAATATTGATAATGTCTCCAGCTTTTCTTTCAATCATTCCTGGTAATACTGCTCTTGTCACATAGTAAGTACCCATTAGATTAACCTTAATGATGTTTTCCCATTCATCAGCAGCAAGGTCAAGGAAGCCGCCAAACTTAGCAATACCAGCATTATTGATTAATATATCTATTTGCTTTAATTCAAGACTGATACTCTCAACAGCAGCAATAACAGACTGGTTGTCAGACACATCAGCTGTTGCGATTGAAACAGACACACCGTATTGCTTTACTTCTGCTGCAACCTTTTCTAAATTCTCTTTCGTTACACCGATTAATCCTAAATTAACGCCTTCTTGTGCAAGTGCAATAGCTGTTGCACGGCCGATACCTCTGCCAGCACCTGTGATTAATGCTGTTTTTCCTTTAAGTGATTGCATATTTCGTCTCCTTTTTTCTTTAAATATAAGCAAAGTAAAGCTGCCTAAATAAAGCCAAAGCCAATATACTATATAATGGAACCATTATACAATCAATTGGCTTTGGCATTTAAGGCAGCCTTTATTTTTTATTCCAAATTTGCATGCTTGCCATACATTGTATTGGAATCTAAATGCTTTACTTCCATGTATTTTAAGATAACGCTATCCAGTGTAAGCAGCATAAGCTGTTCAAACAATGAGCCCATCGGCTGAATTGTTTGGAAATCACTGTTGGTTTTATCCTTAGGTGATCCAGGCAGCTTGATTGCTGAATCTGCAAGCTTTCCGATTGTAGATTCAGGGAAAATAGTAACAGCAATTACTGTGCCGCCAATACTTTTAGCCTTTTCTGCAATAGAGATAAGCCCTTTAGTTTCACCAGAACCAGTGCCGATAATCAATAAGTCTTCTTTTTCGAAGTTGGCTGTTACCGTTTCGCCGACAACATATGCATCAATTCCCATATGCATCATTCTCATCGCAAATGATTTTAGCATAAATCCAGAACGTCCGGCCCCTGCAACAAAGACTTTTTTCGCAGACAAAATGGCTTCAACAAGGTTTTCAGTCTGCTCGTTTGAAATAAGGAAAGAGCCTTCCTTTAACTCAGTTAAGACCGTCTCCAAGTATTCCGTTGTGTTCATGGCAATTACCCTTGAACGATTAATTCTTTGAACTTAGCAGCAGTTTCACTTAAGTTTTCTTGGCCAGTGATTCCGCCACCAACAATAACTAAATCAGGCTGTGCAGCAATAACCTCTGGAAGTGTATCTAACTTGATACCACCTGCAACAGCAGTTTTTGCGTTTTTGACAACGCTTTTGATTGCTTTTAAATCTTCGAAAGAGTTTTTGCCGACTGCTTGCAAATCATAGCCAGTGTGAACGCAAATATAGTCAACACCGAACTCATCTAGTTCAATTGCACGTGCTTTAATATCTTTCACTGCAATCATATCTACAAGGATTTGTTTGTTTTGTTTTTTCGCTTCTGCGACAGCACCTTTGATAGATTCATCTTCTGCAACAGCAAGAATAGTGACGATATCTGCGCCTGCAGCAGCAGCTTGGCTTACTTCATAGCCAGCAGCGTCCATAATTTTTAAGTCAGCAAGAACTGTTACGTTCGGGAATGCGTCCTTTAATTCTTTAACAGCACGAAGGCCCTCATTGATAACGACAGGTGTTCCAATTTCAACCACATCAACATGTTCTGCTACTTGAGATACTACTTCAATTGCTTGTGGGATATTAACTAAATCTAATGCCAATTGTAATTTCATTATATACACTCCTTTTATTTAGGGCTTTTTATTATTAACCTAATTAAGATTATTAACCTAATTAAGCCGCCTTAATTACTATTTCTTGTACAATGTCGATTATACGGCTTATAATTTTAATACGTAAGTACGCACTTTTTTTTTATATAGTGCCTAAAAGTATACTAAGTATGGAAAAAGGAATGGAGGAGTGTCTATGAGCCGCATGGAGGACAAAGTCTTCAATTGTGAGAAAGAGCTGACTTTAGGTATTATTGGAGGAAAATGGAAGATGTTGATTTTATGGCATCTTGGCAAAGAGGGAACGAAAAGATTTGGTGAATTAAAGGCATTAATGCCAGGAATTACCCAAAGAATGCTCGTGAACCAGCTTCGAGAGCTAGAAGAAGATCTGATAGTAAAGAGAGTCGTTTATCCAGTTGTACCCCCAAAGGTCGAGTATTCCCTTACAAAAGAAGGGGAAAGCTTAATGCCTATCCTCGACAGCATGTACAATTGGGGCAAAAATTATATCGAAACCGTTCTGGACAGTCCGCCTGAAATCAGAGAAATAAATACAAATTAATTTATATAAAAAAAGGGTGCATCTATTGATGCACCCTTCGTTTATTTGCGCTTGGTCACGACAGCAATCGTGCAGCGGGAAATGCAAATGAGTTTGCCTTCTTCATCCTGAATTTTTATTTCATAGACCATACTGCTTTTTCCTTGGTGAATCACAGTGGCAATAGCTGTTACGATGCCGTCTTTTTTTGAGCGGATATGATTTGCGTTAATTTCCTGACCGAAGACAGCGTGTGTTTCCAAGTCGACAAGGCTCGCTGCACCTAAGCTTGCGACCGTTTCTGCCAATGCGACAGACGCGCCCCCATGCAAGTAACCAAAAGGCTGTCTTGTTCTTTCATCAACAGGCATTGTAGCAATACAGGTGCCGTCTTCTCTTACTTCTGTTATTTCAATTCCTATTCTTTCCATAAGTGTGTTTTCATTCGTAAATTTCATATGTATTAGCCCCTTCATTTTGAGGTCATTATAGCATAGTCTCATTAGATTGAGAAAAAATATGAGAATCAAAAGAAACTGATTGACATAAAAACAAAGAGAAAGTTAAAATGTTTAATAGTTAAGTGTTTGAACTATTACTTGGGGGTGAACGCAATTAGCAGCAAAAAAATTAAAGACGTGGTCGATAGGTATGTAGACATCAACTTCTCCGTGAATCGGAAATTGGATAATCTCATTAGGATGGAAATTGGTGATGTGCTTACATGTGAACAGCATTACACAATGCGCCATATAAACCAAGTGGAAATTTGTACATCGTCTGAACTGGCAGCAGTTTTTGGTGTCAATAAAAGTGCAATCACATCTATCATCAACAGACTTTTTGAAAAAGAATGGATTGAACGCACAAGGGATGAAAAAGACCGAAGAGTTATTTATCTAACATTAACGGACAAAGGCTCTGCTATTTTTACAAAAATGGAAGAGCGGATTCATCGCTTAGTGGAAAGCCTTATTAATAAATTTGATGATCAGGAAATCACGAGCTTTTTAGCAACGTTTGAAAAGCTGGACAAATTAATAGAAGAAAATAAAGAGACGAAAACGGAGGTTGGCGAGTGAATAGCATTTTGAAAGGAAAATGGATTGTTCTTGTTCTGTGGATTGTTGTTATAGTTGGTCTGTTTATGATTGCACCCAATATGGGAGACCTTGTTAGAGAAAAAGGCCAGGTCAGTGTACCGGATACTTTCTCCTCTTCCAAGGCAAGCGAGATTATGGATGAAATCCAAAGTCAGGAGAATCAAGGTGATCAATCGTCAGTGGCCCTTGTTTTTCATAGCAGTAAGAAGCTAACCGCAGAGGAAAAAACAGAAGCTGAAAAGGCAGTAAAGAAGCTGGATGCAGATAAAGAAAAGCTTGGCATTACAGAAATTCTTTCCTCCTTCACAGATGAAAGCCTTAAGGACCAGCTTGTTTCTGATGACGGCAAAACGATCCTTGTTTCGTTGAAGGTAAGCTGGAATGACAGAGAAGCGAAAGAGGTCAGTGAGGCTTTATATGCTGAATTAGACGATTTTAAAGTGGACCATTATTATACGAGCAATTGGATGATTGATCAGGATTTAACAACAAGCTCTGAAGAAGGCTTAAAGAAGACAGAAGGAATAACAGTCGTGTTTATCCTTGCTGTTCTGTTAATCGTGTTTCGTTCTGTCATAGCACCGTTTATCCCGCTTGTGACAGTTGGCTTGAGCTACTTAGCATCACAATCAATTGTTTCCATTCTTGTTGATAAATTTGATTTCCCTATTTCCAACTACTCGCAAATTTTCCTTGTTGCCGTGCTGTTTGGAATCGGAACAGATTATTGTATTTTATTATTAAGTAGATTTAAAGAAGAAATGATGCACCGCGAAAGTGTTGCAGAGGCTATTGTTGAAACATACCGCAATGCTGGCAGAACAGTGTTCTTTAGCGGTGTAGCAGTTATGGTCGGCTTTGCTGCAATCGGATTCTCACAATTTAAGCTATATCAATCTGCTTCTGCTGTTGCTGTTGGGGTTGCATTATTATTAGTTGCCTTATTCACTGTAGTTCCAGCAATTATGGTACTGCTTGGGACAAAAATCTTTTGGCCATCAAAGGGCAGTGCAGAGCATGGGGACAGCAAGATTTGGGCAATTGCTGGAAGGTTCTCCTTAAAGCGACCGCTTCTTGCCCTTGTAATTGTTGCGGCAATCACCGTTCCATTCCTTGTTACATATGACGGAACATTGTCATTTAACTCGTTGGATGAAATCGGCGATGATGCACCATCCATCAAAGCGTTCAATGCAATAGCAGACAGCTTTGGTCCAGGTGAATCAATGACAACAACCATTACAATCAAAAATGATGAAGAAATGGACTCTATTGAGTACTTAGGTTTAGCAGAAAACATCAGTAAAGAATTAGAGAAGGTTAATCTCGTTAAAAATGTCCGTTCTGTCACAAGACCAACTGGAGAACCAATTGAGGATCTTTATATTTCCAAGCAGGCCGAATCATTGGAAGAAGGCCTCGGTGAAGGAAAAGACGGCATTGATCAAATAAGCGAAGGCTTGCATGAAGCAGGAGATCAGCTGTCTAAATCAGGCCCTCAGCTAAGTGGAGCTACAAGCGGCATCAATGATTTGATTAAGGGGACGGATGAAATAAAAACCAACTTAGGTACAATACAGACGAACCTTGCGAAAATTGAGGATGGCATTCGTCAAAGTTCTGCTGGCTCTGATGAAATTAAGGCAGGACTGGAAGGAGTAAAGTCAGGTGCTGAACAGGCGCTGGCTCAGCAACAGCTGCTATTAACTGGGTTTGAGGATGCTGAGAAGAAAATAAGCAATGCTATTGCTGGGATTAATACTATTGAAGGAAGTATACAAAAGCAATTAGGTGATGTAAGTGAAGTGAATGGAACATCATTCCAAAAGCTTGAAAAGGACTATACAAATATTAGCGAAAATGAAAATTATAAAGTTATAAAAGATACTTTGGCGAAAACAGAAGGAACATTAACTGTTGTTAATAGCAGCATGGAAGAATTGCATGGTGGATTAACACAATTGCAGGATAAAGTCAGTGCAGTCAACGGACAGCTCTCAGAAGCTGTTAAAGGTCAGTCACAGATTGTTACAGGCCTAGAACAGCTCATCGCAGCCATCGAAAAACAACAAGCCGGCTTAAACCAACTAGCTGACGGCCAAGGCCAAATCGTCGATAACATGCCTAAGCTCGTAGGTGGTCTAATAAGTATCAATGATGGACAACAGCAGCTGCTTGATGGATTTGGTGATATTAACGGACAGCTTGGTGATTTGACTAAAGGCTTGAATCAAAGTGCTGATGGGCTTGATCAAGTGTCAGACGGCTTGAATTCAGCAACAGATTATCTGTCAGGATTATCTAAAAATGACCAAAATCAATTTTATTTGCCACAGGAAGTACTGGAAAGTGATGACTTCAAAGGGGCATTGGATACTTATTTATCTAAAGATAATAAAATTATGACAATGGACGTAGTCTTTTCAGCAAATCCCTATTCTAATGAAGCAATTGACCAAGTTGACGACATAAAGGATTCAGTGGAAAAGGCGACAGCAGGAACAAAATTAGAAAACGCGGAAGTAGCAGTTGGCGGCATTACGAGCACAAATGCGGACTTACGTGCAATGTCTAATGAGGATTATTCAAAAACGGTGCTGTGGATGCTTGTCGGTATCGGAATTGTTCTTATCTTCTTATTCCGTTCTATCATCATGCCAGCCTATATTATTGGTTCTCTTATTCTTACATTCTACACAGCAATGGGAATCAATGAAGCAATCTATGTAAATCTGTTAGGATATACGGGAA
The DNA here is from genome assembly GCF_007273535.1 of Niallia circulans. Classification (NCBI taxonomy): domain Bacteria; kingdom Bacillati; phylum Bacillota; class Bacilli; order Caryophanales; family Bacillaceae; genus Niallia; species Niallia circulans. Next base: position 1,766,834 of record NZ_RIBP01000004.1, read on the forward strand.
TCAGCTGGGCTGTTCCATTCTTCGGATTTGTTATTCTTGTCGCGCTTGGAGTAGATTACAGTATCTTCTTGATGGATCGCTTTAATGAATACAGAGATTTATCTATTGGGGAAGCGATGCTTGAAGCGATGAAGAAAATGGGAACTGTTATTATTTCAGCAGCTGTCATTTTAGGAGGAACATTTGCGGCGATGATGCCATCAGGCATGCTTTCACTGCTGCAAATAGCAAGCATTGTATTAGTTGGCTTGTTCCTTTATGCATTGATTATTCTCCCGCTATTCATACCTGTAATGGTTAAGAATTTCGGTGAAGCAAACTGGTGGCCATTTAAAAGGCCGAATAAAGAATAAAAAGAGAACGGGAATCCTTTGATTCCCGTTCTTTTTGATTAAGAAGCTGTTTTATTATTTTGATTTAGCTTACTGTTTCTATAACCGTATGCGATGTAAATGACTAATCCGATTGTCAGCCATACAGCAAAGCCTTTCCATGTAAATGCGCTTAATTGCAGCATTAAGTATACACAGAAAATAACAGCTAAGCCTGGGATAATCGGAACCAATGGTGTTCTGAAGCCTCTCTTTAAATCAGGCTGTTTGACTCTTAATACGATGACACCTAATGATACTGCTGAGAATGCGAATAATGTTCCGATATTTGTCAGCTCTGCTAGTTGATTAAGCGGTACAAGTCCTGCGAAAATAGCAACTAATGCAGATGTAACCCATGTGCTGACAATTGGTACTTGGCTTTTTGGGCTCACTCTTTGCAAAGGTTTCGGTAATAGGCCGTCTTTACTGATTGCGTAGAACAAACGAGTTTGTCCGAACATCATAACCATTAAAACAGTTGTTATCCCGATGATTGCACCAAGAGAGATAAGGCCAGCAGCCCAGTTTTGATTTATAAAGCTTAAAGCAAATGCTACTGGATCTTTAACATCAAGTTGTGCGTAAGGCACGATCCCAGTCAAAATTAACGATACGATAATATAAAGAATTGTACAAATACCTAATGCAGTGATAATTCCGATTGGCAAGTTACGCTGCGGATTCTTTACCTCTTCAGCAGCTGTGGAAACAGCATCGAAACCGAAATATGCGAACACAACGACTGCTGCACCAGTTGCAACACCCTGGAAGCCATATGGCGTAAACGGTGTCCAGTTTTCCGGTTTAACGTACCAAATACCAACAGCAATAAACAATAGAACAACAGCGAGTTTAATAATAACCATAATGATGTTCATCTTGGAAGATTCTTTGATGCCTCTAGTTAAAACAAGTGTAATGATAAAAACAATCACAATGGCAGGAATATCAATATAAGTACCTGCTGAAGGATTATAGGCGCTTGTCATAAAGGTCGGCAAGTGGATGCCAAAACCTGAAAGTAAGCCTTGGAAGTAACCTGACCAACCGCTGGCAACGGCGGCAGATGCGAGTCCGTATTCCAGCACTAAGTCCCAGCCAAGTATCCAGGCGATTACTTCTCCGAAAGCTACATAACTGTATGTGTAAGCACTTCCTGATTCAGGTATCATGGATGCGAACTCAGAATAATGCTGCAAATGTACAAGCAAGTCCAGCGATGATAAATGAAAGAATAAGTGCAGGTCCTGCATATTTTGCTGCTGCAACACCTGTTAGAACGAATATGCCTGTCCCAACAATTGCTCCGACACCAAGCATTGTTAAATCGAAAGCGCCTAATACTCGATTTAATGAAGTTGCTGAGCTAGTGGCGACAGCTTTTTTACGAAAAATATTCATTGAAACCTCCTGATGTCGAAATTTATCGAATTTTATCTAAAGGTGAAACTTTTGTCCAGTTTACTAAGATTTTAGAAAACTGTAAAGAGGGAATTTTCTAAAAATAAAAAAATACCCCTTGAAATGATGAATGTGGCAGCATTGTGAAAAAATAAATCCATAATTTACTATTTAATAGGAAGAATGGACAAGTGTTGAATAAGGTTAGTCCCGGTTTGGGTGATAACAATCCTTCAATCAAAAGTAAAATACACTTGTTATTTTGCTCAACTAAATTGATAATAAAGATAAAAGGTTTAATATAAAAAAAATTTAGGGTTGTATGGAAGAAATTTCATTTCTTTGGCTATCATAGTAACCTTCGTTAGATCGTTTAATTTATTGGTGTCAGGAGTCCTTTTTATGGGTGAGTACAAAAATATTTTTGCTAACAAGGATGTAAAAAGATTTTTTATTCTTGTTTTGTTTGCAGCCGTTCTTTATGCAGTGAGCAGCATGATTAATTTAATTTTATTTACATTCATCTTTGCTTTTTTGATGGATCGGATTGTGCAAGTATTCTCCAAAAGACTTCCGATTAAGCGGAGCATCATAGTCATCGCCTTATATATTATTGTTATAGGAGCGCTTGTTTATGGAATTTCTGCTTACTTGCCTGTCTTTATTTATGAGATACAACAATTAGTACGTAATATTATCCGTTTTTATATGAGGCCGAATGATAATCCGGTTATCAGTTATATAATGGATACAATTAGCCGATATCAGGTATTCAGTTATTTAGAGCAAGGCTTTTCCTTTGTGCTCGGTTATTTTAAAAACATAGGAAAACTTGGTCTGCAGGTCTTTTTGGCAATTATTTTAAGCCTTTTCTACCTATTAGAGAAAGACCGGCTTAAAAATTTTTCTCATAAGTTCAGTGAAAGTAAGATTGCCCCGCTCTATTTAGAATTTCAATATTTTGGACGGAAGTTTGCGGGCACTTTCGGTAAGGTAATTGAGGCACAGTTTATCATTGCATTAGTAAACTGCGGTTTGACAACAATCTCCTTATACTTTTTAGGATTTCCGCAGCTATTTGGAATTGCGATGATGATTTTCCTTTTAGGTTTAATTCCTGTTGCAGGTGTCATCATTTCATTGATTCCATTATGTATCATTGCATTTTCAATTGGTGGTATTGCGAAGGTAGTTACAGTCATCATTATCGTTATGGTAGTGCATGCTATCGAGGCGTATATTCTTAATCCGAAGCTTATGTCATCTAAAACAGACTTGCCAGTATTCTTTACATTTATAGTGCTGATTTTTTCAGAGCATTTTTTTGGTGTATGGGGACTGATTGTCGGAATTCCAATTTTTATTTTCCTATTGGATATTTTAGAGGTTGGGGATAAGAAGCAAAAGTAGGAAAAGGACAGGTGCGATTTTGCACTTGTTTTTTTTATTTGTTCATACCAGTCATCTTTCGCTGGTACTCGACAAGATAGGAGTCAAGCAGCTGGCTGATCCTAATTGTATTGGGACTTGAGAATCCCTCATTTGATGCTGTTTTGACCAATTCGTTTCTTAAATGGTCTATCATTCGCAGCAACTCCTTAATATCTTCGTTTTCCCTTGAAAGATTTGGCATTTTGGCAGGCTCCTTGGATTTGAACTTACTTTTTGCATGTTACCAAAATAAGGGGGAAATAAAAAGTGTTTGTCGTAAAATGAAGGAAATTAGTTCTTTTATACTGATTAGCGCTATTTGTTCAAAAAAAAGAAAGCTTGATAGCTTTCTTTTTAAAAGAATACAATAATGATAATAACTGCAACAACTATACGATAAATGGCGAATGGCACCAATTTAATTTTGTTTATTAATTGCAGGAAGAATTTGATTGAAATCAATGCAAAGATAAATGCAGCGATAAAGCCGGCGATAAAAAACGGCAGGGCATCTGTAGTAATGTATTCCCAGTTTTTCAATAAGGATAAGAAGCTTGCTCCTGCCATAATTGGCACTGCCATAATGAAGGTAAAGTCAGCTGCGGCACGATGGCTTAATCCAAGCAGTACTCCGCCTGAAATCGTTGAGCCAGAACGGGAAAAACCAGGCCATAATGCGATACATTGGAAAAGGCCAATTAAAAATGCCTGCTTATTAGTGATTTGGTCGACTGTTTCAACAGTCGGCTTTTTTCTTTTTTGAGTGAAATCTGCAATTATCATTAATATTGCTCCAGCGATAAGTGCATAAACGACTGTTTCAATTCCAAAAAGCTTTGAGTCAATATAATCTTCGAAAAGGAAACCAAGAATAGCTGCAGGTAATAAACCAATAATAACCTGTACAAGGCTTAATTTTGGTCCAACAATTTTCTTGCCGTTAATATCTTTTTTCAAGCCAAGCAAATTCATAAAACGGTCCCAGAAAAGAATTACAACAGCCAAGATCGAACCTAATTGGATGACAACCTTAAAGGTATTGGCTACAGCAGGGTTAAACAATTCCTCTGATTTAAGCAGTAAATCATCCACGATAATCATATGGCCAGTAGAGGAAACAGGCGCAAATTCTGTAAGCCCTTCTACTATCCCCAAGATGATGGCAACTACTATTTCCCATAAAACGTCCAAACTATCCACTCCTAATGCTATATATGTATTTTAGTATCTTTGGTTTCGTGTGCATGTCCTAAACTATCATAACAAATTTACTTAAAAAGAAACACTCCCATTTATTTGGGTAGCTATCACTTTTTTATAGGATTTAGGAACTATAGTATCGCACCAATATAATGACGTGAAAAAACCTAAAAGGGTTTCACTTTATCCGCTTTTTACAATAAAATGAGAAGATATGAACAGATTAGAGGTAATGAAGATGACATTGGAACATCAAGGCGCAATATCTGTCGGAGATGCATTTATAGACTATCTATCGATCGATGAGAACAACGATAAATATGAGAAACGGCTTGGAGGAGCATCTGTGAATGCAGCTGTTCATTTAAGCAGGTATAAAATGGCAAGCTATTATGTTACAAAGCTAGGGGATGGCCAAGACAGTAAGTTCGTGAAAGAAGAATTGATTAAGGAGTCTATTAAGCTGGATTACAGTGTGCATACGCCAGCAAAGGAGCTTCCGTGTGTTTATATCCATTTAGATCAAAATGGCGACAGGATCTTTCACTCATACATGAATGAAACACCTGATGATGTGCTTACCAGCAAGGATATTCAAGAGGATGCTTTTATTAACAGGAAACTGTTTTACTTTGGATCAGGAACTTTGTTTCATGAAAAAGCTAAGGAAGCAACTAGAAAAGCATTAGAAGCAGCCAAGAAAAACAATGCTTTCATCAGCTTTGACGCAAATATCCGTTTAAAAAGGTGGGAAAGTGAAGAGCATTGCAGAAGCACAATTCTTCGCTTTTTGCCTAAGGCTGATACTATCAAGCTTTCAGAAGAAGAACTTCTTTTGTTAATGGAAGAAACTAGTCTTGAAGCTGCGCTTGAAAAGGCAACCGAAATTCCTGTTCCCCTTATCTATGTGACAGTAGGCAAAGAAGGAGCATATGTTATTTTTCAAGGACAAACAGAATTTATTAGAGGCAAATTAGTAGAGGCAATTGATACAACAGGTGCCGGTGATGCTTATATGGCTGCAGTCCTATTTTGTATCCATATGTATGGCTTTCCTGCAACAATCAAAGAAGCAGTTAGTTATGGTTATAACGGTAATATTATGGGGGCATTAGTTGCAACAAAAGTAGGTTCACTTCCTGATATCGGCAACTATTGTCAGATTGTAGACGAGTTGTTTATAAAGCCAGACAAAATGAAACGGTAAATCCAGCTTTTAAATAAAGTTGGATTTTTTCATGTAATTTTTTATGACACCGATTGTTAAATGTACTGGATTATTAATCTGAAAATTCTGTATAATAATGGTGGAATAAATAAAAAAGTTATTTCTAAGTTGGAGGGAACAAAGTTGACGAACATTTTATTATCTTTAAGTGATGGATTTATAGAGGAAAAAAGAAAGCTGGAAAAGGAATTAACAAGTCTTGGCGCAACAGTCACAAGTATTACGACAAAGAAGGAGAGCATATCTGGCTATCTTCATGATGCCGAAATAATTGTGACAGGTGTAGAAAATATGGATAGAAGGGCGATAGAAGCAGCACCAAATCTTAAATATATTTCTAAGTTCGGTACTGGGATTGATAATATTGATTTAGATGCAGCAGCAGAAAGCGGCATTATTGTGACGAATACTCCGGGTCAAAATGCATCGTCTGTTGCAGATTTGACCTTCGGGTTAATGTTGTCCATTGCCAGAAATTTACCCACTTCCAATGACCTAGTTAAAAACGGTGGATGGAAGCTTCATATAGGAAATGAAATAGAAGGAAAGCGGCTAGGAATAATTGGCTTTGGAGAAATCGGGAAAAAAGTAGCGAAGCGGGCGACTGGTTTTGATATGGATATTGTCACATATGCAAACTATAAGGATGAAGCGGAAGCGCAAAGACTAGGGGTGCATTTTGTCAGTCTGGAAGAGCTGTTAAGCACTGCAGATTTTATCGTGATTTGCACAAATCTCAAAAAGTCGACCTATCATTTAATTAACGAAGAACGGCTTACATTAATGAAAAATTCTGCTTATTTAATCAATATCTCAAGAGGAGATTTAATTGATGAAAAGGCACTTATCCGCAGTTTAAAGGCGGAGCAGATTAAAGGAGCAGCTTTAGATGTGTTTAGCAGTGAGCCACCAGACCTAGAATTGGCTCAGCTTAACAATGTTGTTTGCACTAGTCATATTGGCGGGGCAACAGAGGAATGCTCGAAAAGAATTGGGAATGCTATTTTGCAAAACATAAGAAGTTACTTACAAAGTAAGGAATTACAACATATAGTTACAAAAAATGACTAAAATGAATATTTTTTATAGATAATTTATTCAGAAAAATTTATTTTTTTGCTATAATGAACCTAGGTATTTTGATTTATAAGAATATTTTTATAAATAGACCAAAAGGAGTAGTTTTGATGAAAAGCAAAATAAGTAAATTTTTCAAAAGGAAAGAGGGTGGAAGTAAGAACACAAATCCTAAAAGAAAGTGGTTGATGAAGGCAAAAAAAGTAAAAACACACAAAAGGAAAAAGAAGTTTATTTCTATCCGAAAAAAACTTATCTTATCCTTTCTTACTATCCTTCTAATTCCAAGCTTAATCATTTCCATTGTGTCCTATATAATAGCAAAAGAAAAAATCGAGCAAAACTTGATTATTTCCTCACATGAAAGCGTCAAGTTTATCCATAATGAGGTTGCTGCCATCACAACAAAAAAAGAGCAGGATGCTACTTTCTTGGCAAATGCAATCAGTGCTTCGATGCTTAATGGTGATAGGGATGAAATAAGAAGAATATTCACCCAGTATTTAGGACAAAACCAAGATGTTCTCAATGTTTATTACGTGAGAGAAGACGGCGAAGTATACAGAAATGCGAACCAGGAAGTTCCTGCTGGGATGGATGCCTTAAATCAAAGCTGGTATAAGGAAGCCCTTGATTCATACGGAAATGTCGTCATGCTTCAGCCGCGAGAGGATGAGCAGACTAGAAACTCTATTGTTACATTTTCAAAGGTTACATATGACAAAAAAGGCGTTATTGCCATTGATTTAAAGATTAGTTCATTAACAGATATGGTTAGAGGCTCGAAAATTGGCGAACAGGGCTATATGATTCTTCTTGATGCCCAAGGAAACTATATATATCAGCCTAACTCAAAAGCTGATTCAAAATCGGATGACAACGCCAAATGGGTCCAGGATTTATATAAAGAAAATTCAGGCGAAGTATCTTATACCCAGGATGGACAGGAAAAGCTTGCTATCTATGAGTCTGATTCAAAAACAGGCTGGAAAATAGCTGGCATCATGAATCAATCTGAAATCAGCAATTCATCTTCGACTATATTTTCAACAACAGGTATTGTGCTGATTGCTGCACTTCTTATTGGCGGAGCACTTATCTTCTATATTATTCGTTCAATAATCATGCCACTAAAATTACTAGCAAAAAGTGCAGAGCGTATCTCTGACGGTGATTTGACAGAGGATATTACAATGGAAGCAAGTGATGAGATTGGTTTGCTTGCCAAGAGCTTTGCTAGCATGCAGCAAACTTTGCGCGAGGTTGTAACAAATTTAAATCATTCTATGGAGCAGGTGACAGCTTCATCTGAACAGTTAGTAGCAAGTGCCGGTCAAACGACAGCTGCTTCTAATCAGGTGACAACATCTGTTCAGCAAATTGCTAATGATGCTGAAAACATAACTACAAGTATTGGTCAAACATCCACTTCCATTGAGGATGTGCTTCAGGGAGTGATTAAAATAGCAGATAAGTCGACTGCTGTTGCTGCCCTTTCGAAGGATACACATCAATTGGCAGAAGAAGGCGGAGCATTTGTAGAGAAGAACTTAAAGCAAATGAAGTTTATCCATCATTCTATTATTCAATCAAATGAGGTAATCGGAGCATTAAACAACCGTTCTAAGGAAATAGGCAAAATCATTCAAGTGATCGGGTCTATTGCAGATCAAACTAATTTGCTGGCATTGAATGCTGCAATAGAATCAGCAAGAGCTGGCGAACATGGCAAAGGATTTTCAGTTGTAGCAAATGAGGTGCGCAAGCTTGCCGAACAATCGCAAGAATCTGCGAAGCTGATCTCGTCTTTGATTGCTGACATCCAAAAAGATACAGATCAATCTGTCGTAATAATGGGCGAGGTATCCAAAAATGCGGAAGATGGGCTATCTATTTCAGAAGCAACCTCAGACAAGTTTGCCCAAATCATTAAAAGCACTAGTGACATGGGGCCACAGATGGAGGATGTATCAGGAGCTGCACAGCAAATGTCTGCAGGCTTACAAGAGGTGTCTTCAGCTGCCAGTGATATTGCCACAATTGCTGTCGGCAATGCGGCAGGTGCAGAAGAGGTGGCAGCAGCTTCAGAAGAGCAGCTTGCCAGCATGGAAGAAATTAATGCTTCAGCAAAAGCATTAACTTTAATGGCCGAAGAACTGCTTGTGATTGTGAATAAATTTAAAGTGTAATACAAGCAACCCGCCGAATAGGCGGGTTATTTTTTATTAGTTTCTCTAAATTGACAAACGAAAATACACTTCCATATAATTAGGTAGCCTACCTAATTATTAAAGGAGGGAATAGTTTGGAAGAGCTGCCACATAGATTGCTGCATGCAATCAGACAATTTCAGAAGTTAAGCCATACAGGTCATACCATGCATGGCTTAAAACGAAGCGAAATTATGATGCTTATGGCCATAAAAAAAGGGAACCAAGAGAAGGAAAAGCTTATTACCGTGAAGGATTTGAGTACAGCCTTAAAGATTACCTCACCATCTGTCACACAAGTTATCAATGTATTAGAAAAGTCCGGCTATGTCGACAGGATTAATGATCAACAGGACCGGCGGATTATGAGAATTGTCTTAACAGATAAAGGAAACGATATTACTACACAGATTTTTCAAAAGGTGGAAGAAAAGTATTGTAATTTAGTTGATTTCTTAGGAGAAGAGAAAAGCAACAGCCTTATTGAATTATTAGATGAGGTCTACAGTTTCTTTTCAAAGGAAGCCAACAGAAAAGAGTAAATGAAGCTAGCGAAGAATAAACTGGAGGATAATTGATGAAGAAGCTGCTGCTAGGATTAAAACCATATAAGATAGGTGTTGCCATCATATTGCTTTTGACGTTGTTCCGTGTTTTAGCGGAATTATATTTGCCGACACTTATGGCAGATATAGTCGACTACGGAATCGTCCAGAATGATATTCGATATATGCTTGAGATCGGCGGATGGATGATTGGTGTTGCAGCGTTTGGGACAATATGTGCATGCATCTCAAGCTTCTATTCCTCAAAGGTAGGGTCATCTTTTGCAAAAGATTTAAGACGAAAGATGTTTTACAAGGTAGAAAGCTTTGGTGTAGAGGAAGCAAACCGTGTCGGCATTTCCTCTTTAATAAACAGAACAACTAATGACATCAATCAAGTACAGCAAGTGACGATGATGATCTTAAGAATGGTCGTGCTCGCACCGATGATGTGCATTGGCGGAATTGTCATGGCTGTATCAAAGAATGCGAAATTATCTTTAATATTTGTAGTAGCCATTCCAGTGCTTGCACTTATTATTTATCTTGTTATCAAAAAAGGTATCCCGTTGTTTAAGGTAATGCAAGGAAAGCTTGATAACTTGAATGGCGTACTTCGAGAAAATTTAACTGGTGTTCGTGTTATCCGCTCCTTCAATAAGGAAGAATTTGAAAAGGAGCGTTTTCTGCGCGCGAACGAGGATTTGACTACCACAGCATTAAGAGTAAACAAAATAATGGCAGTTACGATGCCGATTATGATGATTGTTCTTAACCTATCGACTGTCGCTATCATTTGGTTTGGCGGCATTCAAGTGGACCAAGGCAATATGCAAGTTGGCGATATTATGGCATTTGTCCAATATGGAATGCAAATAATGTTTTCACTTATGATGGTCAGCATGATTTTTGTGATGATGCCAAGAGCATCCGCTTCAGCAGACCGTATTAATGAGATACTTGATATTTTACCAACAATGCCGGACAAGGAGTCTGCCGGTGGCATGCTTAACAAAGGGGAAATTGAATTCCGCAATGTAAGCTTTTCTTATCCCTTAGCAGAGAAGCCGGTGCTCGAAGGACTCTCGTTTCGAATGCAGCCTGGAAAAACAACAGCCATCATTGGCGGAACAGGCTCAGGAAAATCGACTGTTCTCCATTTAATAACAAGATTTTATGATGTTAATAATGGCGAAATCCTTGTAGATGGAAAAAACATAACAGAATACGCTCAAAGTGATCTTCGTCATGCGATTGGCTATGTACCGCAAAAAGCAGTTTTATTTTCAGGCACAATTGCAGATAACATTCGTTATGGGAAGGAAGATGCTACAGAGGGTGAGATTGCCAAGGCATTAGAAACGTCCCAATCGAAGGAATTCGTTGATCAGCTTGAAATGGGGATTGAGTCGCAAATCTCACAAGGCGGTACGAATTTGTCTGGAGGACAAAAGCAACGTTTGTCCATTGCAAGAGCACTCGTAAGAAAGCCGCATATTTACTTGTTTGATGATAGTTTTTCCGCACTTGATTATCGAACAGATGCAAATTTACGGAAAGCATTAAAGGAAGATATTACGGATGCCAATGTTATTATCGTTGCCCAAAGAGTCAGCACTATTAAAGATGCAGATACAATAATTGTGTTGGATGAAGGGCAAGTTGCGGGGATCGGGACACATGAGCAATTGCTTATCAGTTGCAGCGTATACCAAGAAATTGTGAAGTCACAAGGCATTGTGGAGGAGACAGTATGAGTGGACAACATCACAGCAAAAATAATTCACCGATTCCCTCAAAGGGCCACGGGGGTCCAAGCCATATGCCTGTCCAAAAAGCAAGGGATGCAAAAGGCACACTGAAGCGTCTTGCCAAATACCTTGGTGCATATAAGCTGCAGCTATTATTTGTTATTCTAGCTGCCATTCTTAGCACTGTCTTTTCAGTATTTAGCCCGAAGATTTTAGCAAAGGCAATTGATAAAATCTTTAACGGGCTGATGGCCAAAATGAACGGTGTACCAGGTGCTGTCATTGACTTTGGAGCAATTGGACAAATTCTGTTATGGCTTATTGTTCTTTACATCGTCAGCTCCTTATTTATGTATATACAGCAGATTATTATGGTCAATATTTCACAGAAGACAATATTCCAGCTGCGGCAAGAGGTACATGAAAAGCTGGAAAGACTCCCGCTCAAATATTTTGACAGAACACCACATGGTGAAACATTAAGTAGAGCTATTAATGATATTGATAATATCAACAATACGATGCAACAAAGTGTGACACAATTAATTACATCTGTGATTACATTTGTCGGAGTTATTATTATGATGCTTACTATCAGTCCTGTTCTTGCACTAGTATGCTTTTTGACTATTCCTTTGAGCATATTTGCAACAGTGAAAATTGCCAAACGCTCACAGGTTCAGTTCAGAAGTCAGCAGGCATCATTAGGTGCATTAAATGGTCATATTGAGGAAATGTTCACAGGTCATCAAATCGTAAAAGCATTTGGTCATGAAAAGAAAGCAATTGAAACATTTGACGGTATTAATGATAAATTATTTGAATCAAGTTGGAAGTCTCAGTTCATATCAGGTCTGATCATGCCATTGATGCAATTTATTAATAATATCGGCTATGTATTCGTCGTCGTAATCGGAGCAATTTATGCTTCAGCAGGAAGAATTACTGTCGGAGACGTTCAAGCCTTCATCCAATATGCAAGACAATTCTCGCAGCCTATTCAACAGCTCTCCAATATCTCTAATGTCATCCAATCAACGATTGCCTCTGCTGAGAGGGTGTTTGACCTATTGGATGAAGAGGAAGAATCGAAGAATTCGGATGAGAAGACTGTCATTGACCATCCATCTGGTGCCGTACAATTCAATTCTGTCTATTTCAGCTATAAAGAGGATGAGGAGCTTATTAAAGACTTGAACATTCAAATTAAGCCAGGACAGAAAGTAGCAATCGTGGGACCAACTGGCGCCGGGAAAACAACCCTAATCAACTTATTAATGAGGTTTTATGACCTTAATCAAGGCTCTATTAAAATTGACGATGTTGATATTTCCACAATGGAGCGAGGGCATTTGCGCAGCATGTTTGGCATGGTGCTCCAGGATACTTGGTTATTTAAAGGAACGATTCGGGACAATATTGCTTATGGCAAGCAAGGTGCAACAGATGAGGAAGTGCGCAAAGCAGCTGTGCTGGCAAACGCCGCACACTTTATCCGAACATTGCCTGATGGCTATGAAACAGTTATTAATGAAGATGGTTCCAATATTTCGCAAGGTCAAAAGCAATTACTTACTATTGCCAGAGCACTATTAGCAGATCCAGCTTTGCTAATTCTAGATGAAGCAACAAGCAGTGTCGACACAAGGACAGAAGCACAAATACAAGAAGCAATGGCAGAGCTTATGAAAAATCGTACCAGCTTTGTTATCGCACATAGACTTTCAACCATTAAAGATGCAGATGTCATCCTAGTCATGAAAAACGGTCAAGTGATCGAACAAGGAAACCATGAAGAGCTGCTGCAACAAAACGGATTTTACGCAGACTTATATAACAGCCAATTTTCAGAAGCAACAGCTTAAAATTTGGCAGAAAAACCGAGCTATGATTCAGAATTCTCTTATGTGAATTTCGACATAACTCGGTTTTTTCTTTATTACTATCAGTGATTTAGCTATATCAACTCTTAATAGTTGATATGGAAACAACTAACTTTAAAGTCATACACGAAATAAAAAAATCATCTGTCCAATATTTCATAGTAAATTCTAAGCCTATAGTCTGAGAAAAGATAATGCTAAAGTTTGTTCACCAAAACGGCAAACGTCTATATGATGAAAAGAGGGAAAAGCTTCATTTACTGAAATTCATCCTTATATACAGTAATCAGTAAGGTGAATGGACTATTTTTTCATAAATGGAAACCTTTTGCATTATTAAATCGTTATACAATAAAATGTAATTTTGGTGGAGGTTAAGAATGGATGAGCAGACTGTTTATTTAATACTAAGTGATACTGGCACCTTGTTCACAAGATGCATTAAGCTTTTTACAAAAAAACCACATAACCATGCCTCTATTTCTTTTGACTCCCAGTTAGTAGAAGTTTACAGCTTTGGACGAAAGAAACCGAAAAATCCTTTCATCGGCGGGTTTGTTAAAGAAGATATTAGAGATGAATTTTTCAAAAACGCCTGCTGTGCCATCTATAGCATTCGTGTTACAAAAGAGCAGCATGACAAGATGAAGGACATTATTAATCAGATTGAAAAGGAAAAGCATTGCTATCGCTACAACTTAATTGGTTTGTTTTTTATTATGTTTAATATTCCTTTTCCCCGTAAAAATGCTTTTTTCTGTTCGCAATTTGTCGCGTCTGTTTTACATGAAAGCGGGGCTTTATATTGGAATAAACACCCATCTTTAGTAACGCCATATGATTTGCTTGATGATTATAAAATGGAGCATATATATGAGGGGAAACTGCAGCATTATTATGTAAAACCAGCAGCTTCCTTTTAAATACATTAATAGCACTTATATCTATTTTATCCCTAACCATCCAATGATGGTTTTTTTTATTTTTATTAAAAAGATGGTTATCAGAAAAGCTTTTGGTGAAAATATAAAAAGAAAGTAAATAACTTTTGACAAATAACTTCTCGATATAATATGATAACTTTTGTCTTACAAGACATATCGGAATTAGGAGGATTTTTCGCATGAAGAAATTCAGTTTACTGCTATGCTTATTATTAAGTTTAACAATAGCATTGGCTGCTTGTGGCAGCAATGCAGATAAAGACGATTCAAATTCAAATGCTGATAACAACAGTAAGGATTTGCTCGAAAAAATAAAAAGTGATGGGAAAATTGTCGTTGGTACAGAAGGTACATATGCACCATTCACTTTTCATGATGAAAAAACAGGCGATTTAACAGGATTTGACGTTGAAATTGCTCAAGAAGTAGGCAAGCGTCTTGGCGTCGATGTAGAATTTAAAGAAACACAATGGGATGCAATCTTTGCAGGTCTTGATGCAAAACGTTTTGACATGATCGCAAACCAAGTAGGTATTAATGATGAGAGAAAAGAGAAATATCTATTCTCAGATCCATATATCTCCTCTACAGCAGTTCTAGTTACGAAGTCTGATTCAGATATTAAAAGCTTTGAAGACCTTAAAGGCAAGAAATCAGCTCAGTCACTAACAAGCAACTATGCGAAAACAGCAGAGTCTTACGGTGCTGAACTTGTCGGTATTGATGGCTTTAACCAAGCGGTTGAATTGCTGAACTCTGGCCGTGTTGATGCAACAGTCAATGATAAACTGTCATTCTTAGATTATAAAAACCAAAAGCCTGACACAGACATCGTCATTGCAGACTCAGCAGATGATGTGGCACAAAGTGGTTTAATGTTTAGAAAAGACAGCGAATCATTAGTAACAGAGGTTAATAAAGCACTTACAGATATGATCGATGATGGCACATACAAAAAAATATCTGAGAAATGGTTCGGGGAAGATGTTCTTAAATAATATCTTTACAGATCCTGAGCAGCTTCAACGTTATACGGATATAGCAACAAGTTCCCTTCTGCCTTTGCTGAAGGGGGCCTTTTTGTATTCGTTGCCTTTAGCCATTGTGTCTTTCATCATCGGTCTTGTTCTCGCGGTGCTAACCGCCCTTGCGCGTTTATCGAGCGTAAAGATTTTTCAAATTATTGCTCGTGTCTATGTTTCCATAATTAGAGGTACACCGTTATTAGTACAGCTCTTTATTATTTTTTATGGTCTTCCGAATTTAAGTACGGAACACCTTACCATCGATCCAGTGCCGGCAGCAATTATCGGTTTCTCCTTGAATGTCGGCGCATATGCGTCAGAAATTGTCCGAGCATCGATTTCGAGTATTTCAAAGGGACAATGGGAGGCAGGCTATTCTATTGGAATGACATACGGACAGAATTTAAAAAGAATTATTCTGCCACAAGCAGCCCGAGTGTCTCTGCCGCCATTATCAAACACATTCATCAGTTTGATAAAGGATACATCACTTGCGGCACTTATCCTTGTTACGGAAATGTTCCGCAAGGCACAGGAGATTGCAAGTACTAACTACGAGTTTTTACTGCTGTATTCAGAAGTAGCTTTGCTTTATTGGCTAATTTGTTTTCCGCTATCCATTGTTCAGCAAAGGTTGGAGGACCGCTTCAGCAGGCATTTGCTTAAATAGACAACACAATTGCAGAAAGGAGGATGCCAAATGATTAAGATTACAGGCCTATCCAAAAGCTTTGGAGAGCTGGAGGTTTTAAAGGACATTAGTTTAAATGTAGAAAAAGGGAAAGTGATTGTTGTGATTGGACCATCTGGATCAGGGAAAACAACAATGCTTCGCTGCTTGAATCTTCTTGAAACACCATCTGGAGGAACGATTGCTATCAGCAATAAAAGCATTGATTTCTCTCAGAAAGTTTCTAAAAAAGAAGTAACAGAATTTCGTAAACTGACAGGTATGGTATTCCAAGGCTATAACCTGTTTCCTCACAAGACAGCATTACAAAATGTAATGGAAGGACCGGTTATCGTCAAAAAAGAGGATAAGGAAAAAGCTCGGAAAAAGGCAGAACAGCTTCTCGCTAAGGTTGGCTTGGCCGATAAGCTGGACTTTTACCCTTATCAGCTTTCAGGAGGACAGCAGCAGCGTGTTGGTATTGCGCGCGCGCTTGCGATGGAACCGGAAGTTATGCTTTTTGATGAGCCGACATCAGCACTAGACCCAGAGCTTGTCGGTGAAGTATTGAAAGTTATGAAGGATCTTGCAAGAGAAGGAATGACGATGATTGTTGTTACACATGAGATGAAGTTTGCCAGAGAAGCAGCAGACGAGGTCTTATTTATGGATGGCGGCTATATCGTAGAAAAGGCAACTCCTGAAGAATTTTTTACTAATCCAAAGGAAGACAGAACAAAAAGATTTCTGCAGTTGCTGCAATAAAAAAAAGAGATATTCGGCTAATAAATCCTTAGGGGGGATGATTGCCTAATATCTCTTTAACAAAAGGGGGAATTACACTTTGTAATAACATTGTGGTCTCCCTTTTTGATTTTTATACATTCATTCTAAAAAAAATTATTCGCCCCGTATTTTTTGATGAATAATTTCATCCTCCAGCAAATTAATGAAGGCAAGTACAATGCCAGCAATTAGTGCAGCAATCGTATACACGGAAATATCAGTGATGATATAGAACAAAAGTGTGCTGATAAACGTCCAGACCATACAAAACTGGACACTTGACAGCTTTTTGAGTTTTTCCAATGGAGCCCCTCCTAACAGCGACCAACAATCTTCCCCCTACAGTATATGGCAAGACCATTCTCTTTAGAAGACAGATATGGACATGCATCAATTTTTTATTAGGGGCTTGCCCTTTTTCAGAAAAAAACAGGATAAGCCCTCACTTTTCCTCAGAAAAAGCATATCTAATAAGTATAAAGAATAGCTTGTATCATCTTTTCCGAAAGAGTTACAGCGCTTTTCTTTATACCGTAACCCCATAACCTCCTCTCACTTTTGAGCATTATGTGCATGCACATAATGCTCCTTTTTTTTGTTTAACTAGTAAGAAAGTTCTAATAAATGGCTAAATAAATCAAATGAGATGACCGATAAAATAAATATATGCTATATTGTACCTATAAGTATTAGGTATTATATCCTATAAATTAAAAAGTTAGGGCGGTTTAAAATGAAAAAGAAAAATCTGTTTCATAGTTTACGGACAAAAATAGCTTTCATTATTGTTTTAGCAACAATGATAAGCACGCCTATATCCATACAATTAAATGATATGCTTAGGAATGCGGGAATCTTCGCACCAGAATTAGGAATGGTCATTAATACGGTTATCAACTTGGTGTTCACAACCTTGATTGCGTCTTTATTCACGCGCAGAATTATTATCAAGCCAATTAAAAATCTGCTTGCAGCAACGAAGGAGATTCGCAAAGGAAACCTTGAAATTGACCTTCAAAAAAAATCAAATGATGAAATTGGTCAATTGACTGACGAGTTTGTTTTAATGAAAGACTCCATTAAATCGATGGTAGACAAAGTAAATGAAACTGCTGGAATAGTTAATTCATCTGCAGAAACACTTACAGCTAATACAGTAGAAACAAGTCATGTATCGGAGCAAATTTCTTCGGCCATCCAAAGTGTTGCTGTCGGTTCTGAAGAACAAACAAAGGGTATGGAAAGTGTCGCAGATGCAGTTTCAGTAGTGAATAGTGAAATAATGGATATCGCCAAAAATACAGAAGAGATGGTTCAAGCATCGAATGACACAGTTAATAAGGCAAAAGAAGGACAAGAGGTTGTTGAAAGCACTGTTAAACAAATGAGCCTTATCCAAAATTCAGTCAAAGAATCGAACCAAACAATTGAGCTTCTGCAGGAGCGCTCCCAAGAGATTGGCCAATTCTTAAATGTCATTACCGAAATTGCTGATCAGACTAACCTGCTGGCTCTGAATGCAGCCATTGAAGCAGCAAGAGCAGGCGAAGCAGGGAAAGGGTTTGCTGTTGTTGCAGAGGAAGTCAGAAAGCTTGCTGAACAATCGAATCAATCAGCTAAACAGATTGCCGTTCTCGTTAATGAAATTCAAAAAGACACATTAACCTCTGTTAAGACGATGAGAAGAGTAACAGATGAAGTGAAAGACGGCATAAATATAACAAACAATACGAAGGAAAAATTCAACGTCATTTCAAGCAGCATGGAGAATATGAGTGATCAGATGAAAAACATCCTTGCTGCAGCGAAAAACATCAATGCAAGCATTGTTGAAGTGGCCGGATCTGTTGATCAAGTCACAACCATTGCAAAAGAAAACAGCCAAAATTCCATGAATGTATCTGCTTCTTCCCAAGAACAATTAGCAGCAATTGAAGAAATAACAGTATCCACACAATCCCTTGCACAAATCGCAGATGACCTAGTGGAAGTAGTTAAGATATATCATAAGTAAGAATGGGATATAAGTAGTTAGTCTAGATAAAACCGAGCTAATCGATTACCGAATTATCGATTAGCTCGGTTTTATTTGTGTTTTTAGGAATAAACAAAACTTAAAAAACCTTAGTAAAATGGAGCGGAGGTCACTCAACACTTGCGTGAAATAGAGACGCTTTAGTCCCCGCAGGCGGAGCCGAAGATGATCCATTCCTCCCTGTGCAATGGATGAACATAATATTTTAAGGTAGACTTAAGCTAGGAAGTATATATTAACATCTATAAAAAGAGTTACAGATTTTCTTCCCGTGACAATATTAAAAATACTAAGTGGAATAATATGGAGGATTACATTAAATTTTCATTAAATCCTTGTCGAAAGTTGTTATTTACTGCAATTACAAATATAATGAAGAATTGTATAAACTATTATGTAGGTTACTCTTTTTTAAACCATTTAACTTAAGTTTTCACATATTCGAGGAGCAATGAGAAATGACCCCAAACAGGAATACATCAAAAATAGACTTTACACTTGTACTTATATTAATGCTGTTAAGCTTGGCAAGTCTTGTTGCCATTTATAGTGCCAATTCGAGTTTTGTTATTAAACAAGTTGTCTTTTATGTAATTGGAACGGCGATTATCGCGGGAATTATGCAATTGGATTCAGATCAGCTGAAAAAACTGTCCTGGTATTTATATGGATTTGGACTTGTGCTCCTTTTGCTGCTAATTGTTGCACCTTCTAGTATCGCTCGCGAAATCAATGGTGCGAAAAGCTGGTTTACACTGCCTGGCTTCTCTTTACAGCCTTCTGAGTTCGTTAAAGTCTTTTTAATCTTAACCTTATCTAAGATTATTGTGGACCATCAGGAAAAGCATATCTCAAAGACTACCCAGAGCGATTTCTTATTGCTGCTGAAAATCGGCGGAATTACATTTGTACCATTGCTGCTTGTTATGCAGCAGCCTGATTTAGGTACATCGCTTGTACTTATTGCCATAATGGTTGGGATGATTTTTATATCAGGTATCTCTTGGAAGATAATAACGCCGATATTTGGCGGCGGAATATCCATAGCTACTGGAGTGCTGTATATGGTAATTTGGCATCCAGAGTGGCTGAAGAAGTATTTAGGTGTGCAGGAATACCAATTTGGAAGAATTTATTCATGGTTAGACCCATATAATTATCAAAGCTCTACTGGCTATCATTTGACACAGTCATTACTTGCGATAGGTTCAGGGCAGACGACAGGAAAAGGGATTGGCACAAGCGAAGTTGTTTTGCCGGAAAATCACACAGACTTTATCTTCAGCGTTGTCGGAGAGGAATTCGGATTTATTGGTGCGAGTGTTATCATAAGTTTGTTCTTTCTGCTGATTTATCACATAACTAAAGTTGCGCTTGAAACGAAAAACTCCTTTTACACATGCATTTGTGTTGGTGTCATCAGTATGATAACCTTCCATGTGTTCCAAAATATTGGTATGACTGTTGGAGTATTACCGATAACAGGTATCCCCTTGCCATTTATAAGCTATGGAGGAAGTTCCTTGCTTGGTAATATGTTGGCCATTGGGCTTATCTTCTCGATACGTTTCCATTATAAAAAGTATATGTTCTCAAGTAATGAATAAATTGGCAACAAAAAAGATGTCCTTTTCTTAGGACATCTTTTTTTCTAGTATTGGCTCAGGGGCTATTATTTTTTTATGAGGGGGAAAAATAATAGGTGAGACCACTAGTGCGGTTTAATCAATATTGATAATCATTATCAATTGATTTAAATTTATAATAAAATATAATGAACTTAATGTCAAATGAAAAAAGAGGAGGATACAAGTTTGGATAAAGAATTTCTCGAACAATTTGATTCATTAGTGACAAAATATACAGAGTTATTGCTTGGGGAAGAACAGGAGCATCTTAAGAAGGAAGTGGAGATTTGGATGCTGTACAATCATATGGCAAAATCAATGCCAAGTTTAGTTAAGCATTGGAATGGCCAATTTCCTGAAGCAAAACAGCAAATAGTAGGCATGATAAGTGAAATAAAAAAATTAAATGATTTTCAAAAACAAAAAACAAAATAAATCATATGATGCTAGTAGGAGGACAACTATTCCGCTGTCCTTGCTACTAGCTTTTTTATTTATTGCAAGCCGCCGTTTCCGTTAGGAAACTGTGATTCATATCCTTTAAACTGTTGAAAGGATTGCTGCAATTTTTGCTGATCCGCTGATTCGAGCTTATACCAGCCAGCACGAAACATAAGATCATACAGCTCTCTCTGCATGTTTTGTGTTTCGGTAAAGATGCCGAGCAAATCCTGATACAATACTTCATTGCTTGCTTCATTAAGGGCCGTTGAATAAGAAGCAGTCATGTATTTTTCTGTTGCCAGTAAATCATTAATGAAATCTCTGTCGTTCATTTGTGGAGTTTTGGCTACCTGTTTTTCTGGATTTTGAACTTTTTGTTGATTCATTCTTTACCTCCGTTCACTGCTGCTGCAGTCCTGACGTTTGAGTTTGATTTGTGTCATTCAAGTGAGCCAGTATTTTTTCATAATGCTTCTGGTGCATTTGAGCACATTTTTCTGCTTGCAGTTTCATATTGGCATCTTGAATATTTTGAGCGAAAAAATGAGCTTTTTTAATGGCAAGCAGATTCCAAGAAAGCATATCAGTTAAATACAAGGAGTCTTTGACTGTAACCATTACAGGCGGTTGCATCATTATTCCTTGGTTTTGGTTCATACTGTTAATTGCTTGCTGTTGCATTAATGTACCTCCATTTCCTAATAAAAAGTATGAAAATCGCAATCCTTATTTTTTATACTGGTTGTTTTGGCTATTCCTTTTGCCGCCACCATCACTTTCAACTGTCGGTCCAGCATCTCCCTTAACACTTGCAGCGCTAACTCCACCTTTAGAAGGATTTTTTTTCATCTTGGCCATAATACTCACCCCCTCATTCCTTTTTAGGATTGCCTATTTAGACGGTTTTAAAGATTAAACTTTTTCTTTTCGGCAAATGGGATTAAAATCCGCATATGTTTATTGAGAAGTTCATCATTGTTTTTTATTGTAAAGAAGAAGGCACTCACCCCCTTGCCTTTACTTGTAGATTAAAGAAGGAGGAAGACGGAATGTACAGTATAAAGAAAGCAGCTGTTATTGGTTCCGGAGTCATGGGCTCGGCCATTGCTGCACATCTGGCAAATGTGGGTATTTCAACATTGCTCCTTGATAAAATACCTGCAAGCCTCTCGAAAGAGGAGCAATCAAAAGGCTTAGCCCTTGCTGACAAAGAAGTGCGCAACAGGTTTGCTGCACAAGCGCTTCAAAGAATAAAAGTAAGCAAACCGAGCATGCTCACGGCAATCAGTCACATGACATTGCTGGAAATAGGCAATACAGAAGATGATTTGGAAAGATTGAAGGAAGCAGATTGGATTATTGAGGTTATCACAGAGGAAATAACTGCGAAAAAGGCACTGTTTCAAAAAGTGGATAAAGTAAGAAGACAGGGGTCCATTGTTAGCAGCAATACATCAGGAATATCCATTACACAGATGAAAGAAGGGCTGTCAGATGACTTTCAAGCCCATTTCTTAGGCACTCATTTCTTTAATCCACCACGATATATATCATTGCTTGAATTCATCCCAACAAACAACACCTCAAGTGAAGTTATTTCCTTTATGAAATCATTTGCTGAAACCGTCTTAGGAAGGGTAGTGGTAGAAGCCAAGGATACTCCGAACTTTATTGCTAACCGAATCGGGGCACATGCTTTTCTTACTTCATTGGAAGCAATGGTCCAGATGGATATGACAATCAGTGAAGTAGATCAGCTGACAGGACCACTTATTGGCAGAACAAAAAGTGCTACCTTCCAAACACTTGATATGGTTGGATTAGACACATTTTTTCACACTGTTAAAAATGTTCATAACCGAACAAAGGATAATTTGGAAAAGGAGCAGTATAAGATTCCCGCATTCTTGCTAGAAATGCTTAATGAAAACCTGTTAGGAAGGAAAACAAAGCAGGGGTTCTACAAGAAGACAAAGGATAAAGTTCTAGTCCTTAATTATCATACGATGCAATATGAAGAAGAACTAAAGCCAAAAAGAAGCGAGAAACGTAAAAAGCTAAAGGAGCTTATTTATAATCACAGTACGGAAGGAACCTTTTTATGGAAAAGTGTAATGCCATATTTGCTTTATTCTGGTGAACATGCAACAGAGATTGCAGATAATATCTTCCAAATAGATTTAGCAATCAAGACAGGTTTTAACTGGAAAAGCGGCCCGTTTGAAACATGGGATGAAATAGGACTGACAGAATCACTTGAAAAGCTGAAGCAGGAGAATCAGAAGCTGCCTGAATGGATTGAGCAAATGATGGAGAATGGCTTTACTAGCTTTTATAAAAGGATAGATGGAAAACAATTCTATTATCATAATGGAAAGTATGTACCTATTCCGCTTACGAGCGACGAATATCGATTAAAGCATAGAAAGCAAATTGGCGGAATACTTGCTTCAAATAAAGCGGCAAGTATTATTGACATGGAAGATGATGTGCTTCTTTTTGAAATGCATAGTCCAAATAATGTCATCGGCATGGATATGATTAAGATGCTGAACAAAACAATTGATATGGTGGAAAATACGGACAGAATTAAAGGTCTTGTGATAGGCAGCAGCGGCAAAAACTTTAGTGCAGGAGCAAATTTAGCGATGATGCTCCTTGAAGCACAGAATCAAGATTATATCGAGTTACAGGTAGTGGTGAAGGCATTTCAAGATGTTCTGAAGCGCATTAAGTATTGCAAAAAACCAGTCGCAGCAGCAAGCCATCGTAAAACATTAGGTGGCGGTGCAGAAATTTGTCTTGCCGCTGAGAAAATTCACGCCTCTATCGAAACATATATTGGCCTTGTTGAGACGAGTGCAGGACTTATCCCAGGTGGTGGCGGTACGAAGGAGCTGTACTTAAACATGCTGGCAGAGCAGGAAAACCCAAATGTTGTTGCAGCAGCGGCGCAGGCCTTTAAAGCAATATTGACGAGCAATGTGTCCACATCAGCAGAAGAGGGCAAGGCAACAGGCTTTCTAAAGAGCGGCGATACGATAACATTTAACAGCATGAATGTTATGGAAGAGGCTAAATCTGCCGTAATTGAAATGTTTGATAATGGCTATGAGCTGCGAACAGAAATGAAAATACCTGTCGCAGGCAAACAAGGCTTTCAATTTCTTATGGGTCTGGTAAAAGAATTTGCAGACAAAGGTGCAATATCAAAACATGGTGAAGTTATTGCAGAGAAGCTTGCATACGTTATAACTGGTGGAGATGTTGAGATTCATACGGAAGTGGAGGAAGATTATTTATTGCAATTGGAAAGACAGGCGTTTATAGATCTGTTGCGGGAGAAAGAGACGATAAAAAGAATGCTGCATGTACTAACAGCAGGTAAGCCCCTGCCATTGTAGACAGACATGAAGGAGTGGAGCGATGATGAATAAAGGTGGAAGTTTTTTGCTTGAGGATTCAAGCTGGAAAGATGTATACACACCAGAGGATTTTTCAGAGGAGCATGAGCTGATCGGAGAAATGACAAATGACTTCGTACGAAATTCCGTTATGCCTCATTTGGACAGCATGGAAAAGCATGACTTTAAAAAGGTGCTTGAGCTGATGAAGCAGGCCGGAGAACTTGGACTGCTTGGCGCTGATGTACCTGAAATGTTTGGAGGAGCAGGTCTTGATAAAATAAGCTCTGCCATCATTTCTGAAAAAATGTCCATCGCTGGTGGCTTCTCCATAACGCATGGAGCACATGTCGGAATTGGCTCACTGCCAATCATTCTGTTTGGTAATGTGGAGCAAAAGCAAACGTACTTGCCTGCATTAGCTACAGGAGAAAAGATTGCATCCTATTGCCTAACAGAGCCTACAGCAGGATCTGATGCATTAGGGATAAAAACAACAGCAACATTAAATGCTGAAGGAACCCATTATATTTTAAAGGGACAGAAACAGTGGATTACTAATGCCGGCATCGCAGATGTTTTCACTGTTTATGCGAAAGTAGATGGCAAGGATTATTCTGCTTTTATCGTAGAACGAGAGTTTCCGGGAGTATCTATCGGGAAGGAAGAGAAAAAACTTGGTATTAAAAGCTCCTCCACTTGTTCTGTAATATTGGATAATGTTCTTGTGCCAAAAGAAAACCTTCTTGGAGAAAAAGGGAAAGGACATCTCATTGCCCTAAATGTTTTAAATATGGGCAGGTTTAAATTAGGCATGGGAGCAATTGGCGCAAGTAAGGAAGCATTGAAGGTGACTGTGCCATATATAAAAAATCGTAAGCAATTTCAAACACCAATTTCTGAATTTCCCCTGACAAAAGCAAAAGTCGCCACATTGGCGTCATTGCTGTATGCCTCTGAGAGCTCTGTTTATCGCACAGCAGGATTATTATCGGATGCCCTTGACCCGTTAGAGGGAACAGAGGATTGGAAAATTCCTGCTAAGCTTGTTAATGAATACAGTATGGAATGCAGCTTAAATAAAATATTTTCATCTGAGGCGTTAGACAAGATAGTGGATGAATGTTTGCAGCTTCATGGTGGCAACGGCTTTATGGAGGACTACGCAATTTCAAGAATGTATCGTGATTCAAGGATTAACCGCATTTTTGAAGGAACAAATGAAATTAATCTCTTGGCCGTACCAGGAAATTATTTAAGAAAAGCGATGAAGGGAGATGTCCCGTTATTTGCTGCAGCAAAAGCTATTGAGCGTGAAATGATTACCTTCATTCCAAGTGAGCCTGATGACAGCGTTCTTTCTCAGGAAAAGCTGTTTGTTAAAAATGGCAAAAAGATAGTTCTTATATTACTGGGTTTATTAGCGAAAAAGTATACAACGGAAATAGAGCAGCAGCAAGAGGCACTCACTTCGATTGCAACAATCATATCCCATGTGTTTGCAATGGAATCATGTATTCTGCGTACGGAAAAAGCAATTGCGACAACGAATACAGAAGAAAATCAAAAGCTGTTATATACAGAAATTTATTGTCAGGAAGCATTTCAAATCATTCATACTGAAGCCCAAAACACACTAGCTTACATGGAATCTGGAGATGACTTGCGCCTTGCTCTCTCAGTCCTCAAAAAATATACAAGATTTTTACCAAAGCCGTTGATTGCGTTAAAAAGGGAAGCGGCTGAAAAGGTGATTGCGGCAAATGAGTATATTGTATAAATAAAGGCTGGTAATATAAGATTTTCTCTCAATTAAACCTGAATGATTAGGCGAAATTCATATATTGGCCTAATCATTCAGATTCTTGCATGTTTTTTTGAAGAGTGCAGTAAAGCCAAGTTAAGAATTATTCGTCTTTCGAAGGTTTTCGATAAATCCTTAATATAATGACCGATATATTTAGAAAATGAATGTTATGAATTTATCTTGATATATGATAATATTCAATTATAAATTTAAAAAATACATAAGTAAGGTGAATCGTATGGAGCTTACATTTTATTGGTATCCAAAATGCAGCACTTGCCGAAACGCAAAAAAATGGCTGGATGAAAATGGAGTAGGTTATAAAGAAGTACATATTGTGGAAAATCCTCCTTCACGCTCTACGCTTGAAGACCTATATAAACATAGCGGCTTAGAATTAAAGAAATTCTTTAATACTAGCGGCCAGCGTTATCGCGATCTTGGCTTGAAGGATAAGATGAAAGATATGTCGGATTCAGAGCTTCTCGATATACTTGCTTCTGATGGCATGTTGATTAAACGTCCTTTCACTACAGATGGAAAAAAGGTTACGTTAGGGTTTAAGGAAGAGGATTTTAAACAAAGCTGGACATAATAGTGCCGCTTGCAGGATATTAAACTATTTGGAGGGATAAGCATGAGTACACCGAAAGATTTGCGCTATTCAGAAGAACATGAATGGGTAAAAGTTGAAGGGGAGAATGTGCGAGTTGGAATTACACATTTTGCTCAATCAGAGTTGGGAGACATCGTATTTGTTGAACTTCCAGAGGTTGGAGATGAAGTAAAAGCGGACGAGCCTTTCGGCAGTGTAGAATCTGTCAAAACAGTTTCTGAGCTATATGCACCAATTAGCGGCAAAGTAGTGGAAGTAAATGAAGATTTAAGTGATAATCCTGAATATGTAAACGAATCACCATATGAAAAAGCTTGGATGATTGTTGTTGAACCAACTAATCTTGCTGATGTTGAGCAATTGATGACAGTTGAACAATATGAAGAAATGACAAACGAAAACTGATTTAAGAAGAAGCGCCGGCATATTATCGGCGCTTCTTTGTGTCTAAAATGCCGATAACTTTAACTACTAAAGGCAATATGTTAAAGTATTACATAATAAAACCCTCTCAAGCTGGGGAGAATATGCTGCAAAAATAATATTCTTCAGGTGATTATAATGGATAAAATTATTATTGTAGAAGGTACATCAGATAAGCGGAAAGTAAAAGATATTGTGAGAGAACCAGTGGAAATTATTTGTACAAATGGAACCATCGGTATTGCGAAAATAGATGATCTTATTGAAGATTTATTTGAAAAGGATGTATATATACTCGTGGATGCAGATACATCCGGGGAGAAAATAAGAAAGCTGTTCAGGAAGGAATTGCCTGAAGCAGAGCATATTTTTATCAATAAAATGTATCGTGAAGTCGCAGCAGCACCAAGTCAGCATATTGCTTCCGTTTTGCTGCAGGCTAATATTGATGTTTACCCTGAATTTTTGGATATGAGGATGAAGTAAGTATGGATGAATGGACAGAAAAGGGGCTTCAGGCTTCCTTAAAAGATAAAGGACGATCTTTCCTTTACTTATACACACCCATGTGTGGTACTTGTATGGTAGCAAGCAAAATGCTTACAGTTGTGGAAACAATGAACAATGACTTTTCAATAGGTAAAATGGATTTGAATTATGCGCCTCATTTAGCGGAAGAGTACAAAATAGAAAGTGTTCCATGTCTATTAATTTTTGATGACGGAAACCTAAAAGAAAAATTATACCGCTTTGAGTCGGTACCGCATTTGTTGGAAAAGATGTCTATATAGTTCTTTATCATTCGACAGGAATATTCATATTTCCTGGGAAATGATGAAACATGTCAAAAAGTATTTTCCTTGAACGGAAAGGGAAACAAGCGAACAAGCAGAATACCTTCTATATGAAAATATAGAGGGTGTTGATAAATGCAGCAGATGTTCGCTCAGCTTGTAAATAACTTAAATACAAATCATGTTATTAAGCCGCTATTAAGAAGAGAAGCTTTTAT
The DNA here is from genome assembly GCF_007273535.1 of Niallia circulans. Taxonomy (NCBI): domain Bacteria; kingdom Bacillati; phylum Bacillota; class Bacilli; order Caryophanales; family Bacillaceae; genus Niallia; species Niallia circulans. The sequence continues at coordinate 1,794,728 of NZ_RIBP01000004.1, forward strand.
CCTAGAATTAGATTGTGAAGGAAAGACATTTTACTTAGAGCTAAAAAACGGTGTCTTCTCTGTTTTAACAACAACGGAGGACAAGAATATATGCTTGAAGGGTGAACGATGCGTGCTGCAGGATGTATTGCTTGGCAAAGTGCTGCTTCGCCATGCGAAAAAGAAACGGACAGTAGAAGTACATTCTTCCTTAAGAAAGTTATTGCTGTTAGAATCGATCCTTCATTTAGTCAATGTAAATGAGCCGGCAATTTGCAAGCAGTGCTCCTAAAAAAATACTCCTTAAAAAGGGGTATTTTTTTATATATCAGGATAATTTATTAGAATAGTAAGAATTTTCATTTCGTTTATAGGTTAACTCTTTATTGACCAGTAATAACGGGGAATACAGAAAAATACCTTGTTTATATTATTGTCAGAAAATATGACGGTTATTTAATCGATAATTCAGAAAAAACACTATATTAGAAACTTAAAAAAAAATATTGACACCTCCTATTTACCCATGGTACATTACGACTATCAAATTTAACAACGAACTTATTATAACTATATATTCTATACTCTTATCGAGAGAGGTGGAGGGATGTGCCCTATGAAGCCCGGCAACCGTCATATATTGACATGGTGCCAATTCACACAAAGCGTAAGCTTTGATAGATGAGAGGAAGGTTAACTGATAATGCCTTTCTGCTCATTTTATACAAGCGGGAAGGCTTTTTTTATGCAAAAAGTATGGAATGGACTAATTCGTAAAACAATACTTACGATAATAAGTAGTAGGAGCATTTGATAAGACAGTAAAGTAGGTGAACAGTCATGATTAATATCCAAAAGGTTAAAAAAATATATCCTTCTAAACGAGGAAAAGTTACAGCAGTCGACAACGTCAACCTTACGATTGATAAAGGCGAAATTTTCGGTGTGATCGGATACAGCGGTGCAGGTAAAAGTACATTAATCCGTATGCTTAATGGTCTTGAGATTCCTTCAGAGGGAACTGTTTCTGTTGCAGGCTACGAGGTTTCGAAAATAAAAGGGCGCAAGTTAAGACAGGCACGTCAGGAAATCAGCATGATTTTCCAGCATTTTAATTTGCTCTGGTCAAGAACGGTTAAACAAAATATTAGCTTTCCACTTGAAATAGCTGGTGTTGGTAAAGCGGAACGTGACAAGAAGGTGCTTGAGCTTATCAAGCTTGTTGGGCTTGAAGGAAGAGAGGATGCCTATCCATCACAGCTGAGCGGTGGTCAAAAACAGCGTGTCGGTATTGCAAGAGCGCTGGCGAGCGATCCTAAAGTGTTACTTTGTGATGAAGCAACATCTGCTCTTGATCCGCAAACAACAGATGCTATTCTAGATTTGCTTGTAGACATCAATAAACGATTAGGTCTTACTATTGTCCTGATTACACATGAAATGCATGTTATCCGCAAAATTTGTCATCGTGTTGCAGTGATGGAAGGCGGCCGAGTGGTGGAAACAGGTCCTGTAATCGATGTTTTCAAACAGCCTGAGCAAGACATCACAAAAAGGTTTGTCCAGCAAGTTATTGAGCCTGATGAGGCAAAAGACACGATTGAACATTTAGTTGCGAACTACAAAACAGGCAAAATTATCATGCTTGGGTTTGTTGGTGAAAGTGCAGAAAAACCGATTATTACACAGTTGATTCGCTCATTTGATATAACAGTAAACATCATTCAAGGTAAGATTTCACCAACCCAAAACGGTTCATACGGAACACTGTATGTCCATTTGGATGGTAAAGGAGAAGAAGTTGACAAAGCACTTCAATTTCTTCAATCACAAGAAATCAGCGTGGAGGTGATTGAAGGATGACACAATTATTTCCGAATGTAGATTGGGAAAAAATGTGGGCAGCTACTGGAGAAACGCTCTATATGACTGGGTACTCCATTGTTGTCACATTTGTATTAGGTTTAATATTAGGAATTACGCTGTTTCTAACAGCGAAGGGGAATATGTGGAGCAATGTGGTCATCAATAAGATCATCAGTGCGATCGTTAATATATTCCGATCTATTCCTTTCATTATATTGATAGTTCTGCTAATTCCATTCACAAAGCTGCTTGTCGGCAGCATGATTGGGGCAGAAGCTGCATTACCAGCATTGATAATCGGTGCAGCACCGTTTTATGCAAGACTAGTGGAAATTGGTTTGAGAGAAGTGGACAAAGGTGTTATTGAAGCTGCCAAGTCCATGGGAGCAAAACCGATGACAATCATTATGAAGGTATTAATACCTGAATCTTTACCAGCATTAGTATCTGGTATTACCGTTACTGCAATCGCCCTTGTTGGTTCAACAGCAATGGCAGGAGTTATTGGGGCAGGAGGATTAGGAAACCTAGCATATTTGGAAGGCTTCCAGCGCAACAGATCTGATGTCACATTAATGGCAACTATTATTGTTCTTGTTATCGTATTTATTATCCAATTTATTGGAGACTTTATCACATCGAAGATTGACAAAAGATAATAACATGATCATGATTTTCTTTCATTAGCTTGTGTGAGACAAATCATTCCATGATAAAAAAACAAAAAAAGAGGGGTAATTAGCATGAAGAAATTATTGTCTTTACTATTCGCTGTAACATTATTGTTGGCTTTAGCTGCTTGCGGTGCTTCTAAAGATGAGGGTTCATCATCAGACAGCAGTGATACAAAGAAATTGGTTGTTGGAGCATCAAACGTTCCCCATGCTGAAATTTTAGAAAAAGCAAAACCGATCTTAGCTGAAAAAGGTATAGACTTAGAAATTAAAGTATTCCAAGACTATATCCTTCCGAATAAATCATTAGAATCTAAAGAATTGGATGCGAACTATTTCCAACACATTCCTTACCTTGAGCAACAAATTAAAGAAAATGGTTATGATTTTGTAAATGCTGGCGCAATTCACATTGAGCCAATGGCTGTTTACTCTAAAAAATACAAAAGCTTAAGTGATCTTCCAGATGGTGGAACAGTTATTTTCTCTAACTCAGTAGCAGAACAAGGCCGTGTACTTTCATTATTGGAAAAAGGTGGCTTAATCAAGCTTAAAGATGGCGTTGAAAAAGTAGATGCTACAATTGATGACATTGCTGAAAATCCAAAGAATATCAAGTTCAAACCAGATTATGAGCCATCCCTATTGCCTCAAATCTATAATAATGACGAAGGTGATGCTGTTGTTATCAATGCGAACTATGCGTTAGATGCAGGCTTAAACCCAGTTGATGATTCTATTGAAATTGAAGGCAGTGAGTCTCCATATGCAAACATCATCACAGTTCGCAAAGGTGACGAAAACAGAGAAGAAATCAAAACACTTGTTGAGGTTCTTCAATCTAAAGAAATCCAAGACTTCATTAATGAAGAATATAAAGGTGCAGTTATCCCTGTATCAGAATAATGTCAAAAAAAAACGCTTTAGGCTTTTGCCTAGAGCGTTTTTTTTGGAATAAGAATGCCTGCAAATATTAATACTAAGTTTGCAATTCAATACTGTGATAATGCTGCAAAAATCACTGATAAAGTTAATTCTTTAAAAATGGAGGGAATTATTGATGGATATGCAAACACATGGTTCAATTGGAAGTGCGATTCACAACTATAAAGAGGGTATGGGGACTTTTACAAAAAAGATGCCTGAGCTTGCTGAATTATTTAACGCTTATACAGAAAAGTGCTTTCAGGAGGGGCATTTATCTCAAAAGGAAAAGCAGCTCATCGCCCTTGGAATAAGTCTTTATTCTCAAGATGAGTACTGCATTATCTATCATGTTAAAGGCTGTATTGATCAAGGAGCAACAGAAGCGGAGATTCTTGAGGCAATCGGTGTCACTGCCGCTTTTGGAGGCGGAGCTGTTATGAGTCAGGCAGTTACGTTAGTACAAGAAGCAATGACAGAATTTACATCTATCCAGCAATAATTTAGAAACAAAAGTAAGGAGCCGGGTTTAGAGTGTATCTACCGGCTCCTTCTTCGTGATTTTTTTTGAGATATATAATAAGGAAGTAAAATGTTTTTTTGATAAAATCTGCTCGTTTCCAAATGGTATGAAATTCCACCAAATTACTTCAAGAAAATGAAATAATCGGGATATTTTAAAAATTAAACAATATTTGTTATTATTATGTATAGCGTACAAATAAGTTTAAGGTATCAAAGGTTGCCATTAGATTTTATTTGTTATAAGATTAGAATGATAATAAATTGATAATGAAGTTTCGACAATTTTGTGAACAAAACTTCTTTTACTGTGGAGGTATTAAATAATGGGTCAATCTAAATTAGTAATTAATGACTTACATGTAGCAATTGATGAGAAAGAAATTATCAAGGGTCTTAACCTTGAAGTTAAAGGCGGAGAAATCCATGCAATCATGGGACCAAATGGTACTGGTAAATCAACTCTTTCTTCTGCAATCATGGGACATCCTAAGTATGAAGTAACAAGCGGAAGTGTTTCTCTTGATGACGAGGATGTATTGGAAATGGAAGTAGACGAGCGTGCTCGTGCTGGCCTTTTCTTGGCAATGCAATACCCAAGTGAAATCAGCGGTGTCACAAATGCTGACTTCTTGCGTTCTGCACTTAACAGCAGACTAGGTGAAGGCAATGAAATTTCATTGATGAAATTTATCCGTAAAATGGATAGCAATATGGAATACTTGGAAATGGATCCAGATATGGCACAAAGATACTTGAATGAAGGTTTCTCTGGCGGTGAAAAGAAACGTAATGAGATTCTTCAATTAATGATGCTTGAGCCGAAAATTGCTATTTTAGATGAAATCGATTCTGGTTTGGATATCGATGCATTGAAAGTCGTTTCTAAAGGAATCAACCAAATGCGTGGCGAAGACTTCGGTTGCCTAATTATTACACATTACCAAAGATTATTGAACTATATTACACCTGATTTCGTCCATGTCATGATGCAAGGTCGCATTGTTAAGTCTGGCGGACCAGAACTAGCAGCACGTCTTGAAGCAGAAGGTTATGATTGGATTAAGCAAGAGCTTGGAATTGAAGACGAAACAGTTGGACAAGAAGCGTAATAGTTAGGAGGACCCTACCATGACAACGGAAATTAAATTACCATTTGATCAGGAATATATCACTTCCTTTTCAAAAGATATGGGTGAACCAGCTTGGTTAACAGATTTGCGTGTGAAAGCATTAGAATTGGCTGAAGACCTGCCAATGCCAAAGCCTGACAAAACAAACATCAAGAACTGGAACTTCACTCAAATTGATAAACATATCGTGAGCAGTGAGGATTTCGACAGTGTAGATGATTTGCCAGAAGAGGCAAAAGCGCTGATCGACCTAGAAAACAATAAAACTCTTTATATACAACGCAACAACCGCCCTACTTTTATTGCTGTTTCTAACGAGCTAAAGGAAAAAGGTGTGATTTTCACAGACATTTTCACAGCAGCAAGAGAGCACGGCGACCTATTGCAAAAATATTTCATGAAGGATGCTGTAAAAGTTGATGAGCACAAATTAACAGCATTACACGCAGCATTGTTGAATGGTGGAGTATTCCTTTACATTCCGAAAAATGTTGAAGTAGAAGAGCCGATTCAATCCATCTTCCTTCATGATGACGAGGAAACAAACTTGTTTAACCATGTATTGGTTGTGGCAGAAGATAATAGCTCTGTTGTGTATGTGGAAAACTATCTGTCTGTTGCAGAGCCGAAGGAAGCAGTTTTCAACATCGTTACAGAGGTTGTAGCGAATGCAAATTCTAGAGTACAATACGGTGCTGTTGACAACTTGGCTTCTGGTGTAACAACATACGTAAACAGACGTGGTGTTGCTAACCGTGATGCTAAAATTGAATGGGCATTAGGCTTCATGAATGATGGCAACACAATCAGTGAAAATACAACAAACCTTATGGGCGACGGTTCATATGGTGATACGAAATCTGTTGTTGTTGGGCGTGGCGAGCAAAAACAAAACTTCACAACACAGGTTATACATTTCGGGAAAGCTTCAGAAGGCTATATCTTGAAGCATGGTGTTATGAAGGACAGTGCATCATCAATATTCAATGGTATTGGTAAAATTGAGCATGGAGCTACAAAAGCAAATGCTGAACAAGAATCACGCGTACTTATGTTAAGTGAAAAAGCTCGCGGTGATGCAAACCCAATCCTTCTTATTGACGAAGATGATGTAACAGCAGGACATGCTGCATCTGTCGGCAGAGTAGATCCACTTCAGCTTTACTACTTGATGAGCCGCGGTATTCCAAAGCATGAAGCAGAAAGACTTGTTATCCATGGCTTCTTGGCTCCTGTAGTAGAACAGCTTCCAATTGAAGGGGTTAAAAAGCAATTGGTTGAGGTAATTGAAAGGAAAGTAAAATAATGAATATCAAAGATGTTCGTCCATACTTCCCAATCCTGAATCAAGAAGTCAACGGTCATCCTTTGGTATATTTAGATAGTGCTGCTACGTCACAAAAGCCAGTGCAAGTAATTGAAGCATTGGAAAAGTACTATAGAGAATACAACTCTAATGTCCATCGCGGTGTTCATACACTTGGAACAAAAGCTACTGATGGTTATGAAGGCGCAAGAGAAAAAGTCAAAAACTTTATCAATGCTAATTCTACGGAAGAGATTATTTTTACTAGAGGTACAACCACTGCACTAAATACAGTTGCTCAAAGCTATGCGATGGCTAATCTTAAGGAGGGAGACGAAATTGTCATCTCTCCGATGGAGCACCACAGCAATATTATTCCTTGGCAGCAAGTGGCAAAAAGAACAGGTGCTGTTTTGAAGTACTTGCCTCTTCAAGCCGATGGCACCATTAGTTTGGCAGATGTGGAGGAAACGATCACTAATGCAACGAAGCTTGTATCTGTGACGTATGTTTCCAATGTGCTTGGTGTCATTAACCCTGTTAAGGAAATTGGTGCAATTGCCCACAAAGCTGGTGCAGTGCTCGTAGTAGATGCTGCTCAGGCAGCTCCACACTTAAAGGTAGACGTACAGGATATTGACTGTGATTTCCTTGGTTTCTCTGGCCATAAGATGTGCGGTCCAACAGGGATCGGTGTTTTATATGGCAAAAAGCAGTTGCTTGAGAACATGGAACCAATCGAATTCGGCGGCGAGATGATTGATTTTGTAGGACTGTATGAATCAACATGGAAGGAGCTTCCATGGAGGTTTGAAGCAGGTACACCAATCATAGCTGGAGCAATTGGACTAGGAGCAGCAATTGACTTTTTAGAAGAGATTGGCCTAGATACTATTACAGAGCATGAGCATAAGCTTGCTGCATATGCAATGGAAAGAATGTCAACAGTCAATGGTCTGACAATATATGGTCCGAAAAGTGCCGAGAACAGAGCTGGTGTAATCACATTTAATATTGAGGAAGTTCATCCTCACGATGTGGCTACAGTACTTGATGCTGAAGGTATTGCTGTGAGGGCAGGCCATCACTGTGCACAGCCGTTGATGAAGTGGCTGAACGTTTCTGCAACTGCGAGGGCGAGCTTCTACCTCTATAATTCCGAAGATGATATTGATAAATTTGTTGACGGAATTGTTAAAACAAAGGAGTATTTCAGCGATGTCTTTTAATAATTTAGATACACTTTACAGAAGTGTCATTATGGATCATTATAAAAATCCCCGCAATAAAGGGATTTTAGAAGGCAGTCTGACTGTTAACATGAATAATCCGACCTGCGGTGACCGCATTCTGCTGACATTGCAAGTGGAGGATGGCATTGTAAAAGACGCAAAGTTTGATGGGGAAGGCTGCTCCATCAGTATGTCTTCCGCATCCATGATGACACAGGCAATCAAAGGGAAAAAGGTAGACGAAGCATTTGGGCTTTCAAAAACCTTTTCTGATATGATGCAAGGCAAGGATTATAGTGATGATATAGATTTAGGGGATATTGAAGCACTTCAAGGTGTTTGCAAATTCCCTGCGAGAATTAAATGTGCAACATTGGCATGGAAGGCAATGGAAAAGGGCTTTAATGAGGGGCTTAACTAATTAAAGATCCCTTTTCTTCTTATCCAAGGCCAGCTTGGCTGCATATAGAATGGAGGAAAACGAAATGGCAAAAAAAGCACCCGATATTGGGGATTATAAATATGGATTCTCAGACAAAGACGTTTCTATCTTTCGTTCTAAACGTGGTTTAACGAAAGAAATCGTCGAAGAAATTTCAAAAATGAAGGAAGAGCCGCAGTGGATGCTTGACTTCCGCTTAAAGTCTCTTGAGCATTTTTACAAAATGCCAATGCCACAATGGGGCGGAGATATGGCTTCATTGAACTTTGATGAAATCACTTACTATGTTAAACCATCTGAGAAAACAGAGCGTTCTTGGGATGAAGTACCAGAAGAAATCAAGCAAACTTTCGACAAGCTTGGTATTCCAGAAGCGGAACAAAAGTATCTTGCAGGTGTTTCTGCTCAGTACGAATCTGAGGTTGTTTATCACAATATGCAAGAGGACTTGGAGAATATGGGGATTGTCTTCAAGGATACAGACTCAGCATTGAAAGAAAACGAAGATGTTTTCCGTGAACACTGGGCGACTGTTATCCCGCCAACTGACAACAAGTTTGCTGCATTGAATTCAGCAGTTTGGTCTGGTGGTTCCTTCATCTATGTACCAAAAGGAATCAAAGTGGATACACCGCTGCAAGCGTACTTCCGAATTAACTCAGAAAACATGGGGCAGTTCGAAAGAACATTGATCATCGTTGATGAAGGCGCACATGTTCATTATGTTGAGGGCTGTACAGCTCCTGTTTATACAACAAACTCCCTTCATAGTGCAGTAGTTGAAATTATCATCAAAAAAGATGCTTATTGCCGTTATACTACAATCCAAAACTGGGCTAACAACGTATACAACCTTGTTACAAAAAGAGCTGTATGTGATGCCAATGCAACAATGGAATGGATTGACGGTAATATCGGAAGTAAATTAACGATGAAATATCCTGCTGTTATCTTAAAAGGTGAAGGCGCACGAGGAATGACATTGTCTATCGCTCTTGCAGGTAAAGGTCAGCACCAAGATGCTGGTGCGAAAATGATTCACTTAGCACCAAATACTTCTTCAACAATTGTTTCGAAATCAATTTCGAAGCAAGGCGGAAAAGTAACGTACCGCGGTATTGTTCACTTTGGCCGTAAAGCAGACGGTGCTCGCTCTAATATTGAGTGTGACACTTTAATAATGGATAATAAATCTACATCAGATACTATCCCTTACAATGAAATATTAAATGATAATATTTCACTTGAGCATGAAGCGAAGGTTTCTAAAGTTTCAGAAGAGCAATTATTCTACTTGATGAGCAGAGGTATTTCCGAAGAGGAAGCTACTGAAATGATCGTAATGGGCTTCATCGAGCCATTTACGAAAGAGCTGCCAATGGAATATGCTGTTGAGATGAACCGCTTGATCAAGTTCGAAATGGAAGGCTCCATCGGTTAATGCCAAAAAAATTCGTATCTAATTTAGATACGAATTTTTTTTATAAAAGATTAAGTTCCTCCTGACGGTTATGTTAAGATATTTATATTGACTATATTAAAAAGGTAAAATCCAAAAAAATGGCCAATAGGTCATTAGGTCTAGGAAGTGTGGCGGTTTTCGTCCATAATGTTAGATAGAGGTGGTCATTTGATTCATATTGGCTTAACTGGATGGGGCGACCATGATACTTTATATGGTTCCCATGTTTCTTCGCGAAATAAGCTGCAGGAATATGCAAGCTACTTCCCAGCGGTCGAAGTAGACTCCTCTTTTTATGCAATACAACCAGTAAAGAATGCGGAAAGATGGACAGGAACTACGCCAGACCGTTTTCAATTTGTCGTTAAGGCATTTCAGGGAATGACAGGCCATCAAAGGGGAGAGCTTCCATTCGCAACACAGGAAGAAATGTTTGATGCGTTTCTTGAATCTATCTCACCATATGAAGCAGCAAATAAGTTAAGTATGGTGCTTTTTCAGTTTCCTCCATGGTTTGATTGTACGAGAGCACATGTGGATTATCTAAGGGAATGTAAGGCTAAGATGAAGGATATTCCTTGTGCATTGGAATTCCGCCATCAATCATGGTTTAACAATCAATTTAAGGAAAAAACACTTTTATTTATGAAAGAAGAAAACTGGATACACAGTATTTGTGATGAGCCCCAGGCAATGCCTGGTTCAATTCCAGCGATTTTAGAGCCTGTTCAAAAGGATAAGGTTCTTATCCGGTTTCATGGCAGAAATTATTATGGATGGACACAAAAAAACAATCCAAACTGGAGAGAGGTTCGTTATCTTTACAGATATAATCAGAAGGAATTGGAAGATTGGGCAGAGAATATTAAACGGTTGCACGAACAGTGCAAAAATGTCTATGTCTTGTTCAACAATAATTCTGGTGGAGACGCTGCAGATAATGCACTGCAGTTAATGAAGATTTTAGGCATAGTATATGAAAATCTTGCTCCAAGACAGTTGGATTTGTTTTAGCAATTTTGTGATCAAGAATCAATATACGACAGGCAGGCGAAATAAATGGAAAACATCCATATATATCATACTAATGATTTGCACAGTCATTTTGAAAACTGGCCTAGAATCATAGAACTTTTCAGAAAAAGAAAACAATGGCATACAGAGGCCGGAGATGCGGTCTTCTTGTTTGATATCGGTGACCATTTGGATTTATCACATCCATATACGGAGGCTACACAAGGAAGAGGCAATGCATCTTTATTAGAGTCAGAGCAGTTTGATGCAGTCACAATCGGTAATAATGAGGGTATAACGCTTCCCTTTGCTGCGCTGGATCATTTATATGATGATGCAACCTATGATGTCATTGTTGCAAATCTTTTTTATGCGAATGGTATAAGGCCAGATTGGTGCATTCCACATAAAATTTATGTTACTGATCAAGGTACACGGATTGGTGTTATCGGTTTAACTGCCTATTTCCATACATTATATGAACTGCTTGGCTGGAAGCTGTCTGTTCCTTTTCAAGCATTAAGAGAACAGCTCGCACTGCTGCAAGGTAAAACAGACATCATTGTTGTATTGTCTCATTTAGGGATCAATGACGACGAGCAGATGGCTGAAATCTTTCCGGAAGTTGATATTATTTTGGGAGCACACACCCACCATATTCTGCATCAGGGCAAGCTAATAAAAAACAGCCTACTAGCTGCTGCGGGGAAATACGGCCAATACGCTGGTCATATTGAAATAAAATACGACCCAGCGACAAAAAAGGTGTTGGATAAAAGGGCCGAAGTGTATGATACAAATAAACTTCCTTTAGCAAATAAGGAAGAGGAATACATTGAAAATCTCTATTTAGAAGGAAAAAAAGCACTTTCCGAGGAAGTACTCTCTCTAAATAAGTCACTACCTAAACAAGAAATTGCAGGACTTTTATGTGATGCGGTCCTTAAATGGTGCAATGCAGACGTATCTATTCTTAATGAGGGCTTAATCCTTGATGATTTGAGCAAAGGATGTGTAAGCTTTTACGACTTATTAAGTATTTGCCCACATCCGATTAACCCTTGCACTGTTATCTTGACAGGAGCAGAGCTAAAGGAAGTCCTAACAGATATGAAGCGGGATTCTTGGGAGACCCTTCCGGTGAAAGGTCTTGGATTCCGAGGTACATTAATGGGTAAAATGATTTCTAAAGGAGTTAAGTCTGAAGTGGAAGGCCAGATTACATCCTATTGGATAAATGGCCAACAACTTAATCCTAAAACAAACTATACAGTGGCTATCCCTGACATGTTCACATTTGGTGATTTTTTTCCTTCCATATACCGTGCAACAGAAAAGCAGTATTTCCTGCCAGAATTTATGAGGAATATATTGGCAGAAGCCTTAAAGAGGTCTCAAAAATAATCTGTCTGTCAATACACGCCTTTTTCCTTACTGAATAGTATATAAGGAAAAAGAGAGGGGTGATTGTCATGGTAGAATTATATCCTATTGTGATTGAGGAGCAGACATTTATTGCCGTTAGCGTTCAGTTGCCCAAAACAAATCTGCTTGTTGTTAAGAATGATAAAGGATATATAATGTGTGGAGCGTTGGATGTAGGATTATTAAATGAAAAGTTGAAAGATCGAAAAGTGATTGCTGGGCGAGCGGTCGGGGTTAAGACAATCGAACAGCTGCTTGAAGCCCCGCTAGAATCAGTAACTTATGAAGCTGAAAATCTCGGCATTCATAAAGGGATGATCGGTAAAGACGCTTTAGTAAAGATGGTGTAACGTTTCTGCAGCAATTTAAGGCCAAGTGTGAGGCTGAAAAAGGATGGGAATAGCCTTTCCCTCCTTTTTATGTATTTTAAGAACGCACATATTAAAATATTTTGTCATTTTTTTAAATCATGTTAAATTAGGAGCTAGTATGGAATGAAATTAGTTGGAACAAAATACCTTGCAGAAGGAGCAATATTAGCGAAACCGATACATAATGAGCGAGGCAATATTCTCGTTAACAGTGGCGTAAAGCTCGATAAGCAATTAATACAGCGTTTGCTGCAACTTGGTATTGCCTATTTATACATAGAAGATAAATTGACAGACGACATCTTCCCTGTTTCCGTTATCTCTGATAAGTTGAAGAGAGAAGCAATGAAAACAATTGAAGCAAGCTTCCAGGAGATTAAGAATTCTAAAAGTACAGACAGATCCTTTATTATGGAAAAATCAGCACCTGCTTTTAAAGCGTTGATTGAAAAAGTTCTCGAGGAGCTTAAAAAGCATCAGGAGCTATTTTCCATTATGAGTGATGTATTTCTTTATGATAATTATATTTTCTCACATAGTTTAAATGTTACCCTTTATTCCTTAGCATTAGGTTTAGAATTGAAGCTGTCCAGAAAACAGCTGGAGGACCTGGGACTTGGAGCAATTCTGCATGATGTTGGCAAGATGGATATTCCCTTGGAGATTCTGTTAAAACCGGGGAAGTTAACCTTTGAAGAATTTACTGAAATAAAAAAGCATGCAAATGCAGGCTTTGATATACTGCGTAAGGTCCATAATATGCCTTTAATTGTGGCACATTGTGCTTATCAGCATCATGAAAGAATAAACGGATCTGGTTACCCAAGAGGAATTACCGGGGAAGAGATTCATCTTTTCGGCAGGATAATCGCCGTTGCAGATGTTTTTGATGCCATTACCTCTAATCGTGTATATAGGCAGGCCATGCTCCCGCATGAGGCCCTTGAGATTCTCTATACAGGGATAGATACACTTTTTGATGCGAAAATTGTCGAAGCATTTCGTAATGCAATCATTCTTTATCCTAACGGTGTGAGTGTGGTATTAAGCAGTGGTGAAAAGGGCATTGTTTCAAAACAAAATAAAGGCTTCAATGAACGTCCAGTTGTTCGTATTATGGAAAGGGACGGAGAAAAAATTGATCCTTATGACCTTGACCTTAAGGAAAACCTTGCCATTATGATTATTGAATGTGAAGCAATCGGCTAGTTAAATAGTAAGTCAAATCATACACATAACAAATAGGATTAGCCTTCTACATGTCCCTCTTTCAGCATATACATTAGCTTGGAAGGAGGGATGTTTTTTTGCGGAAATTTTATTTTCGACAAAGGATGCCAAAGAAAAAACCGTTGACTTTTCAGCAGGTTCTTTTGATTACAGCTGTGTTTTTTATCTTTTCCACCATATTGAGTTTTTGGATCATTAATAATGGCTTAAAGCCGACACTTTCTTATTATGCACAATCACAAACGAAGAAGCTGGCAACATTAGTTATTAACGATGCACTTAAGGATGAGGCGGAAGAGGAAGATAATAATCTAATGATAGATGGCAATAATTTTGTGTTTAATACAGCACAAATTGTAAAAAAACAGCAGGAAATTACCAGCTTAGTCCAGGAAAACATAACTAGAATGGAAAAAGGAGTCATACCCGCTGGAGCACAATTGTCAGATATTGAATTAGATAAGAGCTTGACGGCACAGGGGAAAGGAATTGTGTATAATGTTCCAATTGGCCAAGCAACAAACAATGCTTTGCTTGGAAATCTAGGTCCAGATGTTCCAATAAAATTTAATGTAGTAGGCAGTGTGAAATCAGATTTAAAGACAGAGATGGAAAATGTGGGCATCAACTATGTCGTGGTAAAAGCATTTGTGGAAATAAAAGTAGACATACAAATTATTATTCCTTTTGCTACAAAGCTGACAACTGTCAAACAGGATATACTTATAGCAATGGCAGGGTTTGAGGGAGATGTACCTGAGTTTTATAACGGGAGTGGCAGCAGCAGTATTCCTGCGCTACAATTGCCGGCAGATAATAAAAAATGATATTGCTCACCCCAAAAGCTGGGATGAGCAGTGTCATTATTTTTTTGATTTTAATCTGATTCTTTCTTGTCTTTCCCACAACTTCAAATGAGAGTATGGATCATATGACCATTCTGTAAAGCCATTATCTTTATACATTCCATAATGTAGGTGCGGCGGGAATTTCCCAGAAGTTCCTGGAGGTCCATAGCCTGAGGAGCCGACTCCACCAATTAGCATTCCAGGCTCAACAATCATCCCATTATGCACATCCTTTGCAAAACCACTTAAATGAGCAAAATAATGATAGTTATTATTTATGTCCCGAATACCAATCCGCCATCCGCCATATCTATTCCAGCCTTTCATTTCGATAATTCCATAGGAGGTGGCTCTTACTGGAACGCTGTAATCGGCAAAGATGTCAGTACCTTCATGGATTCGTTTGCCTCCCCAGCCTCTGGCATCTCCCCATGTGCTTCGATAGCTGTGATTGCTCCGCAGCGGCACAGGAAATGCATGCTCATCAAGATTAAGTCGCCCAAAATGCCTGTATATGGCAGCTTTACCCATAATGATACTAACTGTTTTATCTCGTTTGTAGTAATCCCAAAGCCCAATCCGGAAATTATCTTCATCCACACCATACCGCAAGATATAGTTGGCAAAGGTAAAAAGCACATCCTCATCGTTTAAAGAGTCGGCTTTACCATCACCATTACCATCGACCCCGAACCCTCCAAAAAAGGCGATGCTTTTTGGATCCGTATCATCTTTGTCTGGATTTATGATGCCAGCCCATTTTTCTTTAGGGAAGTAAATTCCTGTTAAGCCAGCCGCTTTAGGAAGGTCCTTTCGTGAAGACCGTATATTCCGTTCATATTGGTCAACTGCAGCAATATAGTACCATGGAAGTTGTGTTACCGCCTCGATCTTTTCATATAATTCCATCCTTTTGTAATATGTATCATCTGCAGAGGATTTTTCTGCAGCATGAGATACAATATTAGGTGCCAGGAATGCAAACAGGACGGCTAATAATATTTTTCGCATCAATATCCCTCCTTCCTAAAAGCTAATCGTTATATTTTGTGTGAATTAACAAAATAAATGAATATCAATAAATGGTAATAACAAAACTACAGCTTGTAGCAGTGTTTTGGTTATGTTAAAGTGACATTGGAACAATTACTAGGCTATATTTTGTGTTATAAGATACATCTAAACCATTGAGGCAGGTGTTGTAGTATAGCCCTTTTTTTTAGTTCTAAGCGGTGTTATAAATTTCACATATGAAGAGCATCCTGCCCTACATACAGTTTTCTTTTCACATGGCAATAAGCAATTGTAAATGGCAAAAGAAGGCTTTAGGAAATGAGTTTCATTATGAATCCAGGAGATGAATTGTAAATGGCTGAAAGAAAAGACGAATACCAACGCAAACCTGAATGGCTGAAAATCAAACTTAACACGAACGAAAACTACACTGGCCTTAAAAAAATGATGAGGGAAAAAAAGCTGCATACAGTGTGTGAGGAAGCAAGATGTCCAAATATTCATGAATGCTGGGCTGTCAGAAGAACAGCTACCTTCATGATATTAGGTGATACTTGTACAAGAGCTTGCCGCTTTTGTGCAGTTAAGACAGGCCTGCCGACAGAACTAGATTGGCAAGAGCCGGAAAGAGTCGCAGATTCAGTTGTTACAATGAACTTAAAGCATGTGGTTATCACAGCTGTTGCCAGAGATGATTTAAAGGATGGCGGTGCAGCTGTATTTGCTGAAACAGTTAGAGCAATCCGCAGAAAAAACCCATTCACTAGCATTGAGGTTCTTCCATCTGACATGGGGGGAGTAGAAGAAAACCTGCGCGAATTAATGGATGCAAAGCCTGATATTTTAAACCACAATATTGAAACAGTAGAACGTTTGACGCCAAGAGTGCGTGCACGCGCTAAATATGACAGATCACTGGAGTTTTTAAGAAGAGCAAAAGAAATGTATCCAGAGATTCCGACTAAATCAAGCTTGATGATTGGTTTAGGGGAAACAAAAGAAGAAATTATTCAAACGATGGATGACTTAAGAGCTAACAATGTTGACATTATGACTATAGGACAATATTTGCAGCCAACTGCTAAGCATCTTAAAGTGCAAAAGTATTATCATCCAGATGAATTTAAAGAATTTAAGAAAATAGCGTTAAGCAAAGGCTTCAGTCATTGTGAAGCTGGTCCGCTTGTACGCTCATCCTACCATGCCGACGAACAGGTAAGTGAAGCGAAGAAGAACCAAATGCTCGGAGCCCAGAAAAAAGAAGCGTGAAAATTTTAGAGAGTAATCAAGGCAACTAATTACAGCCATGGTTATTCTCTTTTTTATTTGCTCCATAAACAAGTTGAATCTTGTGCAGCAGAAACACATCACCCGTTGTATTGTAAATAATTATTTCAGTTTTTGCTTTTCAGCACTATGTAAATTATCTGTTATCAGGTTATAATGAAGTGGTGAGAGATAGTACCTATTGGGTAAGATGGACGCTAGTCTAAATAGGACTTATTTAGGAGTACATATAATAATTATACAAGTATACATATGATCAAGAATGTTTCAAAAAGTGAGGTGAAGGTTTTGGTTTGCATAAATAATCACTGTTATGAACTCATAGAAGAACGCAAGGAAGGCTTTAATGAGGAGGCATTTAAAGGCAGATACAGCGATATTCTAACAAAGTACGATTATATTGTCGGAGATTGGGGATACGGACAGCTCAGACTTAGAGGGTTTTTCGATGACCAAAATCAAAAATCCAGCTTTGATACGAAAATTAGTACATTGACAGAATATTTATATGAATACTGCAATTTTGGTTGCCCGTATTTTGTCGTTAAGAAAATAAAAAAACATTGATACGAGAAGAGTGCTGATGGACTTAGCACCGCTTCTTAATACAGATGGGAAACGCTTTCCAGTTGACAGGCAAGTTTAGTCTTTAGAAAGCAGTTTTTCCTTTGTCTTTTTGCTATTACTTACAGGTTGCTGTATGAGAGGAAATGAAGCGATGGTCCATGTTGATGTTAAAAAAATAAAAAGCTTGAAGAACTGGGGGAAAATCATCTTTCCTGCCAGTAAATTAAAATATTATCCTCCGCAATTCATATTGCGGGATCCTGTGCAGCAAAACGTGAAGGCTTCCTTTCAGAAAGGTAATGAAGTCGCAGTAATTGTCTTTTCCATTAAAAACATGGCCATTATGAAAAGAGGAATGGAAACGGCAGTATTGAAAAATGTTTGGCAGGAAATGAAAAAGTCATTTCAAACTGTTGTCACAAAAGAGCTGCCTACTGAACAGATTGTTGCAGTTCGAGATTACCATCAAGGTGGGATTGCCCTGTTTTTGAGCATAGATCACAAGATGGATTATATCCCGAATATGGACGCAACCATCCAGTTGATATTGGAAAAGCTGAAGGAAGAAGAAAAAAGTAACCAGCTATTAGTAAGGCCGATATTAAGTACAGGCTATATGTTTATTGACAAACAGGTTGATGTATTACAGGATGCTATTTATCTGGCCTATCAACAGGCGTTAGCTATGGCCCAAAAAGGGTTTAAATCTGAATTCAATGAAATGACAATTGCCTTAGGAAAAATCGTGGCAAATAAGGATATTCGTTTATTGGCACAGCCGATAATGGATGTGGAGACAAATGTAGTTAAAGCATGTGAAATGCTGACACGAGGTCCACACGGCACTTCGCTGGAAAATCCGCTGCAGTTATTTTCTGTTGCCCGGCAAACAAATCATCTTTATGAGTTAGAAATGATTGTACTCGAAAAGACGCTGGAACAAATTAAATTGACAACATGGAAGTATGATATTTTTATTAACTTTACACCGTTGACAATAGGCAACCAGCATTTTGTTAAAGACTTAAAGAAGTTAATGAACAAATATAAAGGTATTGCTCCAAGCAAAATCACAATTGAAGTGACAGAACGGGACTCAATTGAAGGGCTCGAATATTTTATTTCTAACTTAAAGCTTTTACGTCAAATAGGCTTTCGAGTCGCAGTAGATGATACAGGTTCAGGTTATGCAAGCT
This sequence comes from Niallia circulans, assembly GCF_007273535.1. Taxonomy (NCBI): domain Bacteria; kingdom Bacillati; phylum Bacillota; class Bacilli; order Caryophanales; family Bacillaceae; genus Niallia; species Niallia circulans. The sequence goes on from NZ_RIBP01000004.1 coordinate 1,813,220, forward strand.
TAAATTCGATTAGTGAAATTATGCCTGATATTATAAAAATAGACCGTTCTGTTATCCAAAATATTGATAAGAACTCTGTAAAGGAGTCCATGCTTAAAGGCTTGCTACTTATTGCAAAAGAGGTCGGCTCTGTAGTTGTGGCAGAGGGAATTGAAAGTGCTGAAGAGGCACTTGTCTTATCAAGAAACAAAGTGGACTTAGCACAAGGTTATTTTTATGCACGGCCGACAAGCTTAAGTAATAACCTGCAAACACTTGCTTAAAGTTAAATTTACATACCTATATAAAGGAACTAATGAGGAGGCATTCAAATGTATTTTGTGGATCGTAATAAGATCGGACAGCAATTGGAATATCTGCAGCAATTAGTTCAGCTTTTTAAAGAGAGAGAAGCTTTTGACAGCCCATTGGAAAAACTGGGACTGGAAAGACTAGCCCATATGATGATTGAGGCAATGCTTGATGTTGGTAACAGTATGATCGATGGATTTATTATGAGAGATCCGGGGAGCTATGACGATATTATGGACATACTTACAGATGAACGAGTGCTCACTCCAGCAGATGCAAGTGCGATAAAAGGGCTGCTTGCTTTAAGAAAAACACTGGTGCATGATTACACGAGTATTAACCATGATCAGGTTAAAAAAGCTGTAGCAAAAGAGCTTCCTGCTGTCACAGCATTTTCTGAGTCAGTTAAAAAATACTTAATTGATGAGCTTGGTCCTGTCACTGCCTTCAAAAATTAAAGCCGCATATGCTAGAAAGGACTTTATTTGATGAAAAACTATAAAGGTTACTTAATTGATCTTGATGGAACGATGTATAAAGGGACAGAGGTCATTGAAGAGGCTGCTGCTTTTGTCAAACGCTTGATAAAGCTTGAAATCCCTTATTTATATGTAACGAATAATTCAACCAAAACACCAGAGCAGGTTGCTCAAAAGCTGCGAGATTTTGATATCCCTGCAAAAAAAGAAGAAGTATTCACCTCTGCAATGGCTGCAGCTGGATATATATATGAACAAAACAATGAAGCAAGTGTTTATATGATTGGCGAAGAGGGCTTAAGATATGCTCTTCATGAAAAAGGTATAAAGATAATGGCTGACAGTGAGGGTGCTGATTTTGTAGTAGCAGGCATGGACCAACAAATCACTTATGAGAAGCTCTCGCAGGCATGTCTTGCCGTTCGGTCAGGAGCAAAATACATTATAACAAATGGCGATACTGCATTGCCGACCGAAAGAGGTCTCCTGCCAGGGAATGGGGCACTGACCTCCGTTATTACTGTATCTACTCAGACTACGCCTGTTAACATGGGGAAACCGGAAGCAATCATAGTGGAACAGGCGTTGAAGCTGCTTGGAATAGGAAAAGAAGATGCCATTATGGTTGGCGATAATTATCATACAGATATAATGGCTGGGTTAAATGCTGGTATTGATACTTTGCTCGTTCACTCTGGTGTAACAACTTTAGAGCATTTAGCAACATACGAGAAAAAACCAACGTATTCTGTTAATAGTCTGTCAGAGTGGGAATAGAAATAAAAAAAGGAAGAGCTGCAACCTTTGCATCTCTTCCTTTTTTATTTCGTTTATTTTTCACCTCTGACACTATGTGCCAGCCTGCTTGATGCTGCAGCGGCAATAGCACCAACAATATCATCTAAAAATGTATGGCAGCTGCCTGATGATTTATCATTAAGCTTTTTTAGTATACCTGGTTTTAATTTGTCTACATAACCATAATTAGTAAAGCCGATGGAGCCATAAACATTCACAATGGAAAAGCTAAGAACTTCATCAACACCATACAAACTTTCATCACTTTCAATAATGCCTTGAAGTGGTGCTTCGAGCATTTTCTTTTCTGCAAGCACATCTAGCTGAATCCCTGTCAGCAGAGCATTTTGAACCTCTCTTTTTGACAATACTCGCTCAACATTATGAATACACTCTGACATTTCTAAATCATCATGGTACTTTTCCTGTAATAAGTAGACCAGTTCTGCAATATCTTCTATTGTCACTCCACGTTCATGTAGCCATTTTCTAGCTGTTTTTTCTGTAATATCTGACATATTATCACCTTTTCTTTCTCGGATTCACTATGTATACACAGTGTGGTTTTTATCATGCCAGTAGTGGCTGTACGCTAATTTCAGGCAGGCTGTGATAATAGCTGTATATCCTTTAGTATATGTAGGACTTCTATAAAGGTATGTGTGATTTAAAAATGAAAATTTTTTTAGGTGGCGGTCTTTGTTAAATAAAAAACACAAGATTGTCAGCTGCTGACATATATTTTCATATAGGCTCATTGTTGATGGGGCATTTACGCAAGAGGAGGGATAGAATGATTCGGAAAATCTTATACAGCCATTACGGTATAGAGGTAACAGACGAAATGCGGTTTGGACATTATGAAGCATGCAGAAAGGATGATAATTTATACACTTTAATACCGGTGGATAATAAAGAGGAAGAAGAACTCCAAGAGCTGGAAGAGCTTGTGCAACATATGACAAGATTAGGTGATCATCGTGTAAGCAGATTTTTAGAATCAAAGGAAGGGAATATCAGGGAGGAAGTGGATGGGCAGGCATATTGTGTTTTGCTGAATGAACATCTCCAGCCATTGCAGTCAAAGCAATTGGGCAGAAAGCTTGGGAAATTTCATTATAGAGGCAGATCCGTCCAGTTTGGCGTTCAGAAGATCTCCAGAATGGGACAATGGAAAGGGATGTGGGAGCAGCGAATCGATCAAATGGAAACTTATTGGAACACGAAGATGTATCAGGAGCCCGAAAGCGAATTCGATAAGCTTTTTCTTGAAGCATTTCCTTACTACATGGGAATTGCTGAAAATGCGATTCAATATCTCGTTGATACAGAGCTTGATGACGAAACCTCATCAATAGACAGCGGGACAGTTTGTCATAACCGATTTATGAAGTCCACCTGGAATGGCGAATACTATGTGAAGAATCCGTTTGATTGGGTATTCGACCATTGTGGCAGGGATTTAGCAGAATGGACAAGAGAACGTTATTTTATCAATATTAAGACATACCACCGCGATGTCAGGAGTTTTTTTACTGATTATCAAACTGTCACACCACTTAGCTCCTTTTCCTGGCGGCTCATTTATGCAAGGCTGCTGTTCCCCCTTCATTTCGTGGAATGCGTAGAAAATTATTACTCCAGTTCCAGTGAGGCAGAAAGGCATTTTTTGGAGGATCAATTTAAGAAGTATTTGAATCAATCAAAGGATGCAGAGGAATTTCTGCGAGTCTTCTATGAAATGGTTGAAGCACCTGTGAAGAAGACAAAAATCCCCACATTAAGCTGGCTTTATTGAGTTAGGCCAGTGCCGCATCAAATGTCACAAGCTTCCCGGCAATACTAATTCGCCATGAATTATGCCGGGAATCCTTTCCAAAATAGTTGCCCTTTTTTTAGTGAATTACTTTATAATAGAAAAAACAGTAAAATGACAAAAATAAGAGTTGAATAAATTTTCAAAGAATATATAATTCACCTCTTGTAAAAAAACAGAACAAACACTATAATGTCTACTATACGAAGACAGTTGTATGTTTATGGAGAACATCTTAGGGGGAATGGCAAAGTGGAGACAATATCAATAGGACTGCTTGGATTGGGCACAGTAGGGACAGGTGTTGTGAAAATTATTGAGAACCATCAAGATAAAATCATGCACCAGATTGGCTGTCCAGTAAAAGTAAAAAAGATACTTGTGAAAAATATAGATAAAGACCGGGATGTTTCAATTGCAACTGACATGTTAACAACAAATCCAGATGAAATTTTGAACGATCCAGAAATAGATGTAATCATCGAAGTAATGGGCGGTGTCGAAGAGACGAAGGAGAAATTACTTCACGCTCTTAAAAATCGCAAACACGTTGTTACAGCCAATAAGGATTTAATGGCTGTCCACGGAGCGAAGCTTCTGCAGGTAGCTTCAGAAAATAACTGCGACCTTTTCTACGAGGCAAGTGTTGCAGGTGGTATTCCTATCATTAGAGGACTTGTTGATGGCCTTGCATCAGACCACATTACAAAAATGATGGGTATTGTGAATGGCACAACGAATTTTATTCTAACAAAGATGACCAAGCAGGGTAAAGCTTACGAAGAGGTACTAGAAGAAGCGCAAAGACTTGGGTTTGCAGAAAGCGATCCGACATCAGATGTAGAAGGTCTTGATGCGGCACGTAAAATGACAATATTGGCAACATTAGGATTCTCCATGAATATCAGCCTTGAGGATGTGAAGGTAGAGGGTATTACAAAGGTGACAGAGGAAGATATCCAATATGGTAAACAGCTTGGCTATACGATGAAACTGATTGGTTTTGCACATCGACAGGATGAAAAGGTGGAAGTAAGCGTACAGCCGGCCTTCTTAATTGACAGCCATCCACTGGCAGCAGTCAATAATGAATTTAATGCTGTTTATGTTTATGGGGAGGCAGTTGGTGAAACGATGTTTTACGGCCCTGGCGCGGGCAGTATGCCAACAGCTACAGCTGTTGTTTCTGACTTGGTTAATGTTCTTAAAAACATGAGACTCGGTGTAAATGGAAAAACAGCAACTACACCGCAGTTTAAGAAAAACTTGAAGAAACCAGACGAAATGTACTCCAAATACTTCCTTCGTCTACAAGTAGAAGATGCAGTTGGTGTATTTGCTGAAATTACATCAATCTTTTCTAAGAATGGCGTTAGTTTTGAGAAGATACTGCAATTGCCTGTTAAGGAAAAGGGTATGGCAGAAATAGTTTTAATTACACATCACGCATCCTTGTTAAACTATGAAAATATATTAATTCAATTAAGAGACTTATCATCTGTCAGAACAGTAAAAAGCTCTTACCGTGTAGAAGGAGGAACTAAGTAATGAGATGGAATGGCCTGCTTGAAGAATATAAAGAATTTTTACCTGTGAACGAAAACACACCAAAATTGACATTAAATGAAGGAAATACGCCTTTAATTAAACTAGAACACCTGTCTCAAGAATGGGGAGTAGAGCTCTATGTGAAAACAGAGGGAACGAATCCGACGGGCTCCTTTAAGGACAGAGGAATGGTTATGGCTGTCGCAAAGGCGAAGGAGGAAGGTAATTCCACTGTTATTTGTGCTTCTACAGGTAATACATCCGCAGCCGCAGCTGCATATGCGACACGTGCCGGCATGCGCTGTATCGTCGTCATTCCGGAAGGGAAAATCGCTATGGGTAAGTTAGCGCAAGCTGTTATGTATGGTGCAGAGATCATTTCAATTGAAGGGAACTTTGATCAGGCGTTGCAAATGGTGCGCAAAATAAGTGAAACAGAGCCTGTTGCCCTTGTGAATTCTGTTAATCCATATAGACTGGAAGGCCAAAAGACAGCAGCATTTGAGGTATGCGACCAACTTGGCGGCGCGCCTGATATATTGGCAATTCCTGTTGGAAATGCCGGCAATATCAGTGCCTACTGGAAAGGCTTTAAGGAATATAATGAAGTAAAGCAAACAGGACTTCCAAAAATCCATGGCTTTGAAGCAGCTGGCGCAGCAGCGATTGTTCATAACCGCGTTTTTGAAAATCCGGAAACAATTGCAACAGCTATTCGTATCGGTAACCCTGCAAGCTGGAAGCTGGCTGTACAAGCCCAGCAGGAATCAGAAGGAATTATTGATGAAGTGACAGATGAAGAAATTATTGCTGCATATCGCTTAATTGCTGCGAAGGAAGGTGTGTTTGCAGAACCTGGTTCATGTGCATCAATCGCTGGAATTTACAAGCATCTGCAAAGCGGAAAAATCGCTAAAGGGAGCAAGATAGTAGCAGTATTAACAGGTAATGGCTTAAAAGATCCAAACACAGCAATTGATGTAAGTCCGCTTAAGCCGGTCGTTCTTCCAAATGATGAAAAAGCAGTTGCAGCTCATATTAAGGGAGTCGTTCATATATGATGGAAAGCGAAATGCTCCAAATTAAGGTTCCGGCAAGCACAGCAAACCTAGGACCGGGATTTGACAGCATTGGTTTGTCTTTAAGCCTTTATTTGGAGCTGCAAGCTTCTCCAGCAGAAAAATGGGAGGTTATTCCTCTTTCTGAAGAGCTGAAGGCATTTCCAGCAGATGAAAGCAACTTCATCATTGCAACAGCCTTACAAGTGGCAAAGCAATATAACAAGGAATTGCCACCATGCAGAGTAACGGTTGCGAGCGAGATACCTTTGGCAAGAGGGCTTGGTTCCAGTGCATCAGCAATTGTCGCAGCGATTGAACTTGCTGATGCATTAGGTGAACTCGGTTTAACTAAAGAGGAGAAATTCACTATTGCCACAAATATGGAGGGCCATCCTGATAATGTTGGGGCTAGTATTTTTGGCGGACTTGTGGTCGGCTGTCAGCTTGGTGAGGAGGCAGATGTTGAGGTAATTCATTCTGTAGACCTTGAACTGCTGGCAGTTGTTCCTAATGAAGAGCTGCTTACGAAAGCAGCAAGGGATGTTCTGCCAGCAGCGATGCCTTTTGCGGAAGCAGTTGCAGCAGGGGCAGTATCAAACCTGCTTGTTGCAGCCTTGCTGACAGGAAACGATAAGCTTGCAGGCAAGATGATGTCTCTTGATAAATACCATCAGCCGTACCGAAAGCAGCTTGTGCCTCACTTGGAGCTCATTGAAAAAGAGGCTCCTCTGTTAGGAGCTTATGGTGTCGCATTAAGTGGAGCAGGTCCGACAGTTCTTTGTTTCATTGAAAAAGGAAAAACGGAGGCAGTTAAAGCTGGATTGCAGAAGCATCTGCCAGACATGAGTCTTCTTCCTGTTGAGATGGACAAGGAAGGTGCAGTTGTGAAAGGGAAATCATATACGAGTAAATAAAAAGGGCAGCCTTTAAGGCTGCCCTTTTTATTTCTTGGCTGTTCATATACTTAGAATACTTGCTCTACTTCATATACTCCTGGAACTTCTTCCAAAAGCGCACGCTCAATACCTGCTTTTAGTGTGATTGTCGAACTTGGGCAGCTTCCGCAAGCTCCTAGCAAACGAAGCTTAACGATACCGTCTTCCACATCTACCAATTCACAATCCCCGCCATCTCTTAGAAGGAATGGGCGTAATTTATCTAATACTTCTTGTACTTGTTCTTTCATTTCTAATTCTGCCATTCATATCGACTCCTTTCCTATAATTTATTATAATCACATTAAAGAGAAAAATCTATTCTAGAAACACGAAATCATTAAACAATCAATTCCAGTTTGCATTGTCTCGTTAAAGAGTGTAAATGTCAACACTGTAAAGCAGAAAACAAGCAGGAAAGAGAGGAAGAAAAATGAAAAAAGAGCTCGAAGTCAGCATATATGGAGCAGAGCAAATTTGTGCAAGCTGTGTGAATCTCCCTTCTTCAAAAGATACATATGAGTGGCTGCAGGCTGCCATAAGCAGAAAATTTCCTGATCAAAGCTTTAAAATTCATTATTATGATATTTTCCAAGCAAATTACGAGGAAGAAAAAAATGCATTTTGCCATAGAGTCATTGAAGAGGATTTATTTTATCCAGTTGTAGTTATTGAGAATGAAATAATTGGTGAAGGAAATCCAAAGCTAAAGCGTATCTATGAGGAATTTGAGAAGTATGGCTACTTAAGCGCTCAGTAATGAATACAGGGAGGCGTTAAAAAAACCACCTTAAATAGAGAATAGCTTGAAAGCTTAGGTTTAATTGTGCGAATATTCACTCCGTTATTTATATCTAAGCAGCAAAACACCTGAACTATTACGCCAACTCCAAGCAAATAATAGGCGGAATAGTTCAGGTATTGTTTAGAGCGAAATAATTATTTTTTTGCCTTGGCATATTTATCTTTTTGTCCATATTTTATAAACAGAGTGTATTAGCTTTTTTTTTTATTTTTATCCTTCCACAAAATACTGTGCTTTAGAATTCTTGGGATTCGCCCAGTTAAGGCAGTGTTAGCAACGAGCCCGAAACCGTGTTTTTTTCCGAGTGAGCCTAATACTCCTTTTAATCTTATTGGAGGTAAGGAGGGAGGCTTTGCTCCTTGCCAACGGGCAATAAGAACTGCTGCGACTTGCTCGGCCTGTTTTTCTGCCAGCTGTGCACTTGGTGGCAGATTAAGGCTGGCACAATCACCAACCACGAATATCTTATCATCAGCAGGCAAGTGATGAAGGTCTGTTAACAATATGCGACCTTTTTTATCCTTCGCGACTGTCAGGTCAGCAACTATCTTGCTTGGCATAACACCAGCAGTCCAGACAATGCAATCAAAGGGAAGAGGGTCTTCTTTATTATATAAAGTATTTTCTTCAATTAAAGTTATATTTGAGTTTTTGTGAAGTTCTACATGGTGATCCTCAAACCACTTTTCTACATAAGCGCTCACCTTTGGTGGATAAGAGGAAAGAATGGTACTTCCCCGATCGAACAAGGTAATCTGCAAATCTGTTCGGTTTTCTGCTAATTCTGAAGCGAGTTCTACACCACTTAATCCACCGCCAATAATTGCCACTTTTGCGCCTGCAGCCAAGTTATTAAGCTCAGAATAGGTTTTTTGTGACTTGCTTTTGGTTTGAATGCTATGTGTAAACTCAGCGGCACCCTTTATACCATGAAAGTTATCCTCACAGCCTAAGGAAATGACTAAATCATCATATTCCATACTTTCTCCATTAACTAGGTTCACTGTATATACTGATCTGTCGATACTGGCTACTTCTGCATTTAGAATGGATACTTGGGGATGTTTTGGAAAGGGAATCCTGATATGCTCATCTGAAACAGTGCCTGCTGCTAGAGCATAGAACTCTGTTTTTAGAAAATGGTATGGGGCTTTATCAATAAGGATGACCATTATATTATATGGTAGATTGGAAATCAGTCGTGACAGGAGCGTCATTCCACCATAGCCGCCGCCGAGAATAATTAGTTTTTTCATATAACCTCCCCATTAGTTTGTATCATGTTTATATTTGAACAAAAGGCTGTATGTAACAATGCCTGCTTGCTTCCAATTTTAGTTGTCATTCTTTAAGAGTATATTATGAGGAATGGGCAGTTTATTCGTAAATGAGGAAGAAATAAGAAACATAGTAATGCTTGATTAATAAAACAAAAAAAGTTAGTATATGTTTTATTGAAGAGGTGATTACATTGTTTAAACCAATAGTTGAATTTTGTTTAAGCAATCTAGCATCTGGTTCTGAGGAGGCAAAGCTACTCTTAGAACAGGATGATGAACTGGATGTTATAGATTATGGCTGTTTAGGCATGTGCGGACAATGCGGAGAAGCATTATTTGCCTTGGTAGATGGAGAAATAGTAACAGGTGAAACATCTAAGGAGCTTGTAGAAAATGTGTACAAGCATATTGAAGAAAACCCGATGTTTTAATATAGGAAGCATAAAAAGCAGGCGGATAAATTCGCCTGCTTTTTATTTATGCTTGTTGCAAGTCTCTAATTTTATGCCAGCCGTCTTTTGCTAAACTGATAATTTTTGTCTCAACCGTTCTGCTTTGCTGCTCAATTACTTTTGAAAAGTATTTGATGGCTTCCTCTATTTTTTGTGTTCTTCTTGAAAGCTCACCAGCCAAGTATAGCGTTTTCAATTCAGATACTTGTGTTCCAAGAAAATCTCCAGTAGAGTAGGAAAGCTCATATTCTGATAGGGCCAGCTGCATAAAGCGTGTTTCCTCATGTCTATCCTCCAGCAATCGATAAAGCCATGCCAGTCGTATGTATAGCCCTGCGATTGCTATATGCCTGTCATTTCTTAACATACCTGCATAGGCAGCAAGCTTATACGTTTTAATACTGTCACCTATTGACCTGGTTTCCCCAAAGTTTTGCTGCACCCAGTTGTTCGAGATATTTTTTATTAGGATGGCTTTTTCTGCCTCCTTTAAACGAATTTCAACTTCATCCGAATAGGCAAATCCGCATAATGGACAAACATTAACATAATACAAAGTTGGATTATGTTCTTCATAAAATGGAAAAAAGTCAGAATCAAAGCCTTTTGCTTTAATGAATCTAGAGCGCATTTTTTTTGTAGTAAAATGGGCAGTACATAAAGGGCATATGCACTTTTTGTCATAAAGAGGTCCAATGGTCGTCATTTTCTCATACCTCTCGTTAAAAAGTAGTTATATTATACTACTATTATACATCTTATTAAGATTAAATACCTATTTAGAAATTGTATTTTTAAAAAAAACATGACTTTTCGATTAAAGGTAATGCAATTAATTGGTATGTTATTAGCGAGTTGCACGAGTTGAGTAGTTGTGTTTTGCGGTATATAATATAGAGAAAGGCTACACTAACGAAATGGAGGATATATTCATGACAGAAGAAGTATTGCACTTAACGGAAGCGGCAGCATTACAAATAAAAGAAATGATGAAGGAAAATGAGGAAGAAGGCTCTTTCTTAAGAGTAGCAATTAAAGGTGGAGGCTGCAGCGGTTTATCTTATGGTATGGGCTTCGCACCAGAAAAAGAAGACAATGACTATCTGACAGAACAGCACGGCATACAGGTTATTGTTGATAATAACGATACAGCCATCCTAAAAGGAACAAAAATTGATTACAAACAATCCTTAATGGGCGGCGGTTTCACAATCGATAACCCAAATGCCATTGCATCTTGCGGATGCGGGTCATCCTTCCGCACGGCGGTAAATGCAGGTTCTCCAGAAGAGTGTTAAAATATTTAAAGCCTTTTCCGCATTGCGGAAAAGGCTTTTTTCTTATTCATCCTTAAACATGGATGTACTGTGGAGCGGCTGTACTCTTGCTTTTGGATCAAGATATGATTTTGCGTTGTTTACCGCAGTCGGTGCTTCGCCAAAGCCTGATGCAATCAGCTTAACTTTACCGTCATATGTACAGATGTCACCAGCTGCATATATTCCTGGAATATTTGTTTCCATTTTGCTGTTAACAACGATAGAATTCTTTTCTATTGCTAAGTCCCAGTCTTTAATTGGACCAAGTGAAGAGACAAATCCGTAGTTGACGATAACAGCATCTACATCAATCACTTCTTTTTCTTGTGTTTGCACATTTTCAAGGACAACTTGTTTAATTGCTTCTTCTCCAATAAGCTCTGATGGAATATAAGGAGTTTTAATTTGCACACTTGAATTCTTCAAGTTTTCCACACTGTGTTCATGAGCACGGAATTTATCTCTTCTGTGTGCAAGGTAAACAGTGTCAGCAATAGGCTCAAGCATCAATGCCCAGTCTACCGCGGAATCTCCACCGCCAAACACCATTACTTTTTTGCCTGCAAATTGATTTAGGTCATTGATGAAGTAATGCAGGTTTTTGCCTTCATAATTCTTTGCCTGCTCCAATTCAAGCTTACGTGGTTGAAAAGCACCGTTTCCAGCAGTAATAACCACCGTTTTAGTGAAGTGAACTTCTTTGTCTGTTGTTAATTTGAACACACCGTCAGCCTGTTTTTCCAAGCCTTGAACCGCTTGCTCCAGTACGATTGCCTGCTCAAACTTATCCATTTGTGCCTTAAGGTTATCAACAAGCTCCTGGGCTCGGACTTTCGGGAAGCCGGCAATGTCATATATATATTTTTCAGGATAAAGTGCAGTAAGCTGCCCGCCTAAATGAGGGAGACTTTCGATAATTTTCACAGTAGCTTGTCTCATTCCTCCGTAAAACGCAGTAAACATCCCTACTGGACCACCGCCAATAACCGTTATGTCATAAATTGTTTGATCCTCTTTCAATGAAGATACCCTCCTACATCAAGTTAAAATTCTAATCAATATCATATCATAATTGATATTATTTCTCACTTCTTTGATTTTATATCTTCTCTTAAAATATGTAAAACATGCGCTTATACTTATAAATAGAGCATATGCAGGGAACTTACCTGAGTAAGCTGCAAGCTTTTTAGCCAGAATAAACGCTAAAAACATGCTTTATTCCAGAAAAAAACCGCCTTTTTATAACAATTTTTGTTAATTTACTAGGAAAAAAGCTTCTCTTTTAAACTATTTGTGAATAATTGTCTTTATTTTGGGAAATGAATAGTTTTGGAGGAGTTGAATTATATGACAAATAAAAAAATTCTTAGAAGGGTCGGAATGACCTTCCTTTTCGTTGCAGCACTATTAACAACATTTCAATCCATTTCAGGCGTTCAAGCAAGTTCATTCCATCTTTCAAATAATGAGGAAACAAAAGAAGATAACTATCTCAATCATACTTTTAAACAAATTGGCTTTGGTTTTAAAAACTTGAAGGAAGCCCTTGCTGATACGACGCAAATATCTTCTAGCACTGAGGTTGAAGGAAACCCGCCATTACTTGAAGATAGAGATTGGTCACAATATCAAAAAAGGCAAGTTGTGGCTACTGGCTATACTGCTGGTTATGAATCGACAGGAAAAAATCCTAATCATCCGTCATTTGGCATTACATACTCTGGAGTGAAAGTAAAACGAGATTTATACAGCACAATTGCTGCTGACATAAGTGTTTTCCCAATTGGAACAGTGCTTTTTATTCCTGACTATGGTTTTGGGGTAGTAGCAGATACAGGCTCTGCCATAAAAGGGAACAAGCTTGACTTATATTATGAAACAGTTGATGATGTCTACAGCCAGTGGGGTAAGAAAACAGTTGATGTATACGTTGTTGAAATGGGTAAAGGAAAACTGACAGAGGATACTTTAACAGCCTTTAATGAGGCAAAGGCTATGCAGGTGTTCCGTTCGCAATATACTAGTGCTGAAAGTAAATAAAAAAAAGTTCCACAAGAAAATCTTGTGGAACTTTTTTTTATCGAAAGATTAAATCAAGTATAAGTGTCAGTGCAATTCCGGTAAGACCTCCAAAGAAAACCTCAATCGGCTTATGTCCAAGAAGCTCTTTCAGCTGTTTTCTTTTCTGCTGTTCAGGTTTTTGTTGCCAGTCCTTTGCATCCTCCACAAATTTATTAAAATCATTCACAAGTTGATTCAGAACGATAGCTTGTTCTCCAGCTTGCCTTCTTACTCCTGTTGCATCAAACATTGTGATGATTGCGAAGATAGCAGAAACTGCGAAAATCGGTGAATCAGCACCAGTTTCCATGGCTACCCCTGTGGCCAGTGCCGTCACTGCAGCCGAATGAGAACTAGGCATTCCTCCTGTACTTGTTAACAGAGACCAATCAATTTTTTTTGTAACAAAAAAAGTAATAGGAACCTTAACGAATTGAGCGAAGAAAATTGCTGCAAGACTTGCTAAAAAAGGAAAGTTAATAAGAAGTTCCAAAAAAAATCACCTCAAGGTTATGTATTTCTATAAAATAAAACATTACCCTTATTGCAGCAAATTAATCATCTCTATAATAAAAGACCGCAATTATGGAAATAGTGTTAATTGAAAGAAAATCACTTTATTACTATTATAACATAACCAAAATGATGAAGTTCTACTTAAAAAAGCAATTTTCTGATAGTGAAAAGTAATTAGCTATACGAAATATCTAAAGGTCCGCTATAATAGAAAATGGATTAGAAGAATGGAGGAATGAAAAAGAATGTTTACATTAAAACAAGAATGGAACTTTACAGATAAATTAGAATGTATAGTAGTCGGATTGTTTGAGAAATCTATTAAACTGGAAGGCCAATTAGCGGAATTAGACGAGGCCTTTGACGGTGAGCTGACAAAATTATTAAAGGAAAGCGATCTTTCCGCAAAGAAAAACCAAATACATATTGTTCATACTTTTGGTAAGATTGGTGCCAAAAGAATTGTTTTCGCAGGATTAGGAAAACAAAAGGAATTATCCTTCCATGATTTGCAAGAGGTTTACGGTGCTGTTTTTCAAGAGTTGTCTAAATGGAAGTATCAACAAGCTGCCGTTCTGTTGAACTCTTTTACTACAGATGCCCTTGATTCGCTTGATGCTGCACATGCTTTAGCAGAAGCATTTGCATTGTCTACATATGAATATACAGGCTATAAGCAAAAATCAAATGAGCCAGACAAAAAGATAGAGGAAATCATTTTATATAGTCAAACAGATGAGAAAGAAATTCAGGCGGCTGCAAACGTAGGCTATACATATGGCAGCGGAACAAATTCGGCAAGAACACTTGTTAATTTGCCAGGTAATATGCTGACTGCAACGGATATGGCTGCATATGCAGAAAAGCTCGGTGAAAAATATGGATTTGAAGTCGAAATACTGGAGAAAGAGGATATGCTTAAGCTTGGCATGGGCGCAATTCTTGCTGTAAACCAAGGCTCGACAGAACCTCCGAAGATGATTGTACTAAAATATCAAGGAAAAGAAGAATGGACAGATGTTATCGGTCTTGTCGGGAAAGGAATCACCTTCGACACTGGTGGCTATTCGATCAAGCCGAAGGACGGCATTGTTGGAATGAAGACAGATATGGGTGGTGCTGCAGCAGTTCTTGGCGCAATGGAAATTGTCGGAGAGCTTAAGCCAGAACAAAATGTTGTGGCTGTTATTGCTTCAACAGACAATATGATAAGCGGATCTGCCTTTAAACCAGATGACGTTATTACATCCATGAGTGGAAAAACAATTGAAGTGTTGAACACTGATGCTGAGGGCCGATTAGTGCTTGCAGATGCTGTTACTTATGCAAAACATCATGGTGCAAACTATCTTGTTGATGTCGCTACATTAACAGGTGGTGTCATTGTTGCGCTTGGGATGGAAACGACAGGTGCAATGACGAATGATGAATTGCTGTTTGAACAAGTACTTGAAGCATCGTATGAAGCAGGAGAACCTATCTGGAGATTGCCGATTTTTGAAAGCCATAAAAAAAGAGTAAGAAATAGTCCAGTAGCAGACTTAAATAATTCTCCTGGGAGAGAAGGACATGCAATTGTTGCGGGTGCTTTCATTGGAGAATTTGCAGAAGGCACACCATGGGTACATCTGGATATTGCAGGCACATCCTATACGAGTAAAAATTCAGAGCTGCAAAAAGCGGGTGCTACAGGCGTCATGACAAGAACGTTAGCTTTATTGGTCGAAAGATTTGGTCAAGAGGATTAAACGAAAAAGAAGCTGTGCTCATAAGGCACAGCTTCTTTTTATTCAATGGGATTAATTAGAGTCCGCTCCATCTATCTCTATGCAATGGTTATAAAGCCATTCTTCCATTGGGTATGGCATGTTTTTGTTAGCAACTAACGATGCATGACCACCTTCAAACAAAACGAATGTCTTATCCTCACTGCCAACGACGTCCATGATGGGCTCACAAAGGGTGCTTGGGACAAGTGGATCATATTTAGTGGAAAATACAAGCAGGTTACAAGTAATATTGCTGAAGTCGACAGGCTCTCCGTTAATTTCCAAGCCGCCTTCCACGATTTTGTTATCACGGATATAGTCATTCATAAGCTGCTTGAATGCCTTGCCTGGAAGCGGGATATGGTCAAGTGTCCATTTGTTCATTCTCAGCCATTTCTCCCGGTATTTTGGATCATCGACTCTGTTCAGCAATGCCAAATAGTGGCTGTAGGACACAGGTGCTGCAATCATTCTAGTTCCATATTTAATAAAGTCCGGTGGAACCATCGAAATGGCATCAGTAAATTCCTCCATTTCAATTTCTCCGTTGCGGAGCGCTTTAAGCCATTTATCATACATAGGGAAACTAGAAAAATCAATTGGTGATACGGCTAGTATCAGATTTTTTATTTTTGCCTTCGTAACCGCCGCAAAAACGGCTGCAAGTGTTCCGCCGAGGCAAAAGCCAATGACCGTCATTTCGTCGGTGCCTGCATGACGCAGTGCGCGCTGGTAGCCTTTATCAATATACTTTGTAATATAGTCATCAATTGATGTGTCGCGATCTTCAAAGCCAGGAATGCCAAAATCAATTAAATAGGTGTCATATCCAGCATTTGTAAAGGACTCAATCAGACTGATTGATGGAGCCAAGTCTAAAATATATGCCTTATTAACGATAGAATATATAAGGAAAATCGGTTCTTTAAACTTTTTTTGCCGAGCTGGATAATACCAGAGGGTTGTTTTGTTTGTCTTCCAAATAGGGTACCTTTCGGAGAGGCCGACAGGTATATCTTCCTCCGTAAGTGCCCCGAAAAATGTGGAAAATCGTTTCAGCACCATAGTTAATTCACCTTATAAGGGTCATCAGAGGATGCTTCTGTCAAATAAAACTGTTCTTTTTGCTCGGCCATTTTCTGTTTAACATCCAGCATTTCTTGTTGAAGGGACGCAATTTCTTCCTCTTGCTTGGCGATTTCTTCACTTAAACTAAGAGAAATTGGTTCAGAATTTGTTTCCTCGCTTGCAGCAATCTTTTCAACAAGCTCTTTCATCTCTTGCAGCATTCTTGTCATTTGATAAATTTGGTCATCAATATTATCAATTTTTTCTTCTGATTGAATAATGAGCTGAGTAGCATTGGATAAATCCGTTTTAGTTGGGAAATTCAAAATGGTAGCAGTCTGTTCTGTATATTTTTGAACTAGCTTTATTTTTTTGGCAAGCGCTTTTGGTTGCGACTTGGCTAATTCAATTAGGGAATAATTATTAAGCTGATTTTGAATCATATTATTGATTTGGAATTGAAGGAAAGTTCCTCCTCGTTTCAGTAAATCATATACATCTAAGGTAACCTGACCCATAAAAAACATCCTTTCTTCATTTGTTCATTATTTTTTTAAATTGCTAAGCTACTCTTAAAGCATGGATGACATGCCACCATCTATGGCAATTGTCTGTCCAGTTATATAATCAGAACCAGAACCTGCTAATAAAAGTGTCAGTCCTCTTAAATCTTTTGAATCACCAGCCCTATGTGCTGGTATCTTCATTAAAAGCTGTTTTTCGTGTTTTTCTAAGACAGATGTTATCTTTGTTGGGAAAAAGCCAGGTGCAATTGCATTCACTTGAATATTATAAGGAGCGAGCTTAACTGCCAGTTCTTTTGTTAATGTGATAATAGCACCCTTGCTGGTGTTATAAGCAATGGCGTCTAAAAAGAGTGGGTGTGTGCCGAATAAAGCAGTCACAGAGGAGATATTGATAATTTTTCCTGATTTTTGCTGAAGCATTTTTTTTGCAGCAGCTTGTGAAAATAAGAAGGCTCCCTTTACATTAACATCCATGACTTTGTCCCATTTATCCTCAGGATAATCTAATGTAGGAGCTATCCAGGAAGTTCCGCTATTATTAATAAGGATGTCAATCGAGCCAAACTGTTCCTCGGTTTTTACAATTACTTCTTCTATTTCTTTTTGATTTGCTACATCACACGCAAGTGCGATTGCTTGAATTCCCTTTGCTTTAAGAAATTCCACTGTTTCACTGCAATTTTCAAGCTTTCTCGAACAAATTACAATATTGGCGCCAGCTTCTCCTAAGCATGCAGCCATTTCTTTTCCTAACCCTCTTCCACCACCTGTTACGATAGCCGTCTTTCCTGTAAGATCGAATAACTCATTCATCTATATGATTATCCTCCTGTAGTTAAAGATTTCCTTATAGTATAAACAAGCAGTGGGTGAAAGGTGCTTAAAATAAGGAAATCCCCCAAGCCTATAACTTAGGGGAATTTCCTTGTGTGAGGCTTTTGCCCAGTCCAAAAAAGGGACAGATGCATATGTAATAGAGTAAGGATAAATAGAACACAAAGAAGAGGAGGCAATGCAACAGATGTATGGATATAGACATCCTCATGACTCAAGAATATTTTTTGGCGCACCGTTAGTTGGTGGTTTAATAGGCGGATTAGTTGGTGGAGCAGTAGGCGGCGCTTTAGTAAGACCAAGACCTTATTTTTATGGACCTCCAGTCCCTTATGGTCCGGTTCCTTATGGCCCAGGCCCGTACGGCCCTTACCCATATTATTAAGAAGTTATCGCCCGCATCATTTGCATGCGGGTTTTTCTTTTTTTAAAGTTCGCTCCAGCGCAGCTTTAATGTTAAATAACAGCAAGGAGGGGCATTTTTATTATCAAAATCCAATGTAATTCCGTCAGGAGTATATTTTACCTTTGGGAGATGGGTAATGCCGCTTGTTCGCAGTAATTCGTTAACAGCATTGGTGTTGGAGGATTGTGCTGCTTGCATAACCCGTCTTGCATAATCCTTTGATTGAAATCTTGTCATAAGAGTCCTTGCATCTGTTAACAATATCAAGCTATTTTGAGCGCTCTTTACAAACTGGTCTGGCTTTACTTCTGGCAGCTGGCGAAATGGATATGGGTAGAATAAATATGGGTGAATAGGTATTGGTGAAAAGGGGTAACAGCGATGAGTTTGTTGTCTAAACATATTATTCACTCCAATCACTTTGAATAGTGGATATTTAATCGTATTCTTCCCCTGTTTTTCATATGAACAATTTACATACTTTTCTACACTTTGGAGAAATAAAAAGCATTAGGCGAAAAAATTACATTTCGCACTAATGCTGGGAATTTTACTTATTACGGTGTTCCACTAAATCAATTGCTCCTAGTACAATATGTGCCAAGCCAAAGCCGAACACAGTATTAGAAACCATGGAATCGATTCTGCGATTTTGTTTCATAACAATACCAGCTGTTGTTACTGCAGTACCTAAGACAGTTGGAATTAAGCCTTCACGAATATTTTCCATTTAGTTTCACCCCGATTCAAGTTTGTCCGTAACAGGACAATAATAATATGCTCTTTTTTGTATGTTGTTAGCCTTGTGATCTGTTGGTACATATTACAATATTGTTTGCCTTTGTTCAAATTATTCTAAATGTTAATGCTTGTGCTTAGCTTGTAAATAAAGTAGGGGTATAAATGATTTTATTAGGAAAAAATAGGAGGAGAGCACTCATTTTTTTCTATAGAGTTTTGCACAATAATGTCTTTTTTACTACAATAAAAGCAGTGTGGTTAAGATAATGTTAAGTATAAGGAGATTTAAAGGGAATTAGATGAATACTTATTTGACAAGTTACTTTCCGCTTTTTTCAATAAGTTTTTTTAGTTTATCATTTGCTATCCGTATTCAATCAAGTATTATTGCTGTTTTTAAGAGGCTGGGAATGTATGAAGGTCTGCTTGAGTTTTTTTCAGAAACAGGGATAAGGCTCGCATTATTGCTGTTTTTTTGTGTTTTTATTTTTATGGCCTTATCTGCACTCAAACTTATTGCAGATACTTTGAATGGATTATCGTTATTATTTTTCTCCATTGATTCAAAAGGTGAAAGCCTGATTAAGACAAGGAAAGGGAGCTTAATCTATTTTTGTGGAAGCATTCTGTCGCTTTTTGGTGTTTACAGCTATGCACTTTTGCTTGGTATTTTTGTAGTGACAACGCTTGTTTATTTCGTCTATTTTGTCAATTCAGCGAGCAGCAGTCTCAGTTTTAGTGGCATTGTTTTTTATATCTTTTTTCAAGTATTAACATGGGCTGTCATGATAACCGGATTCATTTTGTTATGTATTAAGCTTTACAATGCTATAATTGGCAGCCTGCCCATTTAAGCTGGATTACGGAAATGTTTTTTCACGAACAGAAAGGCTTCGGTGCATAAGCGCCGAAGCCTTTCAACGTTCCAAACGACCACCTTATCAGTGGTGTCCATTTATTCTGAACCATTTGTTCAGAATAAATGGTATTTATGGCGTCATTATCTTTTTCCAAATGGACAAATGTGGCGCTTTGCTTTCGATGCTCTTCAGATTTGTTGGTGAATCGTTTCCGACCCAGACGCCGACGGTAATATCCTTGGATAATCCGACCATCCAGTAGTCTTTATAATCATTAGTAGTACCTGTTTTGCCACCGAGATAAGCGGATGGAAAGCTTGCCTTCTTGGCAGTTCCGGCAGTGACTGTTTTCTTGAGCAGTGCTCTCATTTTGTCGTTTGTGTCTGAATTCCAAACTTTTGCTCCTTTTTCCTCCCATTTATATAGCAGTTTACCGTTAAGATCTGTAACAGAGGTAATAGCATGAGAGCTTTCGAAGTTGCCATCGTTCCCAAATACCGTGTAAGCATTCGTTAACTCTAATGGTGACATGCCTGTCGTGAATCCGCCAATTGCAGAGGACAAATGAACATCCTTTTCTGTTACCTTCTTAAATGGAAAATGGGCTAAATAGCTAAATGCAGTCTCTAATCCAATTTCATCAACAAGCCTGACAGCAGGCGTGTTATAGGAGTGAATAAAAGCCTGCTCCAATGACACGTTGCCATATCCTTGTCCACTGTAATTTTGCGGACAGTAGCCATCCTTACAAAACGCATCTGCATTCACAAGACTAGAAATATTCTTGCCTGTTTCCTGAAGATAAGGTCCGTACACAAGCAATGGCTTAATTGCAGAGCCGGGCTGGCGATACGCCTGATAACTTCTGTTAAAGTCGTATTTTTGATACTTTTTTCCGCCAGCAAGCGCACTGATTGTATGGCTGTTATGATTGATGACAACAGCAGCTCCCTCTGCATCTATCGAGCTAAGTGAGCTTTTAACAGCATTAACAGCTTTATCCTGCAGCTTGCGATCTAATCCTGTATGAATAATAACCCCTTGCTCAAGAACAGTTTGAACCTCTGCATCAAGTTTTTTGCTAAGTGCCTCTGTTTCCTGTTCATCTGCATTTTTTATTTTTTCTGCATAGCCTGCTTTTACAGAAACAAGCGTTCTTAATTCATCCTCTACATATGTGACATAATCAGGATAAAGGTCCGTTTTCTTTTGAAGGTGGAGCGTGATTTTTTCTTGTGTCATTTTCTCCGCTTCCTTTACGGAAATCTTCCCTTCCTTCTTCATTAACTGTATTAACCGAGCTTGTCTTTTTTTTGTTTGCTCAAAATGCTTTTTCGGATCATAAATAGTGGGGTTATTTGGTATGCTCGCCAAAAAGGTCAGCTCTGCTTTTGACAGGTCGCTAGCCTTGCTGTTGAAATAATAATTTGCTGCAGCTTCTAGGCCATATATATTATTAGCAAAATAAACGGCATTGATATACTGGGTCAGGATTTCTTCCTTTGTCCATTTTCTTTCTAATTCATAGGCATAAAGCAGTTCCTTCAGTTTGCGGTTGTATGTCTTGTCGTAGGACTGAAACATATTCCTTGCAAGCTGCTGTGTAATGGTACTTCCGCCTTGTTCGATTGAATCTGATTCGGCATTAGTCAGAATAGCCCTGCCGATAGCAGGAAGATCAAACCCAACATGGTCATAAAAATGTTGATCCTCTGACAATATGAATAAGTCCCTCACATATTGGGGGATTTCTTCTTTTGGTACCATTTTTCTTATTCCTGTTGAAGGGTTGATTTCCGAAATGATTTTTCCATCAGTATCGGTAATAAAGCTAGATTGAGCAAGCTTCATGGAAGACAGCGGGATACTGTCATCTAAAAATTTATGAAAGCTAATATAGTTCTTTTTTTCTACTGCTGTCAAATAAAGGACAGCAACTAAACTAAACAGCATTAAAAGTGTAAAAATAATTCCGAGTCTTCTTCTCATTTCTTTTCCCTCATTAATAAGATGTTAATAAAAGCATAAAGGATTTTTGGCATGTATGCATGAAGTATTTTGCAAAAAAACGGGATAAAATATTACGATTTAAGTTAACAAAAAAATAAATAGAAAATTTTAAAGCTTCGTGAATATTCTGTTATAATAGAAGAAAAGGCTTTTATAAAATTTAGTCGACCGGATATTCTGAAGAAAGAAGGTGAAAAGATGGAGAAGCAGCAACAGCATTTGTTTATAGACTTTGAGTTTACAATGCCAGAAAGAAACACTAAATATAAAGGGTTTCAGCCGGAAATTATTGAAGTCGGCATCGTTGCTGTCGTTAATGACAAGATAAGAGAAACCTACTCTGCCTATGTGGCTCCTAACAAATTTCCCATTCTTTCAGAGCGATGTAAGTCCTTCTTACATATTACTCAGGAGCAAGTCGATAACGGGATTACATTCTTGGGCTTGCTGGAAAAAATCAAGGAGATTGGCAGCGGCTACTCAAATATTGTCGTAACATGGGGCAATATGGACATGAAGGTGCTCAAAAGCAATTGCAGCATGGCAGGTGCAGCATTTCCTCATTTCTGTAGTGAAGTTGATCTGTCTATGGAGTACAAAAGGTTTTTTGGAGACCAAAACCAGACTGGTTTGTGGAAAGCAGTGCGAGAGTATGGCAGTGAAGGGACAGGGAAACATCATCGAGCCTTGGACGATGCCCTTACAACCTTTGATATCTTTAAATTCGTCGAAAAAGACAAAAGATACTTAGGGAAAACAGAAACGACAACTATCGGTGATTTAATTGATCTATCCAAGTTTTATAATAAATTTGCATAAAAAAAGGATTGACAGCTAAGTATTATTAGTTGCCACCCTTTTATTTTTTTGCTGTTTTTTCAGCCCTTATGCTTTTTTGTAAACACGGTTATACTCCGTTTCCAGTATTTCAAGATTTCTTAAGCTTTTTTCCGCAAATACTGAATTGTCCTCCGTAAGGTCTGAGCGCATTTTATCGACAGCTAGTAAAAGTGATGTCCTGTAGTCGGGTATTTCCTCTTCAAATGGTTTTACCATTGGCTTAGGCGTGTTCATTTGCTCTCTGAATGAAAGTGCCTTCCTTTCATGGAAAAAGACGCCTTCTGCTTGCTTCGGATTGTGTAAATCCCCTTGCATGGGGTGTTTAAGCACTGCCAATACTCGAACCAAATAGCTATTGCTGCGAATATCTGTAATTTCACCGATGTATTTTCCTGTTTTATAAATGGCGGTAACCTTAGTACCAACTGCAAGAACTTCCATTTCATACGCCTCCTAGTACAATCTTTCTTAAATAGTACCATATCCAATAGTTATGTTAGAAATAGAAGAACTGGCATAATTTGATTATTTCTACAAATAATACTCCTATTATCGATATTGGAGGAGTTCGTAAATGAAAAAAATCATGCCTATGATAGCGGCACTTCTTATTATTACAGGTTGTGCGTCAGGAGATGTATCTAAGGTAGATGTGGAAATGTTTAATGATGTCGGCGATTCCTTGGGGACAATCAATATAGAAGAGCAAACATCAGGAGTGATGCTTACAGTTAATTTAAAGGGGCTAACACCTGGAGTGCATGGGATTCACATTCATGAAATAGGAAAATGTGAGGCTCCTGAGTTTCAGAGCGCTGGTAATCACTTAAATCCTGAGGACAAAGAGCATGGCTTGCTGCACCCGAAAGGAGCGCACGCAGGTGATCTTCCCAATATAATTGTTGAGGCAGATGGTTCTGTAAAGGCAGAGTTAATGGCACCGCAGGTTACACTGCGCGATGCGAAAAATTCATTATTTACGCCAAAGGGCACTTCTATCGTGATAACAGAACAAGAAGACGATGGAATGACACAGCCTGCTGGTGATTCTGGGAACAGAGTTTCATGTGGAGAAATAAAAAAATAATCAAAAAAAAGCATGGAACGCAACTGTTCACATGCTTTTTTTAAATAGTAATAGTTAGAAAAAAGTATCGTAAAGCAAGAATAAGTTTAAAAGCACGATAACTGCTGCAATAATCCAAGAAAGAATAGTGATTATCCTTGTATTCCGCAAACTGCCCATAATTCGTTTACTGCTAGTAAACATAATTAGTGGGATTAAAGCAAAGCCAATCCCAAAGGACAGGATAACCTGGCTTAATACTAATGCCGAAGTTGGATTAACCCCTGAAGCAATGATGATGATTGGCGGGATAATGGTAATCAGCCTTCTAACATAAATCGGAATTCGGAAATTGATGAAGCCCTGCATGATAACATCTCCGGACATTGTACCAACAGAAGAGCTGGACAAGCCTGCAATTAAAAGTCCTAAACCGAATAATATGGCAGATAACGGACTAACTAATTGCTCGAAATGCGTGAAGGCAACATCAAGGTCATTAACAACAAAGCCATTTGCATGAAACAATGCACTCGCCACGATAAGCATAGCAGCATTGATAAAGCCTGCAATCAACATGGCGATAAGGATATCAAAGAACTCAAAACGGAAGATCATTTTCTTCTCTTTATCCGTTCTTCCGACAATTCTCTTTTGAGTTAAGGCAGAGTGTAAATAGATGGCATGTGGCATAACCGTTGCCCCAAGTATTCCTGCAGCAAGCAGTACACTGTCCGTACCTTTAAACTGTGGTGTAAACAAACCATGCATTACTGACTGTAAATCCGGTTTAGCGAAAAACATTTGTGCAATAAATGATAAGACAACAATGAACAGCATAGCAGTAATTCCAGCCTCAAGGGAGCGGTAGCCTCTTCTTTGAAGCTCCAATATCGCAAAGCTGCCGATTGCAGCAATGATGCTGGATTCAAGCATTGGGATACCAAAAAGTAAATATATCCCAAGTGCAGCGCCGATAAATTCGGCTAAATCGGTAGCAATGATGACTAGTTCACCTTGAATCCATAATCCGATGCTGACGGGCTTAGGAAATTCCTCCCGCGCTACTTCAGCGAGGTTTTTTCCAGTAGCGATTCC
This sequence comes from Niallia circulans, assembly GCF_007273535.1. Taxonomy (NCBI): domain Bacteria; kingdom Bacillati; phylum Bacillota; class Bacilli; order Caryophanales; family Bacillaceae; genus Niallia; species Niallia circulans. The sequence continues at coordinate 1,837,803 of NZ_RIBP01000004.1, forward strand.
TAACTTTGCAGATAATGATTGAATGATTAAGGCCATAATATTAGAAAACAAGATAACCCATAATAATAAGTAACCGTATTGGGAGCCTGCAGCGATATTTGTAGCAAAATTACCTGGATCAATATAGGCAATGGCGGCGATAAAGGCAGGACCAAGAAACGGCAGAAACTTTTTGATTCCTTTAGGACCGTTTAAAACAGAATCTACATGAGAAGCCTGTTTACTTCTTTCCAATTTGTTCACCTGATTTCTTTTGGTTTTTTCCTATATGATAAAATGTTTCCTTAGCGCAACTTTATCTTAGGATATTCCTCGTTTTCTATTTTGTCAATGATTCTGCAATAAAATGTATGAAGTAAATAATAGGACTAATTGGTCGGTGCTGGTTCATAAAATCCACAGCAAAAAATTAGCCCATTTTGGTTGTAATCGTGTTAACGGCACATATTTTATGATAAAATATGGACAGCAAAATAGGAATAAAGGTGAAAGTATGAATAACCAAGAAGTGAACGTAGAGCTTATAGTGCTTTTGAATGAATGGGATCCCTTTAAGATTGGTGTGGGGAATTATGATACCGAAATTGCAGATTGTGTCTATGCTGTCCATAAAACCGACAATGTAGAGGAACTTGCTGCAGAAATTCAGAAGATATATGAGTTTTCCTTCGAAGAAACGATTGCGATGGAAAATTGTCTTTCTATTTCAGCAAAGCTGTTGCTTACAAAGGAAAGTGGCTCTTGTGCCCTTTAACGGGGAAAAATTTTCGCTCAAAAATTTGGAGGGATATAAATGAAGTTGACAGAAAAAGAAATTGAAGTGGCAGAAATTTTAGAAAAAAATGCCCGTATTACAGATGAAGATATCTCTAAGATGATTGAGGAAGATTTGCAGACGACGAAAGAAATTGTAGCCAAATTGGAAGATATGAAAGTAGTTGTCCGTTATACGAGCATTGTGGACTGGTCGAAAGTGGAGGGGCATGAAGGCGTTACCGCAATGATCGATGTTAAAGTAACACCAAAGCGTGGAGTTGGCTTTGATGAGGTTGCCCAAAGAATCTACCGCTTCAAAGAAGTGAAATCGTTATACTTAATGTCAGGGACATACGATCTGTCTGTTATTATTGAAGGAAAATCAATGAATGATGTCGCTAGATTTGTGTCAGAAAAGCTGTCTACATTGGATTCAGTCTTGTCGACGACAACTCATTTTATCCTTAAGCAATACAAGCATGATGGGACAATTTTTGAACCGAATAATGATGATAAAAGGATAGTGGTGTCACCGTGATGAATCAGACAAAAAGCTATATTGCCGACAGAGTTGCGGAAATGAAGCCTTCGGGTATAAGGAGATTTTTTGATTTGGCTTCCAACATGGAGGGAGTCATCTCACTTGGGGTTGGGGAGCCGGACTTTGTAACATCATGGTCTGCAAGGGAAGCCGCCATCCTGTCCTTGGAGCAAGGCTATACTTCCTATACGGCAAATCCAGGTATGCTGGAGCTTAGAGAGGAAATATCCTCTTATATGAACAGAAGGTTTCATGTCGAGTATGATCCTAAATCGGAAATAATTGTAACTGTTGGAGCAAGCCAGGCAATTGATATTGCTTTAAGAGCAATCTTAAATCCAGATGAAGAGGTTATTGTGCTTGAGCCCTGCTTTGTTGCCTATGCGCCGCTCGTTACCTTGGCAGGAGGCACACCAGTGCCTGTTCAAACTTTAAAGGAAAATGAATTTAAGGTTCTTCCTGACCAGTTGGAAGCAGCGATAACAGCTAAAACAAAAGCAATAATGATTTGTTCGCCGAGCAATCCGACAGGCTCGCTATTGTCTGCATCTGAATTAGAGGGAATCGCAAAGGTTGCGAAAAAGCATGATTTGCTGATAGTATCTGATGAGATTTATGCAGAGCTGTGCTATGACGAGGAATACACTAGTATGGCTGCAATTAACGAAATGTGGGACAGAACATTGCTTATTTCTGGTTTTTCTAAAGGATTTGCGATGACTGGATGGAGACTTGGCTTTGTGTGTGCACCAGAGGAATTAACGCAGGCTATGCTTAAAATCCATCAATACAGCTTAATGTGTGCCCCAACAATGGCACAGTTTGCTGGACTTGAGGCCCTAAAATCAGGCAGCAATGATGTTGAAGATATGAAGAAAAGCTACCGTCGCAGACGAAATCTTGTTGTGCAGTCCTTAAATGATATGGGCTTAAGCTGTCATATTCCAGGCGGAGCATTTTATGCATTCCCTGATATTACAGCGACAGGCTTAACATCAGAGCAATTTGCAGAGAAGCTATTGTTGGAAGAAAAAGTAGCAGTCGTGCCAGGAAATGTTTTCGGTGAGAGTGGTGAAGGACATATACGTTGTTCCTATGCTTCCTCATTAGAACAATTGCAAGAAGCTTTAAAGAGAATGAAGGATTTTACAGATAGATACAGACAATAATGAGGTTTAACATAAATATGTAATCCAAAAACGAACTATCTATTGTTTATTGAGTGATAGTTCGTTTTTTTTTTGTTATTAGCTTCATTACAATGATTAGAAGTACCAGTAGAATAGGGCGGAGGCCACTCGACTCCTGCGGGAAATAGGAACGATTTAGGTTTTATTTTGTTTCACCTTTTCCTTTTTGTTTGGAAACATTCTGCCAGCATTTATTAAGCAAACTTGGCAAAAACTTTAAATGTCCTGCTTAAAGCGGAGAGATATAAAAATACCTTTTGTATTAACGTCTCTTTTGTGATATAATTTTATAATGCATATTAAAGGAAAAATTAATATATAAAATACTAGGAGTGTTCTCATGTCAGATAAAATCGAAGTTGGAAGTGTATTAACAGGAAAGGTTACTGGAATTCAGCCATACGGCGCTTTCGTTTCTCTAGACGAAAACCAACAAGGGCTTGTTCATATTTCAGAAGTAACTCATGGCTATGTTAAGGATATCAATGAATTCCTTAAAGTTGGCGACGAAGTGAAAGTGAAAGTTCTATCTGTTGATGGAAATGCAGGAAAAATCGGATTATCTATCCGTGCTACTGAAGAAGCACCAGCAGCTCCAGCAGATGCTGAAAAAACAAAAAAACCTCGCGCTAAGCGCCAAGCAGCTCCTGTTACTGTTGATGCAGACAGCAGCCAAGGGTTCAATACACTTAAAGACAAATTGCAAGAGTGGATTGATCAATCAAACCGCAGCGATTTAATTAAGAAGTAATAAAAAAAAGCAGGATGCTCAAGCATCCTGCTTTTTTTTTATGTTATTTAATTGATCTTGGTTCAGGTTCACGAGATACTTCAGCACTTGGCTTGAATAGGAGTCCTAAATTGATTAAGCCTGCAAGTCCAACCAAGCCATAGATGATTCTTGACAATGCAGATTCTTGCCCGCCGAAAATGGCTGCTACTAAATCAAATTGAAAAAATCCAATTAGTCCCCAATTTATTGCTCCTATAATCGTCAACACTAATGCTGTTCTTTGAATACCACTCATGATTATTTCCTCCTTGTATTGGATTCCTTATTATCTTTTGCAATGGCATTGCATTTATACATTGGCTATTCTGCATTTTTTCTTTTTTTGGGTAAGATAATGTTTGGTAAGTAACTTGGTAATGTCAGTTCATTTCTTTTGATTTTCAAATTAATTTAGTAAATAATAAGTAGTGTCCTCCTGCTGATTCCTTCATTTCAGGAACAAAAGGAGCATTAATATTGATTATAGGAGGAAAAGTGAGCATGAATAATTTCACATTTTATAACCCGACAAAATTAATTTTTGGGAAGGGCCAATTATCGCAGCTCGCAGATCAACTTGCTCCGTACGGAAATAAGATCCTTCTCGTTTATGGTGGAGGAAGCATAAAACGCAGCGGCCTTTATGACCAAGTTGTTGGCATCTTAAAAGAAAATAATAAAGAAGTTTTTGAACTGTCAGGAGTAGAGCCAAACCCTCGATTAACAACTGTTCAAAGAGGCGTAGATATCTGCAAGACAGAAGGAATTGATTTTATTTTAGCTGTTGGTGGCGGAAGTGTTATTGATTGTACGAAAGCTATTTCTGTGGGCGCTAAATATGATGGAGATCCATGGGATATTGTGACAAGAAAAGCAATACCAACACAAGCAGTGCCATTTGGAACAGTGTTAACACTTGCTGCAACAGGCTCTGAGATGAACTCAGGTTCTGTTATTACTAATTGGGAAACACAAGAAAAGTATGGCTGGGGAAGCCCATTAACATTCCCTGTTTTCTCTATTCTTGATCCAGAGAATACATATACAGTACCTAAAAATCAAACGATTTATGGAATTGTGGATATGATGTCACATGTACTTGAGCATTATTTCCATTTAGAAGAGAACACACAATTCCAAGATTATATGTGTGAATCTTTGCTGAAGACAGTAATGGAAACAGGTCCTAAACTTGTTGAGGACTTGGAGAATTTTGAATATCGTTCAACAATCCTATATTCCGGCACAATGGCATTAAACGGCATGCTTAACATGGGTTACCAAGGGGATTGGGCAACACATAATATTGAGCATGCAGTGTCAGCTGTTTATGACATTCCGCACGGAGGAGGCCTTGCCATTCTTTTCCCTAACTGGATGAAGCATAACTTGAGTGTGAAGCCTTCAAGATTCAAGCAGCTTGCTGTACGAGTGTTTGGAGTGGACCCAGAAGGTAAAACAGATGAGGAAGCTGGATTGGAAGGCATTGATAAGCTAAGAGCATTCTGGAACAGCATCGGTGCACCATCAACGCTTGCAGACTATGATATTGATGACAGCAAGCTTGAGCTTATGGTTGACAGAGCAATGGCAAGAGGAGAATTCGGCCGCTTTAATTTATTGAAGGCTGAAGACGTTCGTGCTATTTACAAAGCATCCTTGTAAGAGGTGCTTAGCTTCTATTGATCATAAAATACTATTAGGTCCCAGCTAATTTAATTAGTTGGGACCTAATAGGTAATAGTGACTAAAAGATGAATTACGAAAAAAAACTCTATTTGTATCCGCTTTCAAAACAATCTCATTCTTGATTAGTTTGGACACTTTGTATAAAGTGAAAGAGGATACAAAAATAAATATAATGGAGGATCATTTATGACACACGTTCGTTTTGATTACTCAAAGGCATTAAGCTTTTTTGGAGAACATGAAATTACATACTTATCTGATGCGGTTAAAGTTGCTCATCATTCCTTGCATGAAAAAACTGGAGCAGGAAGCGACTTCTTAGGCTGGATCGATCTTCCTGTTGATTATGATAAAGAAGAATTTTCCCGTATTTTAAAATCATCACAAAAAATCCAAAACGATTCTGAAGTATTGCTTGTAATCGGAATTGGTGGATCTTATCTTGGTGCACGTGCAGCAATCGAAATGCTGAACCACAGCTTCCATAATGCTTTATCTAAGGATAAAAGAAAAACTCCACAAATCATCTTCATCGGAAAAGACATCAGCTCAACATATATGAGCGATGTTATCGATTTCTTAGGTGATAAGGATTTCTCTATCAATGTTATTTCTAAATCTGGTACAACTACAGAGCCAGCAATCGCATTCCGTATTTTCCGCAAGCTGTTGGAAGAGAAATACGGTGCTGAGGAAGCAAAATCAAGAATTTATGCAACAACTGACAAAGCGCGCGGTGCATTAAAAACACTTGCTACTGAAGAAGGCTTTGAAACATTTGTTATTCCTGATGATGTTGGCGGGCGCTATTCTGTACTGACAGCAGTGGGCTTGCTTCCAATCGCAGTTAGTGGTGCAGATATTGAGACAATGATGAAGGGTGCAGCAGCTGCGCGTGAAGACTTCAGCTCTTCAGAATTAAGTGAAAATGCTGCATACCAATATGCTGCAGTACGTAATGTACTTTACAATAAAGGCAAAACAATCGAAATGCTTATTAACTATGAGCCAGGACTTCAATATTTCTCTGAGTGGTGGAAACAGCTGTTCGGCGAAAGTGAAGGGAAAGACCAAAAAGGTATTTACCCGTCTTCCGCTAACTTCTCAACTGATTTGCACTCATTAGGGCAATATGTTCAAGAAGGTCGTCGCGATATTTTTGAAACAGTTGTTAAAGTAGACAAGCCTCGTCATGAATTAACGATTGAAGCAGCAGAAAACGATCTTGACGGCTTAAACTATCTTGCAGGTAAAACAGTGGACTTTGTGAATAACAAGGCATTTGAAGGGACACTTCTTGCACATACAGATGGCGGTGTTCCAAATCTAATCGTTACAATTCCTGAAATGGACGAATACACTTTCGGTTACTTAGTGTACTTCTTCGAGAAAGCATGCGCAATCAGCGGATACCTTCTTGGAGTTAACCCATTCGACCAACCAGGTGTTGAAGCATATAAAGTTAATATGTTCGCATTGCTTGGCAAACCAGGCTTCGAAGAGAAAAAAGCAGAACTTGAAAGCCGTTTGAAATAAGAGATTAATCACTTGAAAAGGACAATCCATATAAAGGGTTGTCCTTTTTGTTTCGACCATTTTATATTTTCATGTTTTTAGAAAGACAATTAAGGATAAATAACTACTATAATTCATAATTGTTTTAGGAGGGATATGAATGTTAGTAGAACAGGACCAAACATTAATACGGGCATTACAGGAATGCATGATAGCAACTAATCACTGCCTGAATGAATGTCTTGCTGAAGATGAATCAAATATGATGATAGATTGTATTCGCTTAGACCGGGAATGCATGGCGTTTTGTGCCAACTTAGAACAAGCAATAATCCGCCAATCTCCATATGCGAAAGAACTTGCCGAGCTGTGTCTGAAGGTTTGTGAGGCGTGCGCCCAAGAATGCCAAAAGCATGACCATAAACATTGCCAATATTGTGCAGAAATTTGCTTGCAATGTATGGAAGCATGTAAAACATACGTAAAGAATTAATTCAATGCATAAAAAAACAGCGCCTTTTTTGAAGTGCACCCCAATTGTTAGACAAAGGTCTAACAATTGGAGGTGTCTTTTTTATGGATTTTATAATCCGGCAATCAGGATTAGCTCATCTTTTTCCTCCACCATAAAGGATGCACCTGGCTTAATATAAGACTGACTGCCTCTTTTTACCCCTAATAATAGCTTGTCATCAAGAAGAAGATACGAACTGAGAGCAGCAAAATCAAGTCTCTCCTCATTTCTCCATTCTCCCAATGGGACAATTTGCAATCTTTTATCTTTGAAATTCCCTAACAAATCAAGGAAGGCAATCATTGTATCTTGTGAATTAAGACTACTGTGCATAACAAAGCTGGACAATCGATTTGTTTGAATAATTTCATCAGCACCGGCTCGATTGGCATTCGTTACTTGCTCTACAGTCAATATTTCAATAATACAAGGAACTTCAGGATTTAACCCTTTTATGGCGAGCAATGTCAAAATTGAATTCATATCAGCATACATTTCCTCTTTACTTTGGTCAGCAGTAATAATGACTTTGCTGGCCTTCAAAATATTGGCGCGCAGGAGCGTTTCATCAATATTTGGATTCCCTTGAATAAAATGGAGCGATTCAGGGCTTGGGTTTTGAGAAAGAGATTCATCAACAAGTGTAATGACTGCTTTTATGCCATCCTTTGTGATAGAATGAATCAGCGCCTTAGAACGTTCATTCCATCCGATAATGACAATATGATTTCGCCCTTTATAAGCTGATTTTCCTTCCAAAAAGGCATTTTGTCTGGCGACTGCTGCTGTTGCCAATGTTACCAAGTATGTTGATAAAAAACCTGCTCCAGTAAGAATAAGCAGCATGCCTGTCAATCTTCCAATAATTGTAGTAGGAGTGTAATCGCCATATCCGACGGTAGATGCTGTGATAATGGCCCACCATACTCCTTCAAAAAAGGATGGGAAGTTGTCAGGCTCTACTATCGTAATGACCATTCCGAAAAAAAGGATAATGGAAGCTGCAATAGATAGAATTCTGAGACTGATCGGAAGACGTAGAAATGCGGTGAGTACAGTGTTAGGCAAAATATTTCACTCCATCATAATTGTATATATGTCATTATGGACGAAATAAAAATCTTTCATAATAAAATGAAAGATTTTTTATTGTACTGCCTATTCACTTAGTAAAGGGAGAAATGCAATAATATTTTTTAATTTTCTCAATTGATTCATGCAGCTCGTCATATCCTGCAAGGTTTGAAAGCATTCCTTGAATAATTGGATTACGAGGGGAGTCTGTTTTAATTTCAGATTCCAGTACGTCCAATGTGATTTCAAGCGAATCCTTATCTGCATATCCTTCTGCCTTTTTGCGGATTTGGTTGAGGATATCGATTACTTTTTCTGTACTTGATGCCATAAAATCAATTTTCGGTTTATGCAGTAACTTGTGTATATTTGCTTCAGTGAAAATGGGAGAATCATCCGCTATCCCATCCACGATAGAATCCATTCTTCTCCACAAATATTGAGACAAAGTAAGTGCACTCATGTCAATCTGTCCATGAAGCAGAAGTCTTAAAAATGACTGCAACAGTCCTTCATACATAATTTGAAGATCCAAGTGAAAGCGACTCGTTTTTTCTCCGTATAATTCAAGCAAGTAAGCTAAAGAAAATTCTCTAATATCTGTCTGCATTTGGATTATTAACTGCTTAATAGAATCATTAAGCGGAATTGCTTGCTCGCGTGTTTGCATAATAATGAAGTCTTTATGTTTTAAGGCATGTACAAAAAAGGCTGATGTTTGTTCAACCAGCTTGTCCTTTGCTGTAATGTCTTTATGCTTGATGCTGTCAAACAGTTCGACTAATTCCTTGTAATAATAATCAAGAATGGCAAACAATAATGTATCTTTCGATTTAAAATATATATAGAAAGCACCTTTTGATATTCCACAATCATTTGCTATTTCTTGAATGGAGGTGGAGGAATATCCTTTTTGCGCAAAAAGCTTCAGCGCAGAGTCTATTATTTTTTTTTCTTTCTCTTTCAAACGAAGCGCCTCCTATTCTTTTATAAGGAAGAGTTGGAAAAGTGAATATGAGTAACTTTCTTATCGAGATTTTACTATTAAACCACACAACTTAAAATAAGTAAAAAGAAAGCTAGATTCTTTCTATTATACCATTTGTTCCTTCTGAAACTTCAGAGTGAAAATAAGTTGTTTGTACAAAAAAAGATATTCCTATATGATAATTATTATCACTTTTTGTACGATAAGAGAGCAGGGATGAAAAATAGGTAAATTAATTACTTGACGCTATCTTCTTATATATATATACTTACTTACATATAGTAAGTGGTTTGATTAAAAATAATTAAATGATGCAAATTAAGATGGATGAATTTCAAAGGAGACTTAAATATGAAAAAAGAAGTAATTGATCTTCTTCAAAATAAAATGAATATGATACCTTTCAAGGAAGACAAAAAATTATGCTTAGTCGGGCCTGTAAAGCTGCCCGTCCAGCTTGAAGATAAAGTGGTAACATTCCAATGGTATACATGGCTGCCGATTGCAGAGCAACAATCAAAAGAGGAGCTTCTTAAGAGCTTGCCCTCATTAAATCTTGCTGAGTACCAGCAGTCATCAGTACTAGTATATGGCGACTTTGAACATATAGATGAGACGCTAATCCGCATGCATAGCATATGCCATACAGGGGATATATTCGGAAGCAAACGCTGTGATTGTGGATACCAGCTGCACCAGTCCATGAAAATGATTGTCGAGAACGGCAGCGGAGCACTTTTCTATTTGGCAAACCATGAAGGTAGAGGAATTGGTCTTTTCACTAAGTCATTGGCTTATATTCTTCAACAGGAAGGCATGGATACTGTAGAGGCAAATCATGCCCTTGATTTTGCTGACGATACAAGAAGCTATGAAGAGCCAATCAGTGTGCTGCAAGCATTGCGTACAAAGCCTGTTAAATTAATTACAAATAACCCGAAAAAGCTGGAAGCATTAAAAAAGCTCGGCTTAACTGCAGAAGAAAATGTTCCACTTTGGGGAGACAGATCAGAATTTAATGAGAAGTATTTAGATACGAAGGTCCTGAAATCTGGACATATACCAGTGCAAGAAGAAATTGTCACTTTTTGAGGAGCAGAATGATGATAAAAACGGATCATGATTTTATGAAAATGGCTTTGGACCTTGCAGCAACTGCCAAGGGGAAAACAAATCCTAATCCAGTAGTCGGTGCAATCTTAGTGAAGGATGGCGTTATTGTCGGTTCTGGTCTGCACAGAAAAGCAGGTGAGCCCCATGCAGAGGTTCATGCATTCAAAATGGCTGGCGAACATGCTAAAGATGCAACTCTTTATGTCACATTGGAGCCATGCTCGCATTTCGGGAAAACACCACCATGTGCAAATTTGGTGAAAGACTCTGGTGTGAAAAGAGTCGTAGTTGCAGCGCAGGACCCGAATCCGTCTGTTGCGGGTAAAGGCATTGGCATTATAAAAGATGCTGGTATCGAAGTGGAAGTTGGTGTGCTTGAGGAGGAAGCAAAAAAGCTAAATGAACGCTTTATGCACAATATGATCACACAAACTCCATTTGTTATCTCTAAGGTTGCTATGACATTAGACGGCAAAATAGCAGCATATACAGGTCACAGCCAATGGATTACAGGGGAGGAAGCGAGGAAAGAGGTTCATTATCTTCGCAATGAAGTCGATGCAATCCTTGTCGGTGTTGGAACTGTACTAGCTGACAATCCAAGATTAACGACTCGTCTTGACCAGCCTGCCAAAAATCCAATTCGAATTATTTTAGACAGCAAGCTGCGAACGCCAATTGATGCAAATGTAACAGATTGTTCTGAAGCTCAAACAATAATTGTCACAGGGCTCGATATCAATCATGAGAAGGCAGTGGCATTAAAAGCAAAAGGCGTTAAAATTCTTCAGGTGTCTGATGATGGAAAGCTTGATCTTAAGGCGGCAATGCAAAGGCTGTATGAAGAGGGGATAACAGATATCCTGCTTGAAGGCGGCAGTGAAGTGAATGCAAGCTTCATGAGAGCTGATCTCATTCAAAAATACATTGTTTACATTGCACCGAAGATTTTAGGCGGGAAATCCTCCTATACTCCATTTAGAGGGGAAGACGTGGAAACGGTGGATGAGGCTGTACAATTGCGGTTTGAAACAGTAGAAAAGGTTGGAGAAGACTTAAAGGTTTTCGCATACCCAGCAGGTTAACCAACAGTGAAAGATTAAAGGAAGAGGATGGGGAAATGACAGTTCTGAATGCAGAGGTATGTATTGTAGGTGCAGGTCCTGGTGGGGCGATGCTGGCTTATTTGTTGAGCACAGCAGGAGTCTCGACAATCCTGCTTGAACGGCATCATGATGTGGATAAAGAATTTCGGGGAGAGCACTTGAATGAAGAGGGGGAGCAGGTCCTCAAAAGTGCGGGTCTCTTTTCAAAATTGAAAGAAAAAGGCATCCTTTGCATGAGCCAAGTTGATTATATAGCGGATGGTAAAGTAGTCAAAAGCATCCATCCTCATCCTGAAGTCGGACATACTGGCATCCATGTTCCACAAAAACATCTGCTGAAGCTGCTGTTGGAGGAATCATCAAGGAACGCTGCGTTTAGGCTGGAAATGGATAGTGCTGTCAAGGAGCTAATTCAGACTGAAACGGGAGAATATTCTGGTGTAATCGCGGTAATAGACGGTGTTGAAACCGTTGTTAACAGCAAAATAATTGTTGGTGCAGACGGAAGATTTTCAACTATAAGAAAGAAAGGGGATTTTCCTGTAGAGGCAATTAAGCATGGCTATGATTTGCTGTGGGCAAAAATCCCCGCACCATCTAATTGGGAACCTGCCATTAAGATGGCGCTAGTCCAGGACAGCCAGCTTGCCCTTTTCACACAATACGGTGGGTTTATCCAAATTGGCTGGAATATAGAAGAGGGAAGTTTTCCCACACTCCGAAAAGGGTCTATCTCTCATTTTACGGAACAGCTCTTATCTGCTTTTCCAGAACTGAAGGAGTCCGTGCATGCGCATATTAAGGGCTGGAAGAATTTCGTCCTTTTGAAGGTGGAAAGCTCTAAAAGCAAAACATGGATCAATCATAATGTGATTTTGTTAGGAGATGCAGCCCATACAATGAGTCCAACAGGAGCTTTTGGTCTTAACAGTTCCTTAAAGGATGCAGAGGTGCTGGCAGAACTATTACAACGAATTCTTCACCAGCATGAAACGATGGATTTATTGAAGATATACGAGACTGTCCGGAAAACAGAGGTAGAAAAGGTACAGGAAGAGCAGCTTCGCAGAGAAGCGGCCTTTAAGGACCATTTCCCCGCAGCAGCAGTGGTTGTTAATTGATTGGAAGGGAAGCATATAATGAAGTTCGGTTTTGATATTGATGATACATTGATTAGTTTACGTGAGCATGCCTTTCATTTATATAATAAAACACTGCAAAAGGATGTGCATGTCGATCATTTTCATGCACTAAAAACAGTAGAAATACATGAGCCGTTTGGTCTTGATAACGATGAAGGGAAAAATATGTGGAGCTCTTTAAGTGAAGAGATATATTTCACAGATTGTCCCCCATATCCAAGTGCAGTTGAATTTCTGCAAAAGCTGACTGCTAATGGACATGATGTTTATTATATAACTGCACGAAACAAGGAGTTTGCAGAACGTACGAAGGAATGGATGAAAGCACAAGGCTTTCCAGTTAAGGATGGTCATTTTTTCTGCGGCATGGCTGACCATGAGAAAGTTGATGTTATCCAAAACCTTGGGCTTGATTACTATATGGATGATAAGTCTGCTGTTTTGGATACACTTGCAGAAACTGGTGTTCAGCTGCTAGTGAAAGACCAATCGTATAATAAGAATCTTTCCTATGACAGAGTGTACAGTTGGGCAGATGTTTGGGACTATCTTAAATTAGCAGAAGGCATAAAATGAAAAAAGCAGGGAACTAGATTCCCTGCCTTTTTTCATTTACACTGTTATAGCTTCATTCCCATCCTACTCTTATACCTTTTTATGAGCATTTGGCAATCGACACTGACAACGCCTTGGATTGCGTATAATTTATTCGTTAAAAATTGCTCCATTTCATGATTGTCTGCGAAAATTCCGTGCATATGTAATTTACTTGGTCCTGTCATATGATAGAGGCTGCTGATTGCGGCTTCATTTGCCAAAAGTTCAGCTACCTCCTCAAGATACTTTGGTTCCACATCAATATTAAAGAAAGCAGACACCGTCTTGCCGATTTTTACAGGATTAATAACAGCAGTGAACTTTTCAATTATGCCATTTTCCACCATTGTGTTTATTCGCATTTGCACTGCTACCCTTGATATTCCAACTTCTTTTCCAATATCTGTGTAGGAAATCCTGCCATTATCATGCAATAAAGACAATATTAAATGATCAATCTGATCTAATTTACTTGGCGTCAGTTCATGTCCATTTGTCATTTAGGTCTGTTCCTTTCTAATTTAAATGGGGTACAACAATGCCGCCATATGCAAAGGCTAGAATAATAACAATAGCAGGGTGAACCTTAAATTTCTGCAGTAAGGCAAAGGAAATCACCGCGATAGCAGCTGTTTGAATCCATCCTAACGAAATATAGGAGTCTTGCAGCATTTCAAAGGTAAGGATTATCATTAATGCTGCGATGACAGGCTGAACTAGAAGTGCCATTCCTTTCACTATTTTTGAATCACGATGCTTACTCATGATATTAGCAAGAAAAATAAGGGCAGCGGCAGATGGTACAACAGTTGCAACTAAAGCTACGATAAAGCCCCACCATCCGCCAATTCCAAACCCGACGTATGCCGCTATTTTTGTTGCGATTGGGCCGGGAAGAGCATTACCAAGTGCGAGCATATTGGAGAAGTCGGCATTTGAAAGCCAATTGTAGCGATTAACAATCTCTTCATACATAAGAGGAATGGAAGCTGGACCGCCACCATATCCGAAAATATTAGATAATAGAAAACTTAAAAAAATGCTGATTAGTATCATTTCTACATGCCTCTTTCTTTTTTATGGAGGATACGATCTTTAAGGTTAAAATGAAATGCTCCATAAGTTAAAAATATTAATACGACAATAGCAGGATGGATCGATATGTATTGCAGTAAAAACAGGCAAACCAATGTTAAAGCAACACCAACATATATTCCTAAACCTTTGATTGCTTTCTCCGCAAACTCATATGCCATTAAACCAAGCATAACGGCAATAACAGGAATGACGGCAGATACCATGCTTGTGATAACTGCTGAATGGCTAACAACGTTGATGAATGAAATCAACACGACCATTGCCAGACATGTCGGTAGAATGTGGGCAAGGACTGATACGATAGCTCCCAAAATGCCTTTTTGGCGATAACCAAGATATGCGGCCATTTTGGTGGCAATTGGACCTGGTAAAGTGTTGGCAATTGCCAAAATTTCGCCGAATTCATCATTATCAAGCCATTTGAATTTTGTCACGGCTTCATAACGGATAAGAGGTATAACGGAAGGCCCCCCTCCAAAACCAAGTATGCCAGACCGGCACATTGCGATAATTATTTCTTTATAAACCATCTGCTTTTCTCCCTTCTGTGTTATGAACATTATGTAATTAATAAATGCATAATTAATATCTTTTCGTAAATATAATAACATAATTGCTGTTATTTGAATTACAAAATATAAAAAAATATAACAATATGAAAATATGTTAATGCGTGATACCCCGCGAAAAAGAATTTGAAACTTGCTTCGAACTATAATACAATAGTAAAAATAATTTCAAAACGGTATGAAATACCAGTTCTCCTCTAGTTTGAACAATTCATCCCAACACATACTCTTCCATACCATTTGCAGTATCATTTTCCCATAAAGACAGGTTAATGATGGAAAGTAACAAAGACACATACAGGAAATAAGCAAGTGAAAATAAGAAGGGGGCTAAAAACGCATGAGCAGTACATATGAAAAGAGATTGAAGATAGCAGCGAAAAGGGAGAAGGCAGACCTTGTCATAAAGAATGCTTCCATAGTTAATGTATTTACAGGAGAGTTGATGGAGGGAGATATAGCTATATCCGATGACTCGATTGCAGGCATTGGCAATTACGAAGGAAAGAGTTCTATTGACGCAAAAGGAAAGTTCATTCTCCCTGGTTTGATCGATGGCCATGTTCATATTGAAAGCAGTATGCTCACACCACAGGAATTCGCAAAGGTTCTTTTGCTGCACGGTGTCACTACCGCGATAACTGATCCTCATGAAATTGCCAATGTTGCGGGAACAGAGGGAATACAATATATGCTAGACCAATCAGAAGGCTTGCCGCTTGATATTCGTGTTATGCTCCCTTCATGTGTGCCTGCCGTGCCGAACGACAGCAATGGTGCGGCTTTGTATGCAGATGACTTGGCTCCTTTTTTCAAGCATGAGCGTGTCCTTGGATTAGCAGAGGTTATGGATTTCCCATCAGTCTTTAACACAAGCCCTGACATGGTTAGTAAGCTTCTTCTAACAAAGGAGAGCAATGGAATAATTGACGGTCATGCTGCTGGAATTGATCGGGAAAGCTTGAATGTCTACAGTGCTGCAGGTATTCGGAATGATCATGAAGCAACTACTCTTAAAGAGGGCAAGGACAGGCTGGATTTAGGGCTATACCTTATGATAAGGGAAGGTACTGTCGCTAAAGATTTAAAAGCATTACTGCCAGTCGTTACAGAAAAAAATGCTCGCAGATGTCTGTTTGTAACAGACGATAAACTGATCGATGATCTATTTGATGAGGGCAGTGTAGATCATTGCGTTCGTTTAGCTATAAAGGAAGGGCTTAATCCAATAACCGCCATTCAAATGGCGACAATTAATACTGCTGAATGCTATAAACAGGAAAGAATCGGAGCTGTGTCACCTGGTTATAAAGCTGATTTCTTAATTGTTGACAGTCTGGAGGATCTTTCCATCAAGCAAGTTTATAAAGACGGAAAATGTATTGTGGAAGACGGCAACCTGAAATTAGAGCGGTTCAAGGAGCAGACATACGAAGATACCACTCTTCCCGCATTAAATTATGCACCATTTAAGGTAGAAGAGTTGCAGCTGCCACTGCAATCTGAAAGCTGCCACGTAATTGGGGTTATTCCAAACAGTATTGTGACAGAGCATCTAATAGAGAAGGTACAGGTCGAGGACGGGATTTTTCAGCCTTCAGTAGAAGCGGATTTACTTAAGCTAGTTGTAGTAGAGAGACATCATCGTACAGGAAATATTGGACGTGGAATTGTAAAGGGATTTGGCTTTAAAAAAGGAGCAATTGCCACTAGCATCTCCCATGATTCTCATAATATCGTCGCAGTTGGCACAAATGATGAGGATATAATGCTTGCGATTGAAGAATTGAAAAATATTAATGGAGGCATCACAGCAGTTGCCGAAGGACAATTAATTGCTTCCCTGCCATTACCAATAGCAGGTCTGATTTCAGATCAAAGCTATGAAACACTGTACCAGCAAATGAATACACTTAACGAGAAGGTAAAACAACTTGGTGGGGAAAGCAGCTTTAATCCATTTCTAACTCTTTCCTTTTTGTCCTTGTCTGTTATTCCTACCTTAAAACTGACCGATAAAGGGCTGTTTGACTTCAGCCAATTTGCGTACATTGATATAGAAGCAAATAAATAGGTAGAAACGGACATCTTCAAGATGTTCGTTTTTTGTCTTTTAAACAAAAAAAGGATCCAGCTTTCTTAAAAGCTGGATCAAAAAAATATATTTTAAGAGGGGAAACTCTTAACATAAATCTATTCTACTAGGTAATTATGAATAAATAATGAACAAACCATTAAAAAATAAAAAATATAGTAATTGCTTTTTTTCCATTAAAAAATATTTTCACTCAATAGAGAAAAAGACCTATTAAGAAAAGAATTGGCTAGGCCGATATATTTGGTAAGAAGCACCATTACAAGCTAAATATAGGTACAGATGTTTATTTAACAAAAAAATGGGTCATATTAATAATAAATACAGACATAATGAAAGCGTTTTCGTATATAATGGATGTAAGCTAATCATTAATTCTGGTCTCACTTACTAATAAGGGGTGGATGGCATGGAAGAACAAGCGAAATTTTTTACTGGATTGAAATGGGGCGTCTTACTTAGCGTACCACTGTGGATTTCCTTTTTTGGATGGATTAAACTACTTTATCACTTTGTTTGAATTAAATAAAAAAAAGGGCTTCGGGATTTTTCCCGAAGTCCTTTTTGGGTTTATGCTAAAGGAAGTGGAGGATCGATGCCAATAACAGGTACTCCGTCAACAGTCAGCCAAATATAATAATGATCGAACTCTTTACCTGTAATTTTTTCAATCTTCGCGATGATTTTTTCTTGTGCATCAAAAGTGCGTTTTGCTGTTTGTTCACCAAGCGGAATATTCTTCATTCCTAATAGGTCGGCGATTTGTCGTGCTTGCTCATATGTTACTTCCACATATTTATCATATTCTGGAAAATAAGCTGCTTCTGCAGGCTTTACCTGTAAGGAAACGATTAAAATAACGGCAAGTAAGCTCCAAACTAGTTTTTTCATTATGTTTTCTCCTCTTTAATATTTTTCTATTTTATCTCTTAGCGCTATAAAAGCATCAACCACAAGTGGATGATACATAGTACCCTTGTTGTTAAGAATTTCCTCGAAGGCTTCTTCTTTCAATTTTCCCTTTTTGTAGACTCTATCTGTAGTCATGGCATCAAAAGAATCAACCACCGCAATTATGGCAGCTTCAATTGAAATTTCATTTCCCTTTAGTCCCTTTGGGTAGCCTTTGCCATCATATCTTTCATGATGTTGTTCTACTATTACTCCTACTTCTCGAAGGAATGGAATTCTGGTTTCTTCCAATAATTCACGTCCAAATGTAGTGTGAAGCTTCATTACTTCCCACTCATCTTCTGTAAGTTTACTTGGCTTTTGTAATATATTTAACGGAACTTTGACTTTTCCGAGATCATGAAAAAAAGACGATAGATTTAAACGGGCAGTCTGCTTGGTGTTAAGGCCGAGTGTCTCTCCTACAAGCATCGAATAATCCTTAATTCTTTCACAATGATCTCTTGTGTAACCGTCTTTTTCTTCGATAGATATTGTAAGCTCAAATAAATCTTTAGAAAGTTGGCTATAGTGGTGAAACACTGGTTGGCTTGTGACGTATATAAATTCCGTTATCTCTTCAGCATAGAAGATAGTATATACCTTAATAGGGCTTCCATAAAAAGATTGTCCAGGATTTAACTCTATTGAATTGCCATCCCTCTGATAAAGTAATTTTCCTGAGAGTATATAGAAATACTCTAACCCTTCCCAACCTTCTTCAGGACCCATTGCCCAACTGGAGCCTTGCTGCAGTTTATGGTAAATCACTTCCGTTCCATCCCCAGCTGCAATTAGAGATATCTGTAAGCCCTTAAAATGTACTGTTTCAATAAACTCTCCTTCATTTAAAATTCCCACACTATTTCCCTCTCTCTTCTAACAATAAAAGCTATTTTTCTAGACTCTAAGAATATACCTTATTTTATCTAAAATATAGTGTAATTGTAATAGGTAAAAGTCATTAAATTAGGTCTAAATGAGTGGTTTTTCAGATGGAAACAGAGTAAAAATTATACAAATTAATGATAGCAAAATATAATAGGAAAAAATAGTGTAATTTTCTTTATTTTTACTAGATTAAACGACTCATTCTTGACAGAAGGTCTTTATTAGTAGTATGATTATCTCGAATTCGAGATAAAATAAAAATCAACAATATTAAGTTTCTGCTTACTAAAGAATGGAGGTATCTTATGTTAACAATTTATCCAAGTACGCTTTCTGCTAAGGAAGTGTATAAGTTCTTTATCGGAAGCGTTATTCCTAGGCCGATTGCGTTTGTTACTTCTAAAGGAAGCAGTGGTGTTATAAATGGTGCACCGTTCAGCTTCTTTAACATTGTATCCTCTGATCCACCTATTTTGTCTGTTGCTGTTCAAAGAAAGGATGGCCAACAAAAGGATACAGCGAGAAATATAGAAGAGCACAATGAATTTGTTATCCATATTAGTGATGAAGACAATATTGGAGCGATTAATGAAACTGCTGCAAGCCTTCCTCCAGATGAAAGTGAGCTTGAGCTTGCGAACTTGACGCTTGCCGAAAGTTCTGTCATTTCCGTGCCAGGAATGAAGGAGGCAAAAATACGGATAGAATGTAAGCTTGAGAAAATTGTAGAAATTAAGGATGACAATGGGATTGTAACGTGTGATTTGATTTTAGGCAGAGCTGTCTGCTTCCATATTGAGGATGCTTTATATAAGGATGGAAGAATTAATCCACATCTTTTGAAGCCTGTCAGCAGACTTGCAGGAAATGACTACAGCAGGCTTGGAGAGTTGTTCACCATTACTAGACCAAAATAAAAAGACATTATTATGTCTTAGATAGGAGATAAATATGAAGCATATCTTTAAAAAAGGTACAAATGAGCAATTGCCAACATTATTATTACTCCATGGAACAGGAGGTACAGAGACGGACCTTTTGCCGCTTGCAGAATTAATTAGTCCACAGTCATCTGTACTTAGCGTTAGGGGAAATGTATTAGAAAATGGCATGCCACGTTTCTTCCGCCGGTTAGCAGAAGGGGTTTTCGATATCGAGGATTTGAAGGAGCGCACAAAGGAGCTTCATGACTTTCTTGACAGCAGTGCAGACGAATACGGCTTTGATCGGAATAATATTATAGCAGTCGGATATTCAAATGGAGCAAATATAGCAGCAAGTATCTTATTCCATTATGCAAACGGCTTGAAAGGTGCGATTCTCCACCATCCAATGGTTCCGTTAAGAGGTATGGAATTGCCTGATCTAAATGGTGTGCCTGTTTTTATTTCTGCAGGCACAAATGACCCAATTTGCCCGCGCAGTGAGTCAGAGGAGCTGAAAGAGCTGCTTGAAGGAGCTGGAGCAAGTGTTGAGGTGCATTGGGAGAATTATGGTCATCAATTGACAAGATCAGAAGTTGATGCAGCAGCTGTCTGGTTAGCAGGTACTAAATAATTCAAGGTGAAAAGAGGTGTATTTGCATGATTAACGTATTTAAGAAAGCGGACGGACATTCTGCAAGTAATGACTGGGTAGAAAGCCATTTTAGCTTTTCGTTTGGAAATTATTATGATTCGGACAATGTTCGATTTGGTCCGATGCGTGTATTAAATGATGATACGATTCAGCCTAATAAGGGATTTGGAATACATCCGCATAGAGAGGCTGAGGTCGTGTCGATTGCGATCACAGGACAGCTTAAACATGAAGACAGCTTAGGAAACAGTGGTGTCATCGAATTTGGCCAGGTGCAGCGAATGACAGCAGGTACAGGTATACTTCATTCCGAAATAAATCCGTCTGAAACAGAGCCAGGGAGATTCTTACAGCTTTGGTTTTTCCCAGATACAAAACAGCTTCCTCCGTCCTATGAAGATGTGAAATTCGATGTAAATCAGTTAACAAACCAGCTCTTGCCAGTGGTAGCACCTTCTGCAAGTGAAGGTGTAGCAATGATACATCAAGATGTAACAATCTATTTATCCAAGCTAGAGCAAGGAGAGTCTCTTGATTTCAATCAGGAACAGAACAGGCGAATACTTGTGTATGTGATCAGTGGAGCGGCACAGCTGAACAACGAACACCTCATTGGAAAACAAGACTCAGCTCGTATTACAAATCTCTCTTCCTTGCATATTAAAGCAGATGAAGACTGCTTTTTCATGCTGATTGATTTACCAGGAGGGGATCTTTAATGCTGATGATTCGCCATGCTATTGGAAGCAGACTGTTTTTACAAACGGAGGATTACACTATCACATCAGAGGGTGAAAAGTGGATAATTACTGCTGATGCCAAGCAAGAGGAGCTTGATAACTTATTAGCTTTCAAAGAGGAATTAAATTTATTTGTTGTTGGAGAAAACGAGAAAACATGGTATTACTCATCAGATGCTGACATAGAAAAAACTGATGCGGGTAATATTCAAATTATCGCAGACCATAAAACAATATATCCGGTATAAAGAAATAAACCCGAATGCAAAAGCATTTGGGTTTATTCTTAGTTGTTAATTTGTTATAATTTTAATATTAGTTGTTGTTATTTGTGGAGTTGCCGCCTTTTCGACCAATTTCTTGATAAAACTCTTTATCATGATTATCGGAAGTGGCTTCTCCGCCTTTTTTGCCGATTTCTTGATAGAATTCTTTATCATGATTATCGGAAGTAGCCTCTCCGCCCTTTTTCCCGATTTCTTGATAGAATTCTTTATCATGATTTTCAGAAGTGGCTTCTCCGCCCTTTTTCCCGATATCTTGATAAAAGTCTTTATCATGATTTTTGGAAGTGGCTTCTCCGCCTTTTTGTCCAATTTCTTGATAAAATTCCTTATCGTGATTTTTTGAAGTTGCTTGTCCACCTTTTTTACCTGCTTCTTCTCGACTCATTTTGTTGTCTGCCATGTTAATCACTCCTTAGAATTTTTAGTTAATAAATTGTACATTGGTTATATAGCCGATTTCACTACATATAAACATATTAGTCTAAATTATTCACACGGAAATGTTTGGTAATTAGTTAATTTATATGAATTATATAGATATTACTTAAAGGGGAAATGATTAAATTTATGATTACAATCGATAAATTTATGGAAGTTGTAGCAAAGGCAGAACAGCTTGGCTGCAAGGTCGTTTATAACGCAGATAAGAAAATTAGCTTTAATGCAAATATGTATATAACAATTCCTTTCTTAATTACATTGGAAAATACATACGCACTCGCACATGAAATTGGCCATGTTATGGATTATGTTAATGGCGATTTAGATTATGATAAATGGTTGAATGACTGGTCTTACAGAGTGAATGCTGAAATGAGCGCATGGGTGAACGCCTATAAGCTGCTTAATGAGCTTGGTGTTTCATTAGATCAATGGCAAGCACATGTGGACAGTAAATTAAGGAATTATTTTATATTGCCTGAGGTGATTTAAAAAAAGGCTTTATGCATGGAAAACAGCATGCATAGAGCCTTTTTTTATTTCTAGATATTGTTAATAAGTTAAGGATTAATTAAGAAACGTTCGCTAGAATCAAGCTATTCCAATCGGATCATCTTTCGAAGTTGCGATTTATAGAAAGGAAGAGTGATTTTCATGACGAACGAAAAAGTAGATTATTCTATTGTTATTCCTGTTTATAACGAGGAAGAAGTAATTGAACATACGTATGAAAGACTTAAAACAGTGATGCAAAGCGCAGATGGAAATTACGAGCTGATGTTCATTAATGATGGGTCGAGAGACAAGTCTGTGGACATATTGCTGCAGCTAAGTGAGCAGGACAAAACAATCAAGATTGTTGATTTCTCCAGAAACTTTGGCCATCAAATTGCGATTACAGCTGGAATGGATTATGCAACAGGGAACGCCATTGTCATCATTGACGCAGATCTCCAAGATCCGCCAGAGCTGATTCTTGAAATGATTCAAAAATGGAAAGAAGGCTATGATGTCGTATATGCAAAGCGCACATCGAGAAAGGGCGAAACCTTTTTTAAGAAACAGACCGCATCAGCATTCTATAGAACATTACGGGCAATGACAGAAATTGATATCCCGATTGATACCGGAGATTTCCGCCTCATTGACCGAAAAGTGTGTGATCAAATGAATAATATTCATGAAAAAAATCGCTTTGTTAGAGGGCTTGTTAGCTGGGTAGGCTTTAAGCAGACGGCAGTTGAGTATGAGAGAGATGAAAGGTTTGCCGGTGAAACGAAATATCCGTTAAAAAGGATGCTTAAATTATCGCTGGACGGGATAACATCCTTCTCCTATAAGCCCTTAAAGCTAGCTAACTATTTAGGGGCTTCTCTGTCTGTAATTGGATTTATTTATATGCTGATTGTCCTCTATCAAAAGCTGTTTACGACTACAACTGTTACAGGATGGTCATCGATTATTGTTATCCAGCTCTTCTTTAGCGGGATTACTCTTATGATGCTTGGTGTTATTGGGGAATATATCGGACGGATTTATGATGAAGCAAAAAACAGGCCGCTTTATATTGTAAAGGACATTTATCAGCATGAACAGGCATCAGCTAAACCATTTGTGCTGAAATGAAGAAATGGCTAGTTTTTATAAAATTTGGCCTTGTGGGGTCATTAAATACAATCATTGATTTTATTGTTTATGCGATTGTAACAAGTGTTGGAGCAAATTTTCTCCTAGCACAAATCCTTTCCTATTCATGTGGACTATTAAACAGTTATTTTGTGAACAGAGCATGGACTTTTAAACAGACAAAGAAAGCTAGTATTAGTGAGTTTCTTCGGTTTTTAGCCGTTAATGTTGTGACATTATCCATCACATTGTACCTGCTTGATTTGTTTTATACAAAGCAAGACATGAATTTGTTGTTAAGTAAATTTTTAGTGACGGCAATTGGGACAATCGTTAATTTTATTGGCACAAAAATGCTAGTCTTTACAAAGGAAAAAACAGAGCAAACCAAAATACAAGATTAAAAAGAATGGAGAAAAATATGAAAAAATGGACAAAGGGAAGAGTTGATATCCTTTTAATCGCTATATTGCTGTTTTCTGCAGGATTAAACTTCTATAATCTGCAGAATGCTGGTACGAATTCCTATTATTCTGTAGCTGTGAAAAGTATGTTGACAAGCTTCCATAACTTTTTCTTTGTTTCCTTCGATCCAGCTGGGTTTATTACAGTTGATAAGCCTCCAGTTGCATTATGGATTCAAGCAATTTTTGCCAAGCTTTTCGGCTTCAATGACTTTGTGCTTCTTTTGCCTGAGGCGTTGGCAGGGGTCATTTCTGTATGGTTATTATATATCATGGTTAAGCCGAAATTTGGTAGAGCAGCAGCGCTTATTTCTAGTTTAGTACTGGCATGCTCACCGATATTTGTAGCTGTTGTCAGAACGAATAATGTCGACAGTATTTTGATTGTCACATTGATGACAGCTGCTTGGGCATTAATGAAAGCAGTTGAAAAGCAGAAGCTTGGTTGGCTGCTAGTAAGTTTTGCGCTGGTTGGTGTTGGCTTTAACGTGAAAATGCTGCAAGCATATATGGTATTGCCTGCATTTGCTTTCTATTATTTCTTTGCAACAAGAGAGATAAAAATCTGGAAAAAAATCATTCATTTAGCGGCATCAACGCTGCTTCTGATTGTTATATCATTGTCGTGGGCACTTATTGTCGACTTAACTCCAGAGAGCGAAAGACCGTATATGGGCGGAAGTGAAACGAATTCAGTGTTAGAGCTTGTCTTCGGATATAACGGGCTATCGCGATTAACTGGTCAGGATTCTGGGATGGGAGGCGGTGGAAGCTCACAAGCATCGCAAGCTCAGACACAAACGCAAACAGATGACGTTAGTACATCAGCAAACAGCAGTTCGAGTACAAGTGAGGAAAGTCCTCCATCTATACCTAGTGGCGGGCAGCAAGGTGACGGTGGCAGCTCAAGTCAATCTGGTATGTTTAATACAGGAGAAGCAGGACCACTTCGTTTATTCCAAAGTGAGTTATCTGGCCAAATCAGTTGGTTGCTTCCATTCGTATTATTTGCAATCATTGGGCTAGTGGTGTCCTTCGTTAAAACAAGAAAGTATACGATGAAGCATCATTTTGCAGCATTCTGGTTCATATGGCTTGCACCTATGTTCGTATTCTTTAGCATCGCATTGTTCTACCATCATTATTACTTGAGTATGATGGGACCTGCTATTGCAGCACTTGTCGGTATCGGCTTCACGACATTATGGGATTTCTATAAGGAAGAAAAAGGATGGGAAAGCTGGCTGCTTCCTGTTGGCATCCTTGTCACTTTCTTTTTCGAGGCGTTAATTGTTTATCAAAACAGCTCATCTGTTTCGATCATTTGGATGTGGGTTGGCATCATATTAGGTGTCGTACTGTTCATGCTCTTAATTGCCGGAAAATCGAGTGCGTCTATTAAGGAGACAATTGCTGTGATTAGTATACTGGCGTTATTAGTACTGCCAATATATTGGACAGCTATTACGATCACAAAGACTGGCAATGAGTCTACACCAACTGCTGGACCGACAAGTGGAATGGGCGGACCAGGCGGCGGTGGCGGTGGCATGGGTGCCTTCGGAGGAAATATGCAGCAAGGCGAAATGCCAAGCGGTATGCCATCAGATTCTAAAGAAGCTCCATCTGGATTCCCTGGTGGAAATGCAACTGATGATAACAGTGGTGGAATGGGCCGCATGGGCGGCGACGGAGGAGATATGGAAAGTATTGACTCGGGCTTAACGTCTTATTTGGAAGATAACTATAATGGAGAGAAATTCTTCCTTGCAGTCCAGAGTGCTCAATCCGCTTACTCCATCATGCTGAACACAGACTATGCTGTAATGGCAATGGGCGGTTTTGGAGGCTCAGATCCTGCTCCGACAGTCGAAGAGCTCGAAAAGATGGCTGAAGCAGGAGAAATTAAGTACTTCTTACTATCCGGACAAGGAATGGGCGGCAATAGTGAAGTTACAGAATGGATACAGGAAAACTGTGTTGAGGTGCCAAGCAGTGAGTATTCCTCTGATACAACAGACACTACTGACAGCTCTGCAGCATCAAATATGAGAGGCGCTGGCCAAACCTTGTATGAGTACCAAAAGTAATCAAAGAACAGCGATTCGTCCTAAGCGAATCGCTTTCTCGCTTTCAAATATAGCAAAAAACATCATGATAGTATTTATTTATACTTGGGCGTATGTTATAAATAATCCTAATGAATCAGC
The DNA here is from genome assembly GCF_007273535.1 of Niallia circulans. Classification (NCBI taxonomy): domain Bacteria; kingdom Bacillati; phylum Bacillota; class Bacilli; order Caryophanales; family Bacillaceae; genus Niallia; species Niallia circulans. The sequence continues at coordinate 1,863,750 of NZ_RIBP01000004.1, forward strand.
TTAGCAACTGCAAAACTTAACAGCCAAAGGAGATATAATACGATGAAATTACTAGTTGTGGAGGATAATAAGCCATTATTAGAATCCATAAAAGGCATATTGGAGAAGGAATATTCTGTGGATACTGCAGATAATGGTGAAGATGGATTATTTTTTGCGCAGCAAAACATTTATGATTTAATCGTCTTAGATGTCATGCTTCCATATATGAACGGCTTTGAAATAGTGCAAATATTGCGCAAGGAGAAGGTCAATACACCCGTCCTTTTCTTAACAGCAAAGGATTCGCTTGAGGACAGGGTTAAAGGCTTAGAGTTTGGCGGAGACGATTATTTAGTCAAACCATTTCAGGCTCCCGAGCTTGAGGCACGAATTAAAGCACTGCTTAGAAGAAGCGGAGCTTTGGACATAGATGCAGGGCTTAAGTATGAGGAAATAGTGCTGACTGGAAAAGAAAATGATGTGCTTGTGAAAGATGTTCCAATTAAGTTAACGGTCAAGCAATATGAATTATTGGAGTATTTAATCCAAAACACAGGGAAAATCCTGACGAAGGAACAAATATTTGACCGTATCTGGGGCTTTGATTCTGATACGACAATCGCCATAGTGGAAGTGTTCATACATCAGCTTCGTAAAAAATTAGAAGAATTTGCTTATCATAAAGATATTCAAACAGTTCGAGGCGTTGGCTATATTTTGAAAAAAGCATAAGGGGATATACACTATGTTCCAAAAGACAAGAATTAAGTTAACCTTTCTTAATTCGCTTGTATTTATATTATTGATGGTCGTCCTTGGTGTAATGATTTATCATTACACAGAAAAGCAAATATATAAGGATATAAATAAGTCACTGGAAGAAGCAGTGGAATCTGTCAGTCATCCAGACCAAAGAGAAGTGGGAAGGGGACCAGTGGGTGATCCGCAAATCTCCCTTATCAAATGGACAGATGATAAACAAATGGATTCAATTTCCCAAAATATCATAAATTATGCAAGTGAGTTCGAGAATTTTTATCCAAAGGATTACGATAAGATTGTTGAGAAACAGACGGTCAGCGGCTACAGTTATAACACTATTGCTGTCAAAGTTAAGATGGAAGATGGAACAAAGGAAACCTTTCAGTTTATCCGCAGTACCAATCCGGAAAAATCAATGCTGAATAGATTAATTATTATTATGACGGTAGGTGTGCTTGCGGGAAGTATATTCGCCATATTAGCTGGTTATTTCCTTGCAGGGCGAGCTTTAGTTCCAATTCAGAAATCTTGGGAATCACAGCAGCAATTCGTTTCAGATGCTTCCCATGAGCTGAGAACACCGTTAGCTGTCATTCAATCGAGAACAGACCTGCTGTTCCAGGAACCAGAAGCCACCATTCAGGAAAAGGCGATTGACATCTCTGTTATCTCAAAAGAGACACGAAGGCTGAATAAGCTTGTTACCAGTTTACTAACACTTGCAAGGTCTGATTCAAACCAGATGGAAATATCGAAACAGGAATTTGCGTTAGATGTTCTCATTCAAGAAGTTATTGACCAGTATGCAGATATAGCAGACTTCCAAGGCAAAAGGATTTATACAGATACAATTACACCAATCAAGCAGATTGGAGACAAAGAGCGGATACACCAGTTGCTTGTTATTCTCGTTGATAACAGCATGAAGTTTACGGATGAGGGTGGCACAATTGCTATAAATGCCGCTGCTAAGGCTCATACAATTGAACTTGAGGTGAAAGACAACGGAATTGGAATTCCAAAGCAAGACATCTCAAAAATATTCAACCGTTTCTATCAGGTCGAACAATCACGGACAGATATAGAAGGAACAGGTTTAGGCTTGTCTATTGCAAAGTGGATTATCGACAAGCATTCAGGCACGATAAGAGTAGACAGTGAGCTGGAAAAAGGCACAAGCTTTGAAATCACCTTTCCGAAGCTTGGTCAGTAAAGAAAACATCCTCCGATTAAGGAGGATGTTTTTTTTATTCCTTCAAATCCTTTGCATGAAAGCCTTGTTTTTGCAGCACTGGTCCAATGCTCGGATAATATGGCTGCTTATAAAAGTTGGCAACTCGGTTTGTCCAATTAGCTTGTTCACTACCGCGTTCTTGTAAGTACTTCTTAAATACTTCATTATATTCCTGTAAAGCGTCTGTTTGGTCACTATTATAGGATTCTTTATGAACATAAGCTTCTTTAGGAAGTCTTGGCTTAACACCAGGATCTTCAGCAGGGAAACCGATGCATAACCCAGAAATAGGCACTACGTATTTAGGGAGCTGTAAAAACTCAATCACTTCAGGAGCATTCCTTCTGATTCCTCCGATTGGAACAGTACCCAATCCGAGTGATTCAGCAGCTGTTATAGCATTTGCCAAAGCAATTCCTGCATCTGTTGCTCCAACAAGTAGCAGGTCTGATTGATCTGCTGCACCGAAAGTAGTGTTTTCCAGCGTAGCTGAAAGCTCTGTTCGGTGGAAGTCCATACAGAAGACCAAAAATACAGGTGCTTCATTAATATGCTTTTGATTACCGCAAAGCTCTGCTAGTTTTTCTTTTCGTTTATGGTCCTCCACTACTATGACAGTTACGTGCTGCCCGTTAATCCAGGAAGGTGCAGCTTGTGCTGAATCCAAGATAGCATCAAGCATTTTCTCTGGTACTTTTTTATTTTCGTATTTACGGTAAGAACGGTGCTGTGTCAGTGTATTTATGACATCATTCATTTTATTAACCTCCAGTTACCCGAATATTTGCTTGAGAAAAAACATTTTCCCAAATCGTCAATAATGACATTTTAGCATAATTGACAGGAAGTCCACCTCTCATAAGTCTTACATGAAAAAAGGCTAAGGATGCAGAGTAATTGCAAACTTAGCCAATGATTATTAAAGCAGTGATTCTGCGCCATCGATATAAATTTCTGTTCCAGTTATATGACTGGAGGCATCAGAGCTTAGGAACAGGACAAGATCTGCAACCTGTTTTGGCTCGCCAGATTTTTGTGCAAGCGGCTGACTTCCCTGAGGATATTCTACAGGGATAGCAATTTCCTTTAGTTTTTCCTCTTCACGGAAAGTATTCTCTTCAATATTTGTATCAATTGCACCAGGACAGATGATATTTACCCTTATCTTATACTTGGCGAGCTCCAATGCGGCCATTTTACCAAAGGCAACTTGACCTGCTTTGGAAGTGCTGTATGCGGACATACCGAAACTGGAGTATGTTCTGTTTCCGTTAATGCTGCTGGTGATAATGATGCTACCGCCATTCTTTTTCAAATGAGGAACAGTATATTTTATTGTAAGGAAGGTACCTTTAAGATTTATTTGCATGGTTTTGTCCCAATCCTCTGGAGCGAGATGTTCAATCGGTGAGACTTTTCCATTGATTCCTGCATTTGCAAACACAATATCGAGCTGTCCCCATTTGTTGATAATATAGTCAATCGCAGTACTCATTGAACATGGATCTGCGATATTCGCTTCTAATATAAGAGCTTCACCGCCAAGCTCTTTAATTTCCTTATCAACAGCTTCTAAATTTTTGGGGATTAAGTCGAGCAGTGCAACTTTAGCACCGCTTTTCACTAGAGAAATTGCGGCCGCATGTCCAATTCCAGATGCCGCGCCTGTAATTAATGCCACTTTGTTTGACATATCACTCATAATAATTCCTCCTAAGATTAATTTAATTAAGTTAGCAAGTACTTCCTTAATAACCTTTTTGCCTGAAATTAAAACCAATGCAGAAATAGTTCCTCTCTCTTTTTATTTTCTGTAAAATAAAAGGGAGAGGAGAGGTAATTAATGATGAAAGCAATGATTATAGATTCATATGGTAATTCTTCTGTATTTAGTGAAGTAGACATGGAAAAGCCTAGTATTATACCTGGCTATGTCATTATTAAAGTAATGGCTTCAAGTGTTAATCCAATCGATGTAAAGATTAGAGCAGGGGCAGTTCAAGCTGCTTCTCCGGAGTTACCTGCTGTCCTTCATGGTGATGTCGCAGGAATCGTTGCAGAAGTAGGTGAAGGTGTCGAAAGCTTTAAGGTAGGAGATGAAGTTTTTGGCTGTGCCGGCGGTTTTAAAGGGACAGGCGGTGCATTAGCAGAATTTATGCTTGCTGATGTGCGATTATTAGCGCGAAAACCTAAAAATATTACGATGCAGCAAGCAGCATGTCTGCCACTAGTTAGCATAACTGCTTGGGATGCGCTGTTTGTTAAAGGGAATTTGTCAGCAAATCAAAATATATTAATTCATGGCGGTACAGGCGGTGTCGGTCATATCGCAATACAGCTTGCAAAGTGGAAGGGTGCTAACGTTTATACAACTGTTTCCTCAGAGGAAAAAGCAACTATAGCAAAATCCTTAGGTGCAGACACAGTCATTGACTACAAAGCTGAATCAGTTGAAGAGTATGTAGAAAAATATACTGGAGGAGATGGATTTCAGATTGTGTTTGACACTGTTGGCGGAAAGAATTTAGATACATCTTTTCATGCAGCAGCAACTCATGGCACAGTACTTGCAATTGCTGCAAGATCAACACATGATTTGTCGCCAATGCATGCAAAAGGTTTATCCTTACATGTTACCTTTATGCTTTTAAAAATATTGGACGAATCAAAAAGGGCGGAACATGGAGAGATTCTGCAAAAAATTGCAGAGATTGTAGAAGCAGGCGAGCTTAAGCCGTTAGTCGATGAAAAGGATTTTTCATTTGTAGAGGCTGGGAAATCGCATGAATACTTGGAAGCAGGTAAGGCAATCGGCAAAATAGCATTGATTAATCGCTGGCAATGATAAAAGGAAACAAATGAGACTAGGGAAACCTAGTCTCATTTGTTTCCTTTTTGTCTGTAAAATTTTCTTGAAAAACAAACAGACTTTTTACTCAAACGAAACAATTCATAGTAAAATAAGGTGAATACTTGAATAGGGGAAATATCTGTAACTATGAATTATTACAATACAGCTTTGATTACTAGTATGAAAATGGCAACCTTGCAATTGGAAAGCTGTAATCATTTGACTATACAGCATGTGAATTGGACAGGAGGGATATAAAATGGAATTTATATTATTGATGATGGTAGCATTAATTCCACTCATTATTTCCCTGACTGTGCTGCTTTTTTCAAAAACTAGATTAACTATAGCACTTTCCCTCTTTTTAGGGATGTTATCCTTTTGGCAAATGGATGTTGCTACCCTTTATGCAGATGAAGTGCTGTCCCTTAAGTGGATTGATACGCTTTTTCGTACCTTTAGAGGTGGTTCTATTTTCATCATGCCAATAATGTATTACTTCTCCTACTATTTAGTACGAAAAAATGATGAGTTAAGAAAATACAGATGGCTTTTAAATAAAGGAGTGCTTATCTCATTCCTCCTATATACTGTTATTGTCTATATTATTAACTTTACTAATCTTGGGATTGAATCGTATAAATTGAGAGATGATAAGCTATTATCCCCTTCTCACCTGTTGCCGGTATATGGAGTCGGAAATGTGGTTTTTATGGTCAATATTATTTTAGGTTATCTTAATACCTTCCTGCTGCTATTTATTACAACAAAGATAAGGGATACAGCGGATAAAAAGTTTTATGTAAAACTGGTAACTGCAGCTATTCTGCTATTTATTAATGGTAACTTAAGTGGTTTTGCTTTTATACCGCTGTATTACTCCAGTTTTAACTCGATTTTTGCTGCGATTATCTTATTAATTGGTTTTTTTCAAATGCAATCATATAAGATAAATGCAATGAATGGAGAAGTGCTGAAGCAAAGTGAGCAACTAGAGGCTATTATGAATATAAATCCGAATTATCTTCTTGTAATAGATGGAGAGACAATTATAAAAGTAAATGAATCCTTATGTGAGCTATTAAAAAGGAGCAGCAATGACCTGCTTGGCAAACCGTATTCTTATATATCAAAAGAGATTAGTATGGAAACAATAAAGCCACAAAAATACTCGGATGCAAACGGGAAGAGACACTATATATTATGGGGAAAAAAAGAGCTTAACTACAATAATGAAGGTAAACGTACTATTTACTTCGGAATGGATATAACAGAGCAAAAAAGAAATGAACAGTTGATTATTTCCTCTGAAAAGTTGAAAGTGGTTGGTGAAATGGCTGCGAGTGTTGCCCATGAAATAAGAAACCCATTAACAACTATAAGAGGCTTTATTCAGCTTCTAAAAGAAAAAAGCAATAAGACAGGCTATGAAGATATACTATTAGAAGAAATAGATCGTATCAACCATGTGCTAAAGGAATTGCTTATCCTTGGCAAGCCCGAAGCAATCGCAGCCGCAAGAAATGAGACTTTAAGGAGTCAACCATTCACCGAACTGCAAAATATCAAACTTCTATTTCAGGCATTAGCAATTGAACAGAACAAGGAAATCATGCTTGAGGACAGGCAACATAACCCCATTTTTGTTTCGATGGAAAAATCACATTTTAAGCAGGTAATCATTAATGTACTGAAAAATAGTCTTGAGGCCATACCTGGTGGCAGCGGGAAAGTAAAGATGATTATAGACAGCAAAGCAGACTATGTCAGAATTCGAGTGATAGATAATGGGGAAGGCATCAATAAGGAGCTTCTCAACCGAATTTGGGAGCCTTATTATACAAGTAAAGAAAAAGGCAATGGGATTGGCTTAACTGTCTGCAATAGACTATTGCTAGAGAATGATGGTCAGATGTTCGTTAACAGCAAGGCAGGGTTAGGCACATGTGTAACAATAACACTTCCTATTATAGGTTAATGGAAAAGGAAAGACATTCGATGTTTTTCCTTTTTTTATTAGCTGGCATTTTTCTTTGCGAATAAAGCATAGGCTTCCTTGCTTATAGACAAAGTATCCTGTTGCTTTGTAGCAGTCAGTGAAGCTTTTGAAGATGACTGCAACGAAGTCAATTGTTCATCAATTTTCGTGATTTGCTGTTTTATTGTTTTTTCCTGCTGTTCCTTTTTTTCTGCAGAGAGCTGTTCATTTTGCTCTAACCTGCTAAGCTGGCTTTCTAATTGTTTTTTTCTGCTCTCGAGTGAAGAGGAGTTATTATTAGTTATTGCTGATATTGCAGTAGTATTGCTTGTTGAGATATTCTGTATAACCATTTTGAAGCTTCCTTTCTGTATATGTATGAGTAAAGTATAAGTGTGCAACCTGAATTTTCCCTTAATAAATGAGAAAAGAATCGTTGAATTTCCTTTTTTCCCTGCGTATAAAAAAACAAGAACTAAACAAAATACTATAGTATTTTAAATTACAGGAGGAAAAATCGATGACAGATAACCGTCCAAATCCAGATAATAGAGAAGATAATGTAGAAAAGCTGCAAGATATGATTGAAAATACGTTAGACAATATCGAGAAATCAGATGAGACGATGGCAAATGCTTCTGCTGATGAAAGAGCTAATATAGAAGCTAAAAACAGAAGAAGAGAAGAATCGATTAATGCATTCCGAGAAGAAGCTAAAGATGAAGCTGCTAATCGTGAAAATGGTTACCAATAAAAAGATCGAAAGACCTCTAATCATTTAGAGGTCTAATTTAATGATGATATAGAGGGAATTTGCTAGTAAAGAGAGAATATTAGAGATTATAAAGAGCAGAAGGAGTGGGATCATGATTAAATCGATGTATCCTTATTTCGTGTTAAACGGAAATGGAAGAGAAGCAGTAGAATTTTATAGGAACGCACTCAATGCTGAAGTAATAAGTGTTCAGCTTTTTGGTGATATGCCCCATGATTCGGAAAAGCCATTGCCAGAAGAGGCGAAAAATCGTGTGTTAAATGCACAGCTGAAAGTTGGAAACATAGACTTGATGCTTTCAGACAACTTTCCGGGAATGCCATATTCGGTAGGTACTAATGTGACTACTGCTATTATTTTGGAGGATCCGGAGGACACAAAAAGAATATTTGCAGCCTTAGAAGAGGGCGGTAAGGTAAAGATGCCGCTTCAGGAAACATTTTGGAGCCCTTTATATGGACAAGTCGAGGATAAATACGGATTTGAATGGCAAGTGTCCACAGAAGGAAAGCTTACAAACAGCTAATATCAATAAAAAGACATCAGCAGAAATAGCAGTTAGCTGATGTCTTTTATTATGTTAATCCTTAGCTGTCCAATTCCCGTCATTATCTTTGAGATATTTATTTTTAACTGCGCTCCATGCCACTTTAAAAGCAGTTTCTTCTTGATGATATTCATCCGAGGCAGAATTAAATGCTTCTTTGAAAATTTCCTGAGCATGATGTGGCAAGTTATCCTGGACCGATTCAGGCAAATCCTTCACACTTTTATAAGGCATATTTTGCTCCTCCTTTACCCTTTAATTAATGATTCAGCACTATCTACATATACTTCCGTACCTGTTAGGTGCGAAGCTTCATCAGAAGCTAGAAACAGAAATAAGTTTGCTACTTCTTCTGGTTTTCCAGCCTCTTGCTTTAAAGGGATCCCGTTTTCAGGAATATCGAACGGGAAGTTTATTTCCTTCACACTCTCTGACTCTTGCAGAGATTCAAAAATATTGGTATCGATAGTACCAGGGCAGATAGAATTAACTCGTATTTTGTGTTGGGCCAGCTCGATTGCAGCCATTTTAGCAAAAGCTGCAATTGCTGCTTTAGAGGAACTATAGGCAGAGAATCCCTCTTGGGCAAAACGGCGATTCCCGCTGACAGAGCTGGTAATGGTGATTGTACCACCATTATCTTTCAAATAGGGAATAGCTTGCTTAACGGTTTCGAATGTTCCAATTACATTATTTTGAATAGTTGTGGCCCAATCCTTTGTTGAAAACTGTTCAATCGGTGATATTGTTCCGACAATACCTGCATTAGCAAAAAGAGTAGTAATTGTACCCCATTTTTTAGCTGTTTGTGCCATTGCATCAGCTACTTGCGTTCCATCAGTTATATCTGCATGACAAAATATCGCTTCTCCACCCAATTCCGTAATATCTTTTATGACAGCTTTGCCTCGTTCTTCATTTCTATCAATTATCGTGATTTTTGCGCCTTCCTGTGCTAAGCGAATGGCAGAGGCTTTTCCAATTCCGGAAGCACCGCCTGTTATGACAGCTACTTTATTTTCTATACGGTTCATTTTTTCTGTCACTCCTATATGTTACTAGTTTTTATTATCTTTCTCCTCTTACCCTTTCCATAGAGGAATATGCAAAAAAAACCCCTTCTCTATATTAGAGTAGGGGTTCATTTGCTTATGATAGGCGGTTGCTGTAATCCTCAAACTTAAATTGTCTTATGACTTTAATTCCTTCTTCGTCATTGTATGAAACGATAGAAGGGAGATTTACACCATTAAACATATGATTTTTCACCATTGTATAATGAGCCATATCGCAGAAAACAATTTTATCACCAGGCTTTAGTGGCTCTTTAAAGGAGTAGTCACCGATGACATCTCCTGAAAGGCAAGTCATTCCACCAAGTCTGTATGTGTATTCATATTCACCAGGCATTCCAGCACCGATGATATTTGGTCTGTATGGCATCTCAAGTACATCAGGCATATGGCATGTAGCTGATGTATCAAGAATAGCCAAATCCATTCCGTTTTTCATAACGTCAAGAACAGTACTCACAAGATAGCCGGTATTTAAAGCAATTGCTTCACCAGGCTCAAGATAAACTTCGACATCATATTTTTCTTTCAAGTAAAGTATGCATTCAATTAATGTTTCAATATCATAATCTGGTCTTGTGATATGATGACCACCGCCAAGATTCAGCCACTTGACCTTTTTGATATGTTCGCCAAACTTCTCGTCAACTACTTTAAGTGTTCTCTTTAAAGTGTCGGAGTTTTGCTCACACATTGTATGGAAGTGAAGGCCATCAATTTCATCAAGGCGATCAGCATCGAAGTTATCCAATGTAACACCGAATCTCGAATATGGAGCACATGGGTTGTAGAGTTCTGTTTCAATCTCAGAGTACTCTGGATTGATACGAATTCCGACATCAATTTTTTTGTCAGCATTTTTTACTTTATCTTTAAAACGGTCCCATTGTGCAAAGGAATTGAAAACAATATGGTCCGTGTATGACATCAGTTCATCGAACTCGCTGTCCATATATGCTGGTGCATATGAATGAACCTCTTTTCCCATCTTTTCAAAACCTAATCTAGCTTCAAACAAAGAGCTTGAAGTTACTCCTGTAAGGTACTTTGAAACAAGTGGAAATACAGAGTGCATCGAAAATCCTTTTAATGCAAGGAGAATCTTAGCACCAGTTTTTTCTTGAACATAGTTCAATGTCTCCAGGTTTTTCTTAAGAAGACGCTCGTCCACTACATAACTAGGAGATGGTACTTTATCAAATTCAATGTTTTTCATTGCTTTCCTCTCAATCTATAAGAGTTGGAGAGAAGTTCTCCTGCCATGGCAATCCGTGTTTGTTCAATGCATCCATGAATGGATCTGGATCGAATTCTTCCACGTTGTATACGCCTGGTTTTTTCCATTGTCCTTTAATGATAAGCATTGCACCGATCATTGCTGGAACACCTGTTGTATAAGAAATTGCTTGTGAGCCAACCTCTCTGTAGCATTCTTGGTGGTCACATACATTGTATACATAGTAAGTTTTTGGCTTACCGTCTTTAATTCCTTGGATGATACAGCCAATGTTTGTTTTTCCTTTTGTTCTTGGTCCAAGAGAAGCAGGATCAGGAAGCAATTCTTTCAAGAATTGCAAAGGAATGATTTCTTTGCCTTCATAGTTAATAGGTTCGATAGATGTCATACCAACATTTTCAAGAACTTTAAGATGGTTCAAGTAGTTGTCAGAGAATGTCATCCAGAAACGGATTCTTTTCACGTCTTTAATGTTAACAGCTAAAGATTCTAATTCTTCATGATATAGAAGATAGATGTTTTTTGGTCCAACTTCCGCCAAATCATATTCTCTCTTCTCAGAAAGTGGTGCAGTCTCTATCCACTCACCATTTTCGAAATAACGGCCATTTGCTGTAATTTCGCGAATATTGATTTCTGGGTTGAAGTTTGTAGCGAACGGATACCCGTGATCACCGCCGTTAGCATCAACGATATCAATATAGTGAATCTCATCAAAATGATGCTTCTGTGCATAAGCAGTAAATACACCAGTAACACCTGGATCAAATCCGCTGCCTAAAAGTGCAGTTAAGCCAGCTTCTTCAAATTTTTGTTTATAGTCCCATTGCCATTTATATTCGAACTTAGCAGTTTCTGGTGGCTCATAGTTAGCTGTATCAAGGTAGTGAACTCCAGTTGCAAGACATGCATCCATGATTGTTAAGTCTTGGTATGGCAATGCCACGTTAATAACTACATCTGGTTTGAAGCTATTGATTAACTCAATTACTTCTTCTGTTTTATCTGCATCGACTTGAGCAATAGATACCTTTGTTTTGCCACCGTCTAATTTATTTTTAAGCGCTTCACATTTTGAAAGTGTTCTGCTTGCAATACAAATTTCTTCAAATACATCAGGTACTTGGCAGCATTTATGTGCAACAACACTTGCTACACCGCCAGCACCAATAATTAATGCTTTACCCAAAATGAAAAACCTCCTTTAACTATATTGAAAAAATTCAATAAGCATGATTATACAGAATGTACGACAAATAATCCATAAAATCCGACAAAATATAAATATTTTTTACACTTATTATGTTAGAATCTTTTGATTTTGTTTAGTGTGTGATTATACGAGGTGGATATACTTGTGGAAACATAAAAAGTAAGAAAAAAGGACGCAAAAAAGACATTTGCACGGAATGCTTTATAAGCAACCAAACAAATGTCTTGAAATTATGTAATATTGGTGGAGACTATCGGGATCGAACCGACGACCTCTTGCATGCCATGCAAGCGCTCTCCCAGCTGAGCTAAGCCCCCATTTATGATGTTAATTTATATTATACATGCAAATAGCAAGAATGCAATATTTAAAACAAATAAGAGAAAGGGCAAAAGAAAAGGGTGGATAAACCATCTTCTTTAGCCCAGGTTAACATTGAAAAGTTTAGTTTAAGTTTTCTATTTCAATTTCCCTAACGCCACTTATGCCTGAGATATCTTTATAGAATTCAGTCAGCTCTCTTTTCTGATCAACAATTAAAATCAAGTTAATAGAATGTTCACCTGTTTCTAAGTCTTTTATGCGTAAGTTTTTAATCCCAGCCTTCAATTGGCGGATGGAATCAATGATGGTTGTGACATCCTCTTTTTCTGTTGCCTTAAGCTTTACTTTAATTTCTTTTTCACGCAACTGTCTAGGACCGATAAGACTCATAATGAAAGGAACAAACTTAACACTTACCAATAAAAGTGTAACGCCTGCGAGTGCTTCTATATAATACCCAGCACCCACTGCAATGCCAATTCCGCCTGCTCCCCAAATAAGAGCTGCGGTTGTTAGCCCTGATATACTGTCATTTCCTCGACGAAGGATTACACCTGCACCTAAAAAACCAATTCCAGATACTATTTGTGCAGGGAGACGAAGTGGATCCATTGTTATGTTTACATGGTCACTCCCAGGAAACTTATATGCAGATTCTATTGAAACAATTGTCAACAGACAGCTGACAATGCTAATAACAAGACTTGTTTTCAAGCCAACAGGTTTACGTTTTATTTCTCTTTCTAATCCGATTATTAAGCCAAGTCCTGTAGATATTCCTAATTTTATTAAGAAGTCGATGTCGATAAGCATAATACCTCCTGTGAATGTCTTTGTTAAATTAATATGTATTGAAAAGTTCTTTTATTTGTGTTTTTGCTTCGTTATGTATTTTTAGATAGTAGCGTTTATTTGATGTACTAATATTAGATTAATCGGCCAATAGGTAGCCTATATATAACCAATAATAAGGATTTGAAAACATTGAATGAAGGAAAGGATTTTCTATATCTTCATATATGAAGGTTGGAATTGCAATCGATATTTACATTTTATTGATTAGTATTTCTTATTATATAGATACAATCTGTACTACTTTTTTTATCACAGTATTTAATAGTAAATAAGAGCATGAAAAAGAAAAATGATTATTTTTATAAAAAAAACAGAAAAGCTATTGCTTAATAAATTTCTACATGATATATTATATCTCGTCCTCAACGAAAGAGTTTAAACGAAAATAAAAAACTTTTAAAAAGTTGTTGACACTAACTAATTGATATGGTAAATTGATAAAGTCGCTTCTGAAACAAGCGATAACAATTAGTGAAAATTGCTCTTTGAAAACTGAACAAACAAACGTCAACAATAATCGTTTTTATAACTTCGTTATAGAAACAAAAAACAAGTAACAAAAAGCTAGAGTTTAGCATTTGAGCTAATCTTACTCTTTATCGGAGAGTTTGATCCTGGCTCAGGACGAACGCTGGCGGCGTGCCTAATACATGCAAGTCGAGCGGACTTAAAAAGCTTGCTTTTTAAGTTAGCGGCGGACGGGTGAGTAACACGTGGGCAACCTGCCTGTAAGACTGGGATAACTTCGGGAAACCGGAGCTAATACCGGATAATCCTTTTCTACTCATGTAGGAAAGCTGAAAGACGGTTTACGCTGTCACTTACAGATGGGCCCGCGGCGCATTAGCTAGTTGGTGAGGTAACGGCTCACCAAGGCGACGATGCGTAGCCGACCTGAGAGGGTGATCGGCCACACTGGGACTGAGACACGGCCCAGACTCCTACGGGAGGCAGCAGTAGGGAATCTTCCGCAATGGACGAAAGTCTGACGGAGCAACGCCGCGTGAGTGATGAAGGTTTTCGGATCGTAAAACTCTGTTGTTAGGGAAGAACAAGTACGAGAGTAACTGCTCGTACCTTGACGGTACCTAACCAGAAAGCCACGGCTAACTACGTGCCAGCAGCCGCGGTAATACGTAGGTGGCAAGCGTTGTCCGGAATTATTGGGCGTAAAGCGCGCGCAGGCGGTCCTTTAAGTCTGATGTGAAAGCCCACGGCTCAACCGTGGAGGGTCATTGGAAACTGGGGGACTTGAGTGCAGAAGAGAAGAGTGGAATTCCACGTGTAGCGGTGAAATGCGTAGAGATGTGGAGGAACACCAGTGGCGAAGGCGACTCTTTGGTCTGTAACTGACGCTGAGGCGCGAAAGCGTGGGGAGCAAACAGGATTAGATACCCTGGTAGTCCACGCCGTAAACGATGAGTGCTAAGTGTTAGAGGGTTTCCGCCCTTTAGTGCTGCAGCAAACGCATTAAGCACTCCGCCTGGGGAGTACGGCCGCAAGGCTGAAACTCAAAGGAATTGACGGGGGCCCGCACAAGCGGTGGAGCATGTGGTTTAATTCGAAGCAACGCGAAGAACCTTACCAGGTCTTGACATCTCCTGACAATCCTAGAGATAGGACGTTCCCCTTCGGGGGACAGGATGACAGGTGGTGCATGGTTGTCGTCAGCTCGTGTCGTGAGATGTTGGGTTAAGTCCCGCAACGAGCGCAACCCTTGATCTTAGTTGCCAGCATTCAGTTGGGCACTCTAAGGTGACTGCCGGTGACAAACCGGAGGAAGGTGGGGATGACGTCAAATCATCATGCCCCTTATGACCTGGGCTACACACGTGCTACAATGGATGGTACAAAGGGCAGCAAAACCGCGAGGTCGAGCCAATCCCATAAAACCATTCTCAGTTCGGATTGTAGGCTGCAACTCGCCTACATGAAGCTGGAATCGCTAGTAATCGCGGATCAGCATGCCGCGGTGAATACGTTCCCGGGCCTTGTACACACCGCCCGTCACACCACGAGAGTTTGTAACACCCGAAGTCGGTGGGGTAACCCTTTTGGGAGCCAGCCGCCTAAGGTGGGATAGATGATTGGGGTGAAGTCGTAACAAGGTAGCCGTATCGGAAGGTGCGGCTGGATCACCTCCTTTCTAAGGAAAATGGATTTATTCCATTCATAGATTGTTGACAGTTTGTTGTTCAGTTTTGAGGGAGCAATTCCTCAAAACATGAGGGTATTGATAAGTAAATTAATCAATAGCCGATTTTGTTCCTTGAAAACTAGATTATGTATAGTAAGAACCAAGAAAAAAACCGAGTAATCGCCATCTTAGATTCTCTATTAAATTAGAGAAATTGAGGGTAAAGAGTAACATCTTTAGCCAAAATCAAGTTAAGTTAGAAAGGGCGCACGGTGGATGCCTTGGCACTAGGAGCCGATGAAGGACGGGACTAACACCGATATGCTTCGGGGAGCTGTAAGTAAGCTTTGATCCGGAGATTTCCGAATGGGGAAACCCGCTATCCGTAATGGGATAGCATCGTTACTTGAATACATAGAGTAACAGAAGGCAGACCCGGGGAACTGAAACATCTAAGTACCCGGAGGAAGAGAAAGCAAACGCGATTCCCTTAGTAGCGGCGAGCGAAACGGGATTAGCCCAAACCAAGAGGCTTGCCTCTTGGGGTTGTAGGACACTCTACATGGAGTTACAAAGGAACGGGGTAGATGAATAGGTCTGGAAAGGCCAGTCACAGAAGGTAAAAACCCTGTAGTCGAAACTTCGTTCCCTCCTGAGTGGATCCTGAGTACGGCGGGACACGAGAAATCCCGTCGGAAGCAGGGAGGACCATCTCCCAAGGCTAAATACTCCCTAGTGACCGATAGTGAACCAGTACCGTGAGGGAAAGGTGAAAAGCACCCCGGAAGGGGAGTGAAATAGATCCTGAAACCGTGTGCCTACAAGTAGTTAGAGCCCATTAATGGGTGATAGCGTGCCTTTTGTAGAATGAACCGGCGAGTTACGATTACATGCAAGGTTAAGTTGAAGAGACGGAGCCGCAGCGAAAGCGAGTCTGAATAGGGCGATAGAGTATGTGGTCGTAGACCCGAAACCAGGTGATCTACCCATGTCCAGGGTGAAGTCCAGGTAACACTGGATGGAGGCCCGAACCCACGCACGTTGAAAAGTGCGGGGATGAGGTGTGGGTAGCGGAGAAATTCCAATCGAACTTGGAGATAGCTGGTTCTCTCCGAAATAGCTTTAGGGCTAGCCTCAAGGTAAGAGTATTGGAGGTAGAGCACTGTTTGGACTAGGGGCCCCCATCGGGTTACCGAATTCAGACAAACTCCGAATGCCAAATACTTATCCTTGGGAGTCAGACTGCGAGTGATAAGATCCGTAGTCAAGAGGGAAACAGCCCAGACCACCAGCTAAGGTCCCAAAGTATACGTTAAGTGGAAAAGGATGTGGAGTTGCTTAGACAACCAGGATGTTGGCTTAGAAGCAGCCACCATTTAAAGAGTGCGTAATAGCTCACTGGTCGAGTGACTCTGCGCCGAAAATGTACCGGGGCTAAACGTATCACCGAAGCTGTGGATTGACATCTATGATGTCAGTGGTAGGAGAGCGTTCTAAGGGCGTTGAAGCTAGACCGTAAGGACTGGTGGAGCGCTTAGAAGTGAGAATGCCGGTATGAGTAGCGAAAGATGAGTGAGAATCTCATCCACCGAATGCCTAAGGTTTCCTGAGGAAGGCTCGTCCACTCAGGGTTAGTCGGGACCTAAGCCGAGGCTGAAGAGCGTAGGCGATGGACAACAGGTTGATATTCCTGTACCAACTTATGAATCGTTTGAGCGATGGGGGGACGCAGGAGGATAGGGTAAGCGTGCTGTTGGATTAGCACGTCCAAGCAGTTAGGCTGGTAATGAGGCAAATCCCATTACCGTGAAGGCGGAGCTGTGACGGCGAGGGAAATATAGTACCGAAGTTCCTGATTCCACACTGCCAAGAAAAGCCTCTAGCGAGATTCAAGGTGCCCGTACCGCAAACCGACACAGGTAGGCGAGGAGAGAATCCTAAGGTGAGCGAGAGAACTCTCGTTAAGGAACTCGGCAAAATGACCCCGTAACTTCGGGAGAAGGGGTGCTCTTTTGGGTGCAAGCCCGAGAGAGCCGCAGTGAATAGGCCCAGGCGACTGTTTAGCAAAAACACAGGTCTCTGCGAAGCCGTAAGGCGAAGTATAGGGGCTGACACCTGCCCGGTGCTGGAAGGTTAAGAGGAGGGGTTAGCGTTCGCGCGAAGCTCTGAATTGAAGCCCCAGTAAACGGCGGCCGTAACTATAACGGTCCTAAGGTAGCGAAATTCCTTGTCGGGTAAGTTCCGACCCGCACGAAAGGTGTAACGATCTGGGCACTGTCTCAACGAGAGACTCGGTGAAATTATAGTACCTGTGAAGATGCAGGTTACCCGCGACAGGACGGAAAGACCCCGTGGAGCTTTACTGTAGCCTGATATTGAATTTTGGTACAGCTTGTACAGGATAGGTAGGAGCCTTGGAAGCCGGAGCGCCAGCTTCGGTGGAGGCATTGGTGGGATACTACCCTGGCTGTATTGACATTCTAACCCGCACCCCTTATCGGGGTGGGAGACAGTGTCAGGTGGGCAGTTTGACTGGGGCGGTCGCCTCCTAAAAAGTAACGGAGGCGCCCAAAGGTTCCCTCAGAATGGTTGGAAATCATTCGTAGAGTGTAAAGGCACAAGGGAGCTTGACTGCGAGACCTACAAGTCGAGCAGGGACGAAAGTCGGGCTTAGTGATCCGGTGGTTCCGCATGGAAGGGCCATCGCTCAACGGATAAAAGCTACCCCGGGGATAACAGGCTTATCTCCCCCAAGAGTCCACATCGACGGGGAGGTTTGGCACCTCGATGTCGGCTCATCGCATCCTGGGGCTGTAGTCGGTCCCAAGGGTTGGGCTGTTCGCCCATTAAAGCGGTACGCGAGCTGGGTTCAGAACGTCGTGAGACAGTTCGGTCCCTATCCGTCGTGGGCGTAGGAAATTTGAGAGGAGCTGTCCTTAGTACGAGAGGACCGGGATGGACGCACCGCTGGTGTACCAGTTGTCTTGCCAAAGGCATAGCTGGGTAGCTATGTGCGGAAGGGATAAGTGCTGAAAGCATCTAAGCATGAAGCCCCCTCGAGATGAGATTTCCCATAGCGTAAGCTAGTAAGATCCCTGAAAGATGATCAGGTTGATAGGTTTGAGGTGGAAGCATGGTGACATGTGGAGCTGACAAATACTAATAGATCGAGGACTTAACTAAAATAAGTGTGCTTCAATGCCATTTGGCTTCTGTAGCTGCACAAAAGATTACTCACTTTTTCTTCTTACAACATAATCTAGTTTTCAGGGAATAAAAATCTTTGAAAAAATAAAAAAAGTGTTGCAAAACACTGAGAGATAAGATATAATAATACTTGTCTTGAAAAAAGTCTGGTGGCGATAGCGAGAAGGTCACACCCGTTCCCATACCGAACACGGAAGTTAAGCTTCTCAGCGCCGATGGTAGTTGGAGGTTCTCCTCCTGTGAGAGTAGGACGTCGCCAGGCATATAACGGAGGATTAGCTCAGCTGGGAGAGCATCTGCCTTACAAGCAGAGGGTCGGCGGTTCGATCCCGTCATCCTCCACCATATACGCCGATGTAGCTCAATTGGTAGAGCAACTGACTTGTAATCAGTAGGTTGGGGGTTCAAGTCCTCTCGTCGGCACCATCTTTCTTGAAAAAGAAACGAGTCATTAGCTCAGTTGGTAGAGCATCTGACTTTTAATCAGAGGGTCGCAGGTTCGAATCCTGCATGACTCACCATAATGCGGGTGTGGCGGAATTGGCAGACGCACTAGACTTAGGATCTAGCGCCGCAAGGCGTGGGGGTTCGACTCCCTTCACCCGCACCATTTAATTTAATAATCGAGCGGAAGTAGTTCAGTGGTAGAACATCACCTTGCCAAGGTGGGGGTCGCGGGTTCGAACCCCGTCTTCCGCTCCAAATATGAAAACAATGCCGGGGTGGCGGAACTGGCAGACGCACAGGACTTAAAATCCTGCGGTAGGTGACTACCGTACCGGTTCGATTCCGGTCCTCGGCACCATTGTTTTTTAAGAAATTAGCGCCCGTAGCTCAATTGGATAGAGCGTCTGACTACGGATCAGAAGGTTATGGGTTCGACTCCTTTCGGGCGCGCCATATATACGGGAAGTAGCTCAGCTTGGTAGAGCACTTGGTTTGGGACCAAGGGGTCGCAGGTTCGAATCCTGTCTTCCCGACCATGAAACACCTATATTGGGGCCTTAGCTCAGCTGGGAGAGCGCCTGCCTTGCACGCAGGAGGTCAGCGGTTCGATCCCGCTAGGCTCCACCAATTAATTGTTAATATCTATTTGAATAATGGCGGCGTAGCTCAGCTGGCTAGAGCGTACGGTTCATACCCGTGAGGTCGGGGGTTCGATCCCCTCTGCCGCTACCATATTCTTTTGGAACTTGTTTGGACCTTTAGCTCAGTTGGTTAGAGCAGACGGCTCATAACCGTCCGGTCGTAGGTTCGAGTCCTACAAGGTCCACCATGATATCGAGGAGGAATACCCAAGTCCGGCTGAAGGGATCGGTCTTGAAAACCGACAGGCGGGTCAAACCGCGCAGGGGTTCGAATCCCCTTTCCTCCTCCATTTTAAATAAAGTATTATCGTCGCGGGGTGGAGCAGTCTGGTAGCTCGTCGGGCTCATAACCCGAAGGTCGCAGGTTCAAATCCTGTCCCCGCAATAATGGTCCGGTAGTTCAGCTGGTTAGAATGCCTGCCTGTCACGCAGGAGGTCGCGGGTTCGAGTCCCGTCCGGACCGCCATTATAATTTAAAAAGTATTAAGGCTCAGTAGCTCAGTCGGTAGAGCAAAGGACTGAAAATCCTTGTGTCGGCGGTTCGATTCCGTCCTGAGCCACCATTAATGCCATCGGCGTTAATAAAAAAACATCATGGCGGTTGTGGCGAAGTGGTTAACGCATCGGATTGTGGCTCCGACATTCGTGGGTTCGATTCCCATCAGTCGCCCCATATTTTCATATTTTAATAACGCGGGTGTAGTTTAATGGTAAAACCTCAGCCTTCCAAGCTGATGTCGTGAGTTCGATTCTCATCACCCGCTCCATTATATGGGCCTATAGCTCAGCTGGTTAGAGCGCACGCCTGATAAGCGTGAGGTCGATGGTTCGAGTCCATTTAGGCCCACCATATATTGTTCCGCAGTAGCTCAGTGGTAGAGCACTCGGCTGTTAACCGAGCGGTCGTAGGTTCGAATCCTACCTGCGGAGCCATTTTTTTTGGGGAAGTACTCAAGAGGCTGAAGAGGCGCCCCTGCTAAGGGTGTAGGTCGCGTAAGCGGCGCGAGGGTTCAAATCCCTCCTTCTCCGCCATTCGGCCCATTGGTCAAGCGGTTAAGACACCGCCCTTTCACGGCGGTAACACGGGTTCGAATCCCGTATGGGTCATACTAAAATAGAAAGAGCTGTTGGTTAAGATGCCAACAGCTCTTTCTATTGCTTTCATTTATTTTTACCTGTGGATAACTTAAAAACACTAGACTTTAAAAGATTAAAGTCTGGTTATATTAGTAAGATAGGGCAAGTATTTATTTAAAACTTGCCCTTTTTTATGTCCTCTTCTAATTTGTCTCTGTCCGTCATTAATTTTTGACCAGGATTATTTAAGTCAAAATCAGAGAACATGCCTGTGTTAGGACCCCTAAAGATATCTGTAGCTAGAATTTTTTTGTCCGGTGCATCAAAGTATGGATTCGGATCTTTCTGGTTTTGTTCCAATAGATATTCTTCTTCACTTTTACTCATTAGGAAACCCCTCCTTCTTTCTTACCTTTATATCCTTTCTAAAATGAATATAAACTATGTTATAAAAATCATCAGCGTTTTTTGCATGACTAAACATAAAAAGTTATTTAATGTCATAAAATTTTAAAAAAACAGAAAAGGGTTTATAACAACACTAATAGAATATTACATTTAATTGAACCATTTTATCCTTATACAAATTATTTCCCCGTAGGAGTGATGTAGTTTTAAAACTAGCAAAAAAGGGAAAATGGTTTGTACAATTTATAATTTTTGCAGTCGAATTAAATCAATAGTCAAAGAAAGTAGGATGAATGTGGAGACAGTATTCCCAACTGAATTTCAGCAGCATTTATTTCATGAAGGTAATCTATTTGAAAGCTATCAATTGTTTGGATCTCATGTAAAGGAAGAAAACGGGAGATTATGTACTGTTTTCTGTGTGTGGGCACCGAATGCTCAAACAGTCCGACTAGTAGGAGATTTTAACAATTGGAATGGCGAGGGATTTGACCTTCAAAAAATAAATAAAGAAGGAATATGGCTTATAAGTATTTCCGAGGATCTAACTGGTGCTATATACAAATATGAAATTACCGGTCAAGATGGTAAAAAACAGCTTAAAGCTGATCCATATGCCTTTTATTCGGAAGTAAGGCCAAATACAGCTTCTATCGTTTATTCACTGGAAGGTTACGAATGGAATGATGCGAAATGGGTTCAAAAAAAGAAGAAAAAACAATTTTTGAAAGAGCCTGTATCCATTTATGAGGTGCATTTAGGGTCTTGGAAATTAAAAGAAGACGGCTCGCTGTATACATACAGAGAATTAGCAACGGAGCTTATTCCTTATGTTATGGACCTTGGCTTTACTCATATAGAGATATTACCGATAGTCGAGCATCCGTTAGATATCTCATGGGGTTACCAAGGAACTGGCTATTATTCTGCAACAAGCAGGTTTGGAGAGCCAAAGGATTTTATGTACTTTGTGGATCAATGTCATCAGAATGGTCTTGGAGTCATCTTGGACTGGGCACCAGGACATTTTTGCAAGGATGCTCATGGTTTATATCAATTTGATGGTTCCAGTCAATTTGACTATCCCAATGCTACAGACAGAGAAAATCTTGTATGGGGAACAGCTAACTTTGACCTAGGAAGAATGGAAGTACATAGCTTTTTAATCTCAAATGCAATTTTCTGGATGGATTATTATCATATTGATGGTTTTAGGGTGGACGCTGTTTCTAAAATCATTTACTGGCCGAATTCTACTGATGATACAGTGAACCCTTATGGAATTGACTTTTTACAAAAGCTAAACACAACAGTATGCCAATATGACCCTACTGTTTTGATGTTTGCAGAGGATTCCAGTGATTTACCGCAAGTAACAGCACCTGTCCATTATGGAGGCATAGGCTTCCATTATAAGTGGAATATGGGGTGGATGAATGACTTGCTTTCTTATATGGAAACAGAATCAGATGCTAGAAAGCATGAACATAATAAAATTACTTTTTCCATGCATTATGCCTTTTCAGAAAATTTTGTGCTGCCACTATCCCATGATGAGGTTGTGCACGGCAAAAAATCTCTTCTGGATAAAATGCCAGGTGATTATTGGCAAAAGTTTGCCCAGTTCAGGCTTCTTATCGGATATATGATGGCACATCCAGGAAAGAAGCTATTATTTATGGGTGCAGAACTTGCCCAGTTTTCTGAATGGAAGGATAAAGAGCAGCTTGATTGGATGTTAATGGATTTTGACATGCATCAAAAAGCAAATGTCTTTTTTAAAGAAGCATTAAAACTGTATAAACGCTCTAAACCTCTATATGAATTGGATCATCTTCAGGAAGGTTATGAATGGATTGATGCCAATAACCACGAACAATCGATCTTCTCCTTTATCAGGCAAGGAGAAAAGGAGGAAGATTTCCTAATAGTAATCTGCAACTTTACTTATCAAACGTATGAAGAGTATTTAATCGGTGTACCAAAGGCCGGAAGCTACCGAGAAATATTAAACAGCGATGAGGAACGGTTCGGCGGAGCCAATTATATAAATAAAAAAATTATAAAGGCCAAAGAGAACTCGTTCCATGGGAGGCCATATTCAATTCCAGTGACGATTCCAGCTTATAGCATCATCATCTTACGGCCAGTCCAACATCGGAAGGGGAGAAAAGAGAATGGGAAAGAAACGGTGCGTCGCAATGCTATTAGCGGGAGGAAAGGGAAGTAGACTTTACTCTTTGACAACAAACCTGGCTAAGCCAGCCATTCCATTTGGGGGCAAATATCGAATCATTGATTTTACTTTGAGCAATTGCTCTAATTCAGGAATCGAAACCGTTGGTGTGCTGACTCAATATCAGCCCCTCGTCTTAAACTCTTATATAGGGATAGGCAGTGCATGGGATTTAGATAGGGTAAATGGAGGCGTCACCGTATTACCTCCTTACAGTGAATCTTCAGAAGTGAAATGGTATACAGGAACAGCAAGTGCTATTTACCAAAACCAAAATTATCTTTCTCAGTATGATCCTGAATATGTGCTTATTCTTTCCGGTGACCATATATATAAAATGAATTATGAATCAATGCTAGACTATCATATTCAAAAACAAGCTGATGCTTCTATTTCGGTCATTGAAGTTCCGTGGCATGAAGCTAGCCGATTCGGTATTATGAACACGAATGATAAAATGGATATCATTGAATTTGAAGAGAAGCCAAAAAAGCCAAAAAACAATCTCGCATCAATGGGCATTTACATATTTAAATGGAAAGTGTTGAAGGAATTGCTGGAAGAAGACGATGAAAACGGCAATTCTACCCATGACTTTGGAAAAGATATCATTCCAATGCTTATTGAAAAGCAAAGAAAGGTTGTCGCTTACCCATTCAAGGGCTATTGGAAGGATGTTGGTACAGTACAAAGTTTATGGGAAGCAAATATGGACTTATTGGATGATTCAAGCGAATTAAATATCTCCGATTATAACTGGAGAATATACACAGTTAATCCTAATCATCCACCCCAATATATTTCGAGTGATGCGATTGTGAAGGAGTCTTTAATAAACGAAGGCTGCACAATCAGTGGAAATATTGAAAAGTCCATCGTGTTTCAAGGAGTTAATGTGGGCACAGGCTCGATTGTCCGAAGCTCTGTCATAATGCCTGATGCTCGGATTGGTGAAAATGCTTATATTGAAAAGGCCATTGTTCCATCTGAAATTGAGATACCGGATGGAATGGTTATTAAGCCAAATGACGGTACTGATGATGTTGTACTAGTAACAGAAGAGATGGTTAATGCATTTGTATCCTGACAAACAGAGAATAGGGAGGGGTTTTCAGTGTTAAAAACAATGCTAGGGGTAATTGATGCAACAACATATCATCATGATTTGGAAGAATTGATTTCGCACAGGACACTTGCTGCCTTGCCAATTGGCGGAAGATATAGGCTCATAGATTTTGTCCTCTCAAATATGGTGAACTCCGGAATAGGAAGTGTAGCGATTTTTCCTAAGTACCAGTACAGATCCTTAATGGATCATCTTGGTTCAGGAAAGAATTGGGATTTGGATAGAAAAAGAGATGGATTATTTTTCTTTCCTGCTTCTATAACGGACGGAGATAGCGAAGGGATAGGTTCCTTCAATCAGTTTGCCGCAAATATGGATTATTTCTACCGCAGCAAACAAGAATATGCTTTAGTAGCAAATTGCTTCACTGTTTTTAACATGGACTTTAACCCCGTCCTTATTCGGCATTTGACATCAGGATGTGATATAACGGAAATCACGAATAACGGTGCTTCGTTGGAAATCTATCTTATCAAAAAATCATTATTAATAGACTTGATTTTGACACGGGATATCACTGGTTATACATGCATGAAGGACGTCATGCTTGACCATAATCATGAATACAAAATATGTCATTATGAATACAATGGCTATGCAGAAAAAATATCCTCTATTTCTACCTACTATGAAGTAAGCAGGGACATATTGAATGCAGAAACATGGAAACACCTATTTATTAAGGAGCGGCCAATTTTTACGAAGGTAAAGGATGAACCACCGACTCGTTATACAAGTACAGGCGAAGTAAAAAACTCCATGATTGCAAATGGCTGCATTATTGAAGGAGAGGTTGAAAACAGTATCATTTCAAGAGCTGTGAAAATCGGTAAAGGATCTCGCGTAAAAAACTGCATTATTATGCAAAAATGCTCTATAGGTGATAATTGTGTATTAGAAAATGTAATTTTAGATAAAGATGTTACGGTAGGAAATGACACGGTAATGACTGGAAGTAAAAATACACCATTTGTCGTTAGAAAAGGGACAGTGCAGGGAGCGTTGATGAATTCGTGAAAGTTATGTTTGCAGTATCAGAATGTGTACCATTTATTAAATCAGGAGGACTGGCAGATGTAGCTGGTTCTCTTCCGAAAGAACTTGTGAAACAAGGAACAGAGGTTACTGTCATCATGCCAAAATACAGAGATATTCCAGAGAAGTATTTAGGCGATTTGGAGAAGGTGATGGACTTCCGTGTTCAGGTTGGCTGGAGAAACCAGTATTGCGGTATTGAAAAGCTACAGCAGGATGGCATTACTTTTTATTTTATTGACAATGAATACTATTTTAACAGACAGGGATTATACGGTTATTTTGACGATGGAGAAAGATTTTCTTTCTTTAATAGAGCAGTGCTGGAAAGTCTCTCTTATTTATCTTATTACCCAGATATTATTCACTGTCATGATTGGCACACTGCCATGATTCCATTTATGCTGAATGTAGACTATAAGTGGAGAAGAGAATACAGTCAAATCAAGACAGTATTCACTATACATAATCTTCAGTTCCAAGGAATTATGCCAAGAGGGGCTCTTGGAGATATGCTGAATATAAATGACGATCATTTTACGACAGACCAGTTAGAGTTTTATGGGAATGTTAACTTTATGAAAGCAGCATTGATTGCTTCTGACAAGGTAACGACCGTTAGTCCAACATATATGAATGAAATACAAACAGATTATTACGGGGAGAAGCTTAATCAGCTTCTGGAATTAAGACAAAGTGATTTAACTGGAATCATCAATGGGATAGACGAGGAAGTATATAATCCTGCAACAGATGATGTCATTATTCAAAATTACTCGAATACAAATATTAGTGGAAAGGTCCAAAATAAGCTTCATATCCAAAAGTTGTTTGGGTTAAAAGAAGATGAATCTATACCGGTCATTTCCATGATAACAAGGCTGACAAGTCAAAAAGGACTTGAGCTAGTCCGCCATGTCTTCCATGAAATTATGGAGGAGAATGTGCAGTTTATTGTGCTAGGCACAGGTGATCCTGAATTCGAAAATTTCTTTAGAGAAATGGAGTTCAAATATCCCGATAAGTGCAAAGCGTATATTGGTTTTGATGAAAACTTGGCACATAAATTATATGCAGGAGCAGATCTTTTCCTGATGCCTTCCAAGTTTGAACCATGCGGGCTTGGCCAGTTAATTGCATTGCAATACGGGAATATCCCTATCGTCAGAGAGACAGGGGGATTAAATGACACAGTGTTTTCATACAATGAAGCTACGAATAGCGGAAATGGTTTTAGTTTCACTAATTTTAATGCTCACGACATGCTCTATACTATCCGCAGAGCCTTAAACATCTATGAAGACAAAGACGTATGGAGCACTATTGTTAAGAACGCAATGACAATGGATAATAGCTGGGCACAGTCAGCATTTAAGTATAACCAATTATATGCTGAGCTTATCTCAAGGAGTGAAACACATGTTTTCTGACAAGGAAAATTTCAAAACTTACTTTTTGCAAAAGCTTGAGATGACTTACGGCAAACCGTTTGAAGATTGCACTAACAGCGATCACTTCCAGACATTAGGACATATGATCAGGGAGTATGTAAGCGGAGATTGGATTAATACAAACGAACTTTACCGAAGAAACAAAGGAAAACAAGTGTATTATTTATCAATAGAATTTTTATTGGGAAGATTACTGCATCATAATTTAATTAACTTAGGTATTGATAAAGTAGTAGAGGAAGGGTTTGCTGATTTAGGAATAGACCTTTCTGATATTGAAGAGATTGAATGTGATGCAGGTCTTGGCAATGGAGGACTTGGAAGGCTTGCGGCTTGTTTCCTTGATTCATTGGCTACTTTAAATCTCCCAGGTCATGGTTTTGGAATCCGTTATAAGCATGGCTTATTTGAACAGAAAATTGTTGACGGATATCAGCTTGAGCTGCCGGAGCAATGGTTAAGGCAAGGGCAAGTTTGGGAAGTACGTAAGGAGGACTTAGCAGTTGATATTTCCTTCTGGGGGCATGTAGATTCCTATGAGAAAGATGGAGTATTACAGTTTCGGCATTTGAATGCTGAAACTGTAACTGCTGTTCCTCATGATATACCTGTAATCGGATATAACAGCAGTACGGTTAACACGCTCAGATTGTGGAATGCTGAGCCCGCCTCTCTCCTTGCAAAGGATGTAGCAGACATCATGAAATACAAAAGGGAAACAGAAGCAATCTCAGAATTCCTGTACCCGGATGATGCACATGATGAAGGGAAAATATTGCGCTTAAAACAGCAGTATTTTTTAGTTTCTTCCAGCCTTCAGTCCATTATAAAGGACTATAAGCAACAATATAAAGACATCAAGGATTTTCATGAGCATGTTAGCATTCATGTGAATGATACACATCCCGTTTTAGCAATTCCAGAGCTTATGAGAATTTTAATTGATAAAGAAGGACTAAGCTGGAATGATGCTTGGACCATAACAACAGGTGCAATATCTTATACAAATCATACAACCTTGTCTGAGGCTTTAGAGAAATGGCCGATTTCAATTTTTCAGCCATTATTGCCAAGGATTTATATGATTATTAATGAGATAAATGAACGCTTTTGCCAACAGCTGTGGGATATATATCCTGGTGATTTTAACCGAATTGAAAATATGGCTATCATAGCACATGGCATGGTGAAGATGGCTCATCTGGCATTAGTAGGAAGCCATAGTGTAAATGGTGTAGCGGAAATCCATACAGAGATTCTGAAAAAGAGAGAAATGGCAGAGTTTTATCAAATTTTCCCTGAGAAATTTAATAACAAAACAAATGGAATTACACATAGACGCTGGCTGATAAAGTCAAATCCAAAGCTTGCAAATCTTATAAGCAAAACAATCGGGACAGAGTGGATTGAGACGCCTGCAAACCTCGAAAAGCTATTAGCTTATAAACAAGACTCATCATTCCTAGAACAGCTTTCCACAGTTAAACAGGAAAATAAACAGAAGCTAGCGAATATCATAAAGGAAAGTAATGGTATCATTGTTGATCCTCATTCTATCTTTGATATCCAAGTGAAGAGGCTGCATGCATACAAGCGGCAATTGTTGAATGTCCTGCATATCATACATCTATACAACCGCCTTAAAGAGAATCCATCCTTATCTATAACTCCTAGGACATTTGTATTTGGAGCCAAGGCATCGCCTGGTTACTATTATGCGAAAAAGATTATTAAGTTAATTAATGCTGTAGCGGAAAAAATTAATCAAGATAAAACGATAGAAGACAAATTAAAAGTAGTATTTTTGGAGAATTACCGTGTTTCTCTTGCAGAGCATATTTTCCCGGCAGCAGATGTAAGTGAACAAATTTCTACTGCAAGTAAAGAGGCCTCTGGAACAGGCAATATGAAGTTTATGATAAATGGTGCCTTGACCGTTGGAACACTTGATGGAGCTAATATTGAAATGAGAGATTTGGTCGGGAATGATAATATTTTCATATTTGGTATGAATGCAGATCAGGTGCTTGAATTGTATAAAAATGGTGGATACAAGTCAGCTGAATATTATCATCATGATAAACGAATTCATCAAGTTGTTGATCAGTTGAAAAATGGCTTTTTCTCAACAAATATTAATGAATTTGAACCGATTGTTGATTCGTTGCTGACAGAAAATGATCAGTATTTCCTGCTGAAGGATTTCCATTCTTATGCATGTGTTCAGGAGGCTGTTGACAAAGCCTATCAGGACAAACAAAAATGGCTTGAAAAGTGTACCGTCAATATTGCAAAAGCTGGTCATTTCTCCAGCGACCGAACGATTAAGGAATATGCAGAGGAAATATGGAATATTAAAGGGCTAGTACATTAAGAAAAACAGATAGATGCGATTGTCAGACTTTCGTCAGACAATCGCTTTTTTTATTTGTTCTCATCATCTATATAGCTGTCTCTATTTTTGTATGGAATATCGCCAAATGGAGCATCAACGTCAGAATCTTCCAGCGTATTTTCATATTCCTTCTCTTTGTCTGTTCGATAACCCCCTTTTTCTTGAACAGCTGCATCGTTTGCAGAAAAAGATTCATATTCCTCTGGGAAGCCGTCATTAGGGTCATTATCAGTATATAGGCTATTATAATCTTTATAGTCACCTCTTAAATCGGCGGGTGTTTCAGAAGTACCGTAGCGGGCAACCTCTTGAAAACTGTCTTCATAATCTCGGATTTCGGCATTGTCGCTATGTGTAAAAACATTGCCGTGAGCAGGCTCTAATATCTCTTCTTCAACAGGTCGGTCTTGGGCAATTTCGCGATCACTGTATTCTTTCAAAGTAGTAGCAGTCGGAATAGCTTCTAATCTTTCATAAGGAATTTCTTTTCCCGAAACCTTACAGACTCCATAGCTTCCGTCTTCAATTGCTTGAAGTGCAGCATTAATCTTGTCCAATTCGTCTTGGTCATGCTCTTCTAATGCTTGATCTCTTCCGCGTTCAAATAACTCTGTGCCCAAATCAGCAGGGTGGTTATCGTAGGTCGATAATTCACCGATAGAATCCTGCATCGTTTCTTCTTCTTTGTCATCTAATCTATTTGTCAATTGCTCTTTTTGTTCCTCTAATTGCTTTTGCAATGACGATATTTGTTCTTTTGTAAGCATTCTAGTCACATCCTTCAAATAGTTGATTGTAAAAAGCATCTATTGTCCATACTGTACAGTTCCCGCCTGTATACTACTTAAAACATGGAGTGATAAGTAAAAATACCAATTTCCGTAAACAATAAGAGACATAAGCAGAAATCCAATTTATCGAATAGGGATTAGCACAATATGGGACTAGATCATTGACATAACACGAAATAGAGGTGTATCTTAAAATAAGTTAAATTGAACATTTGTGAGCATATGAAATAGATATATCGCAGTTCAGTTCAAGGTCACGCAATGCGAAAAAAGATTGTATTGCAGATCTTTTAGGGGGATTTACAAGGTAATGAAAGAAAGTAAAGGACTTCTGTTAGAAGGCAGTGAATTAAATACTTCCACTTCTATTTTAAGAAGTAAGGTGATAAAGCTGGAGCAAAAACAAGATTTTATAACAATTTTTGCCCAGAATGATCAATATAAAGGAAAACGATTTTTTTGGAAAAGTCCTGATGGAGCATCGGTATTTGCCGGCATTGGGATTTGTAAAATGCTTCAATCCAATGGAATGGAGCAGATATATGAAGCGATAGAAAAGGAATGGCAAGAGCTTCTCGATGGAAGTGAAATTAATAATCCATTCCAGACAGCAGGTGTCGGTCCAATGTTGTTTGGCGGCTTCTCATTTGATCCTAAAAAGACACGAACACATCTTTGGGATAATTTTAAAGATGCTCATTTTTATTTGCCTGCGATTATGTTCAGTGAAATAGATGGAGAGCAGTATGTTACAGTCAATCAATACGGAAACGGGAATGATTTAGTAGAAGCTATCCAAGCTTGTTTCGAGGAACTTGAAAAAAGCGGAGATACATCTGCAGTAAACACAAGTGCTAATAAATTGTTGGACAGTAAAGAAATTAATGGTGAACAGTGGAAAATGATGGTGACAGAGGTTGTCGAGGACCTAGGACAATCCTTAAAAAAGGTTGTTTTGGCAAGAGAAAGCAGATTAGTTTTTGAACAAGATATTAAGACAGAAACTGTACTAGAAAATTTGCTGAACAGGCAAAAAAACAGCTATGTTTTTGCATTAGAATCAGACAAAGATTGTTTTATTGGAGCTTCACCAGAAAGACTTGTCAAAAAAGCAGGAAAACAAGTCTTTTCCGTATGCTTGGCCGGGTCTATTGCTCGGGGAATGAATGAAGAAGAAGATTATTCCTTAGGACAGGAACTGATGAATGATCCGAAGAACAGAGTGGAGCATGATTATGTCGTGCAAATGATAAGGTCTGCAATGGAAAAGGTGTGCAGCACATTTGATATACCGAATGAGCCGCGTCTTTTGAAAATGAGGGATATTCAGCATCTATTTACACCAGTGACTGGAACGCTGAAGAAATCAGCTTCTGTATTAGCTCTGATTAAATTATTGCATCCTACACCGGCATTAGGTGGATACCCGCAAGCACTGGCAATCGAAAAAATTCGCGAGGCTGAAATGTTAGACAGAGGTCTATACGGAGCGCCAATTGGCTGGCTTGATTATCGAGGCAACGGGGAATTTGCTGTAAGCATCCGTTCAGCCCTTATCCAAAAAAATGAAGCCTCTTTGTTTGCAGGCTGTGGTGTCGTTAAAGATTCAGATGCTGAAATGG
Source organism: Niallia circulans (assembly GCF_007273535.1). Lineage (NCBI taxonomy): Bacteria > Bacillati > Bacillota > Bacilli > Caryophanales > Bacillaceae > Niallia > Niallia circulans. The sequence continues at coordinate 1,895,154 of NZ_RIBP01000004.1, forward strand.
AATTTAAGGAAACGGCAATTAAATTCAAGCCGATGCTTTCTGCATTAGGAGGTCATTTAGGATGAACCATCAAGAAAACTTAACCGCTTATTTACAATCATTTGTAAATGAGTTAATCCGAAACGGGATAAAAAATGCTGTTATAAGTCCCGGTTCTCGTTCAACACCGATTGCTTTGTTAATGGCTGAGCATAGTCAAATGAACGTACATGTTCATGTAGACGAGCGCTCTGCCGCCTTTTTTGCTTTAGGAATGGCAAAGGCTCTGAAGGAACCGACTGTGCTAGTGTGCACTTCAGGTACTGCTGCAGCCAATTATTTTCCTGCTATTGTCGAGGCGAAGATTTCAAGAATTCCACTGATTGTTCTGACTGCAGACAGGCCTCATGAATTAAGGGATGTAGGTGCACCGCAAGCAATCGACCAGGTAAATCTTTATGGAAACCAGGTGAAATGGTTTATGGAAATGTCACCGCCTGATGCAGCTCCTGAAATGCTTCGTTATGTGAAAACAGTTAGTTCGAGAGCAGTTGCATCAGCCATGAAGGAACCAAAAGGGCCAGTGCATTTAAATATGCCGTTTCGCGAACCTCTGATTCCAGATTTTGACAACTTAAGAAAGTATGAGAACGAAAGCCGTCATGTGGAAATTATGAATGGAACGTTAACTGTGGCAGATGAATATATAAAAGGGCTTGCCCAAAGACTTGAAGGGATGAGTGAAGGAATTATTGTTTGCGGTGAAATAGACAAGGAGAATTTTTCTGCTGCGATTTTGGATTTGGCAAAAGAGCTTGATTTTCCGATACTAGCAGATCCGCTATCACAGCTGCGTTCGATTGATGATCCAGATAATTTGATTGTCGATACATATGATGTGTTTTTACGGAACGATGCTGTAAAGCAAGTCTTAGCTCCTGAGGTTATCATTCGTTTTGGAAGCATGCCTGTGAGTAAACCTCTTACTTTATATATGAAGCAATCGGAAGCACTGCAAATAGTTGTTGACGGTGGCGCTGGTTTTCGTGATCCTAATCAGCTGACTTCTGAAATGATTTATTGTGATGAAACAATATTTTGTAGGAAGCTTGTGGAACATGTTAAGAAAAACAAGCACAATGATGGGCAGCTATGGAAGGACATCAATGAAAAAACAAAACAAGCACTTAGTCAGGTTGCAAATATAAGTGAATTAAGTGAAGCGAAATTATTTCACTTATTAGCTGAGCTGCTACCAGATAATTCGGTGTTATTTGTCGGCAACAGTATGCCTATTCGTGATTTAGATACGTTTTTCCATAAACAAAAGAAAAATATTTCTATTTATGCGAACAGAGGAGCAAATGGGATTGATGGAACAGTGTCAACAGCACTCGGGGTTGGTGCTGCAAAACAGCAGCCATTGTATTTAGTACTTGGAGATTTGACGTTCTTCCATGATATGAATGGTCTTATCGCTGCAAAACAATATAATGTGCCAATTACAATCATTCTCATTAACAATAATGGGGGCGGGATCTTCTCCTTTTTACCGCAAGCCCAGCATCCGAAACATTTTGAATTATTGTTCGGTACACCATTAGATATTCATTTTGAACATATCATCAGGATGTATGGCGGGAAATACAATGCTGTCGAGGATTGGGATCATCTTAAGTCTTTATGTGCTTCAAGTGAAGATTTTGGCATTAGATTATTCGAAATAAAGACAAATAGAGATGAAAACTTAAAAGAACACCGTCAGATCATGGCGAAAGTTTCCCAGGAAATACAACATTATTTGAGAGACGACAAAAAATGAATATAGTGGTCGATCATATTTCATATCATGTCGAAGTTTATGGTAAAGGACCTCCGCTAATGCTGTTACACGGCTTTACTGGAGATTCTAGTACGTGGACGCCTTTTATTCCGGTTTTTGCAGCAAACCGGCAGATTATTGTCATGGATATAATCGGACATGGCCAAACTGCCTCACCTGCAGAGAAGCACCATTATCATATAGAACATGCGGCATATGTTATGAAAAAAGTGCTTGAATCGTTAAAAATAACTTCCGTCGATCTTTTAGGCTATTCAATGGGTGGTCGGCTTGCGCTCTCATTTGCAGCTATATATCCTGAGATGGTATCGAAGCTGATACTTGAGAGTGCAAGCCCTGGACTTAAAACAGAAGAGGAAAGAAAAGAAAGACGAATACAGGATAAGCAATTAGGAGAGTATATTTTAACGAGTGGCCTTCTTAATTTTGTGAATAGATGGGAAAATATCCCGCTGTTTGCCACACAGTCTCGTTTAAGTAAAGCTGTTAAGGAACAAATAAGAAGCCAAAGACTTTCAAATAATGCACTTGGACTTGCTAATAGCTTGGAGCAGATGGGAACAGGCTCTCAAGTTTCCTGGTGGGATAGGCTTGAAACGCTTAATTGTCGGACATTGCTGATAACTGGAGACTTGGATAAAAAGTATTGCCAGCTAGCGGCAGAGATGCGAGAAAAGAATAATTGTATGGAATGGATTAATGTAAAGGATGCTGGCCATGCAATTCATGTGGAGAAACCGAAAATTTTTGGTACAATAGTAAGTGAGTTTTTGTCGAATAGCAGTTGAACAAGAAATTAAATTCGGCAAAATATAAAGGGAGGCAATAAAAATGGCAGTAGAATGGGTTGCTGTGCGCAATTATGACGAAATAATGTATGAAACATACAACGGCATTGCAAAAATAACAATCAACAGGCCGCATGTACATAATGCTTTTACACCAAAAACAGTAAATGAATTAATTGATGCTTTTGCAAGAGCAAGAGATGACAGCAGTGTTGGGGTAATTATCTTAACTGGTGCTGGTGAGAAAGCATTCTGCTCAGGTGGAGACCAGAAGGTAAGAGGACATGGTGGTTACGTTGGGGAAGATCAAATTCCTCGTTTGAATGTTCTTGACCTGCAACGATTAATTCGTGTTATTCCAAAACCGGTTATCGCAATGGTTAAAGGATACGCGATTGGCGGCGGTCATGTACTTCATGTAGTATGTGATTTAACAATCGCTGCAGACAATGCAGTATTTGGTCAAACAGGACCAAATGTAGGAAGCTTTGACGCAGGTTACGGTTCTGGCTATTTGGCACGTATTGTCGGTCATAAGAAAGCAAAAGAAATTTGGTTCTTATGCAGACAATATAATGCACAGGAAGCACTGGATATGGGACTTGTAAACACGGTTGTTCCTTTAGAGCAAGTTGAAGAAGAAACAATCAAATGGTGTGAGGAAATCCTTGAGAAGAGTCCAACTGCTTTACGTTTCTTGAAGGCAGCATTTAATGCTGATACAGATGGTCTTGCAGGGATCCAGCAATTTGCCGGAGATGCTACGCTTTTATACTATACAACGGATGAGGCAAAAGAAGGACGCGATTCCTTTAAGGAAAAACGCAAGCCAGATTTTGGTCAATTCCCACGTTTCCCTTAATGGTTAAGGGATAAAATGAAAAGGGTGACTCTTAGCATCTAACTTCCGCTCCAGCTAGAGAGAAAGGAAGATAGATGAGAGTCGCCTTTCTTTAATTTACAAATAAATAATTAGTAATGTTAAAGGGGAGAATTATATGGGAGAAATACTTCCTAATTTCCTGAAAAATCGTGCTTCTTTAACTCCTAACAAAGAAGCAATTGTTTACAATAAAAATCGTTTAACCTTTCATGAGCTATATGAAAAAGCATACTATACAGCAGGGGTATTGGCTGCAGAAGGAATCACAAAAGGGGACTATGTTGCTTTTTTAGTGAAAAACGATCTCCACACAGTAATTTCTCTTCTTTCTCTTCAGCTGCTTGGTGCAAGAGCAGTACTCTTGAATAATCGGCTTACAGCAAGTGAATTGCTGTATCAAATAAAAGACTCTAGTTCTCTGTTTCTTATTGCAGATAATGATTTTCGGACAAAGGCAGAGGACGTGCTCCGTAACGCTTCCTCCTTAAAAGTCATCTTTCAAAAAGAGTTGGAAACAAAGCCTTTTCAGCAGCCTTTCGTTCAGGAAACAGTGCATTTAAATGAAACATGTACAATTATGTATACGTCTGGTACAACCGGATTTCCAAAAGGTGTGATTCAAACATATGGTAATCATTGGTGGAGTGCTGTCGGGAATGTTTTAAATGCAGGATTAACAGAAAATGATGTTTGGCTGTGTACTGTTCCTATCTTTCATATAAGTGGCTATTCGATCTTAATGCGGAGTCTTCTGTATGGAATGAAGGTTATCCTTCATGAATCATTTGATGAAAAACGAGTGCTTGCAGATTTGGTGCAGGAAAAAATAACAATTATGTCTGTCGTAACAACAATGCTGAATCGAATTGAAAAGGCTGCAAATGGTGCGTTCCCTGACTATTTCCGCTATATGCTCCTTGGCGGCGGCCCTGCTTCTATTGAGTTAATATCGAGCTGTATGAATAAGGGAATACCTGTTTATTATTCGTATGGAATGACAGAAACCTCATCTCAAATCGTTACATTACCTCCTGAGGATGCCGCAAGAAAGATTGGCTCTGCAGGCAAGCCTTTATTTCCCGCCCAGCTGAAAATTCTCGATGAAAAAGGGAATGAGCTAGGAGCAAATGAAGCTGGGGAGATAGTTGTATTTGGACCTAATGTGTCAAAGGGATATTTAAACAAAGGCCCTCACTCTGTTGATGGCTGGTTTCATACAGGGGATATTGGGTATAAAGATTCAGAAGGCTTTCTGTATGTTCTCGATCGGCGCTCTGATTTAATTATATCTGGGGGCGAGAATATTTATCCAGCAGAAATAGAAGCTGTCTTATCCTCCATTACAGGTATAAAGGAAGCGGGTGTAGTTGGAATGGATGACCGAAAGTGGGGACAAGTTCCAATCGCTTTTGTCGTATGTGAGGAAGGGACGGAGGTTCTTGCAGCACAAGTTTTGGAGGTATGTAAAAGAAGATTAGCTTCCTATAAGCTACCGAAGGAAATCCGTTTTATTGAAGAACTTCCGAGGAATGCCTCCAAAAAAATCGTGAGAAGAACATTACGAGAATGGATTAAGCCGCACTAAAAACTAATTAAAATTAATTAGGGGGCAATCATAATGGAGCCAAATTTGTATCATGGAAATTTGTACTGGCCGCAAACACTGGAATACATTCCATCCTATCCTGCTCTTGCAGAGGATATCGTATGTGACGTGCTTATTGTAGGTGGCGGGATGTCAGGTGCAATTTCTGCTAATATCCTTTCAAAGGAAGATTTAAAGATAGTTGTTGCAGATAAACGAAAAATTGCGCATGGCAGCTCCTCGGCAAATACAGGGCTTCTTCAATATTCTAATGACATGATGCTTCATGAATTTGCCCAGTCAATTGGTGAGGAACAGGCTGTGAGATTTTACCGTCTCTGTTTTGAGGCGATGAAGGATCTTAAAAGCTTAGCGAGCTCTCTTAAAGAGGATGTTCAGTTTAAGCCAAGAAAAAGCTTGTATTATGCAAGTACGGAGCATGATGCAGCCAAACTGCAAACAGAATATAATATGTTAAAAAAACATGGCTTTCCTGTTGAATATTTGCATGAAAAGGATATTAAGGAACGATTTGGATTTTCTAAACCTGCTGCCATCTTAACAGATGGAGATGCAGAGGTTAATCCTCAGAAGTTTGTTATGCAACTTATGAAAGAGGCAGCTTCACAAGAGAACGTTCAAGTTTTTGAACAAACAGAAATGAAAGAGCTAGGATTTAATGATGGCTATTGGCATTTTAAATCCAATAAGGGAGCGACAATACGAGCGAAAAAGGTCATTTATTCGACTGGGTATGAGGCAGCACTTCATACAAACAAGCTTGGTGCAGAACTGAATCGTTCCTTTGCGATTGCGACTACACCTTTACAATCCTATCCTGGCTGGGAAGACATGAGTTTGGTTTGGGAAACAAAACGCCCCTATTTTTATATGAGAACTACATACGATGGCAGAATAGTGGCAGGCGGACTTGATGAGGATCCGATGGAAGCTCCGACCGATCCAGAAATTATTCAAAAATACGGGGAGAAACTACTGGCAAGAATAAAGGAGCATTACCCTGATTACGACATAGAGGTTGACTATGCTTATGGAGCGACCTTTGGTGAATCTGTTGATGGCAGACCATTTATCGGAAGACATCCAAACAAAGACGGTATTTTTTATTGTTTAGGGTATGGTGGGAACGGAACGGTGTACAGCATGTTTGGGGCAAAAATGATACGTGAAATGATTATGGATGGCCATCATCCTGATGAGGAACTAGTTGCACCTGACAGACCAATTGATAAATCTGCATCGAACTAAAAACGCAAAGAAAAGAGAGGCAATTGCCTCTCTTTTCTTTGCGTTTACTCAGTCGGCTGAAATGTTTTGCAGTCCGTTTCGCGGCTGTTATCAGCATATTCACCAACATGACTTACTACATAAATTTGATCTGCTCCACATAAATTTCCACTTTCCCAAAAACTACAGTTTCTTACTTCACAAAGTACATCTTTTGCCAATAGAAACACGCTCCTTATTTGGCTTATGCTTAATAGGAATCGGATAACCCTTTTCCTATAATTAGTATGGAGCAGGTACTTCGGATTTATACTAGTGTGAATGTGAGCCTATTTTTTAGTTGCTTGTAAGTATTTCTTATCATGCATAAATAGTTTCCAGAAAAAGTAGAAGCCAGGAAACAGGATAATAAAGGCAGCGATATAAGTTGCGAATATTGCATGAAAAGAACTAGGGCTTGTAAAGGAAGATGTAATTGTTACCTCAGGATAAACGATATATGGGAGATGAGCTTTACCGTAAACATAGCTTGCTATCATATATTGAATCGTAATCGAAACAATAGCGAGCCGCGGCAATCCCCTGATATCCTTGTTTTTTCGGGATGGAAGAAACAGACCTGCGCCTCCAAGCAGAAAAAAGAAAAGAGAGAGGAGAAGCAAATATAAATCATCCATCATCTTTACATAAATCCAATTTGCATCCTGCTTTAAAGTAATCATGATAAATACAGCCATCAGTAAGGAAATAGGACCAAGAATAATTGCATCCCTTCTGTAAAGCCGATAGGCCTCAGGCTCTTTCGAAACATTTGAATAGTCAGCCAGCAGCAAGGAAGACAAAAAAAGTGTGCTGCTCAAGGCAAAGCCAAAGAAGGCATATTCATTCGGACTTGAAAACAGGCCGACTAAATCAAGGCTCTGTTTACCATCAGCAAAATCAACAAATCCTCCATGTGTAATTGGAAGGACACTAAGCAAAATCCCGGGAATTAACATCCCGGTTATACCAGAAATATACGTAAGAGGCTTGCGGTATTCTTCAACAATATTTGAAAAGACAAGGAAGGCACTTCTGATTGCTAACAGCAGCAGAATCAGACTTCCTGGTATAAGGAGTACCGTTCCTAACGTATAGGCAGCCTTCGGAAATAAGCTGTAGACTGCGACAACAATTGCAACAACAAAGGTATTTGTCACTTCCCATGTTGGGGATAGATAACGGTTAGCGATATTGGTTGCTCTTGTCTTGTCTCTATTAATGTAAACCATTGACCAAAAGCCAGCGCCAAAGTCCATTGTTGCCATTATTGCATAGATAAAAACGAAACCCCACAGTACTGTAATCGCAAGTAATGAATCTGTCATTTTGCCACCACTCCTTAACTGTTAGATCCAAACAGTGGGATCTCTTTTTCCTTTGCAGCATTTAAGTCTTTCAGTACCGTGTTTTTACGGAAGTAATAGATAAGCACTAACGAAACGGTTACCCCAAGAATGATATAAACAATCATAAAAGAGAAAAACAGTAATGGAAGGTTACCGGAGGTCGTAACTGAGTCTGCTGTTGATAGCTTCCGATAAATAGTCCAAGGCTGTCGTCCTGTACATGCAAAAATCCAACCGCATTCAATACTTAAAATAGCAAGTGGTCCTGATGCCACAAATATCCACATTAAAAACTTAGGAAAACGTTCCTTCTTCAGCAAGTATTTCCATGCTAAGGAAGCAAAGGACAGCAAAATTAAAAACGAGCCTATTCCAACCATCGCATTAAATAGCGTATGTATATAAAGCGGCGGCCAATATTCCTCAGGGAAATCGTTTAAGCCTGTCACTACTGTATCGAAGCTGTTACCTGCCAAGAAACTAAGCGCCCAAGGTATCTCGATAGCACCGACAATTTCCTTGTTTTCCTTGTCCGTATAACCCCCAATAGCAAGAGGGGCATGCGATTGTGTTTCAAAAAGACCTTCTGCAGCTGCCAGCTTTTCTGGTTGATATTCGTACAGCTTCTGTGCAGATTCATGTCCATTTAACGCAGTAAGTAAGGAAAATACAGCACCAACTGCAAGGCTTAATACTAATGCCTTTTGATGGAACTGAAAAATTCGCGAGCCAAACGGCTGCTTCATCATCTTCACTGCAGAAACAGCTGCGACAACAAAAGCTCCTGTAGTGTACGCACTCATAGCGACATGTCCTGCCGAGACAAAGAAAGTAGGATTGAAGAAGGCCTTCCATGGATCTACGTCCGTTATTTCCCCGTTAGTCATATTAAATCCTTGAGGGGTACCTTCAAATGCATGAACATTTGTAATTAGAATAGCAGAAGCTAAGGCACCAATGGCAACAAGAATAAGACTGATGATTCTTGCCCATGGTGGAATCCTTTCGGCAGCATATACATAGATGGACATAAATAATGCCTCTATGAAAAAAGCATAGATTTCAATTTGAAACGGCAAGGCCATTACTTCTCCGATTACTTTCATGAAACCTGGCCATAAAAGAGAAAGCTGAAGACCTGCAATTGTTCCTGTAGGGATGCCGACACCTAGCAGAATCCCGAATGTCTTTGTCCATCTTTTTGCCATAATGACATAGTCAAGGTCCTTCTTTCGTTGATAAAGAATTTCTGCTACTAACATCATTAAAGGCAAACCGACACCAATTGTCGCGAATATGATGTGAAATCCCATCGTCATCCCGAACATACTTCGAGCAGTAACTAGATGATCCATTAATATCTATCCTTTCCTTCTATATTGCATTTACTGCTGTTAGTATTTTCAGGAATTGGCGGAATTATGTAAGATTACCTGTATGCAGGATTTGAGTTGTTATTTGAGGTGGTCTTCAAAAGATTTTTTTTTTACTATATAATATAGATGTATATAGTGAAAAAAAGCATAAACCAGAAAGATAGGAGATAAGAGAATGACATTATTAAATGATATTTTAACTTTTAACGAAGAATTTGTAGCGGAAAACAAATATGAGCGTTATATAACGACGAAATTTCCTAATAAAAAGATGGTTATTTTAACTTGTATGGACACAAGACTTCTTGAGCTATTGCCACATGCTTTAAATCTTGCTAATGGTGATGTAAAGCTAGTAAAAAATGCTGGCGCAATGGTAGTGCATCCTTTCGGAAGTATCATGCGAAGCATTCTAGTGGCTGTTTATGAATTGAAGGCAGACGAAGTAATGATTATTGGACATCATGATTGTGGAATGAGTGCATTAAACTATGACTCTATGCTGGATAAAATGAAGGATAGAGGAATTTCAGAGGATACGATCAGCACGTTAGAGAACTCAGGCATGGACTTGGATAAATGGCTGACAGGCTTTAGTTCTGTTGAAGAAAGTGTGTCACATAGTGTGAAAATGGTGAAGAATCATCCCCTTCTTCCACCGAAGGTTCCTGTTCATGGCTTAGTAATTGACCCTAAAACAGGAAAGCTTGACCTTGTTGTCGATGGCTATGAAGCTTAATTAGGGGAATGATCCTTTTTATGCGGCCATTCTTCCGGGACTGGATCGATTCCGCCTGGATGAAATGGATGGCATTTGGAAATGCGCCGAATTGTTAAAAAACCACCCTTCCATGCGCCATGCTTTTTGATAGCCTCTAATCCATAGGAGGAACAGGTAGGATAGAAGCGGCACGAAGGCGGGGTTAACGGTGAAATTGCCTTTTGATAAAAACGAATGATTAAGATGAACAGTTTGCTTAGCATGTTTAGCACTCCTAATTTAATGCTTAATGAAGACAGTATAGCATGCTGGCAATTGAGATGAAAATGTCAGCACTTCATGAGAAGAACATAATTGTGCCGGGGAAATATAATATAATTAAGTTGATGAAATTACTCGGGTTTTACGTTATAATAAAGTAACGAAAAAAAAGGGGATGACTTAAATGCCTTCAGTTGAAAGCTTTGAATTGGATCATAATGCCGTGAAAGCTCCTTATGTTAGACACTGTGGTGTCCACAAGGTAGGAAGTGACGGAGTTGTTAATAAATACGATATTCGTTTTTGCCAGCCAAATAAACAGGCAATGAAGCCTGATGTTATTCATACATTAGAGCATTTGCTTGCCTTTAATCTTCGAGCACATGTTGAAAAGTATGATCACTTTGATATTATTGATATTTCGCCAATGGGCTGCCAAACTGGCTACTATTTAGTTGTTAGTGGTGAACCGACAGTGGAAGAAATTATTGATTTGCTTGAAGATACAATGAAAACAGCAGTAGAAATCACAGAAATTCCTGCTGCAAATGAAACACAATGCGGTCAAGCAAAACTTCACGACTTAGAAGGTGCAAAAAAGCTAATGCAATTTTGGCTAAAACAAAGCAAGGAAGACTTGAAGCAAGTTTTCGCATAAAAATTAGAGATGCTGAAATTTTTTCAGCATCTCTTTTTTTATAACAATGGACTTAATAATCTAGAGAATGATTCCTTAAATTTAATCCACAATGATCTTTTTGAATAGCTGTCCAATGTCAGGGAAGTACATAATTTCATGTCCTCGAGGAAGCCGTTTGTGAGTGCTGTAGATATTTCCTCACTGTATATAAATGCGTTTACCTCGAAGTTAAGGCGAAAGCTTCTCATGTCAATATTAGCAGTACCGACAGAGCTGATTTTACTGTCCACAAGCAGTGTTTTTGCATGTATAAAGCCATTTTCATATATATACACCTTAGCTCCTGCCTTTAGCATTTCACCAATATAAGAGTAAGTTGCCCAGTATACAAACATATGGTCAGGTTTGTTAGGAATCATGATTTTGACATCAACACCAGATAGTGCAGCAATCCGTAAAGTGTCCAGCAAGCTTGTATCTGGGATGAAATAAGGTGTTTGAATAAACACAGATTCCTTGGCAGCAGTAATCATTTTAATATAACCGTTTTTAATCTGCTCCCATTCTGAATTAGGCCCACTAGAAACTATCTGCATGCCAATATTGCCGACAATTTCGTCAAGCTTGCCAGGGAAATATTCTGGTGAGTAATGAATTTCATGGTGCGGTGCCGCCTGATTCCAATCCAGGATAAATCTTGTCTGGATAGCATAAATGGCAGTTCCGACAATCCGTAGATGTGTGTCTCGCCAGTAGCCGAATTTCGGATTAAGCCCCAAATATTCATCTCCGACATTAAAGCCGCCGATATAGCCAGTTTGTCCGTCAATAATCGCAAGCTTGCGGTGATTACGGTAATTCATACGTAAATTAATCAAATGAAACTTACTCGGGAAAAAAACGGCAACCTGTCCGCCAGCTGCCTTTAAATCCTTAAACGCTCGCTTTCGTAATGTTCTGGAGCCGAGCTCATCATACAAAAGCCGAACCTCAAGACCTTCTTTTGCTTTCTCTGTTAACGCAGTTATTAATTTAGAGCCAATCCCATCATTTTTAAAAATATAATATTGGAGATGGATTGATTTCTTTGCATCCTTAATGTCCTGCAGCAATTGATCAAATTTTTCTTTACCGTCCGTAAAAATATCGACTGCGTTATTTTCGGTTAAGACTGCATCATTATTGAACAAATTCATATAAATAAGATCTTGGTTATTTTTGATAACATTATTTGTCGTCCGCAACTGATTAGAGCTAATTTGCAATAATTGAGACGCGAGTACTTGTTCGATTCCAAGCTTCTTTCTTTCATCCCATTGAAACATCTTTCGATTTCTCAAGTTTTGGCCAATAAGAAGATATAAGATAAATCCAAGAATAGGGATAAAGGTCAAAACCATGAGCCAAGCCCAAGTGGCAATAGGATCTTTTCTTTCAAAGAAAATAACAAGGAATGCGAAAATAATATTAAGTAAAATAATCGTACTAAGTAAAATGGTGTATACGTGCATAGAACAATCCCTTTCAACCTTGTGTCTTGTAATAAATAACCCATTTGTCTTATCTGTTGGAAGCGACAAAGGAAAAAATAGAGGTAAGCAGAAGATTTCTGTTTCATTATAGGTGATAACGAACGCAGTGGAAACTATTTTGTTCCTATATAATCTTCCCTCCAATAACCAATATTAAACGAAATAAACAGTTGGTAAAGGTAGTAATAATGTCGCAATAAAGATTTAGAAATAACTTTTATGGTTTCTAATTTTATATAGAAAAATCTCAGCAAATGAATCATAGGGGCTGAATGTAGCTTACTAAATACAAGTCACTGGATTTTCACAATAACAAATGGATTGTATAGTTAGCAGAGAGGCAGAGTATATGCTTTTGGAAGATGGAGAGCATGGGTTCAAGTGAAGGAAATAAAAAAAGTAACCTCACATTTTAACCGCAAAAAGACAAGCTTCTTTTCTAGAGCTTGTCTTTTTGCGTCAATATTGTTAATGCAAATTCCTTTGTGTAAACAGCGTATGCCCCTGCTGACGATAATCGTCTTTCGCAAATTTTCCTTTAAGGCTTTCAATTAAGTATAATCCCATAAAATCATATAGTTCCTGCTCATTTAATTCCTGAATGATATGCAGAAGATCATCTCTGGACATCTCCTCCAAAAAGGCAAATGCGAGCATATCAATATCTTCTTCATCGCCTGTTAGCTTATTCTTATATAGGTTATATAATTCATCAACTAATTTCATATTCCATTCCCTCCAATGGTATAATCTTGTTTTTATAATGTAAACGCTTTATTAAATATACATACTATAATATCGGAGAATGTCTATTTTCGCCACATCATATTTACAGCTTTCGGTTTCATTATTATATCCCTTTTCTTTATAATGGTTACATACCCTATCATTTGAAAGATATTCCATTCGAAATATAATAAATAGACTGGTGGATGCGAGGCAATAGATGAAAACATTTTATGACATAAATGGATTGATGGTGAATTTGTCATTTAAGGAAGAAGCATTTTCCCTTCGAGCAAAACATGTGCTTGTGATTTGTACTTGGCATGGCAGATGGTTACTGACAAAGCATAAGACAAGAGGCATTGAGTTTCCTGGCGGCAAGGTTGAAGAAGGAGAAACACTAATAGAAGCAGCTAGACGTGAAGTGATGGAAGAAACAGGAGGGATTATTGAGAGGATAGAGTGGATTGGTGAATATGAGGTCTGTGAACAAGAAGCAATATTTGTCAAAGCGGTTTTTTTCGCTGCTATTGGTGACATTCTAGAAAGGGATAACTATCTGGAAACAGATGGACCTTATTTTTTGGAAGGAAACATACTAGAAGCACGTTTTCATGACTCCTTTAGTTTTATTATGAAGGATAAAGTGCTCGATTACTGTATTAAAAGAATGGAAAAGCACTTATCAGGAGAAAATTTGGGGTATTAGATAAAAAACGAAGCAGGAGGGATTCATCTTGAATGGAGAAATTTTGGAGCAAACTAGATTCCCTTCCCCAAACCCTTCCATCGATTTATACATTGTCACATATGCTGTGAATGGATTAAAAGTGAAAGGCTTGCTTGCTGTCCCAAAACAGCAGGACATAACAGATGGGTTTCTATATTTACGGGGCGGAATCAAAAATGTCGGAAAGGTCAGACCTGGAAGAATCGTTCAATTTGCAGCAGAGGGCTTTATTGTATTTGCACCATTTTACAGGGGAAATCAAGGTGGAGACGGGAATGAAGATTTTGCGGGAGAGGATAGAGAGGATGCTATTGCGGGATTCGAGCTTCTAAAAAATTACCCTGGCGTTGAGCGTGTGCATGTCTTCGGCTTTTCAAGAGGCGGTGTAATGGCTTTATTTGTCGGCATATATTGTCCTGTTGCTTCTATTGTTACATGGGGTGGTGTTTCTGATATGGTGCTGACATATGAAGAGCGCAAGGATTTGCGAAGAATGATGAAAAGAGTCATTGGCGGTACACCGGCAAAATACCCTGAACGCTTTCAAGAACGAACTCCCCTTTATTACTTGGACAAGATTAATGCACCTACTTTAATTATTCATGGGATACAGGATAAGAATGTTTCAATTGAACATAGCATAAAGCTGGAGGAAGGGCTGCAAAAGTCAGGGAAAACGGCTGAGACTTGGTATTTTCCTGAGTTTACACACTATTTTCCACCGAAAGTTAATCGAATGGTAGTAGAAAATTTATGCGCTTGGATGAAAAAACAGGCTGAAAAACTGGTAAAATAATAGTGATGAGAAAAAAAGGGAGGGAAAGTATATGGGAATGCCCTTAGAATTAAACACAATGATCGTTACGAAAGGGAAAGAAACACGCTTGGAGGAAAATTGGTTTATGCTCGAGAAAGAAGCATATCGATTATATCCGCTGCATATTCCTTTAGAAGTGAAAAAAGCAATAGAAGGAGAACTGATTGGAACTGCTTCCATTGAAAAACTGGAATGGGCGGAAGGAAAGACGAAAATTACCTACCAGTTAATTGCATTAAATTCAACTAATTAAGGACAAATATATTGACATTAATGAAAAGATTGAGATATTATGAAGTCTTGAACGGATACTCTCTTATCCTGAGCTGGTGGAGGGACTGGCCCTATGAAACCCAGCAACCTACTATGTGAAGAAAATAGGCTGAAACATTCATTAGAGATGGATGGGGCAGACATGTTCTCTTAGGAAAGGTGCTAACCTGAAGCAAGGAAATATCCTTGAACGATAAGAGTGAAAGGTGCGAATCAATTTTGCTTGAAGCCTTTTCACTATTGAAAAGGTTTTTTGTGTGCAATTTGGTCCATTATCTTTTAAAAAATGTATATTTTCATGTGTGTTTTTTGAACTAAGAAGTTTTTTGCCGAAGGCTTACCCTTCTCGGATAAAAACGCCGTGTTTACTTCATACTATCTAGGGAATGAGTACCGTATCAATTTAGAGGGCAATTTATAGAAAAGACTATTCTTACTATGCTTGCCTTATAATAAGGAGGAAATCAGATGTCATCAAAACGTCGCTTGTTTACTTCTGAATCGGTAACGGAAGGTCATCCGGATAAAATCTGTGACCAAATTTCAGATGCGATTTTAGACGCTATTCTAGCAAAAGATGCAAATGCCCGTGTTGCAGCAGAAACATCTGTGACTACAGGGTTAGTTTTAGTTGCAGGAGAAATAACTACATCTACATATGTGGATATACCGAAAATTGTAAGAGAAACAGTTAAAGAAATTGGCTACACTCGTGCGAAATACGGTTTCGATGCACAAACGAGCGCAGTGCTTACTTCTATTGATGAGCAGTCAGCAGATATTGCTTTAGGTGTTGATCAAGCTTTAGAAGCACGTGAAGGTACAATGTCTGATGAAGAAATTGAAGCGATTGGTGCAGGAGACCAAGGTCTAATGTTCGGTTTTGCTTGCAATGAAACAAAAGAACTTATGCCTCTTCCAATCTCTTTGGCTCATAAGCTTTCAAGAAGATTGGCAGAAGTTCGTAAAGAGGAAATACTACCGTATTTGCGTCCAGACGGTAAAACACAAGTTACTGTTGAATATGATGAAAATGACAAGCCTGTAAGAATTGATACAATTGTAATCAGTACACAGCATCACCCTGAAGTAACTTTGGAGCAAATTCAGCGCAATATAAAAGAATATGTTATCAAACCAGTTGTTCCAGCAGAATTAATTGATGAAAACACAAAATACTTCATTAATCCGACTGGCCGTTTTGTTATTGGCGGACCACAAGGTGACGCAGGATTGACAGGCAGAAAAATTATCGTAGATACATACGGCGGATATGCACGACATGGCGGTGGAGCTTTCTCTGGTAAGGATCCAACAAAAGTGGACCGTTCAGCAGCTTATGCAGCACGCTATGTAGCGAAAAACATCGTTGCAGCAGGATTGGCTGACAAGGTTGAAGTACAGCTTGCATATGCAATCGGTGTTGCTCAACCAGTTTCTATTTCTATCGACACATTTAAAACAGGTACTGTATCGGAAGATGTACTGGTAGAAGCGGTTCGCGAAAACTTTGATCTTCGCCCAGCAGGAATCATTAAGATGTTAGACTTGCGTCGCCCAATATATAAACAAACGGCAGCATACGGACATTTCGGCCGTAACGACCTTGATTTACCTTGGGAACGTACAGATAAATCAGATGTATTAAAAACAGCTGTAGCTGGTAAATAAAAGAAGGAGTTGCACGTAAATAAAGTGTAACTCCTTCTTTCTTTTTTCGTCTAATTAGTCAGTAGAAAATTTTACTTGTTTTTAGCTCTTAAAATTATCAAGAGTTTCGTCTATAATGTATTAATGTGAAATATAAATGATAGTCAATATTTGCTAATAGGACATTTTAATGTTTTAAGATAGCTTCGATTACATTTAAAGAATAAAAGTAAAACTTTATACTAACAGTAATTTTGGTCTCCTTATACAGGAGAAGAATGGAGTAGGTGAGCAGTATGTGTGGTTTTGTAGGTTGTATACACGAAAAAGAGCAAAACTTCCAAGAGGCGCAAAAAGAACAATTTGCGAATATGAATAGAATTATTACACATCGTGGACCAGATGATGAAGGATATTTTTACGATGAGCATATTCAATTTGGCTTCAGAAGATTGAGTATTATCGATATTGAATCAGGGCATCAGCCGTTAACATATGAAAATGAACGTTATTGGATTATTTTTAACGGGGAAGTTTATAACTACCTTGAAATTAGAGAAGAGCTTGTAAAGGCAGGACTAACTTTCCAAACTAACTCAGATACAGAAGTTATCATTGCGTTATACAGCCATGAAAAAGAAAAGGCTGTTGAAAAACTTCGCGGTATGTTTGCATTTGTTATTTGGGACAAGCAGGAAAAGACATTGTATGGTGCTCGTGATCCTTTTGGAATTAAGCCTTTCTTCTATCATGATGATGGCGAAAAGACATACTTCGCTTCAGAGAAGAAGAGTATTTCGATGGCATTGGAAAGCGATGTATTAAACTATGAGTCTCTACAGCATTATATGACTTATCAGTTTGTGCCTGAGACTAATACAATGTCAGAGGGTATTCATAAGCTTGAGCCAGGTCATTACTTCACGAAAAAACTTGGTGAACCAATGGACATCAAATGCTATTGGAGAGCATCTTTCAAGCCTGTAAATAAAACAGAGTCAGATTTCGTTAAAGAAATTAAAGATGTGATGTTTGACAGTGTAAAAATGCATATGCGCAGTGATGTTCCAGTTGGGTCCTTCCTTTCCGGCGGAATTGATTCATCCATTATTGCAAGTATTGCTAAGGAATTCCACCCTGGAATCAAGACATTCTCAGTCGGTTTTGAGCACAATGGTTTTAGTGAAATTGATGTCGCGAAGGAAACAGCGGATAAGCTTGGTTTAGAAAATATCAGCCGTATCATTACACCACAGGAATATATGAATGAAATTCCAAGAATTATGTGGCATATGGATGATCCGCTTGCCGATCCAGCGTGTGTGCCTTTATACTTTGTTGCGCAAGAAGCTAGAAAACACGTTACAGTTGTTCTTTCAGGAGAAGGAGCAGATGAACTGTTCGGCGGATACAATATTTACCGTGAGCCACAGTCATTGGAAGTGTTTAATAAAATCCCTAAAATCGGTAAATCGCTGTTGCGTGCCATTGCAGCTATTCTTCCTGAAGGTGTTAAAGGGAAAAGCTTTATTCAACGCGGTGTGACTCCGATGGAGCAAAGATATATCGGCAATGCAAAAATGTTCACTGAAAGTGAAAAATCACAATTGCTGTCTATCTATAATAAAAATATCGACTATAAAGATATTACAAAACCTCTTTATGAAGAAAGCAAAGGGTATGATCCAGTTGATCGGATGCAGTTTATTGACATCCACACATGGATGAGGGGAGATATCTTGCTCAAAGCAGATAAAATGACGATGGCACACTCTCTTGAATTGCGCGTGCCGTTCTTAGATAAGGCTGTATTTGATGTTGCATCTAAAATTCCTTCAAGCATGAAAACGGCAAATGGAACGACAAAATACATTTTGAGAAAAGCCGCGGAAAGCTTTGTGCCTGAGCATGTATTAACACGCAAAAAACTAGGCTTCCCTGTGCCAATTCGTCACTGGCTGAAGGATGAGATGAACGAATGGGCAAAAACAATTATTAAAGAAAGCGATACAGACCATTTGCTAAACAAATCAGTTGTCTTGCAGCTATTGGAAGACCATTGTCAAGGCAAAGCGGACAACAGTCGTAAAATCTGGACTGTATTAATGTTCATGGTTTGGCATAGTGTTTATATCGAAAAAAAATATTCCTTCGAAAAGGAATATTTGAAAGAAAAAACACTTGTTTAATTTAGATTAGGGAAGTTAGTTGCTGTAAGTGATTGCTTGGCTTCCCATCTGCACCCACGATGCAATAAAATCATCGATGGGTGCTTTTTTGTTTTGTTCACCTGTCAATGGATCATTAAAGTAAACATAATCTTTGTCATAGCCTGTAATCAGGACAGCATGCTCGGAGTAAGTGACATCAATTGTCCCGCTTGGAGTTACCCATGTACGGAAGTTATCATCAGACAGCTCTTTGAATTTGGAAGTAGTAATAACCCAAACAGGACGGCCATCTGAAAGCTGCTCTTTTACAGTATCGAAATCAGAACCGGTGAAATCAACGATTGCGCCTGGAAGATACTTTTTCGCTAGCTCTGCAATTGGTTTGTGATAAACACCAAGCCCTGGACCTTCAAGAGAGTACATATCTCCGACAAATCCATCATTAGGATTACCATAGTAAATAGTGCCGTTCACAACTTCATACGCTGTAGTATTTTTAGTAACCTCTTCTGCGAGTGTCATTTTATCTACATTAACTCCTGCATATTGCAAAAGCATGGCAAGAGCTGTCACTTCACAGCCTCTTGGAAGCTCTGGCAGCTGATTAATGGCAGTTGCCTCTAAGCTTACCGATTCTTTAATCGTTACTTCTGAACTCAATTTTTCTATATTTTCTTTTGCTTTCACAGCTACTTCTTCAACCCGCTCTTTTGCGAAGGCGAAATTCTTAGAATCGTCTAAATTTAATACATAAAAGCTGATACCAGCTAATACAGCAATTAAGGAAAAGAGGAGCCCTTTTACGATTTTAGTAAGCCTTTTTTGAACTACAAGGAATAATACGAAAAATAGAGCAAGGACAGAGTATAGTATTATTTCGTTTGTATTCATCTTTATCACCTATTTCTTATATAAGTATTTATCGGTTAATTTTTGCGAAAATAAATAGTAGGAATTAAACTTTCTTGAATTAAAAATTTTTGCACCAAGCAGGCGCTTCCTATTTATTTTTTAATATTTCTTTTCCCGATAGTGCATAATATAAAAACCAATTTATTGTATTAGATGGTGTCTTTATCAAATATAGCGTACTGCGGCAACCTTTAATTTTCCTTAAATTATCGGGAGCAATGAATATTATTTAATTTAAAAATTTGTCAAAGTGCATTTACGTGTTACATAATAGAAGAAGCAATACTGTGATAAGTCGAATGGGGGAGTTTTTTTTATGTGGAAATGGGAAGCAGAAGGAGAAGCTAAAGCAGTCATTGTTATTGTCCATGGTGCAATGGAGCATCATCGCCGGTATGGATGGCTTATTGAAATGTTTCGCTTATCTGGTTTTCATGTCGTCATGGGAGATCTTCCAGGTCAAGGCATGACGACAAGGTCAAGCAGGGGGCATATCGACTCTTTCAGCGAATATACGATAGAAATTAAAGACTGGATTCAAGCAGCGTATCAATTTGATTTACCGGTTTTCTTGATTGCTCACAGCTTAGGTGGTTTAGCCTCCATTCGTTTGTTGCAGCAGGAAAAGCTGAAGATTGCCGGTGTTATCCTGTCATCACCCTGCTTGGGATTAAAGAAATATCCACCAAAGCTGTTAAGTGCCATTTCCATTCTCCTGAACAAAGTTGCGCCAAGGCTGCGCATGAACACAGGGTTAACAATCGATATGGCGACTAGAAATGCAGAAATTAGGGAAATAGACAGTAATGATACGTTATATATCACAAAAGTGTCTGTCAGATGGTATAGAGAACTCATCATTTCTATGGCCGCAGCCTTTGCGAATGCAAATAAAATGCAGGACTTGCCGCTTCTTGTTATGCAAGGTGGAGATGATTCCGTTGTTGATAAAAAAATGGTAAAAAACTGGTTCAATATGGTACCATTATCTGAAAAGAGATATAAAGAATGGCCACAGTGCTACCATGAAATTTTTAATGAACCAGAAAGAGATGAAGTGTTTGACTATGCGCTGGATTTCATTCGTAGTCAGCTGAAATCTATAGGCTATATTGTATAAGTGAGGTTTTAATAATGTCTGTACCGAATATGCCATTAACATTAATGTCTAAGGTGTACTTGAAGGTTTTTCCTGTAGTACACAAAGAACTGAATTATTGGACAAACAGAGCAACACAAATTCCAAATCCTGAACTGCGAAAACAGGCTTTGGCCAGTATTAAAGACAAAACATTCCACTGTGAAGGCGGCTCCATCATGGCCCTTATTTCAAGGCATGAGTACAAGGCAGCTATTAAATTTATTGTGGCATACCAAACAATCAGCGATTATCTTGATAATCTTTGTGATCGAAGCACATCGCTAGATCCGCAGGATTTCTCGGCATTGCATGAGTCGATGGAGCATGCACTGACAGTAGGAGCAGAAGCATCCAACTATTATCGATACAGGGAAGATCAAGATGACGGCGGCTATTTATATGATTTAGCCAAAACCTGTCGGGACACATTGGCTGAATTAGATAATTATGAACATATTAAAGACCATTTGCTTGAACTTTGCCGTTATTACTGCGATTTGCAAATACATAAGCATGTTTCTGTGGAGGAACGCATCCCGAGACTGCAGTCATGGTTTAATGATAATAAGCATGCAATTCCTGAAATGGAGTGGTATGAATTTTCGGCTTGCTCCGGTTCTACGCTAGGTATTTTTTGTTTAGTTTCATATGCCCTTAGAAAGGATTTCGAGCCTTCTTATTCCTCCAATATCCGTGATGGTTATTTTCCATATATACAAGGACTTCATATCCTGTTGGATTATTTTATCGACCAGGAAGAAGACAGGCAAGGCGGCGATTTAAATTTCTGCTTCTATTATAAGGACGAAACAGAGCTTTTCAGTCGCTTGAAGCATTTTGTGGTGGAAGCTGACAAGCATACGAAGAATCTGCCTCACCAAAGATTTCATAAGCTTATAAACAGAGGACTGCTAGGCGTATATTTATCAGATGAAAAAGTATATAAACAGCAGAACATTCGTAAACTGGCACGGGAAATCATTAAAACTTCTGGACCAGTAGGCTACTTCTTCTATATTAATGGACGTGCCTACCGTAAGTTTCAAAAAATGATGCCAGCAGGAATAGCACGAACAATGTCTAAATAATGACACCATCAAGGAGAGTGGCAGATGTTTCCTGTACTTGAGACAGAACGGTTGCTATTAAGAGAGATAGAAGAAAAAGATATTAAAGCAATCTATTCGATTTTAAGCCGTGAGGATGTTACGGTGCATTATGGACAGGAGCCTTTCAAGGCATATGAGGAAGCCAGATCCTTGCTTGCGATTTTTAATATGAATTACAGCATGCAAAGGGGTATTCGTTGGGGAATTGTTGAAAGGGACAGTGGTGCATTTGTCGGAACAATCGGGTTTCATGCATGGCACCAAAAGCATAGACGGGCAGAGATTGGTTATGAGCTTCATCCGGATTTTTGGAAAAAGGGTTATGGACAAGAAGCGGTTTCTGAGGTTATTTCCTTTGGCTTCTCTGTGCTGAAATTAAACCGTATATCTGCTATTTGTTATCCCGAAAACAAGCTTTCTCAAAAATTACTGGAAAGGGCGGGTTTCCAAAAAGAAGGCATATTAGCAAAGTATATGGTTCAAAATCAGCATGTTTATGATTGCTATATGTATTGTCTGCTGCATCCATCCTTGATTGGAGAGAATTAAAAAGGCAGGATAATCAGCTTTTGCTGGTTGTCCTGCCTTTTTTCATTTATCGCTTCTCAATAGCTATAATAAATGGTGGATTGTTTTTTTGGTTAATAAACTGGTATTGCAGCACATGTGCCTTTTCCTGGTTAAAATTTTCCAGATATTGCAGCAGCTCATCTTTTTCTGCCGCACCTTCAGCATGGCCGTGATAAATAACGAGAATAATTATTCCTTCTGGTGCGAGCATTTCAAAGATTTGTTCCACTGCTGAAATCGTTGTGGTTGCGTTCGTAACTATTGTTTTATCTCCGCCAGGTAAATAGCCTAAA
This sequence comes from Niallia circulans, assembly GCF_007273535.1. Classification (NCBI taxonomy): domain Bacteria; kingdom Bacillati; phylum Bacillota; class Bacilli; order Caryophanales; family Bacillaceae; genus Niallia; species Niallia circulans. The sequence goes on from NZ_RIBP01000004.1 coordinate 1,917,790, forward strand.
TTGAATATAGCACCCTTGACGCGGCCATGAAGGTCTTTCGGGACAATGCTTCTGACATGCTCATGGCCTGTCTTCGTAAGGATAACTCTGTCGGAAAGAGACTGGTCTGCAAGTCGCTTACTTGTTGCAAGCATTGCTTCGTCTTGAATGTCAAAACTGAATACCTTTCCTACCTTGCCAACAAGGTTAGCAAGGTAGACAGTGTCATGTCCATTGCCCATTGTTGCATCAATGGCAATGTCACCTTTTGCAACAGACTTGTCCAGTAAAGTCCTTGCGAATGGTAATATACGTTCTAGCTTCATACAAGCACCTTGTCAGACGGCTGATAGAACTTTCCTTGCCAGCTGTTTCGTCTTTTCAATTCTGCATCAATGCTGTTAAGTACTTCCCATTTGTTAACACTCCACATTGGTCCAACCATTAAATCAATCGGGCCATCGCCAGTAATGCGGTGGATAATCATTTCAGGCGGTAATATTTCTAATTGATCACAAACAAGTTGAATATATTCTTCGAACGTGAGGAATTCAAGCAATCCTTTTTCATATTGCTTCACCATTGGTGTACCTTTAAGTAAATGCAGTAAATGGATTTTAATTCCTTGGACATCTAGTTTGCTCACTTCTTTTGCCGTTTCCATCATCATTTCATTTGTTTCAAGGGGAAGCCCGTTGATGATGTGTGTGCAAACACGAATATTATGTTTTCTTAGCTTGTTAACACCTTCTATATATGTTTGATAATCATGGGCTCTGTTAATTAAAGTGGCGGTTTTTTCGTGAACCGTTTGCAAGCCAAGCTCCACCCAAAGGTATGTGCGCTCATTTAATTCTGCCAAATATTCAACAACGTCGTCAGGAAGACAGTCTGGACGTGTTGCAATGGAAAGCGCAACAACATTTTCCTGCTTCAAAACGGTCTCATATTTTTCTCTTAATACGTCAACAGGTGCATGTGTATTCGTATATGCTTGGAAATAAGCCATATATTTGCCATCTTTCCATTTTTCATGCATTTTATCCTTTATCTCATGGAATTGCTTCTCTAATGAATCGACACGATTGCCGGCAAAGTCACCGCTGCCGGCAGCACTACAGAAGGTGCAGCCTCCGTGTGCTACTGTGCCGTCCCTGTTAGGGCAATCAAAGCCGCCATCCAAGGCAATTTTAAATACTTTATGTCCGAACTCGCCACGCAAATGATAATTCCATGTATGATACCTTTTATTATCAGCTGCATAGGCAAATGGGTTTTGCTGATTCAAACGTTTAACCTCCCTCTCATGCAATACTCCACATGCATAACAAAAATTTTAACATGTATCCTCTTCTTATCCAAACAAAATTCAATGGCAGTTTTTAAAACAATTATTCAGTAAAGAAAAGGAAGTCATAAGAAGCCTAACCGCTACAGATAATATTTAGGAAGCAAATTGCTTCAAAATAGCAGGACTTGTTGGGAGGGCTATAAATTTGGCAACTCGTGATTCTATAGATGAACTTTTAGAAAGATGTAATGCAGCAATTGGCTATGCAGAGGAACAGTTTAAAATTTCTCAAATGCAGCAGCATTATAATATTGAAGAATATACGGACGCGCAATTTCAGCTGGAAAATGTATTTAATGCTTTGGAAACGATGGATCATAGTGCTAATGCTCAGCAAAGGGATCAGCTTTACAGAATGAGGCTTCTTGTTCAGGATAAGCAGAACCAAATGGCGATCCATCTTCCTTAACGATTTACACATAAAAAAAGGGCGAATCGGAATTGTATCCGATTTGCCCTTTTTTTATGTTTTTGCAACTTTGACTTTGCTGGCTTTTAAAGGAACTTCGTAGAAATACGAAGCAATCATGCCAAGCAGCAGTAAAAATACTAATACTGGCACAAGTAGTCCTATTCCGTTGACATCGACTAGATAGCCTCCTAATAATGGGCCTATCATTCTGCCGCCTGTCGCAGTACTGTTGATGATGCCCTGGAAGAATCCTTCCTTGCCCTTTGGAGCAAGTTTATCGGCAATTGTTGGAACAGCTGGCCAGACAAGCATTTCTCCAATTGTCAGAATGATCATAGCTGTAAGGAAACCAGCGAACATTTCTGCTTGCCCGACAATAAGGAAGGAAACGATGAAGATAAGCATGCCAATCAACATCTGCATTTTAACAGAAGAGCATATTTTCTTCGTAAACAGGCTGATAAGCGGCTGACCAAACACGATGAGTCCACCGTTAACTGCCCAAAGCAGACTGTATTGTGCAAGCGGGATATTCAATTCTTGCGTATGTGTTGAAATAGTTGCTTGCCACTGCACATAACAAATCCAGCAAAGCAAATAGCCGAACCCAAGTATTGCAAGTGCATATAGTTTAGGGTTTCGTTGCGAGCCTTTTCGTTTCATTCCGTTCTCTGCTGTGGTTTGCATACTTGGCTGAACTTGAATTTTTTTATAGCTAACTAAAGCAATAAAGAAAAATATGCAATACATTAATGTGTTGGAAATGAATATCCAAGTGAATGAATAGGATGCGATAACTCCACCGATTGCTGAACCTAATGCCACACCGGCATTTTGGGCAACATAAATGCTGTTGAATGCTTTTCTGCCACCTTCTGGCCAAACATTTCCAGCCATAGCATACATGCTAGGATAAATAATCCCAGATCCAAAACCAGACAATGTAAAGAAGAAGCAGTAAGCCCCCCACTCATTCCAAATGCTCAATCCTAACAAGGATAGAGCCGTTAAGGAAATTCCAAGCAGTATGGAAAGATAGCCTCCTAATTTATCATAAAGTGCTCCACCAATTAAATTTCCGATTACACTTGCGCCAGAATTAAGCATTAAGATAAAACCGGCAACGGTAAGCGATTTTCCAAGGTGGTCATGAATATATATACTGTTTAAAGGCCAAAGCAAGGAAGAGCCAGTTACATTGACAGCCATTCCAATTACTAAAAGCCATAGTGCTCTTGGCATATTGGTGCTCCTTTTTTAAGTTGATTTGCTACCAGAAATAAGTTTAATTCGGATTGTGTTGTCCTGCAATAGAAATAGCTTTAATATTATGAAGGCGGAAAATTGATTATTTTCTGCAAATTAAAGCGCTTTCGATTAGAAGATATAATATTTATTAACTGAATTTATTGAAAAATTAAACTTCTTCATCTACAGTAGAAATAGCATCTTTTGTTGATTAGGAAAGGAAAGGAATTAATGACAGATATTTGTTTAATAAGACATGGAGAAACAGACTGGAATTCACTTGGAAAGATACAAGGCAGAACCGATATTCCGTTAAATGACAATGGGATCAGGCAAGCTGAACAATGCAGGGATTATTTAAAACATTCAGCGTGGGACATTATCATCACAAGTCCCCTTCAGCGCGCAAAGGAGACGGCTGCTATTATCAATCAAGCTGTAAACCTTCCTATGATAGTTATGGAAGAATTTATTGAGAGAAGCTTTGGCGAGGCAGAAGGAAAAACAAAGGAGGAAAGACAGCTTCTTTATCCAAATATGGAATATCCAAACGAGGAGTCAAAGGATGTGCTTGAAGAACGTCTGAGGGCAGGCTTGGCATACATATTGCAAACATATCCTAAGAAACGTATTCTGCTTGTTGCACATGGTGCGGTTATTCATACTATCTTAAGAATTCTTTCTAATGAAGAAATCACCTTAGAAAATACGTACTTAACAAATGCTTGTTTAAGCAATATCCATTATAGAGATCAAAAGTGGGCGATTAAGGATTATAATATCGTCACACATTTACAACTTTAATTAGCGGAAGGGTGAGGAGATTGGAAAAAGATTTTGGAGCATATGCAGATAAACAGGTTGTGCTTGAGCCGGTGAGTGAAGGAGAACTATCAGGTCTTAGTTTCGCAGTAAAGGATGTTTTTGCCATTCAAGGGCACAAATCCACAGCAGGAAATCCAGATTGGCTAAAAACGCATGCTGCTGCAAAGGAAACAGCACCTGCGCTTACCAGTTTGCTTCATGCTGGTGCGAGACTTGAAGGAACGACGATAACAGATGAACTTATGTACAGCTTAAATGGAGAAAATTATCATTACGGGACACCAGTCAACCCAAAGGACCCTATGCGTATACCTGGTGGTTCTTCCTGTGGATCTGCAGTTGCAGTTGCAGCAGGGCTAGCAGATTTTGCGATTGGAACAGACACAGGTGGGTCTGTTCGAATTCCCTCTTCCTATTGTGGCATTTATGGCATAAGACCAACACATGGTATTGTCCAGATTGATGGTGTTATTCCACTTTCGAAAAGCTTTGATACCGTCGGCTGGATGGCAAGGGACGCCAGTACGTTATGGAAGGTTGGAAAAGTATTAATAGAAGCGGAAGAGACTGGATCGTTCACACGTATCATTACAGCCGAAGATGCTTGGAAATTAGTAGACAAAGAAGCAAAAGAGACATTGTTAACAGAACTGCATAAGTGGGATACGGCTTCTATGGAACAATCAACAACCATTTTGGCAGAAGAAGGCTTGGCAGAATGGGCGGAAACCTTCCGGATGCTTCAAGGCAGGGAAATATGGCAGGAGCATGGCGAGTGGATTAAAGCACATAATCCTACCTTTGGTCCGGGAATCGCAGAGCGTTTTCAATGGGCAAGTACACTGGCAGATACGGATATTTCTCCTTATTTACAGAAAAGAAGTATGATAACAGAAAAAGTGGAAAAACTGCTTAAGGATGACGGTGTGTTGATTCTACCAACAGCTCCTGGTACGGCTCCATTGCTTAATCTGCCTGTTGAAGAGCTGGAGGTACGCAGAAGCAAAACATTCCAGCTTTGCTGTATTGCAGGGTTAACAGGATTACCGCAAGTAAACATCCCACTTGCAGAGGTGAATGGTGTGCCAGTTGGTCTTTCAATTATTGCTGGAAAAAGACAAGACAGAAAATTGCTTAAATGGATAGCACAGCATGAAGCAAATCGAGTGTGACCATATTTCTTTAGTAAGCATATGCTGCCTTTAACAGGAAAGTTCATGCTTAATAACTGCTTGCATCCATGAAGAAAATAACATACAATAAACAACATATAGGGCAACAGCTAGGAAAAGGAATAGTAAAGATAATTTTTTGTTGAAGAGAGCTGGCGGATGGTGCAAGCCAGTCAAAAAAAATCTTGAACTCGCCTTTGAGTTGCAAGTGTGAACTAACAGTAATGCTTGCCGTACACCGCGTTAAGGGATGAATGAAGCGAGTGATTTATTCACTAATTGTGGGTGGTACCGCGGGAGATATACATATATTCCTCTCGTCCCTATTGGGATGAGGGGATTTTTTGTTTTCTGGTGAAAACAAACCTGCGAAAAGAAATTAAATAGGAGGAAATTAAGATGAGTTTTAGTCATCAAAACATAGAACAGAAATGGCAAAAATATTGGCAACAAAATAAAACGTTTAAAACAAGTGAAGATAAAGGGAAAAAGAAATTTTATGCACTTGATATGTTTCCATATCCATCTGGAGCTGGCCTTCATGTAGGACATCCAGAAGGGTATACAGCTACAGACATTCTTTCTCGTATGAAAAGAATGCAGGACTTTAATGTCCTTCATCCGATGGGATGGGATGCATTTGGTCTGCCAGCAGAACAATATGCATTGGATACAGGTAACCATCCAGCATTGTTTACAGAAAAAAACATTGAAACATTCAGACGCCAAATCAATTCATTAGGGTTCTCTTATGATTGGGACAGAGAAATTAACACAACAGATCCAGATTATTATAAATGGACTCAATGGATTTTCCTTCAGCTTTTCGAAAAAGGCTTAGCATATGTGGATGAAGTGGCAGTTAACTGGTGTCCTGCATTAGGCACAGTCCTTGCCAATGAAGAAGTAATCGACGGAAAAAGTGAAAGAGGCGGACATCCAGTTGAAAGACGTCCAATGAGACAATGGATTCTAAAAATTACTGCTTACGCTGATCGTTTGCTGGAAGATTTAGATGATGTGGATTGGCCGGAAAGCATTAAAGAAATGCAAAGAAACTGGATTGGGCGTTCTGAAGGCGCGGAAGTAACGTTCCAAATTGACAATCAAGAAGAAACATTCACTGTTTTCACAACAAGACCTGATACACTATTTGGTGCAACATATGCTGTCCTTGCACCTGAGCATGCTTTAGTTGACAAAATTACGACTGCTGAGCAAAAGGAAGCAGTTGAAGCATACTTAGAGAAAATCAAGAGTAAGAGCGATTTGGAAAGAACAGATCTTGCTAAAGAAAAAACAGGTGTATTTACAGGAGCTTATGCTGTTAACCCTGTGAATGGCGAAAAAATGCCAATTTGGATTGCAGACTATGTGCTTGTCAGCTATGGAACAGGAAGCATTATGGCAGTTCCTGCACATGATGAAAGAGACTTCGAGTTTGCAAAAACATTCGACTTGCCAATTAAGGAAGTTGTGGCTGGCGGAAATGTACAGGAAGAAGCCTATACTGGTGAAGGAGCTCATGTTAACTCAGAATTCCTTGATGGCCTGCAAAAAGAAGCAGCAATCACGAAGATGATTGAGTGGCTTGAAGAAAAGGGCATCGGTACGAAGAAAGTAACTTACAGACTTCGTGACTGGTTGTTCAGCCGTCAAAGATACTGGGGTGAACCAATTCCAATTATCCACTGGGAAGATGGCACAATGACAGGTGTTCCTGTGGAAGAATTACCGCTGACATTGCCTGATACAGCAGAAATTAAACCATCAGGCACTGGTGAGTCACCATTGGCTAACATTTCTGAGTGGGTTAATGTTGTTGATCCAGTAACAGGTAAAAAAGGCAGACGTGAAACAAACACAATGCCGCAATGGGCAGGCAGCAGCTGGTATTATATCCGTTATATCGATCCGAATAACAGTGAAGCTATTGCAGACCCTGAAAAACTGAAAGAATGGCTTCCAGTTGATATGTATATCGGTGGAGTGGAGCACGCAGTTCTGCATTTATTGTATGCGCGCTTCTGGCACAAGGTATTGTTTGATTTAGGTGTTGTTCCAACGAAAGAGCCTTTCCAAAAGCTGTTTAACCAAGGAATGATACTTGGTGAAAACAATGAAAAAATGAGTAAATCTAAAGGCAATGTTGTTAATCCAGACGAAATCGTGGAAAGCCATGGTGCAGACACACTACGCTTGTATGAAATGTTCATGGGACCACTTGATGCTGCTATCGCTTGGTCAACAAACGGACTAGATGGTTCAAGAAGATTCCTTGATCGTATTTGGAGATTGCTTGTGGACGATAATGGAGAAATTTCCGGCAAGGTTCAAGATATTGATGAAGCAAAAGGATTAGACAAAATCTACCATCAAACGGTGAAGAAGGTTACAGAAGACTTTGAAGGCTTGCGCTTTAATACAGCAATTTCGCAAATGATGGTATTCATTAATGAGTGCTATAAAGCAGATGCGCTACCAAAAGCTTATATTGAAGGCTTTGTGAAGCTTCTTTCTCCAATTTGCCCACATATTGCAGAAGAGCTTTGGGAAAAGCTTGGAAGCTCAGCAGGCACAATCGCATATGAAGCATGGCCTGCATATGATGAGGCGAAAATGGTTGACGATGAAATCGAAATCGTTATCCAAATCAATGGTAAAGTAAAAACAAAATTGATGGTTCCAGCAGATGCGAATAAAGATGCACTTGAGCAGATCGCAATGGAGGACAGTCAAGTGAAAGAGCAAATTGACGGGAAAACAGTTAGAAAGATTATTGCTGTACCTGGAAAATTAGTTAATATCGTAGCGAATTAATAGTAAAAGTCCAGCCAGTTATTGTGGCTGGACTTTTTTGTCTTAAAAAAAAGCCATTGGATTTGCATCTTTTTTTTAATTGTTCTATATTACAATGAGTAGAGTTAACAAGATAAGTAACGGTTGAATGGAGGAAACAATAAGTGGAAGATATTAAGATAATTACAACAGCAGAATTAGAGGACAAGCTAAATAAAGGGGAAAAGCTGGAGCTTGTTGATGTTCGTGAGGATGAAGAAGTAGCAGAAGGAATGATTCCAGGCGCTAAACATATTCGCATGAATGATATTCCTGAAAACCTAGACTATTTCTCACAGGATAAAGAATATATCTTTATATGCCGCTCTGGAAAAAGAAGCGAGAATGTTTGCTATTTCCTTGAAGACAAAGGCTATAAGGCTGTTAACATGGTCGGTGGAATGCTTAGCTGGAACGGTAAAACAGTGTGAACAATACTCCCTTCTGCTTCATTAGTGGAAGGGTTTTTTTTATTTCTCTTTTTTAGGTCTAAAATAGTGTGAATTTGGCTAATATTTTAATAGAATATTCTGTCACATTAGGAGAGTTGGATAGATGATTAAGGTGAAATTATTCGACCAAGAGCATGAAAAAGATTTGGAAATGGAAATGAATAAGTTTTTGGAGAAGATAGATGAAAAGAAGCTTGTGGATATAAAGTATAATATTGCTGCATTACAAGAAGACAATGAGGAACAAATATATTGCTTCTCCTCCATGATTATTTATAAAAGCTGAACGGACTTTGTAAAGCCGTTCAGCTTATTTTTTTAGTTATATATATTCTTTGCTTCTAAAGCGGCATTAACACCAGCAAGTCTTCCTGTTACAAACGCACTTGTGATGTTATACCCTCCTGTATATCCATGAATGTCCAATATTTCCCCGCAGAAGAACAGTCCAGGCATAAGCTTTGATTCCATTGTTTTCGGTGAAACTTCCTTGATAGAGACACCGCCGCCAGTAACAAATGCTTTCTCCAATGGCAGTGTTCCGTTTACATTAAAAGTAAATGCTTTGCATAAAGCTGTGAATTTTTTCAGCTTATCCTGCGAAACTGTTGCTCCTTGTGCTGCAGGGTCAATATCTGCCAGCTCAAGCAAAAATAGTAGATAGCGTTCTGTTAAGAAGCCTTTTAAGATATTCTTAACTGCTTTTTTAGGCTCGTCCTTAACAAGTTTGCTAATTTCCTGTAACAGTGGTTCTTCCTTTTTATCAGGGAATGAATCTATCGATACTGGAACCTCTGCTAATTTCGTTTTCTTCAGCTCTTTCACGACAAACTGGCTGCAGCGTAAAACAGCTGGACCGCTGATTCCTAAGTGAGTGAAGATCATGTCCATCTTATGTGTGATAATCGGTTTTCCTTTTTGGTTCAATACACTAAGAGCAACATCTCTTAAAGACAAGCCTTGTAAGGTTTTCTCTTTAATGAATTTTTCGCTGGAAGTGACAGGAACCTCTGTGGGAAACAGCTCAGTAATAGTGTGACCAGCACTTTGTGCCCAAGCATAGCCATCCCCAGTTGAACCAGTATGGGGAACAGATTTCCCGCCAACAGCAATGATAAGTGATTTGCACACTGCCTCTTTGCCATTTTGCAGTTGAATTGTTTTCGTGCCATCTTGATTATATACGACAGTCTTAACAGGAGTATTTGTACGAATTTCGACCTTCAGCCTGCTAAGCTCCTGTAATAAGGCATCCACAACGGACTGAGCCTTGTTAGAGACTGGGAACATTCTGCCATGATCTTCTTCCTTTAAGGCAATTCCTAAATTCTCAAAAAACGCAATAATATCTTCATTACTAAAGATAGAAAAACCGCTGTACAGAAAACGGCCGTTTCCTGGAATATGTTTAATAATTTCCTCGACTGGCAGGCGATTTGTTACATTACATCTGCCGCCACCAGAAATGGCAAGCTTCCGTCCTAGCTTTTCTCCTTTATCAATCAACAGGACTTTCGCATTGGAATCGGCAGCACCGATTGCTGCCATTAATCCAGACGGACCGCCCCCTATTACTATTACATCATATTGCATTAGTGAACCTACTTTCTTTTTTCCTATAATAGAGCTGACATAAATAGTCTATTTTCTTTATTTGCAAGCTAAAGTAGCGTTTCTAGCCAAGAAAAGGTAAACTACTAATAGTGTTTTAAAAAAATTGCTCAGTATTACACTTATTATCTTCATTCATTTCGTGTTAAAATAATTTGTTATGTTACATTGCAGCTTCGTTTAAGGAAGGGATTATATGTCGTCAAAATTGTTGAGAGGTACGTTTATTCTAACACTCGGAACTATGATATCAAAAGCACTGGGATTGTTCTATGTTATCCCGTTTAATATGATTGTCGGAAAAGAAGGAACTATCCTTTATCAATATTCATATGTAGCTTATACGATTGTCATCAGTATTGCAACAGCAGGGATACCTCTTGCTGTCAGTAAATTTATATCCAAATATAACGCGATGGGAGAGTATGGGGTCAGCAGGCGCCTTTTTAAGTCAGGTCTGCTTGTAATGACCTGTACGGGAATTGTCTGCTTCCTTGCCATGTATTTCCTTGCACCATTTCTTGCAGAAATTAATATTCCTGAGGATGATTTAGACTCTAGTGTCAAGGATGTAACGACTGTTATTAGGGCAGTTAGCTTTGCTGTTATCGTCGTTCCTGTCATGAGCTTGATTCGCGGCTTCTTTCAAGGGCATGAATCTATGGGGCCGTCTGCTGTATCTCAGGTTGTCGAGCAGATTGTGCGGATTATTTTCATGCTTGCTGGAGCAGCTGCCGTTTTGTACGTTTTCAAAGGCGATATTGTAACTGCAGTCAGCATTTCGACATTTGCCGCATTTGTCGGTGCGATTGGTGGTCTTGCTGTTCTTATCTATTATTGGGTTAAAAGAAAAAAACATTTTAACGCTATGCTTGAAGAAGATAGACAGCAAATTACAGATATATCATTAGGTTCCATGTATAAAGAGATACTCATTTCGGCAGCACCATTCGTTTTTGTCGGAATAGCGAACCCGCTCTTTCAATTTATCGATACAATAACCTTTAACCGTGCTATGGCTGTTGTCGGGTTAAGCGCCATTTCAGAAACACAATTAAATGCATTTAATTATCAGACACATAAAATTGTCATCATACCTGTGTCATTGGCTACGGCTTTTTCGATGACACTCGTACCGATGATAACAAGAGCATTTGTTAGTGGAGATCAAAAGTCTGTTAACCATAATTTAAACCAAGCATTTCAAATATTATTATTTATTACCTTACCGGCTACAATAGGATTATCGGTGTTAGCTGAGCCAGTTTACCGTCTGTTTTACGGGACAACAGATTTGGCTTTAGGAACAGAGGTACTGCGTTTATATGCACCAGTTGCGATTCTTTTCTCTCTGTATGCCGTTACTGCCGCGATTCTGCAAGGGATAAACGAACAGCGATTTACTGTTTTGAGTCTTTTAGTGGGGTTGTTGGTCAAGCTAAGCTTAAACATGCCGCTAATTGAAAGATGGGAAGCAAATGGAGCTATATTGGCTACTGCATTAGGATATACTGCTGCGATCATCATTAATATCTTTGTTATCAGGGTTTTTGCAAAATATCCGTTCAGGCTCGTGCTGCGAAGAAGTGTGCTTATCATCGGCTTCACGTTTCTAATGTATGTTGGTGCAGAAATAGTGTACAAACTTCTTGGACTGTTTTTGAAGCCAGAATCAGTTATTTCTTCCCTGCTTATGGTTGGAATTGTCGGATTAGCAGGCGGTTTGCTTTATATCTATTTAGCATATCGCTCCAAGCTTGTCTACCTGTTATTAGGAGAACGGGCAGCATCTATCAAAAGGAAGCTGAGGCTGCCATTTTAATATAAGAAGTAAAAAGTTTAAAGAAACGGATGGCAATACGAATGAAAAAAATGAGAATAGATAAACTGCTTGCCAATTTAGGATATGGCAGTAGAAAAGACGTAAAGTCACTGTTGAAAAGCAAGGCTGTTAAGGTTAATGATGAGGTTATCAAGGATGCGAAGCAGCAGGTTGACCCAGAAAATGATGTTATCACATTGCATGGAGACGTTGTGGAATACAAGGAGTTCATCTATTTAATGATGAACAAGCCGCCAGGTGTCATCTCTGCGACAGAGGATTCGAGAGAGGAGACGGTCGTTGATCTGCTTGAGATTGAGGATGCTGTCTATAATCCATTTCCTGTCGGAAGGCTTGATAAGGATACGGAGGGACTATTGCTGCTAACAAATGATGGAAAGCTGTCCCACCGTCTGCTTTCACCGAAAAAGCATGTGCCGAAAACGTATTTTGCTGTCATTAAAGGGGTTGTAACAGAAGAAGATATCGAGTCCTTTAAAAAGGGAGTAATGCTTGATGATGGCTATGTAACAAAGCCAGGTGATCTTGTCATCTTGAAGGCTGGAGAAACTTCCGATATTGAACTGACTATTTCAGAAGGCAAATTCCATCAAGTTAAAAGGATGTTCGAGAGTGTCGGCAAAAAAGTTACGTACTTAAAACGTAATTCCATGGGACCACTGAAGCTCGACGAAACATTGGAATTAGGAGAGTACAGGGAGCTTACAACAGAAGAAATAGACATGCTTCAACAATATGAAGTAAATGAATAGCAACAGCAACATAAAAAAACGCCAAACACTTGTTTTGGCGTTTTTTTATGAATACACGATTTTAGATTAGTATATTTTTCAATAATTAATCTTTGTTTGTAAGCTTAAGAAGTCATTTTCACTTTTTTTCTAGTTGTTGTCCATTTTCCACGACTAGGGCTCTGCACCAAATCGTTATAAGCTAACACATTCAAATCCCTTTGAATCGTCCGAGGAGTAATACCAAATTCCTCCACTAGCTCTTGTGTTGTTACTGTTCCACGCTTACTAATAAACATGTAGACGGATTTGATACGGTTTAACATCCGGTTAGTTGAAGGTTTCAATAAACCACTCCCTATCCTTTTTTCAAACCTTTGGCAAATTCCTACGACCGACAGCTTATTTGAAGATTTGTTCTTCAAGCGTATGTAATTTTCTTTTTTACAGACAACTCCTTTGCAAATGGCTAATAGTGAACAATAATGAACTCATATAAATATTGTATCCCTATTTACTGTTTAATTCTACATTATTTAATTAAATTTACAAAATATTTGATTATTAATGTATAAATATACCACCTCCTGATTAACTTGCTTATTTAATCATATGGTACAAACTGATAATTTTATGATAATAATTTTATCAAAAAGGAATAAAACTGTTTATTTGTACTTTTTTTACCATTATAATCTAGTAAATAAACATGTTGGAGGATTGGTCATTTGGATAACATTAGAAAAGAACAGCTTGTCCATCCCAGAGAGACTATTTATTTTGTCCTCGTATTGCTGGTCAGCGTTGGAACGTTAATCTTGTTGCTGTTTTCGATTATTGGCATTATATTTTTTGCGGTATTAACAGCAATCATGCTGTTTCTTCATGCACTTTCCATGGGAGGAATTAGAAGAAATGGCGTTAGACTAAGCGAAAATCAATTTCCAGAGCTATATGCACAGGCAATTGGCATTGCCAAGGATCTTGAATTAAGCAAGCTCCCGGATATTTATATCTTGGAATCAGAAGGAATACTTAATGCATTTGCGACTAAGTTTGTTCGCAGGAATATGGTAGTGTTATATTCCAGTATTTTTGAAATGGTTGATAAAGGAGCAGAAAAGGAAGTAATGTTCATCTTGGCACATGAGTTTACTCATTTAAAACGGAAACATGTTCATTTTGGATTTTTCCTATTGCCGGCACTGTATATTCCTTTCCTGGGAAATGCATACATGCGAGCATGTGAATATACTTGCGACAGAACAGCAGCCTATTATGTACAATCCTTTGATGCAGCCAAGAACGCACTTACAATGCTGGGAATTGGCACGACACTTTACAAAAAAGTCAATAAAGAAGCATATATGGAGCAACTTGAGAAGGAGAGCGGCTTCTTTGTATGGTTTAATGAAAAGCTATCAACACATCCTCATTTGCCAAAAAGGATTTATGCAATTGAGTCCTTTTACAATGCAGAGGAAGTTCGGCCTTTAAAGGAATCTAAGAAGGGGTTATGGATAGGCATTGGTTTATTTGCAGCGGCTTGCCTTGTTTCCATTGGATTAATCATTGCCGTGATTGCCGGAATTACAACTTTTATTGAGAAATCAAACATTATTCCGTATCTAGAATCAGAACTGCCAGCGGGATATGGAGATGCTGATGACCTTTATTATGGAGGATATACAGAGCTTCATGAAGCAGCATACAATAATGATATAGAGACAGTCAGTACCTTACTTGAAAGCGGGGCAGACCCGAATTCACAGGATGATGAAGGATATACACCACTTATGTCTGCTATTGATGGAGGATCAAATCCTGAACTTTTAAAACTTTTACTGTTTAACGGAGCCGATGTTACATTACAGGACGCATATGGCTACACAGCTTTTGACTATGCAGAGAGTTATGGAGATGAAGAAACAATTAGTCTGCTAGAAAGTTATCTATATCAATAAAAGGTAAGCGGCTGGATTATCCAGCCGCTTATGTTTTATTCTCAGATAATGCGAAATAGTCCTGCAAAAATTTCCTGTGGCTGCCGACCATTTTCTCAGGAAGATTGTCCTTGCTAAAGAACGCAAGTGTAAAGCCCTCATCCTTGTTTACTTGGATTTGCCCACTAAACTGCTTTGTATAATATGCGGCTGTAACCGAATAAAACGGATCACCGTTTGCTGCAACCGTGTAGAATTCTTGGCCAGAATAAATGTTTAACAGCTCGAGCTCTTCAACGCTTAAGCCTGTCTCTTCAAAAACCTCGCGTTTTGCCGTCTTCACCGTGCTTTCTGCCAATTCCATCAGACCGCCAGGGAGTCCCCATACTTTATGTGGATGCGTTCTTTCCTGCAAAAGGACCTTGTTGTTGTTGTCAGCAATGATGACAACCGCTCCAACGAGTATAAGTGGCATTTTGCCAACCTTTTGCCGCAATTCCTCAATATATCCCATCTCCTCATTCCTTTCCTTACTTTTTCCCTATTTTACAGGAAGATTCTTAAATCAGAAAATTTTTTCCTGATTGTGTGGAAAAAGAGGAAGAATTGTACAAAATAAGATTGGACCAGCATTTCTTAACTAGTACTTGTCTTTTTTTGATAAGAAGTAGAGAGATTATGGTAAAATATTTCTATGCAACTTGATACAAAAGGATGTAATTTTAAAAACAATTATGAAATCCATCCTTTTAACGAGCAAAAGCATATTGCTTCAATATGTTAAGGAGGCTTAGGTTAGTGAAAGCATTAGATTGGTTAAAAGAAGTGCATAATCGTAAAGATGACTTCATTCATGATTTGCAAGGATTGCTGCAAATAAAAAGTGTGTTGGATGAAGAAAATGCTACAGAGGATGCTCCGTTTGGTAAAGGGGTTAAAGAAGCTTTGACGTATATGCTGGAGCTTGGCAAAAAAGACGGATTTATAGAGAAAAATGTCAAGAATGTAGCCGGTCATGTCACATTTGGCTCAGGAGAAGAAAGCATCGGTATCCTTTGTCATGTGGATGTCGTGCCGGAAGGGGACGGCTGGACAAGCGATCCTTACAGTGCGGAGATCCGTGATGGTAAAATATTTGCAAGAGGAGCCTTGGATGATAAAGGTCCAACAATGGCTGCTTACTATGCGATGAAAATAATAAAAGAACTTAATTTGCCGATTACGAAGGAAGTCAAAATGATAATTGGCACAGATGAAGAAAGTGATTGGCGATGTGTAACAACTTATTTTGAAGAAGAAGAAATGCCGACAATGGGCTTTGCTCCAGATGCAGACTTTCCCATTATTTATGCAGAAAAGGGAATTTCCGATTTTGATATTGTCCAATCACTGCACAAAAAAGTACAGGCCAAGTCAGGTAAGGTGGAAGTAGTTGCGTTCTCTTCTGGCAGAAGATACAATATGGTCCCAGATTTTGCAGAAGCAAGGCTTCATGTCAGTGTCGATCAAACAGAAGTGATTCAACGCTTCCAAGAGTATTTAAGCAAGGAAAAGGCAAAAGGCCAATACATAGTCGACGCAGGTAACCTCGTTCTGGAAATGGAGGGAGTGTCTGCACATGGGCTAGAGCCGAAAAATGGTGTTAATGCAGGATTGAAGCTTGCTTCTTTTATAGCTGATTTAGACCTTGATGAAACGGCAGCAGCTTACTTCGAGTTTGTGAAGAGCTATTTTGAAGATGATTCAAGAGGACATAAGCTGGGAGTAGCTTACAATGATGATATAACTGGAGATTTGACATTAAATGTTGGCATTCTTCACTATGATCAACAAAACGGAGGAAAATTAGGTTTAACATGCCGTTATCCTGTAACAAATAAGATTGAAGAAACAAAAGCTGTTTTAGATGAGCTGCTTGCCGAAAAAGGCTTTTTCATCGATCATTTTACAAATTCCAAGCCACATCATGTTGATAAGAACTCGGAATTGATCAAAACATTAACTAAAGTGTATCTTGAACAGACTGGTGAGAAAGCAGAGTTAATCTCTATCGGGGGCGGAACATATGCAAGGTCACTTGAAAATGGTGTTGCATTCGGGCCATTGTTCCCAGGTAGAGAGGATATTGCGCATAAAAAAGATGAGTATATGTATATAGAGGACTTGCTAAAGGCTACTGCGATTTATGCCCAAGCAATTTATGAGCTTGCTAAATAAAAATAAGAACAATATATAAGGGGGAGAGAAATTGAGTATTGTATGGATGAATGGAGCGTTTATAGACAGATCGGAAGCAAAGGTAGATATTGAAGATAGAGGCTACCAGTTCGGTGACGGCATATATGAAGTAATAAGGGTATATAATGGACAGCTGTTTACTGCAAACGAGCATCTTGAACGTCTGCTTAGCAGTGGTGACAAATTAAGCATACAAATTGGTTATTCTGTTGAAGAGTTTAAAAGTCTGCTTGAGCAGCTTATTGAAAAGAATAGTCTTAAAACTGGAATAGTGTATATGCAGGTCACAAGAGGCGTAAGCGCGAGGAACCATGCATTTCCTGCAGAGGATACTCCTCCAACGTATATTGCCTATACGAAAGAAGTAGAAAGGCCAACGGAGCAGCTTGATAATGGTGTTACAGCCATTACAGTCGAGGATATTCGCTGGTCAAGATGTGATATTAAAAGCTTGAACCTTCTTGGAAATGTGATTGCAAAGCAAAAAGCAACAGAAGCTGACTGCTATGAAAGCATTCAATATCGGGACTTAACTGTAACGGAGGGCAGCTCCTCTAATATTTGGATTATTAAGGATAATGCGGTTAAAACACATGAAGCTAATCAGTTTATCTTAAATGGCATTACAAGACAGAAGATAATTGAGCTATGTCGGGGAAATGACATGGAAGTGGTAGAAGCAGCATTTACCATTGAGGACTTAATAGATGCTGATGAGGTATTTTTATCAAGCACTACGGCAGAAGTAATGCCGATCATTTCCATTAACAATGTGCCAGTTGGGAATGGTGAAATTGGTCCAGTAGCAAGAAAGCTGCAGCAGCTATTCAAGGACGCAATTGAACATGAATGCAACCAACTAGCATAAACTGCATACAAACCAAACAATCCCTCCGGCAGCAGCGGAGGGATTGTTTGTTAATCAAATGCAAACACATCACTGGATAAATATCTCTCACCAGTGTCGCAAACGATAAAGACAACAACATCATCTGGTGACAATTTCTTTGCAACTTGGACAGCAGCATAGCAAGCAGCACCTGAAGACGGGCCTGCTAATATTCCTTCTTCAAGGGCCAATCTTCTTGTATATTTATATGCCTCTTCATCACGAACTAGGTGAATTTTATTATATACGTCTTGGTTTAAGATGTCTGGAATAAACCCTGGGCTTGTTCCAACAAGCTTATGTTTGCCAGGCGCTCCCCCAGAAAGAACAGGAGATCCGGCAGGCTCTGCAACATGCACTCTTATGTCAGGAAATGCTGCCTTTAAGACTTCTCCAGTTCCGGTAATTGTACCGCCAGTTCCTGCTGTTGCCACAAATGCAGCCAGAGGTTTATTAAGCTCTGTCATTGCAGCGATTATTTCAGGAGCTGTCGTTTTGCGGTGTGCTTCTGGGTTATGATTGTTGCTAAATTGCATTGGTACAAAGGAGTTTGGTATTTGTTCTTGCAGCTCCAGTGCTTTTCTTATACTGCCAGGCATTTTTTCTTCTCCTGGTGTCAGAACAACCTCTGCTCCGTATGCTTTTAAGATGTTAATTCTTTCTTTTGTCATTGTGTCCGGCATCACAAGAATTGCTCGATAACCTTTAGCAGCTGCATTCATCGCCAAGCCAATACCAGTATTCCCGCTTGTCGGCTCGATTATCGTCGCACCAGGCACAAGCTTGCCTTCTCTTTCGGCAGCTTCAATCATGCTAAAAGCTGCTCTGTCCTTCACACTTCGGCTAGGGTTGAAATATTCCAGTTTCGCATAGATGGCAGCACCGTTACTTTCTGTAATACGATTAAGTCGGACTAACGGTGTGTCGCCAATAAGTTCAGTTACGGATTCATATAATTTCATTATTATTCCTACTTTCTTTTTTCTAGAAATGAATAAAATTGCTGCTAGATGGTGATTGCTGATAAGGTGAAAGTTTTTTACATATCCGTTTTTGCGCAATAAGATTAAAATCAAGTGAAAAGGATATATAATAACAATATATTTATTTTTCTAAAAGGACTTTTTACAAATATTTAATAGTATTATAGCTATAATTGCCCATAAAAAAAATAATTTACTTTTAAAAGGATGCTCTTTATGACAATGAATACACATTATTTTTTAGCAATTGGCTTGCCGGAAGCTGCCAGACAACAGATAGTAGATAAAAAAGCAATACTTCAAGCAGCCTTCCCCTTTAAAAAATGGGTGCATCCGCAAGACTACCATTTAACGTTAGCGTTTTTAGGAGATGCCCCAGAAGAGAAGCGGAATGAGCTTACGGCAATTTTGGATAATGCTTTATATAATACAGAGAGATTTACTTTAAATATCGATAAATTAGGTGTATTTGGGAATGAAGCAAGTCCACGAATTTTCTGGCTTGGAGTGGACGAGAATCCAGTACTATTCAGGCTGCAAGAGAATGTACATGAGTATTGCAAACAGGCTGGCTTTACGTTAGAAAAAAGGCCGTTCCATCCGCATATTACCCTTGCAAGAAAATGGGCTGGACAAGAGAAATTTCAAGCAGACAGGCTTGCGATAGAATCTCCATTTGTGGAAGAATTGGTTTCATTTGATGTAAATCAATTCTCATTATTTCAAACACACTTAAATAAAGAACCTAAATATGAAGCAATATATACGAAAAAATTATAAGTACAGGTGTTTTAGGGGGAAAAGCTTTGGCACAATTAATTAAGCTAAAAGACTACATATCACGCTATCAGCAAAATATTCTACTATATCCGTCGCGCTTTGTCCGTCTGAAGAAGCAAAAATGGGAAGGTGTAAAAAGTGCATTTGATTCAAAAGACATGCAAATATTTTATGAAAATACAGATTTGACGGAATATTTGCCAGAGGAAAAAGAATCTATCTTTCTGAAAATCAGAGGGATGATGAATCGAAAAGGGAAGGAAGAAGAAGCGCTTCTTTTTCCGGCTATCGTTAAGGATGAAGAAGACAAAGAAGACAAAGAAGAGCAATTATTTTCCTTTGACTATAAAGCAAACGAATATACTGAACCGCAAAGCTTGGAACAGTTGAAGCTGCAGTTTTTAAATCAGCTTTTCCAATTTCAGATGAAATGGGCAAGCTCGACACTGACAGAAAAGTCAACCGTCAAGAAAGCATTTTATTATGATGATTTGCTGAAATATTTTTTGCAGCGATTTCCAGACACATATCTGGTCCTTTATAAGCCAGTTTTCTTGTTGAAAAACGCGCCAATTGAGGTAGAGACAATCCTTGTAACACCAACTGCAGTCTGGTGTATTACTGTATTGGAAGCAGAAGATTCCGCTGTCTTTGTTGGTTCAAATGAGAAATTTTGGGTAAAGAAATACAATAGCAAAGAAAAAAAGATTTTAAGCCCGGTTATTGCACTGAACCGAACAGAAAAGATAATTCGAGGTGTTTTTGACAGGCATGATGTAACATTGCCTATTCAAAAAGCGATTTTAACAAGAAATGGCTATATCGATTATCCAACAATACCATATGATCTGAAAATCATTGAGAAAAGAAATTATGATGAATGGTTTCAGATGATGAGAAATAACCAGTCACCGATTAAGGCGATCCAGTTAAAAGGGGCAGAAAGTCTTTTGCAATATTGTTTGACAACCTCTGTAAGAAGATATGATTGGGATTTCCCAGGAGAAGAGAAATCTTGATTAATAATTGAAACAGAAGAAGGAGTGGGGAATTCATGCTGTCCATAAAAAGAGATTATTATGCTTATTTAGATGAGCTTTCTGTTATAACCATACTGCTTCCGTATATGTATCATGGCGGTGAAGCCAATGCTTTTACAGTACAGGGAGAGGATGGTTCTTCTATTAGTTTAACAATCAAGGCGAAGGAGACGGTACAGCAGTATGCTAAATACACTTGTATTTCCTCCGTGAAGTTAGATGCTGGCAAAAGCTATAAAATCATTGATAATCACAATGGCAGTACTGATTTGCAAATTGGTGCGGTAATAAGGACAAAAGAATTTGATGAGCGTTACTTTTATGAAGGTCCGCTTGGCATCCAGTACAGTACGGAAATGAGCAGTTTTTACTTATGGGCACCTACTGCCCAACAAGTGAAGCTCGTACTGCAAAATCCCCACAATCACACACGCAGTGAAATACCGATGAGCAAAAAAGACAAGGGAGCTTGGACAACAGAAGTTGAACAAAATGTAGACGGTTTTCACTACACGTATTTAGTTCTTATTAATTTAGAGTGGAGAGAGGCGGTTGACCCTTATGCGGTTGCTGTTAGCGTTAATGGTGAAAAAGGCGTCATTGTTGATTTAGGGAAGACGAAAACAGTGAAGCCTATCCTTCCTGACCTGCCATCTCCTGTTGATAGCATCATTTATGAAACACATATTCGCGACTTTACGATACATCCAAACAGCGGTGCAGATAAGAAAGGAACATATCAAGGGGCTGCCCAGCTTGGTACGAAAACAAGTTCAGGTGAAAGTACAGGTCTTTCCTATGTGAAGGAGTTGGGAGTAACACATCTCGAGTTACTGCCGGTCCATGACTTTGAGGAAGTTGACGAGCTAAACGTCTTCAAAAGATATAACTGGGGGTATAATCCTTCCCATTTTAATGTGCCAGAAGGCAGCTATTCGACTGACCCGACAAATCCGTATGCGAGGATTACGGAATTGAAACAGCTTATCCATGCTGTCCAAAAGCAAGGAATAAGGGTTATTACGGATGTCGTCTACAATCATGTGTACAAAAAAGAAGATTCTCCATTTGAGAAAATCCTCCCGGGATATTTTTTTCGTTATGACGGTAATGGAATGCCTGCAAATGGCACGGGTGTCGGCAATGATATTGCGTCAGAACGCTTGATGGTGCGGAGATATATTCATGATTCGGTTCGTTTTTGGCTAGAGGAATACCAGGTGGACGGATTCCGCTTCGATTTAATGGGAATATTGGATGTCGTGACAATGCAAGGTGTTCGTGAAATTTGCGATAACATGGACACAGATATCCTTGTATTTGGAGAGGGCTGGAATTTACAAACGCCGATTCCAGAAGAAGAAAAGGCGATTATTAGTAACCAAGAAAAGCTGCCACGGATCGGGCAATTCAATGATCAGTTCCGTGACCAAATAAAAGGAAGCACATTTGACTTGAAGAACAGTGGCTTTGCTTTAGGGAATGGCAGCATGCCTAATGTGCAAGATCTGCTGACAGGCAGCATCGGCTTAACGGATGATGAGGCTGGAATGTTTATGGAGCCAGTTCAGACGATAAATTACGTCGAATCACATGATAACTATACACTCTGGGATAAAATTGAAGCATGCTTTCCAGATTTAGAGGATGCTAATAAACGTAAAAAGCATGTGCTTGCTACTTCACTTGTTTTAATCAGCCAAGGAATTCCGTTTTTGCATAGCGGTCAAGAGTTCTTCCGAACGAAATATGGCGTGGAAAATAGCTATAAATCACCAGATGAAATTAACAGACTTGATTGGGACAGAAGAGATACATTCATTGACAATGTCCAATTTATAAAAGACCTAATTCAACTGCGAAAATCTTTAGCTGCACTCCGTCTGCCGAATGCAGACCTTATAAGAAAACATGCAAGCATTAAATTTCATTCTCCTTTATTTGTTGAATACAGGCTAAGTGAAGTCGGTAGCTATGGAGACTGGGAAACTTTGCACATCCTTATTAATGCAGACAATGGACATCAGAAAATGGATATTCCAGAAGGTGAATGGAAGCTGCTCTTAATGAAAGATAAGGTATATCTGCATGATTTTCCAAATGTAGAAAAAAATGCAGATGTTTATCAGACCAGCATAACAATTATTGGTAAGAAAAAAGCTGAACACTGAAAAGCCTGCAAGTGAATTTTTGAAAAATAATATTATATTGCAGATACACTTGACTAAAAAACCTAATAAGAGATAATATTTAATGTGATAGCTATTGTTGTCAGTTCCTGATCGTAATAGCTCTCTTTTTTTATAACAAAACATTATTTAAGATACATTGTTTTTTTATAAGCATAGTATTATTTTTTGTACTATGTCCTTTTCTGTTTATTATGGCAATTTATATGATGATTAATATTCCATTTATCGCGTAAAAACGCTAAGAATAAAGAAATACTATTAGTTAGAACGAATCAATCTGTTTGTTCTTCCTACAAAAAATAGGGATACAAAAGGTTCAAACAAGAATGACTCATCCTAAAATCATGGAGCAATATATATAGTAGGTGAACAATGTTGGAACATTTATTAGGACAAGATTGGGAAATAACCCCTGCAGGCGGAGAAACAGGAGAAGCCTTTTTCGCCCAAAACAATGGCCAAAAGCTATTTCTGAAGAGAAACTCTTCTCCGTTTTTAGCCGTTTTGTCTGCAGAAGGAATTGTCCCAAAACTTGTTTGGACAAAAAGATTTGAAAATGGGGATGTATTCACTGCACAGCAGTGGCTTATTGGCAGAGAGTTCAGCCAATCTGACATGACAGATGACAGGGTTGTTATGCTGCTCAAAAAGATTCATACATCTAAACCGTTATTGGAAATGCTTAAAAGGCTTGGGAAAACAACACTGATGCCGAATATGATTCTTGCAGTCATTAAAGCAGAATTGGATGAAGCGCTGACTAGTAATGAAACAATTACGAAGTCTATTGCCTTTTTAGAAGAAAATATTCCATTTATAAAGAGCGAAGAAGAAGTTGTGTGTCACTGTGATGTTAATCATAACAACTGGCTGCTTTCAGAAGACAACCAGTTGTATTTAATCGATTGGGATGGAGCAATGATTGCAGATCCAGCAATCGATTTAGGAATGCTTCTTTACTGGTATATCCCAAAATCAGAATGGACAGAATGGCTTGAAAAATATGGATTTGAACCGACAGACAGCCTTATGCTTCGCATGAAATGGTATGTGATTGCCCAAACCCTTAATTCTATCCAATGGTATAAAAAGAAATCCCGTTATCATGAGATGGAAAAGTGGATACAGTTTCTAAATGACTTGGATTAATAATTTAGCCTGTAAATCCATTAATGCCGTCAACCCATTGGGACAGCTGCTCTTGAGAGGACTCAATGTGATTGTTTAAATTGCTTGTGTGAATCCCTCTCTGGCTGTACTGGCTGATTTCCTCCAGAATAGGAAGAATATTTTGGTCAATATTGCCATTGACCTTCAAGGAAGTCACAAGACGTTCAAGTTGTTCACATTCAGACACAGAACCACAGCAGTCTTCTTGATGGTTACTTAAAATGTCCTTTAATAAACCTAATTGATGTTCATGTGTAAGTGGCATTTAGTTGCACCCTTTCTTTTAGGTTTCTTTAAAAAAAATAAGATTTCTGGGTCAAATACCAGTAAAGGAATTCACTAATAGGTTGTGAATTCTTTTTTTTCTTTATACTTTATTTGCATTTGAAAAATTACCCTGTCTAATTCGTAAGAATTGGGGCAAGTTTGGAAAAGAAAAGAGTATTGCATGATAGCCTTAAGAATGTTATTGTTTGATGGATATATGTAAAGGATATATGTAAAGAAGGAGTGTCACCAATGCGATTAAGACATAAACCATGGGCGAAGGACAAGCTGCTGGCATATCCCCAATATGCTGTCAAGCATCCTGAAGAGTGGAAAGGAAAATGGGATCAAGCATTTAGCGGTAAAGGACCCATTCATATAGAAGTAGGTACAGGTAAAGGCAGATTTATTACAGAAATGGCTAAAGCAAATCCGCATATTAACTATATCGGAATTGAATTGCAAGAAAGTGTTATTGTTGCTGCATTAGACAGGGTAATTGAAGCAGAGGTACCCAATTTAAAGCTAATGAATTTGGATGCATCCAAGCTGACTGATTACTTCCTTAAAGGGGAAGTAGAGCGCGTCTACTTGAATTTCTCTGATCCATGGCCGAAAACAAGACATGAAAAGAGAAGACTTACGTTCAAGACATTCTTGAAATCGTACGAGGAAGTGCTTATCCCAAATGGTGAAATCCACTTCAAAACAGATAATCAAGGCTTGTTTGAATACTCGCTGCGAAGCTTCTCTGAGTATGGCATGCTGCTGAAATTTGTCAGCCTTGACCTTCATAATAGTGATTATGAAGGAAATATTATGACAGAATATGAAGAGAAATTTTCGTCACGCGGCAGCAGAATTTTCCGAAGTGAAACACAATTTAAATCATGATTGAAAAGAGACTATGCTCATGGCTAGTCTCTTTTTTTATGCTATATTCTTATACTTCTTAGTAAAATCGAATATAATTTTAATTAAGGACATTCTTAGGAGGTATGCTTGCATGAACAGTTTAAAAATAGGGGAAATTACGTTAACGTGGTTAAATGGCGGCAATACTAAAATGGATGGCGGGGCCATTTTTGGGGTAGTACCGAAGCCGTTATGGACAAAAAAATATGAGTGCAATGAATTAAACCAAGTCAATCTGCCAAGTGACCCGATATTTTTCGAATACGCTGGAAAGAAAATTCTTGTTGATGCAGGAATCGGAAATGGCAAACTGACTGAAAAGCAAAAGCGTAATTATGGAGTGGATGAAGAATCCTCACTAGAAGAAAATCTCCGTACACTCGGAATTTCTCCTTTCGATATTGATTATGTGCTGATGACACATATGCATTTTGATCATGCTAGTGGATTGTCAAAGCTAGAAGATGGTGAGCTTGTATCCATATTTCCAAATGCAGAAATTATTACGTCAAATCAAGAATGGACAGAGATGAAGGATCCAAATATACGGTCCCGAAATACTTATTGGGAACAAAACTGGAGACCGATTGAAAGCCAAGTGAAAACCTTTGAACAAAAGTGGAGTATGGGGCCAATTAAGCTTGTTCACACGGGAGGCCATAGTAACGGTCACTCTATTCTTATCATAGAGGATGGTGGTGACATCGCTATTCACCTGGCTGACCTGCTACCAACACATGCCCATCAAAATGTGCTTTGGGTGACAGCATATGATGATTATCCAATGACATCCATTGAGGAAAAACAGAAATGGATTAACTGGGGAATTGAAAACGATGCTTGGTTCACATTTTATCATGATGCAGTCTATCGTGGAGTAAAATGGAACGATAAAGGTGAAATAAAGGAAGCGATAAAACGAGCTTAAAGTGTCCATTGCTAGTGGGTTAAGCAATGGACTATGTAAATTTAAATTTCATAAATATCGAGCAGATTTCCTGTCTTGCTATCTGCCAGAAATTCATAGGATTGATTAATTCCCTCATTCAGTCTTGTGATGCCCCCGCGGTAAATCTGGTGAGTGGCACCTGCTGTTTCAAATGGTTCTTTTTGCATATTAATCCAGCTGCCAGTAATTGGTCCTTGCTCTTTAAACGCTGCTTTAACTGTTTTAAGAACAGTGTCACTGGAGATGGAATAGTTTCTTGAAATTATTTCCTTTGTTGCATAGCTTGTTGCAAAACCTACTGCCGCTCCTGCCAATAACGTTTTCCAGTTCATATCTTTGCTCCTTTCCAATCTGTTTATTATTATAGCCAAAATAGCAGAGATAAGTGAAATAAAACAAAAAATCGTAATTATTTCACGATTGAACAATAAGAGGAATATTGCAATTGTTATGTATATTGGTAGCGATAATATTAATATTTCGATAAAATAAATAAATACATAATTTTTAAAAAAAGAGGAGCATTACAATGAACGAGCAAACAATGGATTTATTCCGTACATTGACTGAATTACGAGGTATTGCAGGAAATGAACATGAAGTAAGAAATTTTATGCGCACAGAGCTTGAAAAATACAGTGATGAAATAATTCAAGACAATCTTGGCAGTATTTTTGGTGTGAAAAATGGATTAGAAGAAGGGCCAAGAGTTATGGTTGCTGGCCATATGGACGAAGTTGGTTTTATGGTAACATCTATTACGGAAAATGGGATGATTCGATTTCAGCCAATTGGAGGCTGGTGGAGCCAAGTACTGCTTGCCCAACGAGTGCAAGTGATGACAGATAATGGTCCGATAATCGGGGTGATCGCATCTATTCCTCCGCATTTGCTTGATGATGCACAGCGCAGCAAGCCGATGGATATCAAAAACATGCTTATTGATATTGGCGCTGATGATAAAGCAGATGCTGTGTCAATCGGTATCAAGCCAGGACAGCCAATTGTTCCGATTTGCCCATTTACTCCAATGGCAAATAAAAAGAAGATTATGGCGAAGGCTTGGGATAACCGCTATGGATGTGGGCTTGCTATCGAGTTGCTGAAGGAGCTTCAAGGTGAGCAGCTTCCTAATACCTTATATTCTGGTGCAACAGTACAAGAAGAGGTTGGACTGCGCGGAGCGCAAACGGCTGCTAATATGATTCAGCCTGACATATTTTATGCATTGGACGCAAGCCCTGCAAATGATACTTCTGGTGACAAAAACCAATTTGGTCAATTAGGAAAAGGTGCTTTGCTTCGTATATACGATCGCACCATGGTGACACATAGAGGGATGAGGGAATTTATCCTTGATACAGCGGAGAGCAATAATATTGCTTATCAGTACTTCATCTCACCAGGCGGAACAGATGCAGGGCGAGTGCATACTTCAAATGAGGGTGTACCAAGTGCTGTAATTGGTATTTGCTCGAGATATATTCATACTAGCGCTTCTATCATTCATGTGGATGATTATGCAGCAGCGAAAGAGCTAGTTGTGAAGCTTGTGAAAGCAACAGATAAAACGATGGTGGAATCCATTAAAGCAAATGTGTAATAAATAGTCAAAGAGGCAGATATAACTGTCTCTTTTTTCCATTGAAAAAAGGCAAGCAGGATAGGAGAGTCTAACATGATTGTATGTATTGGAACAAAAAATCCGGCAAAGTCAGGGGCAGTTAAGGAAGGCTTCAGCTTAATGTCGGATGTGGAATTTTTGGAGCTTGATGTTGCATCAGGTGTAAGTGCTCAGCCGTTTTCTGATGAAGAAACGATTACAGGTGCAATTAACCGTGCTAAAAATGCGTTAGTTACTGGAAAAGGAGATATCGGTATCGGTCTTGAAGGCGGTGTTAAGCAAACAGAACATGGCCTGCTTATTTGTAACTGGGGAGCTCTTGTCCTTAGGTGTGGACGAACATATATTGGCGGAGGTGCAAGCATTCCTTTACCTGCAGACGTTGCAAATGCACTGCTTGCAGGAGAAGAACTTGGTCCTGTTATGGATCGCTATGCAAACAAAAAGAATGTCCGACACAATGAAGGCGCAATTGGCGTTTTCACAAATGGCAAAATAACTAGGCAAAGAATGTTTGCACAAGTCATGGAGTCGTTAGTTGGTCAATATGAATATGATTTAAAGACAAGCCAATAATAAAGAAGCGAGCATAATAGTAGTGAAAAGACAGATGTTTTGTTAGTATCAAATAATAAATGTCAGCGATAGGGGGATTAACAAATGAGAGATTTACAGTCACAAGAGGAGTTTAACGAGTTAAAAAATAGCAGCAATAAGCATGTGTTTTTATTTTCTGCCAATTGGTGCGGAGATTGCCGTTTTATAGACCCATTTATGCCAGAAGTAGAACAGAAGTACAGCGAGTTTACATTTATTCACATTGATCGTGATAAATTCATTGATACATGCATCGAATTAGATGTGTTTGGTATTCCAAGCTTTGTTGCCTTTGAAGGTGGCAAGGAACTTGGCCGCTTTGTCAGCAAAGACCGTAAAACACAAGAAGAAATTGAGAACTTTATTGAATCATTGTGATTGAAATAGTAAAGGCATGAAGCAGCGTTTCTATGTTGAACGCTGCTTTTTTTTTGTATGTAGAATTCCAGATTCTTTGAAAAGACAGTCAACTGCTATTATAATAGGAAAAGCAATTATTATTACCCACTCTAAAAGGGGGAAACAGCGTTAATGAAGATGGACAGCAAAAAAATGAAGAACCTCTTACAAGACAGGCTTAAAGCAGAAGGAAGAGTGTTTACGTTTGATTCTAAAAAGGATCAACTTCGTATAGAGAGCAAGGATGCTGGCAAAGGTGTCACAATTTCTTTACCAGGAATTATTGCAAAATGGGAGCAAGAAAAGGAAAAAGCTGTAGATGAAGTTGTTTATTATATTGAAAATGGCTTAACTGCATTGGTAGAGGATCCAGCCCTTGAAGGGAAAGAAAAAAATATTTACCCTGTTATTCGCTCGACCTCATTTCCGTTGCAAACTAATGAAGAAATACCATTCGTAGTGGATGAGCATACAGCAGAAACAAGAATTTATTATGCATTGGATATGGGCAATACTTATCGTCTCATAGATGAAAAAATCATGCATAAGGAAAACTGGAAGCACAGCCGAATTAAGGAAGTGGCTCTCTTTAATGCCCGTTCTTTACGGACAAGTTTTAAAACTGATCAGGTTGCAGGCAACACATTTTATTTCTTGAATACGAATGACGGATATGATGCAAGCCGTATTCTTAACGATTCTTTCCTTAAGGAAATGAGTGAGACGGTAAAGGGCACAATGGCTGTAGCAGTACCGCATCAAGATGTGTTAATTATTGCAGATATAGAAAATGAGACAGGCTATGACATTTTAGCGCAAATGACAATGAGCTTTTTTGCAAGCGGCAGAGTTCCAATTACAGCACTGTCCTTCCTTTATGAAGATGGAAGTTTAGAACCTGTGTTTATTTTAGGGAAAAACAAGAAAAAAGAGCAGTGAACATTTTCTTGCTTGTTTGCAAAACTTAATCTGTTTGATTCGAGATTATTGCCTGAATGAAAACAGGATGTAATATTCGTTATTTAAAATAAGGGTAGTGTACGAGAATCAGTTTAGACAAATGGTCCTGCTGATTCGGTGTCTGCCCTTTTTCGTATGGTAGCATATTGGGGAATGTTAGTTTTTTTAGCAAGTTTTGCCTCCTTGCAATTGGAAAATAGTGAAATATAATAGAATAGTACAGGGAATATATCGATTTTTATCTCGATTTTATCAATAAACTGTTAAAATAGTAGAGAGAAAGATGGAAAGAGTGATTTACAGTGAGTTGGTTCAAAAAAGTAATAAAGCAGTTTATTAAAGAGGACCACGAAGAGATGGAGCCATTTGAAGCTGCACAAAAACAAGAAGATCCACATATTCGAAACGAGTGGAATAATGAGTGGAAAAAAGAAGAAGATGCAAAAATCATTTACCAATATCCGAAGGGGAAATTTCGGTTTCCCGTCAT
Source organism: Niallia circulans (assembly GCF_007273535.1). Classification (NCBI taxonomy): domain Bacteria; kingdom Bacillati; phylum Bacillota; class Bacilli; order Caryophanales; family Bacillaceae; genus Niallia; species Niallia circulans. The sequence goes on from NZ_RIBP01000004.1 coordinate 1,947,688, forward strand.
TTCTGATGAAGAAATAGGCATTCCTGGCAGACAAGGAAGACAGGACCACCAAGCTGAACGAAGGCAAAATGCTCAAGCAACAGAAGGACAGGAGCCTGCTGAAGCAGTAAGGCAAAGTGGACAAGGCTATACGGAAAAACACGACCATATTGCTGATAAAAGGCAAAATGGGGTCAGCTTTACTGGGAGGCAAGAGCAGTCTAACAGAAATCAACACGCGTCAACTAATGCAGGCAGACATGAGCGACCGAATGACAGAAGACAAAATGTGTCAGCACATAAAGGCATGCAGGAACTTACGTCAGACAGAAGGCAAGCAAACAGGCAGGAGATTTCTAACAACAGAAGAACAAGCTCTCAAGCCATACATAACAGGACGAAGCCGCGGGAAGTACCTGAAAGCACTCCAAATCCGAAGAGCTACCAGTCAAAAATGCCTTTTAAACCGACAGAAATCCCGTCTCCTATTTATGGATATAATAATAGGCCGAAAGTCGATGTGCAACCAATAGTAGAAGTAGCGCGCACGAAAATGGACAGCAGTGATTTCCTTACTTCTGTTATGAGAAGGAAAGAAGCAGCAGAGCAAGCCGCTTTAAGGGCGGAGTTGAAGAAGGAAGAGTCAAAAGAAAGTAATTTCTTTGAAAAAGGTTTTGCTGAAGAAGTCAAAATGGAGCAAACCACAAAAGAAACAGCAATAAATACAGAAGCTTCAGACCTAAACAAAGTAACACTCGAAAATTCAAACCCGGCAGTACATTCAAATGAAGAAGAACTGCAGCCGGCTTTCATAATGGAAGAAACGGAAGAATTGAATTCTCTAATTCAAAATGAAGAAATTCAAAATGAAGGATTATTTGTTAGCTTAATAGCAGAAGAAAAAACACAGCCACAAGAGGCAGAAGCTGTAATGTATGCTGAGTCGACTGTCGTTTATGAGCTGGTGGAGGAACAGACCTCAGCGAAAGTGGAAGTTATTTTGCCACAGGAAGAAGAGCTGTATGCAGAGCCAGCAGTAGTCGTGGAGTCGGATAGAGAACCACTTCGTAAAGAGGAGGAACAGACCTCAGCGAAAGTGGAAGTTATTTTGCCACAGGAAGAAGAGCTGTATGCAGAGCCAGCAGTAGTCGTGGAGTTGGATAGAGAACCACTTCGTAAAGAGGAGGAACAGACCTCAGCGAAAGTGGAAGTTATTTTGCCACAGGAAGAAGAGCTGCATGCAGAGCCAGCAGTAGCCGTGGAGTCGGATAGGGAACCACTTCGTAAAGAGGAGGAACAGACCTCAGCGAAAGTGGAAGTTATTTTGCCACAGGAAGAAAAGATGTATGTCGAGCCAACAGAGGTTGTGGAGCCAGCAGAGCGTTATTCAACGCAAGCAGAGAGCAGCCTGCAGTTTGAAGAGCTTCCAGCTATCAATGAATCGGCAGTAATGCTAAAAATGGAAGAAACAGCAAATAGTATAGAAGAGAAGTTTGAGATTGCTGCGAAAGAACATGTACCAGTGGAAGTGGAACAGTCAAGCCATTCGGAAGTATCATCTGTCTTGACAGAAGAGCAACCTTCTAATGAAAAAACAGAAGTAACGGCAGTGAACACATCCGTTGCAAAACAGGATCAATCGGATGTGGAAGAAACGAAGGAACCACAGGATGCTCCTGTTAAGAAAAGAGCTTTACCGTTTAATGTGTTGATGTTAAATACGGATAGAAAATCTCTTGAAACTAAAAGAAAAGAACAGCAAATAAAGAAGCGAGAGCAAACTTCGCAATTAATAACTGAAAGTGCAGCAGCATTAGAGCCAGTCGATCGAGAACAAGAGGAACAGGCAGCAGCATCAGAGCCAATTGTTCAAGTACAAGAGGAACAGGCAGCAGCATTAGAGCCAATTGTTCAAGTACAAGAGGAACAGGCAGCGGTGTTAGAGCCAATTGTTCAAGTGCAAGAGGAACAGGCAGTGGTGTTTGAGCCAGTTGTTCAAGTGCAAGAGGAACAGGCAGCAGCATCAGAGCCAGTTGTTGGAGTACAAGAGGAACAGGCAGCGGCATTAGAGCCAGTCGATCGAGTGCAAGAGGAACAGGCAGCGGTGTCAGAGCCAGTTGTTCGAATACAAGAGGAACAGTCAGTGGTGTTAGAGCCAGTTGTTCGAATACAAGAGGAACAGGCAGTGGTGTTAGAGCCAGTTGTTGGAGTGCAAGAGGAACAGTCAGTGGTGTCAGAGCCAGTTGTCGAAGAGCTGCCTTATTATGTTTTCCCTGAGGATGAACTTTTGAGCCCGCCGATTTATAATACAGAGCATGATGGCTGGATAGAAGAACAGACGGAGCTTTTGAACCATACTTTTAAGAACTTCAATGTTCATGCAAAAGTGGTCAATGTTACTCAGGGACCTTCCGTTACAAGGTATGAAGTACAGCCTGAGCCTGGAGTTAAGGTTAGCAAGATTACTAACCTATCCGATGATTTGAAATTGAGCCTAGCTGCTAAAGATATTCGGATTGAGGCGCCTATTCCTGGGAAGCATACAATCGGAATCGAGGTTCCTAATCGTACGAGCAGACCTGTATTGCTGAGTGAAATTCTTAATAGTGATGAGTTTAAAGATTCTGCTTCACCATTGACGGTTGCTTTAGGGCTTGATATTTCCGGCAAGCCGATTGTCACTGATTTGCGCAAAATGCCGCATGGGCTAATTGCAGGTGCAACTGGTTCTGGTAAAAGTGTTTGTATCAATACGATGCTTGTTAGTCTTCTGTATAAGGCAAAGCCCGAAGACTTGAAGCTTTTACTCATCGATCCAAAAATGGTAGAACTTGCGCCATATAATTATATTCCTCATTTGGCTAGTCCTGTTATCACAGATGTGAAAACAGCAACAGCTGCATTAAAATGGGCTGTCGAGGAGATGGAGCGGCGTTATGAGCTGCTTGCACATGCAGGTGTTAGGGATATAACGAAATATAATCAGCTGGCTGAAGAGAACCAACAATATGCACAAAAGCTGCCGTATATTGTTATTATAATTGATGAGCTTGCCGATTTAATGATGATGGCCCCTGCAGATGTAGAGGAAGCCATCAGCAGGATTGCTCAAAAGGCAAGAGCTTGCGGCATTCATTTACTTATTGCCACGCAGAGACCGTCTGTAGACGTTATTACAGGGCTTATAAAAGCAAATGTCCCAACAAGGATAGCATTTTCTGTATCATCTCAAATCGACTCAAGAACAGTTATAGATATAAGTGGAGCAGAAAAACTCCTTGGAAAGGGAGATATGCTCTTTTTGGAGAATGGGACATCAAAGCCAGTTCGTTTACAAGGAACATTTGTTTCAGATGAAGAAATTGACCAAGTCGTTGCACATGCCAGAAGAGAGAGAAAACCGGATTATTTATTTGAACAAGAAGAGCTATTGAAGAAGGTTCAAATGTCAGAAGAGGAAGATGAGCTATTCTATGAAGCGTGCGAATTTATCATTGAACAAGGCGGCGCATCTACATCGAGTCTTCAAAGAAACTTTAAAATCGGCTATAATCGAGCAGCGCGACTTATTGACATGATGGAAAAGCAGGGGTATATTTCAGAGGCAAAAGGCACAAAGCCAAGAGACGTACTTATAACACAAGTGGAGTTTTTACAGCTCCATGACACAGAGCAGCATTAATTTTTTCGAAAACTGCATGTATCACTAATATAATTCCTTTCAATAGGGAATATGATTGATACATAGTTTTTCTTAATAAAAGATGGTATAATGAATAAATGCGAGTAAAAAAAGGAAAAAAAAGTTAAATCTACCCCGTTTGAATATTTTCCTTTTCTAAAAGGTCTTTAGGAGAAAAAATAGTTATAAACGGGGTCCATAGTGGAGAAATTTATGCTATGAGCAAATTATAGGTTCATTTCATATACTGTGTAAAAGATATACGATAGTTGGAGGTTCTTTTATATGACTATTTACCACTTCGTAGGTATTAAAGGGTCAGGGATGAGTGCACTTGCACAAATCCTGCATGATATGGGTTTACAAGTTCAAGGATCGGATGTAGAAAAGAGATTTTTTACACAGGTGGCTTTAGAACAGTCAGGAATTAAAATTCTTCCTTTCTCAAAGGAAAACATTCAGCCTGGGATGAATATTATTGTGGGAAATGCTTTCTCTGATACGCATGAAGAGGTTGTGGAAGCAAATGCATTAGGTCTTCCAGTTGTGCGCTACCACCGTTTTTTAGGCGATTTTATGAAGCAGTTCACAAGCGTTGCCGTAACAGGTGCTCATGGAAAAACATCAACAACAGGCTTGCTTGCGCATGTTATGAAAGGTGCAAAGCCGACAGCCTATTTAATTGGAGATGGAACTGGAAGAGGAACAGAAAATGCGGAGTACTTTGCATTTGAAGCTTGTGAGTACAGACGACATTTCTTATCATACTTCCCTGATTATGCGATCATGACTAACATTGATTTTGATCATCCTGATTATTTTGCTAATGTTGATGATGTCTTTTCTGCATTCCAGGAAATGGCTTGGCAAGTGAACAAAGGAATCTTTGCTTGTGGTGATGATGAACAGCTCCAAAAAATTCAAGCAAAAGTGCCTGTAGTTTTTTATGGTTTTGATGATGAAAATGACTTCCAAGCAAGAAATGTTGTGAAGACTACAGAAGGTACAACGTTTGAAGTATATGTAAGAAATACTTACTACAATACATTCTCTATTCCGACTTTCGGAAACCATAATATTTTAAATGCATTATCTGTCATTGCCCTAAGTCATTATGAAGATTTAGATGCAGGTATTGTGCAGGAACGACTTATGTCATTTGAGGGTGTTAAGCGCAGATTCTCTGAAAAGCGTATTGGTGAGCAAGTAATCATTGATGACTATGCCCATCATCCAACAGAGATTAAGGCAACGATTGAAGCGGCTAGACAGAAGTATCCAGACAGAGAAGTAGTAGCAGTTTTCCAACCGCATACCTTCTCAAGAACACAAACTTTCTTAAATGAATTTGCCGACAGTTTAAACCTGGCAGATTCTGCTTATCTTTGCGAAATTTTCGGGTCAGCTCGTGAGAACCATGGCAAGCTGAGCATTGAAGATTTGGCAGAGAAGGTACCAGGCAGCAAAATCATTGCTGAAGAAAGTATTGAAGCATTAAAAGCTCATGAAAAGGCAGTTATCCTGTTTATGGGTGCTGGCGATGTTCAGAAGTTCCAGGATGCTTATGAAAAAACATTAGTATAAAGTAAAAAAAGATGCTGAGAAATCAGCATCTTTTTTTGGCTATTATTTTAGATTTTCAGGATTCAGTGCTTCCAATTCAGGTATCACAAATCTTCCATCTTTTCTAATAAGTACGCCGTCAAAGGAAATTTCTCCACCGCCGTAATCAGGTCTTTGGATGTTGACCATATCCCAATGGATATTAGAATGGTTGTCATTGAATGCATCGTCATAGCATTGTCCTGGTGTGAAATGGAAGCTTCCGTCAATTTTTTCATCAAACAAAATATCCTGCATCGGGTGAAGGATATATGGGTTAACACCAATGGCAAATTCGCCGATAAATCTTGCTCCTTCATCCGTATCAAGAATTGCGTTTAAGCGTTCTGTATCATTGGAAGTAGCTTCAATGATTTTGCCGTCCTTGAATGTCAGTTTAACCTGCTCAAACGTAAAGCCTTGGTATGGAGATGGTGTATTGTAAGTAAGTGTTCCATTAACAGAATTACGCACAGGAGCTGTATAAACCTCTCCATCAGGAATGTTCATTTGTCCTGAGCATTTTATTGCAGGTATATCTTTGATAGAGAAAGTTAGATCTGTTCCCGGACCAGTGATTTTAACTTCGTCTGTTTTATTCATCAGGTCAACGAGATTGTCCATCGCCTTATCCATTTTGCCATAATCAAGGTTGCACACATTGAAGTAAAAGTCTTCAAATCCGTCTGTGCTCATTTTAGCAAGCTGTGCCATGGATGGGCTTGGATAGCGCAGCACAACCCATCTTGTTTTCGGAACGCGGATTTCACGGTGTACTTTCTTTCCGACAGTAGCACCCTCAATTTTCATTTTTTCTGCAGGCACATCAGCATGCTCATTAATATTATCTCCCGCACGAAGCCCGATATAAGCATCCATCTGGCTCATCACATTTGCTTCAAAGCTAGCCAGCATCTCATATTGCTCCTCTTGTGCACCTAAAAGCAATGCTCTGTTGACATCATTATCCTTTAAGGACACAAATGGGAATCCCCCTACAGCATATGCTTCTTTAACAAGTGCTTTGACAAGCTCCTTTTGCAAACCAAAATTTTCAATTAGGACTTTTTCACCTTTTTGCAATCTGATCGAATAATTAATTAAATTTTTAGCTAACAGTTCTATACGTGGGTCTTTCATATAATGCCTCCTGTATTTTTAAAAGATTTTGACACTTCGTCATATGTAGAAATTGTTGAATAGCACATTTAGTCTTTGTTCGTTCAACCATTTTATTGTACCCCAAAAAATATTTTTCTTAAATAATATTGTGTAAAATTAACCAAACTATTGATGCGTTTTGACACGAAAGTTATAGGATGAATTTACCTGTTTTATTTGTTTCTGGATGTTTTTCCAACTATAATAGAAGAAAGGTTTAGGCATTAGCCAAATTGGGAAAAACAATGAAAAAGCGGAGGTGTAGCTGTAAATGATTATCATTTTATATTGTAGTGTTGCATTAATTGCCATTGCTTTCACTATTTTGGTTGTGTATGTTGCCAGAACATTGAAATCGTTACATATCACTCTTGATAGTGTCTCAAAGACATTAGTTGGTCTTGAAAGACAGCTTGACGGGGTTACAAAGGAAACGACTATCTTGCTGCATAAGACAAATGAGCTTGCTGAGGATATTCAGCAAAAATCAGAAAGCCTTAACGGTGTGGTTGATGCAGTGAAGGGCATTGGCACTTCAGTAAAAGGATTCAATGATTCTATTCAAAACATCAATCAAAATGTGGAGCAAAAGCTTGTGCATAATCAGGACAAGATTGCCCAAGTACTTCAGTACAGCAAAATGTTCTTTAACATTAGAGATCAGTGGAAAGCTAGAAGAACAGCAGAGAACGGCATAAAAGTAAAAGTAAAAGCACATTAAACTTTTTAGGAGGGATAATGATGACAAGAGAATACGAAACAACAGTCGTTGAAAATGAAAGTACAGGTGGAAAAGACTTTTTAATTGGTGCAATTGTAGGAGGAATTGTTGGAGCTGCAACAGCCCTTTTTCTTGCTCCAAAGCCTGGAAAAGAATTGATTCAAGATCTTAATCAGCAAGCTGGTATCCTTAAGGAAAAAGGGATTGAACTTTCTGGAACTGTGAAGGACAAAGGGACAGAATATATCAGTATTGCCAAAGATAAGACAGGCAGCATTGGCAGCACTGTTTCCAAGCATTCAAACGATTTAGTGGGCAAGGTGAAAGGCTTAGGTAAGGATGAACAGCAACCAGAAGAGGCTGTTGCCGCCGGAGCTGAAAATGATCCTTTTCAACGTGAGTACGATGAGATTCAAAGAAAGCTAGAAGAAACGAAAAAAGCTTTTGATGAAACAGAAAGTAAATATAACCAATAATAGTAGGACGCCCCAGTAATGGGGCTGCCTTTTTATAGGATGATAAGACTGGAGGGGTATTATGGAAAAGATTGAAACAGTTGAGCAATTTGAAGAAGTTTTGAGCAACAATAAGTCAGCATTCATCGTAAAGCATAGCCTGACATGTCCGATAAGTGCAGCAGCATTTGACGAATACAAGCAATATGCGGATGCAAATGCAGAAGTGAACACTTATTATTTGGCTGTTCAAGATGCACGACCACTTTCTAACTATATCGCGGAAACATTTGGTATAAGACATGAGTCACCGCAAGCACTGTTGTTTTCCGATCGTTCTGTCGTGTGGAATGCATCACATGGTGGGATTACCGTTAATTCACTTAAAGAAGCAAGCGTTAAAGCATAAGAAAAAGGATGGCATATTGGATTTATCCATATGCCATCCTTTTTTATGTTGCAGGAACCTTCCATACAATAGAAAGTTCATCCCCTTTGTTAATTGGAGTTAAAAAGGTTGCCGATTCTCCATTTTTCAAGAGCTCAAAGCTACCTTGCTTATCCTGTGGGATGTCAATTTGCACATAAGCAAATAAATCCTGGAACAGAAATCCTTCAAATGGTTTTTGCTCGATTTGGATTTTTTCATAAGGTGGAACCTTGTCATCCAGTTTTAATGTATGCCCGTTTTTTGTTACCTGGGCAAGCTGTTTAGTAAGTGTCAGCTTTTTACCGTTAAAGGTGACTGGGAGGACTTGGTACAATAGCATCTGTCTTCTTTCAGCCAGCTCCGTCACTGTTGGAACTAGTCTTTTTTCGATGAGTATGTCATCCGCACTTTCAAAGCTGTGAGTTAATCTAGAAGGAAGTCCATTACGAAAAAGCTTTCCAGAAAAAGCAGGTATAATTGTATCCTTATCGTTTATTTTAATTTGATATGGACGCAGCTCCTCCAAATAGGCGTGTAATTCGAGTGTTTCAAGGAGCTCCTGAAGTGTTTTGACAGTCAAGACATTAATGTCATCGCGATCCTCGATCCAGGCTTCATGTGATGTTGCTTTGCCATTACATAATAGTTTAGGCTGTATGGTATATTCCTTCCCATTAATACGGACAACTCTTCCGCTGTCTAAATCTATTAAGCTTTTAATTTGAACTTGTGTTGGCTCTCCATCCATCCCTTTAAACACTTGCAGGCTTTGTCCGTTTTCGACAAGATCATCTAATGAGCAGATTTTGCCATCCCGTTTTATCACAGGACCTTCTCCATGTGAACCAGGAATGGTTATTTTCTGTCCATTTAATGAGATGATTTTTGCCATCCCTGGCTTGCCATATAATTTGGAAAGGGATAAGCCCGAGGCAAGCAGACAGTCGCCGATTGTCAGTTTATTGACCTCAAATAGTCTGATAGGCTGGTCATTTACATATACAGTCTTATACTGCACAGGAGATTTCTCGGCTGCAATTGCTATTCCTGCTGGTGTAACAAGCTCTGGCCCTTTAATGGAAGGGTCCTTAAAGGTAATGTTGCTAATGGCATCAATCCCTCTGATGGCAACACGGTTTGCAGGCAAATTCAGCATGTCTGCGATTTTTTGCTGAAGGGCAGGTGTTTGGCTGCCTCCGCCAACAAGCATAACAGCCTTCGGAGACTGGTGGTTATTTAACAATAAAATCTCCCTGCAAATAGCATCTGCCAGCTTATCAAGGGCAGGTGAAATTTGTTCAATAACTTCTGCCCTGCTTAACTCTGTTGAAAAGCCAAGAATATCGGTAACAGTTATTTGCTCCAGCTCTGACAGCTGTTTTTTTGCTTCCTCTGCGAGTGGGAAATCTAATAAATATTGGTCACTTATTGCTTCGGTAATTTCATCTCCAGCAACAGGTACCATTCCATATGCAATAACGGTTCCCTGATCTGTGATGGCAATATCAGATGTGCCTGCTCCAATATCGACAAGAGCGACATTCAGTCTTCGCATAGATGGGGGAATTAATACGTTGATGGCAGCAATCGGCTCAAGTGTCAATGCTTCCATTTCCAAGTCTGCCCTATGCAAGGCAGCAATCAATGATTCAACGACAACCTTCGGCAGAAATGTAGCGATAATTTCAACTTTTGCAATACTGCCTTGCTGGTCAATTAAGCTTCCCATTTCTTGCTCATCAAGTGTATAACGAAGGACAGAATAGCCAACACAGTAATAAAATTGACTGTTTTCCCGGCTGTTTTTCTCCGCTACAACACTTTGGGCTTGTTGCACGGCAGCAAGCTCCATATGTAATATATCCTGATTTGTCATCATCGGCTTGCCCTCTATCTCAACAGCATAAGCAGCCTTTTCCGTTTTTAGTGCTCGGCCTGCAGCAGCAACACTTACTTTACGAAGTGGACCGTGCTTTTCTTCCATTTTTGACTTTATTTCTTGAATGATTTTGGCTACTGCCAGCACATCATGAATTTGCCCATCAAGCATGGCTCTTTCTTTATGCTCAATGGAAAGAATGTCAGCAACATGATAATTATTATCCAGCACTTCCATTATGATGCCCACTACAGACCGAGTACCAATATCTAATGCAAATAATTTTTCTTTATTTTGCAAAAAATACACCTTCTTCTGTTTAAATAGTAATGATTTACTAGAAATTTCATAAAAATAAAGAATAAAATACTTTAGTGCTTAAAAGCGTTTAATTAATAAAGAAAATTCGTGACATTGGAATAAAGTTGTTTTATAATTAACCCAATTAAGAGAAATGTAACATATTTTTAAGTTGGTATAAAGACTAATACACAATTGACCAAACAGGCTTTTTGTAAAGTGAAAATTGTTTGGTTTGTTGATTGAAGGGATGATGGAGAAAGTGAGCAATAAAGAATTAGAAATGCTTCGTGACAGAATTGACGAGTTAAACTTAGAAATATTAGAGAAGATTAATGAAAGAGCTGATCTTGTTCAAAAAATAGCACAAACAAAGGTAACGCATGGAGCACATCGCTATGACCCGGTAAGGGAGCGTAAAATGCTTGATAACATTTTAGCAAAAAACGATGGGCCATTTGATAATGGAACAATTGCTCATTTATTCAAGCAAATTTTTAAAGCAGGCTTACAGCTGCAGCAAGAAGATGACAGTAAAGCACTTCTTGTTTCACGCAAGAAGAAACCGGAAGATACAATTGTTGATATTAGAGGCACAAAAATTGGTGATGGTGTCCCTAAATTTGTTTTCGGTCCATGTTCAGTGGAATCATATGAACAGGTAGCTAAGGTTGCTGAGAGCGTTAAGGCAAAAGGTTTAACATTGCTTCGCGGTGGAGCATTCAAACCAAGAACTTCTCCATACGATTTCCAAGGACTTGGTGTGGAAGGACTAAAAATTTTAAAGCGAGTTGCAGATGAATACGATCTTCGTGTAATCAGTGAAATTGTTAGTCCGCAGCATATTGAAGAAGCATTGGATTACATTGACGTTATTCAGATTGGCGCAAGAAACATGCAAAACTTTGAACTGTTGAAAGCAGCAGGAAGTGTGAAAAAGCCAATCTTGCTAAAAAGAGGCTTAGCAGCAACAATTGAAGAATTCATTAATGCAGCAGAATATATCATTTCCCAAGGTAATGATCAAATCATACTTTGTGAGCGAGGTATCCGCACATATGAACGTGCGACAAGAAATACACTGGACATTTCTGCAGTGCCAATTTTAAAGCAGGAAACACATCTTCCTGTATTTGTTGATGTAACGCATTCAACAGGCAGAAAAGACTTGCTGCTGCCTTGTGCAAAAGCGGCCCTTGCAATTGGAGCAGATGGTGTCATGGCGGAGGTTCATCCGGATCCTGCTGTAGCATTATCAGATTCAGCACAGCAAATGGATATCCCTCAATTCGACGAGTTCTATAAATCAATTCTTGAATCACCATATGTAAGAGCATAACAGGAAACAGATGGAATTATTCCATCTGTTTTTTTGTTTAAATCTTATTATGTATATGATTAAGCAATTATGTCCATAAAAAGAGTAGTATAGTGTATACAGGTTATTACGGGTAATTTATATCATAATATGTTAGAATATTTAGAAATGAAAACGCTCTGTTTGTAGAGCGATGCTTAAGTAATTAAAAAAAACGGTTTTTTTGAAAAAAAATGAAAGCTTGTCATTGCGGCATTTGCAACGTTATCGTATGATTAAATACATAATTAGACAAGATTAGCTAAAATGAAACAAAAATGTTTAGGTTCTAGCTACTTGCCGTAAAATAAATATAGAGAATGTACGTTAGAAGGAGTGTAAAACATGAATATTACAATATATGATGTCGCAAGGGAAGCCAGCGTATCCATGGCAACTGTTTCCCGTGTGGTTAACGGAAACCCGAATGTGAAACCTGCAACAAGGAAAAAAGTACTTGAGGTAATTGATCGCTTAGGATACAGACCTAATGCTGTAGCCCGCGGTTTGGCAAGCAAAAAGACAACAACTGTAGGTGTTGTTATTCCTGATATTTCAAGCACTTTCTATGCAGAGCTTGCAAGAGGAATTGAAGATATCGCTACAATGTACAAATATAACATTATCTTGAGCAACTCGGATCAAAATAAAGATAAAGAGCTTCACTTGCTTAATACAATGCTTGGGAAACAGGTGGATGGAATAGTATTCATGGGCGGTAACATTACAGAAGAGCATGTTCAGGAATTTGAAAAATCTCCAGTACCAATCGTTCTGGCTGCAAGCGTTGAATCAAGCAAAAAAATATCTTCTGTAAACATTGATTATGCACAAGCAACATATGATGCTGTGACATCTTTTGTAGAAAAAGGTCATAAAGTTATTGCACTTGTACTTGGATCATTAGAAGAGCCTATTAACAGTGATCATAAGCTTGAAGGCTATAAGCGAGCGTTGGCAGATGCGGGTATTGCTTTCAAGGAAGAGCTTGTTATTGAAGGTGACTACACATATGAGTCTGGAATGGAATCCTTTGACAAACTGATGGAATTGGATGAAAAGCCAACAGCTATTTTTGTTGGATCAGATGAAATGGCAATTGGTGTTATTCACAGTGCAGAGGATAAAGGCTTTAAGGTTCCAGATGACTTTGAAATCATCAGTTCAGACAACACAAAACTAACTTTGATGGTAAGACCACAGTTGACAACAATTGTACAGCCTCTTTACGATATCGGTGCTGTAGCAATGAGATTGCTGACAAAATACATGAACAAAGAAACAGTGGAAGACGGAATTGTAGTATTGCCACATCGAATTGAAGCAAGACAATCAACAAAATAAAGACAAAGATGGCTTAATAACAGCCATCTTTTTTTGTTTTTCCAAGGCTTTTTTCCCATTAATTACACCTAGTTTTTAAGTCTATTGGTCTATAAAATAAATTTGTATGACAGATATTACATTACTAAATTTTATAGATATAGAAAGATAGATTTGTTTCTAGGGGGAAATACATGAAAAAACTAATGTCCATTATGCTCATTTTTGCAGTTATTCTTTCTGCACTTCCTCAGACTTTGAAGGCGGACTCCCTTCCAATGATAGAAGTGAGGCTTGTCAATTATCTTGGCAATACATCATCTATCACGGTTGTATTTAATGGGGATTACACACTTACAAATGGCATTAAGGTCAGCAAAGGTACAGAGGCTATAATGAGCATAATTAACAGTACGTTAAAGCTGGCAACAAAAAGTGGACAGGTTTTAATGGAAAAGGAAACGAGTATAAGTGCAACACCAGTACAAACAGATGGAAATCTTGCTATTAATGACCGTGGTTATTATGGTTCTTTCCAGTTTGTAATGGAAAAAGACACGAAATCAAATAATATATATATTCGTCCAATTAATAAAGTGGATGTAGAAACATATTTAAGAGGAGTTGTTCCTCAAGAAATGCCGGCACTATGGAGCATGGAGGCACTTAAAGCTCAAACAGTTGCCGCAAGAACATATGCGTTAAAGCATAAAAATGATGCCAATATGGTCGATACAATTGCGAAACAAGTATACGGCGGTATTGTCGGAATCCATCCACGCAGTGATACAGCAATACAACAAACGTCAGGAATGGTTCTGAAATATAATAATAGCTTAATAGATGCAGTGTTTTCGGCAAGCAATGGAGGCAAAACAGAAGTTAACAGCAATGTTTGGGGAGGAACGGCATTGCCTTATTTTGTCGTTGCAGAGGATGCCTTTGATTTTAATCCTGCGACTAAGGACAAATTTCCTTGGGCTATTCAACTAAAGCAACAGCAGCTTCCAGAATCGCTTGATTTAAATGATGCGAATTCATGGTGGGTTACTCAGAAGGAAGCGGATGCAGATAATCAAGTTTTAAAAAATATGAAAACATGGCTGAAAAATGAAGGCTATATTAATGATGTAAACACAGTAAAAATTATGAAAATCTCTAAGCTCGAGCTTAACGTATCTTCTTTATCCTCAGGAGGAAGAGTGTCAAAAGGAAATGTGAATATAGACTATCTAGTTAAGACAAATGAAAAGGCTATCGAAAAGAAAACACTTGTGCTTAATGACACAGCAGCATCGAGAATTCGAGCAATGGTTGGTATCGACAAAATGCCAAGTTATTTAGTAGATGTTTCTAAAGTAGAAACTGGAAGCATCTATATCCAAGGAAGAGGAAATGGTCACGGTGTTGGTCTTAGCCAATACGGTGCTAGAAACAGAGCAGATGCTGGACAAAGTTATCAACAAATATTACAATTCTATTTCCCAGCATCTACTCTGGTGAAGGAATATAGTGGTGTAGCAAACTCTTTACAAGAAAATACAACTGTGAAAAAGGATACAGAAGTACCTGTAACTCCATCACAGGACAAAAATAATACAGAAGCACCTGTTAAAATCGCAGTACCTGCCAAAAAAGATACAGCTGCACCTGTTATCTCAACCTTTAAAGCAAGCTCAGATTATAAAAAAAATATCAGTAAGCTATCTATGAAAATTAATAAGTCTGGAAAAATGACAATTGCTATTAAAGATTCAAAAGGCAAAATTATTTCAACACTGGCAAAAAATAAAACAGTAAAATCTGGGACGCTTATCTTTGATTGGAATATAAGCAAGGTGGGAAATGGCACATATACAGCTGAAATGACAGCTGAAAATGCAGATGGATTTAAGAAGACGATTATGCAAAAGTTTTCGATTCAAAAGCCTGCTAAAGAGAAAAAGGGCAGTGTTAAAGCAACTGTGCTTAATATGAGAGAAAAGGCAACCACAGCGTCAAAGGTTGTCACAAGACTAAAGAACAAGCAGACAGTCGTCATTCTTGCACAGCGAGGTTCATGGTATAAAGTGAAATATGGTTCGAAGACAGGCTATGTATCTGCGAAGTATATCACTGTATCAAAATAAAAAAGACGTTCCGTTTTAACGGAACGTCTTTTTGCTGCTATATCAAGTATTATCGGTTTTTTCTTCTTTGTTTTCTGCACTAGAGTCTTCTTTTTTATTATCTGAATCATTGTTTTCTTGCTTTTTTTTCTCTGATGCTTCCACTTTATTTTCTTCTGTTTTTTTAGCAGTTGTTTTATTCGCTTTTTTGTCGTCCTCTTTTGCCTTGCTGCTCTGTTTGCTAGCTACTTCAATCTTATTGGAGCTAGAGGATTCTTTTCCGGCGATATCTACTGCTTTGACAACATAAGATCCGCTGCCTGCTTTATAGAGAAGAGTGTCACTCGCCTTAATGCTCGCAACCTTTTTACCGTTTTGATATACACGGTAGCCGATAACATCTTTTTCACCTGATTTAGACCAAGCGATGTTGCTTCCGCTATTGCTGATCTTAGGTGCAGCTGGTGCCTTGCCGTTGTCACTTATTTTATTGGACGGGACAATGACATTTTTTAGTGCTGTATTATTACGGATTAAGTCACTTGGATCAGATACTTTAATACCAAACAGCTTTTCAATATAATCAGGATTTAATATGACTCCTGTTTCAGCGAATTCGCTTGGAGTGGAGTCTAATGCCATGTATTTTGTATTGCCAATCTGCACATATTTTCCAGTGACGATGCTGTCATCTGTCTTATTAGGCACAGCACTTGATTTGAATAAATCTGTTGTGACAAGTCCTGCTTTTGAACAGCCTTCTGAGGCAAGCAAGCCAGAAAGTGAGCAAACAGACCTTCTGACAATGCCACCTGGCATCGAGAAGCTTTCAGACGGGTCAACAAGCTTCGAATCTACATCGTAAGCAGCATTCATTAAATCTGCCCATAAATAGTTGTTACGCATGCTGTAGCTCATCGTGCCGGAGCTTACGAGTGATTTAGGTGTATCATACCCTGTCCAAACACCAAAGGAGACATTCGGGTTTGTTGCAACAAACCAGGAGTCTTTAAAGTCCTGTGTCGTACCTGTTTTTCCAGCCCAGTCTGAGCTGAACTTCAAGCGGCCTTTAACAGCTTGTGCTGTTCCTTGATTAATAACATCCCGCATCATATCAATAGTCAAATAAGATGTTTGCGGGCTGAACACCTTCACTTTTTCTGTTTTATGCTTGTAGATGACTTTGCCGTCTTTATCGACAATTTTGTCAATCATATAGGCATCAACAAAGTTTCCGCCATTTGCAAATGTAGCAAAAGCATTCGTATTTTCCTCAACAGAGACTCCGTTTGTCAGGCCACCGATAGATGTTGATCTGTGCGTATAATCACCATCCGTCAATGTGGTGAAGCCCATTTTTTCGAGATAATTAGCTGGCTTTTGCGGCAGAATCTGCGCATAAGCTTTAACCGCAGGAACGTTATATGATTTAGCCATAGCAACCCTGGCTGTTACAAGACCGTGAAATTGGAAGTCATAGTTATTCGGCCAGATGGTACCAGGTCTTGCTGGGTCAAGTGCAAGCGGAACATCCGGCAGGACTGTTCCAGGTGATAGTGTTCCCAGTTCAATGGCAGGCCCATAAACTAGCAGCGGCTTCATGGTTGAGCCGTTCGGTCTTGGGCTTGTACTATGATTTGTTGCTTCTCGTCCATAGTCTCTTCCGCCGACAAAGCTGATAATAGCACCTGATTTATTGTCAATCAGGATTGCACCTGTTTCTACAGGCTCCATAATGGTTTTCTTTTCACCAGTTTCACTGTCTGTGACAGTTTGCGGTTTATCAGGTCCAAAATACGGGTATTTAGCTACTACTTCTGTGAATTTATCATACATCTTTTTATTAATGGTGCTGTGAATTTGATAGCCGTTTTGATGGATTTGGCGATCGGCAAGTTCTGAGTACTGATCTTCAAGAACCTCATCCTCTTCTAAATCCTTCGCAGAATAGCCATCTTCTTTTGCAAGCATTTCAGCAATAATTTGTGTCGCTCTATTTTCGATTTCATAGGTAACCCAAGGGTATTTTTCAATTGGGCTTGCAACAGGACTCGCAAAATCCTTTGTTATGTCATATGCTGCTGCTTTGTCATAATCTTCTTTTGAGATTTTGTGTTGATTGTACATTCTAGCAAGAACTGTTTTCATTCGTTCTAAGCCAGGCTCGAGATTTTCTTTGACCGTGCCATCCTGTGTGAATGGAGTGTAGCCAAATGGACTTTGCGGCAGGCCAGCAATAAAGGCTGATTGCGGCAATGTAAGATGCTTCGCCTCCACACCAAAAATACCCTGTGCAGCTGCTTGAACACCGGCAATATTTCTCCCAGATGAGTTTCTGCCAAATGTCGATACATTTAAATATGCTTCGAGAATCTCTTCTTTTGAGAAGAATTTTTCAAGCCTTAAAGCTAGGAGAATTTCCTTTGCTTTTCTTTCAAAGGATACTTCATTCGTCAAAATCTGGTTTTTGATTAACTGCTGTGTTAAAGTGCTTCCCCCAGACTGTGTGGAGCTGTTGGAAACCTCCTGGAATAATGCCCTCATAATCGCTTTAGGAACTACACCATCATGTTTGTAGAAGTTCTCATCCTCTGTCGAAACGATCGCATCTACTAAATATGGCGAGACATCCTTAATTTTTACTTCTTCTCTTTCTAAATCTGTCGGCAGTTTTCCTAAATACACATTATCGGCAAAATACAGCTCGGACGTTTCTTCATAATTGTAGATGTCCTTTTGCATTGTCTTGTATGATCTTATTGGTTCTTCCTTTACAAGGGATGCAAAATAGCCTGCGCCGATTCCTCCAGCAAAAGCACCGCCGACAATTAACAAGATAATGAATATCAGAATAATATTCCAAGAGACTTCGTAAGTGATTCGAGCCCTTTTGACGGTTTTTTTATTGGTGAAGAAGCTTAGGAAACCATGGAGATAGTTTTTCCACTTCGGCCTTTCATTCATATGGTATCATTCCCCCTAAAATCACATACATTATAGCATAAAGCTATGGGCTATATGAGCAATGTTCGATAATTTCCAACCTTTTTCGCAAAAGCATTTGACATGCTAAGCTCTTTTATGGTAAAAATAACTCAAACTAATATTGATTCGTTATTGCGTTGAAGGGAATAAGTAGTTCTTTTATCACTATATTAAGAGAGCCATTGGTTGGTGTGAAATGGCATAAATAAAAGGATGAATTACCTCCCGAAGCTTCTGTTGGGAAAGCCGTAAATAAAAAGGCAAGTAGCAGCAGACGGTTATAAACCGTTATCTTTTTTAAGTGGAGAGACTTGTCTCTCAATTAGGGTGGTACCGCGCTTTTTGCGTCCCTGCATGTATATGCAGGGGCTTTTTTATGCTTAAAAGGATATAAGCTAGCAAGAATGAAGAATCAGTTGCAAAGGAATACGAATGGAGGAATTATCGTGAATTTATTAGAGGATTTACAATGGAGAGGTATTGTTTACCAGCAGACAGATGAAGCAGGCTTGAAGGACGTATTAGCTAATACAAAAATCAGCTTATACTGTGGCGTAGACCCGACTGCAGACAGCATGCATATTGGTCATTTACTGCCATTTTTAACATTGAGACGTTTTCAAAATGCAGGACATACACCAATCGTGCTTGTCGGCGGAGCAACAGGTTTGATTGGAGATCCAAGTGGAAAAAGCGAAGAAAGAAATCTGCAAACATTAGATGCAATCGGACATAATGTTAGATGCTTGCAAAAACAACTAGAGAAAATTTTTGATTTCGACGGTGAAAATGGTGCAGAAATGGTTAACAACTATGACTGGGCTGGAAAGATGGATATCGTTACATTTTTAAGAGATTACGGCAAGCATATCGGCATTAATTATATGCTGGCTAAAGACACCATTTCTTCCCGATTAGAAACAGGCATTTCTTTCACAGAATTTACGTATACAATTCTACAGGCACTGGACTTCTTACATCTATACGATAACCATAACTGTAAGCTGCAAATTGGCGGAAGTGATCAATGGGGAAATATTACGACAGGCCTTGAGCTTATCCGTAAAAACAATACAGAAGGCGCAAAGGCATATGGACTGACAATTCCGCTTGTTACAAAAGCAGATGGAACAAAGTTCGGTAAAACTGAAAGCGGCGCTATATGGCTTGACCCAGAAAAAACAACACCATATGAATTCTACCAGTTCTGGATTAACACAGCAGATGCTGATGTTATCAAATACTTAAAATTCTTTACGTTCTTGTCAAAAGAAGCAATTGAAGCATTAGAAACATCTCTCAAAGAAGAGGCACATTTACGTAAAGCACAAAAGGCCCTTGGTGAAGAAATGACAAAAATGATTCACGGGGAAGCAGCATTAGAACAGGCTTTGAAAATAACAGAAGCACTATTCAGCGGAGAAATTAAAAATCTGACTGCGTCTGAGATTAAGCAAGGCTTCAAGGATGTACCGACATACAAGCATGAAGAGGGTGATGCTGTCCTAGTTGATCTATTAGTAGCAGCAGGGATTGTCTCATCTAAAAGGCAGGCTCGCGAGGACATCACTAATGGTGCTGTGTACATTAATGGTGAACGTAAACAAGAGCTGGACTATGTTCTTGGAACAGAGGACCGCATTGAAGACCAGTATACTGTTATAAGAAGAGGAAAGAAAAAATATTTCTTAATTCAATACTAATTGACACAAAACTCCTTGGACATTTTGTCCAAGGAGTTTTTTATGGGGATAGCTGGATTCTCTTTAGGGAAATAAATTTTTGTCGTACAAGTCCCCTCCGCTGAATAGACTAGAAACAAACATACATATGCGGAGGGATTTATGGTTACTTTTATTCCATATATATTATTAGGTGTATCTTTGGCTGCACCTGTTGGTCCTGTTAATGCAGCGCAATTGGACAAGGGGATACGGAATGGCTTCTTTCATGCGTGGATTTTTGGTATTGGAGCATTGATCGCAGATGTTATCTATATGTTGATGGTGTACTTGGGGATCAGCCATTTCATTAACACACCATTTATGAAAACCTTTTTGTATTTGTTCGGTTTTTTCGTTCTAACCTATACGGGGATTGAAAGCTTAATTACTTCAGCAAAAATTAATATTTTAGAACGGAAAAAACAGGACAATTCGCTGTTTAAGTCCTTTTTTTCTGGCTTTTTGATGTCAATTTCTAATCCATTAACGATTTTGTTCTGGCTTGGTATTTATGGCTCTGTTATGGCAAAATCAGCTGACAGCTTTTCTAATAAAGCCTTCATTTTAAGCAGCTTAGCGATTATCTCAGGAATATTATTATGGGATTTAACAATGGCGCTTATCTCTGGAGTTGCGAGAAGACTGCTTCATTCTAATATGCTTTATATTATTTCCGTGGTATCTTCCATCTCTATGATTGGCTTTGGACTCTATTTTGCCTTCCAGGCATATAAAGCGTTATTTCTGTAATCGATGGTAATTACTTGTAACACGTTAATTTCCTGCATGTATTTGTTAAATCCATGCAAAATATGATTTGTATGATAGAATACATGCCGAAAGCGGCTTTAGGAGGAAAAAAGAAATGGCAAAAACAAATGGTACTCCAATCGCAGGAAAAATCTATAATTCAGATGATTATAAAAGTACAGAGAGTGTCTCAAAAGGACTTGCTGAGACACACGAACAAACTTCTGATACTTATATGGAAGGCACGGTTGATGGTTTAACCGAAAATGCTGCAGATAAAGAAAAAACTGACAAGTAGAATTATTCAGACAAAAAAGAAGGCTGAGGAGTATAAATCCATGCCTTCTTTTTGTATATTAAAATAAACAGGATATAGTAGTAAAGAACTAAAAATGAATATTTTTATGGTTCTTTACTACTAATTGTACAGAATTAACTAAACTTAAGTAAAATAATTTGGTAAAATTTGTTGTATATTGTCGATAAAAGAAGAAATATAAATCTTCTTTGTATCCGTTTCCCCTTGGTAATATATATATCTGTGAAAATTACTAAAGGGGCAAACTACATATGACCATTCATTTGAATGAGCAAATCGAAAAGCTGAGGGAAAATATGATTTCAACGGGAATGACAAAAGGCTTTACTTCTGAAGAAACCATTTTACTTAGTAAAAGATTGGATAATTTAATGAATATACAGATGTTGTTTCGACATGGAACAATGCTTCATAGAAATCGGCAATATCGAAAATAAAGATAGAAGGAAGATGGAAATTGCAAGCACTTATTAGAAATAACAGCGATAAATTGATGACATTATATGATTTAGACAAAGCTTATGTTATAAATACTTTAAGGTGGGAAAGTGATTTTAGAGTGCCTGCTAAAGGTGGAGCTAGGAGAATAAAAAGTACAGAGCTCATTGAGCGACTTATAGAAGATCAGTCGAAGGATGAGATAAGGAAGCTTGTAACAATGATGAAAGCCATCAAAAAAAGAGATGCTTCTGTAAGGACATTAATAGAGACTATTGCGATAGGCTTGATAAAATAATAGAAATACAGAAGACCTGAGGGGGGTCTTTTTTTTATGGAAGCGGAGCAAAGGAAAACGGTGAGAAGTCGGGGATCGCTAAAACACCTTTGCTCCATATAAGACTTATAGCCGGATTCACAAGGAATAAACGTGTATTTTTGTAAACGAACTTTGAAGGTTTAAATTATCACTGTCATGACGCTGTTTTGCTCAGCTTTTATTTTTAAAGGTAGAGGGATATGTTTATGAAACTGATAAAAGGACCGATACAAGTGAAAAATGCAAAGAAAGACCTTCACAAAAGTTGTGAAGGTTCAATCTCGATTCTTTGATAGAATTTATTGTGTATTTATTAAAGTACACATTATTGCATAAACCGAGTCATGTAATCAGTTTCCGCTGACTACATGTAAATTGTATCATGATTACTTTTATATAATAAAGTTAACACCAATATCAGTTCCACTTAACACAGCTATACCAAAAATTTAGTTTTCGTGTTTTCAATATAATTAATAATCTTAGTGAATTGGAGCTAAGAAAAATTGTTTAAAATAATTAGTTTACATGGATTGTTTAGGTGGAAAAGGATTTTTTTTGAAGGTTCTTTGTGTCAAGCACTGAAGGAGAGTAAGCAAGGGAAGAAATTTCATCAAAGTGATTCTTATAAGTATGGCAGAATAAATACTGGATAATAAGTTGATTTACAAAGCAAACTAAATAAAAAAACCCCAGAAAGCGTTGGTATAACGCGGTTTCTAGGGTTTGGTAATGCTTTATTAACAAAGCAAATCTATTAACGAGAGTAGAACTCAACGATAAGAGCTTCGTTAATTTCAGCTGGCAATTCAGAACGTTCTGGTAAACGAGTGAATGTACCTTCTAATTTATCAGCATCGAAAGTCAAGAAATCAGGTACGAAGTTGTTCACTTCAACTGCTTCTTTAACAATATCAAGATTACGTGATTTATCACGCAATGTGATTGTTTGACCTGCTTTTAGACGGTATGATGGGATATCTACGCGTCCACCATCAACGATAACGTGACCGTGGTTAACAAGCTGACGTGCTTGACGACGTGTGCGAGCAAGACCTAAACGATAAACAACGTTATCAAGGCGAGATTCTAGAAGCGCCATGAAGTTTTCACCGTGTTTACCTTTCATTTTGCCAGCAATATCGAATAAATTACGGAATTGACGCTCATTTACACCATACATATGACGTAATTTTTGCTTTTCCTGTAATTGTAAACCGTATTCTGATAATTTTTTGCGTTGGTTTGGACCATGTTGTCCTGGAGCGTAAGGGCGTTTATCTAACTCTTTGCCAGTACCGCTTAAAGAAATCCCAAGACGACGAGAAAGTTTCCAACTTGGACCTGTATAACGAGCCATTGATGACTCCTCCTTCATGTTTTTATTTTGGTAAAATAAAAACAGATGCAACTAGCCTTTATGTTTATTTTGTCTTCATGTACCTTCGCCCTAGCAGCTAAGGGTTACACAATACACCATCAAAACGTGTTTTGAGGAACAAACTAAAACAAGAAAGTGATTTGCATATGCTGCAATATTTTACACAAAGAGTATTATATGATTTTACCAATGAAAAAGCAAGTATAGATTGCAAAATTCTATCCTAGTAGAAATTTACCTATTCATAATAAGGAAAATTTTTAACTGCTGTATTCTTATTCCAGCGCCATGTGATATAATTGTTTTAATTTACTATGAGAATTGTCCGATAATTTAAATGTGAAAAATCCTACTTTCGACTTAGACGAAAGTGTCCGTTTTTTTTGTTGTATGTTATAAAAGCCATGAGTCTTTTCTCCTTATCACGTTTGTAAGATGGCTTTAGAAGGTATATAAGCAATATCTTAATGGTAACATGGGGAAAATAGAATGAATAGTTAGATGAATAGGTGATAATAGATGGATAAGCTCGACCACCAATCAATAGTAAATCTAAAAAGTCGGTTCTTCGATCTCTTTGATATAGATAGTAAAACTTTTAATTATGAGTTAATTTTGCGAGAAATGCTGTATATTATTAAAAACTTCTTGCATGCCTCTGAAGTTACCTATTACAGTGCGAATGAGTGGAACGATGAATGGGCTGCAGAAGCATCAACAAACCCTTATTCGACAGCAGCCATTCTTCCGTATACAACGGAAATGAAAAATAAGCTGTTAAGTAAGGAAGTTTCTAGAAAGCCAATTGGCATTAACACATTAGAACATTATGATTTGCTGATCCCGTTGAAAAACAAAGATGGTTTTTATAATTTTTTTGTTGTCCAATTAGATGAATCTGCGCAAGTGAGTAATCAAATTGGTACCGATTGTCTTTATAAGCTTATTAGTGAGGAATTTAGTTTCTATATAATTAAGGTTCAGGACTTGCTTGAAATTGTTGCGGAAGAAAAAAGATATAAAAAGCTCTTTAAAGTTACTGAAACATTCCACTCTTCCATGGATACAGAAGGAGTATTGCGGGCAATTATCAATACATTGAAGGATATTTATCCATCTCTTGGCTATTATCTTTTGTTGTCCCATGATAATAACACGCATGGCGATTTGCCGATCAAGGATTTAGAATACGACAGTGAAAACCTTGCTGCAATGGAAGCCTATGTAACTGGAGAGATTCAGTTCGAGTATGTGAAAGAAAGCAGAAATTCCATCTTGTATGCTCCTTTAAAAGGAAAGCAAGGTGTATATGGGGTTTTGCAAGTTATCGCTAAGAATTCGGTTAAATTTCCAAAAAAAGAAGTCGAATTCATTACCCTGCTGGCCAATACAGCTGGTGGTGCTTTGGAAAACGCCCAGCTTTATCAGCAATCAAAAAAGCTAGTGTCTGATTTACAGCTCATTAATGAGGCTTCCCATCGATTAAACTCGAATTTAAGGCTTACGGAAATGATGACATATATGTCAAACCGCATTTCAATGAGCTTTGGGGCCGAGGAGGTTGGTTTCATCCTGTTTTCCTCTGAGACGAACTCATTGACTGTATTAAACGGCAGCACTGATTTTTTCTGCACAAAGGCTGCTGAGACGTATATCCATTATTTTAAAGAGAAGATCAAACAAGAAAAGGATTCGTTGTTTTTAGGCGATTTCAGTATGCCTTCTGAAGAGGATGCTGCTTACAAATCAATCATGGCTGTGCCGATGATGCAAACGGGTGTTTTGAAGGGGTTTGCGATTGTAATGCATCAATTGCCGTATCATTTTTCTTTTGATACCTTTAAATTGCTGCAATCTCTTATTCATCACTCTACGTTGGCCCTGACAAATTCCATGCTAAGAGAGGAATTAGAGAAGATGGTGGTTACAGACCATCTGACAAAACTCTATTCGAGGAGCTTCCTAGATGAAAAGCTGGAAAGATCGCTTGTTGAGGATGCAGAGGGCACCTTTATTTTAATTGATATTGATAATTTCAAGGCAGTGAATGATACGTATGGACATCAAGTTGGTGACGAGATTATCATTCAGGTTGCCAATATTATTATGGAAAACATAAGAGCAACAGATATAGGAGCACGATGGGGTGGTGAGGAGCTTGCAATCTATTTGCCAAGAGTTCCTCTCCAAGTCGGTGTTTTCATTGCTGAAAGGCTTGTTGAAAAAGTTCGGGAAAGCTCGGTACCTCCTGTAACCATTTCCTGTGGTGTGTCTTATTGGATGAGAAATAATAAAGAAAATTATCACTCCATCTTTAAGCGGGCAGACAAAGCATTGTATATTGCGAAAGAGACTGGAAAGGATCGGGTTGTTGTCCAAGATGCCTTTCGTACTAGTTGAAAGCTTTATATTTGAATAAAACAAAAACACCTCGAAAAGTTTCGAGGTGTTTTTGTTTAAGCATTATTTTACATATTCCATCAATGTGGAGACGAAAATTTCTAAGTATTTCCTATCTGTTTCATCAAAGCGGGCCTTTTCAGGTGAATCAATATCAAGAACACCAAGTAATGTGCCGTCTTCCTTCACTAATGGCACAACTATTTCTGATTGTGAGGCTGCATCACATGCGATATGTCCTGGGAATTGATGAACATCCTCGACTAATACTGTTTCTAAGTTTTTGGCAGATGTACCGCAAACGCCTCTTCCGAAAGGAATGCGTACACATGCTGGCAAACCTTGGAACGGCCCAAGAACTAGCTCAGTTCCTTCTGTCAAATAAAAACCTACCCAATTCACGCGGTCCAAAAATTGATTTAAAAGAGCCGCTGCATTTGATAAGTTAGCTATTGTATTTGATTCGCCTTCAAGAAGAGCCTTAAGTTGTTTTACCACTAATTCATATTGCTTTTCCCGATTGCCGTTGTAAGTTTCGACGTTAAACAAGCAAATCACCTAACTTCCTTCAATTATTGTCATTATTTTAGCAGTTTAAGAGCGAACCTATGAAAGTTTTGTCGACTTTCTTTTAAAGGATTAGCCAGTATTATCAAGAAAAGTATATAGAGTCTTTTCTTTCCTTCATTGTTTTATGCTGCACGAAAATAATTATTATTCAAACATATTTTATCATGAATAGCAAGAGAAACGAGGCGATTCTTAAGATGAAAAAAAATTCAAAGGAAGCAATTGTCGAATCTGCAATTACGTTATTTAACAGGAATGGTTATTATGGGACCTCCATAAGGGATATTGCCGGACATGCGAAAGTTAATATAGCGAATATCTCTTATTATTTTAATGGCAAGCATGGTTTGCTGGAGCATTGCTTTACTACTTATTTCGAGAATTACATGGAGGTATTAGAGGCAGCTAGCCGCCGTGATTTTAAAAGCATAACTGATAAACTGAAGCATGTTGTTCGAGAAATTATTGAATTTCAATGGCAAAACCTACAACTGACAAGATTTGTGCTTCGAGAAGTTTCCATTGATTCCCAAGTCGTCAGAGAAATTATGTCTACTTACTATGTAAAGGAGCGATATTATCTTATAAGCATATTGGAAGAAGGCATAGAAAAGAAGGAATTTGCCAAACAATCTGTCCAGTACAGCATGATTCAATTAAAAAGTTTTCTTACTATGCCTTTTCTTAATGCTTCTTATATCCAAGAAGTGCTCCATATATATTTAAATGAAGCATACTTTATTAAAAAATATTTAATGGAAATAAATAGATGGATTGATGAAGTGCTTTGCCGTTCATACAGCTTAACGGTTTCCAGCTAGTAGATGCAGCCCTTGCCCCATATCCTTCGCTTGATGGGCATCTGAACCATATACAAGTGGAATTTGCAAGCTCAATGCTTTTTTCACAGCCCACTGGGGTGGATATGTCTCCTCGCATAAAGGTTTATATAACCCAGCTGCATTATAATCCAACTCATACCCAGCACTTTTGACTTGGTGAAGTAACTCTAGGATTTTATTAGAAAAATCCTGAATGGGCGGGTATTGTTTTTGAAACTTATGAACAAGTGTCATATGGCCAATTCTTGTCGGTTTGTATGGTCCTAAATCGGCAGAAATTGATTTTGAAACTGTTTGAAAATAGCATTCATAAATGCGGTCAACATTGCCATAGAGACTGATCATTTCGCCGAATAAATCGGAGCTATAGTCAAGACAATCATACTTTTCTAAAGGGTTTTTTAAAAAATGCACACTTAAAACACTATCATTCAAGAGATGTCCCCACTTTTGTAAAAACTCTTTAGTTCCATCCTCATAACCCTCAATATAATCGATCTCAAGGCCGAGATTGATTTTCAGTTCGCGTTGAAAAAGATCCTTTACAGTTTGGACTTCATCAAAATAGGTTAGCAGCTGCTCTGTAGTCATACTGCTGTCCTTTGTAGGAGCAGTATCTTCAAATCCAAGTGGTAATGGTGCATGCTCTGTGAAGGTTATTTCCTCAAATCCTAAGTCTATTGCCCTTTTTATATACTCCTTTAATCCATCATTTGTCCCATGCGGACAAAATGGAGTATGTATATGACCATCTCTTTTATACATGAGTATCCTCCTATACAATATGCTATAACTCATTATACATTTTCTCGTTTGAAATACGGGCATCCTTTTGTATGTAAAGGTAAAATTACCGTATTAAATAGCTTTAAAAGAGGGGGATATTGTCCAAATTGGTTCGCTACAAGCAATAATGTTTGTCTTACGTACATTCACGTAAGAAATCAGTGGATAGGATAATAACAATTTTTCTTAAAAAAAAATAAAATATTAGTCAAAAATTGTCGTTTACATGGTATCATAAATACAAATATATAACCTTTACATATTGTATGTATGTTGAAATAAATTTGGTCGGTGTAGGAACAGGGGGCTTCAAATGAATTACATAATCGGAGTAGTAGGTATTTTGATCTGCCTATTTGCAGCAGGATATTTTATTAGAAGAAAATATTACGGGATTGTAGATGAGCTTGAAAGCTGGAAAATCGATATTATGAATCGGCCGGTCTTGTCTGAGCTTTCTAAGGTAAAAAAGCTTAATATGATAGGGCAAACGGAAGAGCTTTTTGAAAAATGGCGCGCTGATTGGGATGGAATTGTCGCAGACCAGCTGCCTGAACTAGAAGAGCTTTTGTTTGATACGGAAGAATCTATAGATAAATATAAGTTTAGAAAAGCAAAGGAACTGCAAAAAGGCATTCGTATTAAATTGGAATCAATGGAACGCAGCATTGAGACAATGCTTGAGGAGCTTAATAATTTAATCGGCAGTGAGGAAAAAAACAGAACTGAAATTGATGCTTTGAAAGAATCTTACCGGGAGAGCAAAAAAACATTGCTCGCACACAGACACACATTTGGAGATACAGAAAGCAAAATTGAAGAGATGCTGCAGGAAACTGCTGTTAAGTTAAAAGAATACGAGGAAAAAACAGATAATGGTGATTATTTGGAAGCTCGCGAGATTATTCATGCGATTGAAAAGCTTACAGAAGATATTCGCTACTTAATTGAAAATATTCCTCCATTATTGATTGAGTGTCAAGCAAAGCTTCCAGAACAGCTTAACAATTTGAAGGAAGGCTATGCAGATATGCTCGAACAAGGCTTTATTCTCGAACATATTCAGCTTGAAGCAGAAGTGGCGGAAATTGAAGAAGAGTTAGAACAAAGCAAGGAGTTGCTTAATGATGGCAAGCTAGAGCAGGTTCAGGCTGTCATAGCAGAAATACAGGAGAAATTAGATCTTTTATATGACTTGCTTGAAAAAGAAGTGATGGCAAGGAACTACTGGAATAAGAATTTAGATCCAGCAAAAGCAATTCTGGATGACATTAAGGCTGGCAATGCTCGTCTTCAAGAGGAGGTTTCTTTGCTGCAACGAAGCTATAATTTGAATGATGAGGATCTTGAGCTGCAATTTAAGCTCGATAAACGTTTGAAGCTGTTATATAAACAATATGAAGTGCTTGAGCATAAGCTTTTAACAGAGTCTGCTGCACATACTATTTTGAGTGAAGAACTAAAAAGTCTCAAACAACAGCTGGAGAGTGCATCAAAGGAACAGGAAGAGCTGTTTGATAAGCTCCATGCTTTACGAAAAGATGAAGTTATTGCACAAGAAAAAATGACTGAGCTCTCCAAACAAATGGCCAATGCGATGAGGATGGTGGCTAACAGTAACTTGCCAGGTGTTACATCTGAATATAACGAACTGGCACAAGAGACACAGGAAGCAATCGCCAAGTTAAAAGACGTGCTGCAGGAAGCACCGCTAGACATGCCGACAGTTCAGCATTTGGCTGATCATGCAGAGCAAGTAACAATAGCGCTGGTGAATGGCACAGAGGAACTGGTTGAAACAGTGCTACTGGCAGAGAAGGTTATTCAATACGGAAACAGATACCGTCGTAAATACCCACAGGTGGAAAATTCACTTGGAGAAGCAGAAATGCTATTCCGTAAGTACAGATATAAAGAAGCATTAGAGCATGCGGCAGCAGCTGTTGAAGAAATCGAACCTGGCAGCATCCAAAGGATGGAAGCATGGGTTACTGATTTGCGAGAAAAGGAATTGAAGTGATAAAAAGATAGCCTTGCAAGGCTATCTTTTTTTTGCAGGCAGATTGCGCCACCAATTTTAAGTAGGGGCATAGCTCTACTATATTTTCAAATAATGCTTACTATGATACCATAAAGTGCTGGAGTTCTTATTTAGGAGGGGCTTATGATATATTTAGATAATAGTGCTACAACGAAGCCGTTTCCAGAAGTGATTGAATCATATACAGCAGTTGCAGCAAACTACTTTGGTAATCCCTCTTCCATCCATCGGATGGGGATGGAAGCAGAAAAGCTTTTAATGCAAGCGAGGGCACAAATTGCCGCAATCTTAGAGGTTAAACCTAGCGAAATATACTTCACTTCTGGCGGGACAGAAGGAAACAATATGGCTTTAAAAGGAGTTTCAAGCTTTTATAAGACGAGAGGAAAACATATCATCACGACAAGAATTGAGCATGATTCCATAAAACGGGTGATGGAGCAGCTTGAGCAAGATGGTTTCACTATTACCTATCTTCCAGTTGATGAACAAGGCTTCGTAGCTGTCGATGATATAAAAAAACATATACAAAATGATACTATCTTAGTATCGATTATGCATGTCAATAATGAAACGGGAGCAATCCAGGACATTGCTGCAGTTGGTGAGCTATTACAACAATATCCAAAGATTCTTTTTCATGTGGACGGTGTCCAAGCTATTGGGAAAACACCTCTTTCATTTAAGAATCTTCATATAGATTTATATACAATGTCTGCCCATAAATTTCATGGCTTAAAGGGTAATGGTATTTTGTATGCAAAAGAAGGTCTGCTACTGTCCCCTTTGCTTGCTGGCGGAGGACAAGAGCGTAATATGCGCAGCGGGACTGAAAATGTGGCAGGGGCCGTGTCTACAGCTAAAGCTTTAAGAATGCAGATGGAAAACTACAAAATGCATTATAGTAAAATGCAGGAGCTTAATACGTTTATCCGTAAACAATTGGAAAGCATGGACGAAACAATAGTCCATTCTCCGCTTCACAGTGTACCGCAGATTATTAATTTTTCGGCAGAAGGGATTAAGGCTGAGGTACTTATTCATGCACTTGAAGAAAAAGGTATCTTTATTTCGACAACAAGCGCGTGTTCATCAAAGACAAACACAGTAAGTAAAACATTATTGGCAATGGGTGTGCCTGAACATATTGCAGAAAGCTCTTTTCGAATTAGTTTAGCTTATGAGAATAATAAACAAGAGCTGGAAGAAGCGATGGCTGTATTAAAGGAAACTATCCATTGGCTAAGAGGAGTTATGAATAAATGAAATATGATCGTATATTAATACGTTATGGTGAGCTTTCTACTAAAGGAAAAAATAGAAAGAAATTCGTTGATAAATTAAGAAACTCTATTGCAGAGGCATTAAGCAGCTTTTCAGGAATTAAAATAGACGGACAGCGGGATCGTATGTATGTCGTTCTTAATGGGAATGAAGCAGGTGCTGTCGTTGATTCTTTGAAAAACATATTTGGAATACAGTCCTTTAGTCCTGCTATTAAGGTGGAAAGAGATTTAGAAGTGCTGAAAGATGCAGCATTAGAGCTTGTCACTTCTATCTATAAGGATGGAAATACGTTTAAAGTGAGTGCGCGCAGATCGGACAAAACCTTTTCGCTTGATACAAATGAACTGAATCACTTTTTTGGTTCTCATATTCTTAAGAATGTCCCAGGTATTAAGGTGGATGTCAAAAATCCAGATATTACACTGCAGGTTGAAGTAAGAAGTGAAGCTGTTTATCTATCGAGCGAAAACTTTGCTGGTGCAGGCGGATTACCGACAGGGGCTAGCGGAAAAGCGGTACTTATGCTGTCAGGCGGGCTAGACAGTCCTGTTGCAGGTTACTTGTCCATGAAGAGGGGGCTTGAATTGGAGGGAGTTCACTTCTTTAGTCCTCCGTTTACTAGTGAAAGAGCGAAGCAAAAGGTAGTCGACATCGGTAATGTTCTTGCTTCTATGAATGGACGGTTTGTTCTTCACATCGTGCCGTTTACAGAAATTCAGCAGTTAATTCATAAGCAAATTCCAGAAAACTATACGATGACTGCAACAAGAAGATTGATGCTGCGCATAACTGATGAGATAAGAAGAAGACAAGAAGCATTAGCAATCATTACAGGGGAAAGCCTTGGTCAGGTTGCAAGCCAGACTCTTGAAAGCATGTACGCAATTAATGCTGTCACGAGCACACCTATTATTCGCCCATTAGTTACATCTGACAAAGGCGATATTGTAGATATTGCGAAGCAAATTGGAACATATGATATTTCTATTAGACCGTATGAAGATTGCTGTACAGTATTTGTGCCTGCTTCTCCAAAAACAAAACCGAAGAAAGAAAAGGTGGAGTTTTACGAGAGCTTTGTTGATTTTGAGCCAATGATTAAAGAGGCTGTCGACAAAGTAGAAACAATCATATTAACTGGTAAACAAGAAAATAACAGCTTAACGGACAGTTTATTTTAATAGTAGAACTACAAATAAGCTGTTTATGAAATTATTGTGAACAATTACCAAAAATTAAAATGAATGAAGTCCATGTGTATTACACATTCTATTATCAACAAGGAGGTGATACACATGGCAAACAACAACAGCAGCAACAACTTAGTAGTACCAGGAGCTGAACAAGCTCTTGAACAAATGAAATACGAAATCGCTTCAGAATTTGGCGTTAACTTAGGTGCAGAAACAACTGCTCGCGCTAACGGTTCTGTTGGTGGTGAAATCACAAAACGTCTAGTTCAAATGGCTGAACAGCAATTTGGCGGATACCAAAAATAATAAATAATATGGCGTAAGAGATGAGGCGATTGCCTCATCTCTTTTTTGTATGCTCCAGGCTTTGAAAATGAAATATTTTAAAAATCAGAGAGTTAGTAGTATAATGACATAAGAATTTTTTATAGCCTAATTACTAGGGGGAAATGATATGAGTCGGGAAGAATTATTGGCTCCGGAAATATACAACTTTGTTTCCGAGATCGAGAAGTTTGCGCAAAACAAAGAAAGACTTGCATTGCGCTGGGAAAATGAAAATGGAGATAAGCAGGAAATTACATACAGCCACCTTTTGCAGCAAGCAAATAAAGTGGGAAATGTCTTTAAAGCTGCAGGTCTTAAAAAAGGGGATGTTGTATTAGTCATTGTACCAAGGCTAATTGAAGCATACCAAGTTTACATAGCTGCACTTAAATTAGGTTTGACTATCCTTCCGAGCTCTGAAATGCTGCGAGCAAAAGATTTGCAATATAGAATTACACACGGTGAAGTAAAGGGTGTTATCAGCTATCATCCATATTTGGACGAACTTAATAAGGTAGAAGAGGTAAGTAATCTGAAGCGATTCGTCATTGGTAAGGAAGCTGATGGCTGGGAGTATTTAGATAAGGCTACAGATAACTCTTCAGCTGAACTGGAATTGACACAAACGAATAAGTCAGATACTGCCTTTATCTCGTACACTTCAGGCACTACTGGAAACCCAAAAGGTGTTGTACATACACATGCATGGGCATATGCCCATCTTAGAACTGCTGCGCCAAACTGGCTTTGTATTGAAGAAGGAGACTTAGTGTGGGCAACTGCAGGACCTGGCTGGCAGAAATGGGTATGGAGTCCGCTTCTTTCTGTACTTGGTTCTGGAGCAATAGGCTTTGTTTATCATGGCAAGTTTGACGCTCATAAATACTTGCAGCTGCTTGAAGACTATGAAATCAATGTGCTGTGCTGTACTCCTACAGAGTATCGCCTAATGGCAAAAGTAGAGGAGATAGGTAGTTTCAAGCTTCCAAGCTTAAGAAGTGCTGTGTCAGCAGGAGAACCGCTTAATAGGGAAGTAATTGACGTATTCAAGGAGCATTTCAATTTGGATGTTCGTGATGGATATGGACAAACCGAAAATACGTTGCTGCTTGGCATTACAAAAGGAGTTTCCCTCAGACCAGGCTCAATGGGCAAGCCAACACCAGGCAATATTGTCGAAATAGTCGATGAGGATGGAAGCCCGTGTGCAGTTGGAGAAGTCGGCGATATTGCTGTACATAAAGACACACCGGCCCTATTCAAGGAATACTTTAAAGAGCCTGAACGAACGAAACAGCAGTTCAGAGGTGACTACTACGTTACAGGTGACAGAGCGAAAAAGGATGAAGACGGCTATTTCTGGTTTGAAGGTAGAAGTGATGATATCATTATCAGTTCTGGCTATACAATAGGCCCGTTTGAGGTAGAAGATGCTCTTGTTAAGCATCCAGCAGTAAAGGAGTGTGCTGTTGTCGCAAGTCCTGATTCTATCAGAGGGAATGTAGTTAAAGCATTTATCGTGCTGCGTGACGGAATTGAAGGGACAGATGGCTTAGTCAAGGAATTGCAAACACATGTCAAAAATGCAACTGCTCCGTATAAGTATCCGCGTAAAATTGAATTTATTAATGAACTTCCTAAAACGGCTTCAGGAAAAACAAGAAGAGTCGAGCTAAGGGATAATGAATTAAAAAACAAAGGATAACTTGTTCTTAGTATGGATAAACTGGATTATTAGCATCTTTCGGTTTTCAAACAATTGTCTATATAACTGAAGGAATAGGCAGCATGTATGCGAAATATATACATAGCTGCTTATTTATTTAGGAGGAAAAAATGGGAACGTTATTTTATGGTGGAACAATATACACAATGAGACAAGAGGGAGAAACGGTTGACGCTGTTTATGCAAATGGCTCACACATCATGGATTATGGAAGTGTAAAGGAACTGGAAAGAAAATATGGCAAGGAGTTGACTGACCGCGTTCATTTGAAGGGCGGAGTTATGCTGCCAGGCTTTGTCGACAGCCATATGCATTTAATCGGTCATGGAGAAAGACTGATTCGCTTAGATCTTTCAGCATGCACCTCCAAGCAAGAAGCACTATCTCTTATTAAGAAATCTGCAGAAAAAACAGCAGATGGGGAATGGATACTTGGCGGAGGCTGGAATGAAAACCTCTGGGATGATAGAACACCATTTACAAAAGAAGAATTGGACAACGTAGTCCCGCATAATCCAATTGTTTTGGACAGAATCTGCAAGCATGCAATTGCTGTTAATACAAAAGCTTTGGAGCAGGCAAAAGTAACAAGCGATACAGCAGAACCGTTTGGCGGGGTGATTGAAAAAGACGGAACGGGAGCACTCACAGGTGTATTAAAGGACAAGGCGCAAGAGCTTATTACAAATGCCATCCCAGAAAAAAGCCATGAATATGTAAAGAATGCGTTGCGTAGAGGAATTAAGGATGCCTATAGACTTGGTTTAACTGGAGCTCATACAGAGGATTTATTTTACTATCACGGATATGAAGGAACACATCAGGCCTTCAAGCAGGTAATTGAAGAGGAAGGTCTTTTGTTTCGCACACATCTGCTTGTCCATCATCGCGTATTCGCTGAAATGATAACAGCAGCACCTCAAACTGCCTACCAATCTGGTGGAGCTTGGGTGGAGCTTGGTGCTATGAAAATATTTGCGGATGGCGCCTTTGGCGGACGGACAGCATTTTTAAGCAGACCCTATGCCGATGATCCGTCTACACAAGGTGTCTGCATATTTACGCAAACCCAGTTAGATGAGCTAGTGAAGCAGGCAAGAGACAACAATATGCCAGTAGCGGTGCATGCTATTGGTGATGAGGCCTTTGATATGGTTCTTAAGGCAATTGAAAAGCATCCATTAAAGGGATATGGCAGAGACAGGCTTATCCATGCGACAATGCTTCGTGCAGACTTAATCGAGCGCTTAAAGGGACTTCCACTCATACTGGATATTCAACCAAGCTTTGTTACTTCTGATTTTCCATGGGTGTATGATCGCCTTGGTAAGGATAATATGCAATATTGCTATGCATGGAAAACATTACTTGCAGAAGGACTTCATTGTGCCGGCGGTTCAGATGCACCAATTGAGTCTGCAGATCCACTTGCAGGCATCTATTCAGCCGTATTAAGAACAAACGATGAGGATTTAAGCGGCGCTGGATATATGCCTGAGCAAGCTTTATCTGTATATGAGGCAGTGAGCTTATATACAAAAGGGAGTGCCTATGCTATTTGTCATGAGAAGGACAGGGGCATCATCGAAAAAGGATACCTTGCTGACTTTACTGTGCTTGATCAAGATCTGTTTGTGATAAATCACCGTGATATCCAGAACGTAAAAGTATCAAAAACAATTATTGCAAGTGAAGTTGTCTATGAAAAATAAAAGTAATTCGAGATTAGGGAACAGCCTAATCTCTTTCTTTTTTTAAAAAGTTCGGGTTGTGAAATATCGCGAATAGAATTATAATATGAAATATTTCGAAAATAGAAAGAAGAGATAAAGATGAAAGATAATGAGACGAAAACAGGGATATTGTATGCCGTATTTGCATACTTGATTTGGGGTTTGTTCCCTATTTATTGGAAGAACCTGCAAGGTGTTGGCGCCGATGAAATTCTGGCAAATCGTGTTTTATGGTCTTTTGTATTTATGGTTTTGCTTGTGACTATAACAAGAAAGTGGAAGAAGCTGGGGCAAGTGCTATACAGCTTTAAAACAAATAAAAAACAAGGTTTTATGCTGTTTATCGCCTCTGTGCTAGTAAGCTGCAACTGGTTTATTTATATTTGGGCAGTGAATGCCAATCAAATTATTGAAACAAGTCTTGGCTATTATATTAATCCATTGGTCAGCGTTATGCTCGGTATGTTTGTATTAAAGGAAAAGTTAACGAAAGTCCAGTATGTCTCAGTCGGATTAGCAGCTATCGGAGTACTAATCTTGACGATTTCTCATGGAAGCTTTCCATGGATTGCATTATCTTTAGCATTTACCTTTGGTTTGTATGGCTTGGCGAAAAAACTTATCTCCATAGATTCCGAAATAGGACTCACTTTAGAAACGATGTTCATTACACCAATTGCCCTCCTTTACATAGTTTATTTATTTGTAAAGGGAGATCATGCCTTTCTAGCAGGATCTTCAGGTATGGATGTGCTGCTGATGATATCTGGTGTGTTGACAGCTATACCGCTCCTCTTTTTCGCTAAAGGCGCCCAAAGAATACCGCTGTCGATGCTTGGCTTCATTCAGTACATGACACCTACCTTAACATTAATTTTAGGTGTATTTGTTTATGATGAGCCATTTACCTCGACACATCTATTATCCTTTGTATTCATTTGGAGTGCATTAACACTTTATTCATTGTCAAAAACAAAGCTGTTTTCACAATCTAATCACGCAAAACGAAAAGATAGGGCAGAGGCCTAATTGCAAGGATAAAAATGAATGTTAGTAGATGATTAATAAGGAAATATGAAACATTTGGGAGTTTTATACGTAAAAACAAGAGATGAAAAAGGAGGGATACATAAAAAATGAATAAAAAAAGATGGGCCGCCCTTGGAATCGCTGCATTTATATTTGCGTTTTCCATTGCTACAAGTCTTGTGTCAACAGCATTAACGACTGATTTCAACAGTCTCTTTTCGGACTTAGTGGCAAGCGGCAATGAAGAGTTTACAGAGGATACGCTGGAAGACGGGAATGAGTTTAATAAAATAGCCGTTCTTGAAGTGGATGGAACAATACAGGATACTGGTGACACACAATCCATTCTGTCCTCTGCAGGATACAATCATAAGGCATTTATGAAGAAGCTCGATAAAGTGAAGGATGATACAAGCGTAAAGGGAATTATCCTTAAAGTGAAC
Organism: Niallia circulans; assembly: GCF_007273535.1. Taxonomy (NCBI): domain Bacteria; kingdom Bacillati; phylum Bacillota; class Bacilli; order Caryophanales; family Bacillaceae; genus Niallia; species Niallia circulans. The sequence continues at coordinate 1,984,978 of NZ_RIBP01000004.1, forward strand.
ACTCCTGGTGGCGGAGTTGTGGAAAGTGCGGAAATACATGATAAAATAGTCGAAATTCAAGAAGAGGCGAAAAAACCTGTATACGTGTCAATGGGATCTATGGCTGCTTCTGGAGGCTATTATATTTCTGCTCCTGCGGATAAAATCTTTGCAAGTCCTGAAACATTAACAGGGTCATTAGGAGTTATCATGTCAGGCTATAATTTTGAAGGCCTTGCAGAAAAGTACGGAGTTGAATTTGTAACAATTAAAAGCGGTCCTTACAAGGATATCATGAGCTCAACAAGAGAAATGACAGACGAGGAAAGAGATATTCTACAGACGATGATCGACAACTCCTATGATGGCTTCGTGAAGGTAATTGCTGATGGAAGAGGCCTGAAGGAAGACGAAGTTCGAAAAATCGCAGATGGCAGGATATACGATGGCAGACAAGCGAAGGATCTAAACTTAATTGATGATTTTGGTTACCTTGAAGATGTTATTACAGCAATGAAAACCGATAATAAATGGAATGATGCAATGGTTGTAAGCTATAGCGATACTGGAGGGTTTGCTTCAATGTTCGGTATGACTGCAAAAAGTCTGCTAAGCGGAGAAGAAAAAGAAATGGCCAATATACTTAAGATAGCGACAAATGCAAATTCGCCTCGGCTTATGTATTTGTATGCAGAATAGGAGGCCTGAATTATGAGTATGGATATCACAAACACAGATATCGATTCCCTTCCTCAACATGGTGAGGAACCGCCTAAAGCGTACGATTTTAACCATTATGCTGGTTTTTGGATGAGATTTTGGGCATATTTAGTCGATATCATTATTATTACAAGCATACACCGTATCATTATTTATCCAGTATTTCGTTTGTTCGATTTTCCCACTGAAAACACGGGCTTGTTCTCTGTTATTAACATACTCACAGCCCTTGTTTTTTACTTGTACTTTGTTCTAATGACAAAATATTTTAAACAGACGCTTGGGAAAATGATTTTTGGATTGAAAGTAATACCCTTGAAAAAGGAGAAATTGACATGGGATACTGTTATTTTTCGAGAGTGGATCGGCCGGTTCATATCAGCTAGCATTTGGATTCTGTATGCTGTTGTGGCGTTTCAGCCGAAAAAGCAAGGATTGCATGACTTGTTCGCAGATACGGCTGTTGTGCATGAAAGACAAAGAAGATAAGCTTTGAAAAACCTGCCAGGATGGCAGGTTTATTTTTTTTATCTTTAACCAATAATAGTAAGGTTTGAAAGGATGTGCACATTTTGAGAGTGTTATTCATCATCGGCATCATTGTTTTGTGCCTGCTGCTTTTGCTATTACTGCTTTTATTCATGAAAATTACTGTAAAAATACGCTACTACCATGCAAAAGATAATGATGATCTTTCTATTGAAATCAGACTATTATTTGGCCTTATAAGAATAAAGAAGAAATTCCCGCTAATTAAAGTGGATGATAATTCACCTTCGCTTGTCGTGAAGGAAGAAACAAAGGTTAAGGTTGGTGAAGATGGGCCACAGCAAAAAGGTGATAAGAAGACAAAGCAATTTACGGCACAGGAATTATTAAATACCTTATCCAATACAAAAGAAATGCTGCAGCATGTTGTCGGCTTGCACCGGATCATCCGTTATTTACTCTCGAAATTTCAAATAAAGGACATTGAGTGGAGTTCCATTGTCGGTCTTGGAGATGCAGCTCATACAGGTGCTATCGCAGGTGCAGTCTGGGCAGTTAAAGGGGCCATTATTGGGATCGTAAGTAATTATATGAAAATGCAAAACATGCCACACATACATATCTATCCACAATTTCAGCGCAATGTCTCAGAAACTTTATTTAAGTGTATGATTCGTTTTCGCCTAGGGCATGCTATGATTGCAGGAATTAAACTGGTTAAATATTGGAAAGGCGGTCTGCCTCATTTAAAAACAAATAATGAAGCGTCTGCCATCCAAAAATAATAATGCATAATGCAAATGGAGGAATAAACATGTCAGATCATCCAATACAAGGCTTAATGACAACTGCAATGGAAAACTTAAAGGAAATGATCGATGTCAATACGATTATCGGTGATCCTGTTGAAACTCCGGATGGCAGTGTTATATTGACTGTTTCCAAAGTAGGCTTCGGTTTCGCTGCAGGCGGAAGTGAATTTACACTTGAAGATCATTCTTTGGGTGAGAACAGTGTTAGTAAACATCCATTTGGCGGCGGTAGCGGTGGCGGTGTTTCCATTACACCGATTGCTTTCCTGATTGTTAACGGACAAGGTGTCAAAATGGTTCATCTTGATGAAAGCACGCACTTATATGAAAAGCTTTTAGATTTTGCTCCACAAGCTGTAGACAAAATTCAGCAAATGTTCTCTAAAAACGGAGACAGCCAGCAGCAATCTTCAAGTCAACAACAGCAATCCCAATCCAGCAAAAAAGAAGATATTGAATTTTAATAAACAATAAATAAAGTCTGAAACACAGCTAGGCAGTTCGTCAGGCTAGTGTTTCAGACTATTATTTTTTTAACAGACATTTTCTTTGCAAATAGGACCATATATCCGATATGATAAATACATATACATATTTATAAAACGGGAAGGATTGAGTGCAATGCCTGCAATAACATTTAAAAACAAGCCGGTCACTTTGCTTGGCAATGAAGTAAAGGTAGGAGACAAGGCTCCTGAATTTCATGTGCTTGCAAATGACATGTCTGAGATTACGCTAGACAGCTCTAAAGGAAAGGTGCGTTTGTTTAGTGTCATTCCATCCATTGATACAGGTGTTTGCGATGCGCAAACAAGACGCTTTAATGAAGACGCAGCAAAACTGGAAAATGTGGAAGTAATCACAGTAAGTGCAGATCTTCCTTTTGCTCAAAGAAGATGGTGTGCGAGTGCCGGTATTGACAATGTAATTACTGTCTCAGACCATAAGGATCTTTCTTTCGGCAAAGCATTTGGTGTTGCAATGGAAGAGTTACGTTTACTTGCGAGAGCTACGTTTGTCGTGGATTCAAGTGATACTGTTACATATGTAGAGTATGTGGAAGAAGCAAGCAGTCATCCAAATTATGAAGCAGCTATCGAAGCGGCAAAAGCTGCAAAATAAGAAATAAAAAAGTCATCGGGAAATTACATAGAAAGTCTCGAAAAGGTTTCGAGGCTTTTTCTGTGTGAATTATAAAGATAATGAAATTTACAGGGAAGACAGGTGAGGGACATGACAATTAGTCCTGTTGAACAATTATTTACCGTATTTAATGAAACAGCGACTTTGCTGCAAGAGGAATTGCAATGCACCTATTTAGAGGCATTAGCAGAAACAGGAGAAAATATATTTCAAGCAGCCATTTTGCAGGATGAATTGAGTGAAGTTACAAAGAAAAGGCTGATGAAAAGCTATGAGTCAGTTTCTTTAGATAAATTCAGCAAAGAGGATATCCGTAAAGGGTTTCAATTGTCTATTCTAAAGGGCATGAAGGAAAATACACAGCCAAACCATCAAATGACTCCAGACTCCATCGGAATGTTTATTGGCTATCTTGTTCAGAAATTTTATACAGATAAAGAAATGCGTTTGTTAGATTTGGCTGTTGGAACTGGTAATCTTTTGACTTCTGTAATCAACCAGCAGGGCCAAAAAAAAGCAGAAGCAATTGGAGTCGATATCGATGATCTTCTTCTCCAGCTTGCGTTTATTAATGCTAATCTCCAGGAGCAGCCGATTGAATTTTTTAACCAAGACAGTCTTGAAAAGCTGTTTATTGACCCAGTAGATATTGTTATTAGTGATTTACCTGTCGGTTATTATCCAAATGATGTTGGAGCAAGTGAATATGAGCTTAAGGCTGAAACTGGTCATTCTTATGCACATCATCTTTTTATTGAACAATCAATAAATCATTTAAAACCGGGTGGATTTGGTTTCTTTATGGTTCCAAATGGCTTGTTTGAAAGCGAACAGGCTCCAACGCTTCACGCTTATTTAAAAGAAGCAGTCCATATTCAAGCAATCATGCAGCTGCCATTGACATTATTTAAAAATAAACAGGCAGGAAAAAGCATTTTGATATTGCAGAAAAAGGGGGATACTATAAAAGCACCGAAGCAAGTGCTCCTTGCCAGCATTCCAAGTTTCTCGAACATGCAGGCGATGGAAAAAATTCTTGGTCAAGTTGACCAATGGCTACAGGAAAACAAGCAGCAAATGGATGGGACAAAAAAGTGACGCCAAAAGTACATCATTACCTGTTCTACTTAAAACAGCATTTGTACTAATACAGTCTGACGCTATTATATAAAAGCTTTTTCTTGTTTTTATGGCGAAATCATGAAAAAAAACAAAAAAACAAGAAAAAATCGAAGAACTGTATCAATATAACTTGAAATGTTCCTGACACAATGTTTAAATGAGAAATTGAGAGATATTTGTCCAGTATAATTTATATATAAAGCTGTTCAATGTCAGATTAGCACAATAAAATGTTGTTATATAAAAGGGGAGTAAAATACTTTATGGCAAAAATTATTGCGATCAATGCAGGTAGTTCTTCACTAAAGTTCCAACTTTTTGAAATGCCAAGTGAGGAAGTAATCACAAAAGGTCTTGTCGAACGAATCGGATTAAATGAAGCTGTCTTTAATATTTCATTTAATGGTGAAAAAATCAAAGAAGTAACAGAAATTCCTGATCACGAAGTAGCAGTAACAATCCTATTGAATAAGTTAACTGAACTTGGCATCATCAAGTCACTAGACGAAATTGAAGGTATTGGTCACCGCGTTGTTCACGGTGGAGAAGAGTTTGCTGACTCAGCATTAATTACAGATGAAGTATTAGAGAAAATTGACAATTTGTCAGAATTAGCACCACTTCACAACCCTGCTAACTTAACAGGAATTCGTGCATTCCAAAACGTTCTTCCTGAAGTGCCAGCTGTTGCTGTTTTTGATACTGCTTTCCATCAAACAATGCCTGAAAGCTCATATCTATACAGCCTTCCGTATGAGTATTATGAAAAATACGGCATTCGTAAATACGGTTTCCATGGAACAAGTCATAAATATGTTTCACAACGTGCTGCAGAGATGCTTGGTCGTCCAATTGACCAACTTCGCTTGATTTCTTGTCACTTAGGAAATGGTGCAAGTATTGCTGCAATTGAAGGCGGTAAATCAATCGATACTTCAATGGGCTTCACACCACTTGCTGGTGTAACAATGGGTACACGTTCAGGAAACATTGACCCTGCCTTAATTCCATATATCATGGAAAAAACAGATCAATCTGCAGATGAAGTATTGCAAGTATTGAACAAAAAGAGCGGATTGCTTGGAATTTCAGGATTCTCAAGTGACCTTCGCGATATTACAGAACAAGCTCAAGCCGGCAACGAGCGTGCAGAATTGGCGTTAACTGTTTTTGCTGAGCATATTCATAAGTATATCGGTTCATACGCTTCTGGAATGAATGGTGTAGATGCAATCATCTTCACAGCTGGTATCGGAGAAAACAGTGAAGTTGTTCGTGCAAGAGTACTTCAAGGACTTGAGTTCATGGGTGTATATTGGGATCAGTCACTTAATAAGATCTCTGGTGAAGAATCATTCATCAACTACCCTCACTCTCCAGTAAAAGTTATGGTTATTCCGACAAACGAAGAAGTAATGATTGCACGCGATGTAACAAGAATCGCAAGCGTATAACCACTATAAATAAAAAGACAATTCTTTGCTCTGCAAAGGATTGTCTTTTTTTAGTTTAGGCTAGTTCAAATGGTATACTAAACAGTGAGACTACATTTAATAGGGCTGGTACATAGAAAGGAGTCAATTTATGCTGACATATAGGGAAGAAGAAGTACTTAAGGAATTGTCCGAGTGGGAGAGAGTACTTTTTTCGTATGATAAGACAGATTTGGAAAGCTTATATGAGAAGTATGTAAGAAAAAGCATGTCGTTTATGGAAGAAAGTAAGTGGGCTGAACTTTATTCCATTGTCGATAGTTCCTTGTTCCATGCATATACAATGATTCTTAGCTCCAGCCTTCATGAAAACTCCAATGAACGAATGCTCTCAACAGCAAGAATATTTAATGAAAATATTACAGACATAGCTGATATGAAAAAACTAACAATTGATCAGCTCCATTTTATTGGCCAGCAGCAAATGGCGAAGCATCGTCTCTATGCGTGTGTCCAAGGCGGTATCGCTGGAACAGGGGGGATTGCTGCAGCTGCAACAGACTTCTTGGCATTAATGGTGATTAATATACGCTTCTGTCAGCAAACCTCTGCCCTTTTTGGTTCACCAAGCAATACGCCGACAGAAATAATGACAGCATTAAAGGTGCTCCACGGCGCATGTCTGCCAAAAAGACTCCAAGGAAGGGCTTGGGCAGAGCTGATGGAAGAGATGGAAAGGCCGAGTAATTACTTTTATGAAGGAACAGAAAATGTTGCCAGCAATGAGACGGTAGAGGTCATGCTGCAGCAAACAATGAAAATGTTTAGTATTTTTCTTTTCGGTAAAAAAACATACAAAAAAATGCCGCTTGTCAGTATGCTGATTGGTGCAGGAGCAAATTATCAATATACAAATAAGATAACTGAATTTTCCTACAAGTATTATCAAAGACGCTATTTGTATGAAAAGCTGCAGGGCAGAACTAATTAGGGAGGAAAAAGGCTTGAGCATAAACGAGCATACGAACAAAAAGTATACCCATATCGCATGTAAAGTGATTACCATAAGTGACACAAGAACAGAAGCAGATGACAAAAGCGGGAAAATGATAATCGACCTGCTTGAAGCAGCAGGTCATCATGCAGTGAGTTATGTGATTATTAAGGATGAAAAAACAGAAATCCAAAGAGAACTGACAGATTCAGCAGCAGTAGAAGCTATTATCTTAAATGGTGGAACAGGTATTTCCGAAAGGGATGTTACGATTGAAGCAGTCAAACCATTATTAACAAAAGAAATTAGCGGGTTCGGAGAGCTGTTTAGAATGCTCAGCTACACAGAGGATATTGGACCCGCAGCAATGCTGTCAAGAGCGATTGCGGGAACGCTTGGAAGGCGTGTTGTTTTTGCAATGCCTGGTTCGACAGGTGCTGTTAAGCTAGGGATGAAAAAGCTGGTGCTCCCAGAGCTGACTCATATTGTGAGCGAGCTTCATAAATAATCGGAACTTCTGAATAAGATCTTGCATAAAAGGGAGGGAAACCTCTCTTTTTTTGAGTGGTTTTTATTAGGGTGAAAATTCTAATTGTTCTGAACTAGTAATGAACTCAAGATAGTGCAACTTCTTATGTGGAACAGGTGTGAGACGGATATTATAAATATAAATATTTTTGTATTTTTATAAAATTAAAGCTTGATATTCTAAAAGAAAGTTGTTAAAGTGATTAATATAGTTTTTGAATAAAAATATAAATAAATGAATAAATATTCGTATATATAGGAGGAAAAACGCTCATGGCGAATCCAAAAATTGTTTTAGCATATTCAGGTGGTTTAGATACATCCGTAGCAATCAAATGGCTTCAGGATCAAGGGTATGATGTTGTTGCTTGCTGTCTTGACGTAGGGGAAGGCAAGGACTTGAAATTCGTACAGGAAAAAGCTTTATCTGTTGGAGCGGTTCAATCATATGTAATTGATGCTAAAGAAGAGTTTGCACAGGAGTTTGCTTTAGTGGCAATGCAGGCACATACTTTATATGAAGGTAAATATCCTCTTGTGTCTGCTCTTTCAAGACCATTGATTGCGAAAAAACTAGTAGAAGTGGCAGAAAAAGAAAATGCAGTTGCAGTAGCACACGGATGTACAGGGAAAGGAAATGACCAAGTACGTTTCGAGGTTTCCATCCAAGCCCTTAATCCAAACCTGAAAGTGTTGGCGCCAGTGCGCGAATGGGGCTGGTCTCGTGAGGAAGAGATTGAATATGCAAAAGAAAAAAATATTCCAATTCCTATCAATTTAGACAGTCCATTCTCTATTGACCAAAATTTATGGGGACGCAGCAATGAGTGCGGTATCTTGGAAGATCCATGGGCAGCACCGCCAGAAGAGGCTTATGACTTAACAGTTAGCTTAGAGGATGCGCCAGATACACCAGATGTTATTGAAATTGACTTTAAAGAAGGTGTACCGGTAAGCATTGACGGTATTTCATACAAATTGTCTGACCTCATTCTTGAGTTGAATAAATTAGCAGGTAAACATGGAGTTGGCCGTATTGACCATGTTGAAAACCGCCTAGTTGGCATTAAATCTCGTGAGGTTTATGAATGTCCTGGTGCCATTACATTAATTAAAGCTCATAAAGAGCTTGAAGATATTACACTTGTTAAAGAAGTGGCTCACTTCAAACCAGTTATTGAGAAGAAAATCACTGAGGTTATTTATGAAGGCTTATGGTTCTCTCCATTGACTAAAGCCTTGCAAGCATTCTTGCAGGAAACACAAAAGAACGTGACAGGAACTGTTCGTGTGAAGCTGTTTAAAGGTCATTCCATTGTAGAAGGAAGAAAGTCTCCGAACTCCTTATATGATGAAAAGCTAGCAACATACACTTCTGATGATGAGTTCGATCATGCAGCTGCAGTTGGCTTCATTAAGCTTTGGGGTCTGCCAACAAAGGTGCAAAGCATTGTGGAAAACAACAAGAAGGTGACAGTGTGAAGAAATTATGGGGAGGCAGATTTACAAAATCTGCAGAAGAATGGGTAGACGAATTCGGTGCATCCATCTCCTTTGATCAAGAGCTTGTCCTTGAAGATATTGACGGAAGCATTGCCCATGTGGCAATGCTTTCTGAAACAGGAATCATAACTTCGGAGGAAGCGGAAAAAATCAAAGCTGGGTTGCTTCTTTTGAAAGAAAAGGCAGAAAAAGAAGAACTGGAATTCTCTGTGAAACTGGAGGATATTCATTTAAATCTGGAAAGTCAGCTGACTGAGCTGATTGGTCCTGTTGGCGGGAAGCTTCACACAGGCAGAAGCCGAAACGACCAGGTTGCAACAGATATGCATTTATATTTGCGCAAGCAAGTGCAAAGCATTATTTCTTTGTTAGAAGAGCTTCAAGGAGCATTACTTGAAAAGGCTGAAGCTAACATCGAGACAATCATGCCTGGATATACACATTTGCAAAGAGCGCAGCCGATTTCCTTCGCACATCATTTAATGGCTTATTTCTGGATGTTTGAAAGAGACAAGGCTAGATATAAGGAAAACTTAAGCCGCATTAATGTATCTCCGCTTGGGGCAGGTGCTTTAGCTGGTACAACCTTCCCGATTGACCGTTACAAAACGGCTGAGTTGCTCGATTTTGCTAGCATCTACGAGAACAGTATGGATGCTGTTAGCGATCGTGATTTTATCTTGGAATTTTTATCAACAAGCAGCATCTTGATGATGCATCTTTCTAGATTCAGTGAAGAAATTATTCTTTGGTCAAGTCAGGAGTTCAAATTCATAGAATTGGATGACAGCTTCTCGACAGGCAGCAGCATTATGCCACAAAAGAAAAATCCTGATATGGCTGAGCTGATTAGAGGCAAAACAGGCAGAGTATACGGAAACCTTATGGGATTGCTGACGGTATTAAAAGGACTTCCGCTTGCTTACAACAAGGATATGCAGGAAGATAAAGAAGGTATGTTTGATACAGTAAAAACAGTTGTAGGTTCCTTAAAGATTTTTGCTGGCATGGTTCAAACGATGAAGGTGCAAACAGATACAATGGAACAGGCAACAAAAAATGACTTTTCAAATGCAACAGAGCTTGCTGATTATTTATCAGATAAAGGCATGCCATTTAGAGAAGCACATGAGGTTGTTGGGAAATTAGTATTGCATTGTGTTCAAAAGCAGTGTTTCTTGGCAGATTTGCCGCTTGATGAACTTCAAGCAGCAAGCGCACTGTTTGAAGGGGACATATATGAGGTACTAAATCCTCGTACTGCCGTTCAAAGAAGAAACAGTGCTGGTGGAACAGGATTCCTACAAGTGGAACAAGCTATTCAAAAAGCCAAAGAATGTTTAGAACCGCTAGTAAAGGCATAAGGAAAAGAGGCATCCAATATGGAATGCCTCTTTTTTCATATTCCGTTTCTTACAATTAAAACATCACAAGGTGCATTGCGGGCAATACCTTCGGAAACGCTTCCGATAATAAACCGTTCGACCGTATTTAATCCAGTAGCACCACAGATAATCAAGTCTGCATCATATTTTTCAGCGATTTCCCTTGGAATTACCGCTCTTGGTGAACCGAATTCAATTGCCTTTTCCACGCCTGAAAGTCCGACTCGTTCTGCCTTTCTTGTATACTTATCCATTAGTTCCTTAGCAAACTCGTCTGCTTTGGAAGCAACGGACTGGTCAAATGCCGCAACTGTTGCGAAAGAACGAGTGTCAATAACATGTGCTAAAATAAGTTCAGCATCATTTTTCAACGCAATAGAAACAGCCTTTTCAAATGCTTTTTCCCCCTGCTCTGAACCGTCGACGGCAACAATGATTTTCTTATACGATAACTCCATATTAACAGCCTCCTTTTACTCTCTCTTAATTATATACCCACAGCCTGCATAACATTAACGTTAAAATGCAACAATAAAAAGGCATTTCAAAACAGGAGGGGACAGCCATCATGAGGGATACAAAGGGAAACACAAAATTTGATTATGATGAAAACGGCCATTTAGAAGTAACGGCACAAGTGATGGACGCTTATAATGACGGAGCCATTGACAACTTAATCATCCGCAGTCAAGAGGAAAAATAAACAAAAAAAACTGACTCAAACTCCGTTGTCAAACGGTCATTTGAGTCAGCACCTCTATTATGAGATGACTTGAAGCTCCTTTGGAAACTTCGTCAATATTTCCACGCCATCTTCTGTTACATAAACATCATCTTCAATTCTTACTCCAGCAATATTCGGTACATAAATACCCGGCTCAATTGTGTAAACCATGCCAGTTTTAAGTACAAGCGGATTTGTTGAAGTAAGGGATGGATACTCATGAACACTAATGCCAAGTCCATGTCCAAGACGATGCGGGAAGTATTCTCCGTACCCTGCGTCTTTAATGACATTGCGTGCTGCAAGATCTATATCCATGCATTTTGCTCCAGGCTTTGATGCATCAAGAGCAGCAAGCTGTGCCTTTAATACAGTGTCATAAATATTCTTTTGGTCATCATTAATATCGCCATAAGCTACCGTTCTTGTTATATCTGAACAATATCCATCAACGACAACCCCAAGATCAAACAGAACCAAATCTCCTTTTTTGATCTTCGTATTGTCTGGGTTTCCATGTGGAGAAGCTCCGTTTTTACCTGTTAGTACCATTGTAGAAAAGGACATTTTGCCAATTCCTTTTTTCTTCAGTTCATATTCTATTGCAGCCAAAACTTCCATTTCTGTTTTGCCTTCTGTAATCTCACTGCAGCCAACTTCAATTGCGTAATCGGCCCATTTACAGGCTTCACGGATCTTCGCAAGCTCCTGCTCTGATTTTACCATTCTTACTTCATTGAGCTTTTCCTCTGCAGGGAGGAAGCCTTCAACAGCAGGGAAATATTGCTTCAAAGCTTCATAGCGTTGAACGTTCATATGCTCCTTTTCAACGGCGATTCTTTTTGCCGAAGCTTTTTTTGCTACCTTTTCTTGAATTGCTTCCCAAGGATTATCTGTATCGCTATAGCCAATTATGTCATATTGCCAGCCAGCATTTCTTGCATCATTTTGCTCCATTGCTGGACAGACAAGGATTGGCTCTTCCTTTGGAAAAAGAATAAGCGCTAATAATCGTTCATGCGGGTCACTATAAAAACCGCTTAAATAAAAAATATTATCTGTTGATGTCAAGAAAGTAAAATCAATTGCTTCCTGTTCCATCCATGTTGAAATTTCCTTTAATTGTCTTTCCAAGGAATTATTCCTCCTTAATATACAAGCATGTACTATTAATTATCACTAATAAGATTATCAACAACTCTATTGCTTGTAAACCTTTAGCAGCTCGAAATAATTATTATTAACATTTTTCAAACTTGTCCGCATAGAATGATTATAAGTGAGAAATGAGGAGGCAGAAAATGAAGAAGAATCGTTATTTACTTTGTATTTTATTATGTGGTGTCCTTCTATATTACGGAGTGCCAAGACTTGCTCCATATGATGCCGGAATAGCAGGTGTCTTTTCCATCACTTGGCTGGCCTTTGCCATATTCGTGCTGGCAGGAAATTTAACTGCATTGTTATATGCTCCAAAAGGAAAACAAGGAAGTAAAAAAACGCTGCAGCAGCTACAGAAAAAAAGAAAGATTCGTTACTATCAATAACTAATATAAAAGCTTGCCAACCTTACATCCACACCGGCGTTTGAAATTGCCAAATGGTGGATAAAAAAGAAGGGGTTTGGCAAGCTTTTTTTTATCCAAATATTATTACAGTTGGTATTTTTGTTTATAACAAATTAACAGCTTGTTTGAATTTGCACTGTGAAATAAGTATAAAATGATTTATCTGCAAAAACTGTACTAATAATTTTTTGAATAAAATTTAGACTGTTATATATATAATAGATTGAATAGAAGGATTGGACATTCTATAATAATAGATAAGAAAAAAACTTGTTAAAATATATTTTTTAAAAAAATACAGGAATGAACAATATGAAGATTTTTACATAAAGATACAAGTTTAAAGGAGGGTGAACAGTGGCGACAAAACATGAACAAATTCTTACCTATATTGATGAGCTTCCTGTCGGTGAAAAAATCTCGGTCAGACAGATAGCAAAGGCGCTGAGCGTAAGTGAAGGGACAGCCTATCGTGCAATAAAAGAAGCTGAGAATAAAGGCTATGTCAGCACGATTGAAAGAGTAGGAACAATAAGAATTGAAAGGAAAAAGAAAGAAAATATTGAAAAGCTGACATTTGCAGAGGTAGTTAATATTGTCGATGGCCAAGTTCTCGGGGGAAGGGACGGGCTTCATAAAACACTCAACCGTTTTGTAATCGGAGCGATGAAGCTTGATGCAATGATGCGCTATACTGGTGCAGGTAACCTTATGATTATTGGTAACCGAATCAAAGCACAGGAGCATGTGCTAAGAGCAGGGGCTGCTGTATTAATTACAGGTGGATTTGATACAGAAGACCACGTAAAGCGGCTTGCAGACGAGCTGCAGCTGCCGATTATCTTGACAAGCTATGATTCCTTTACGGTGGCGACGATGATTAACAGAGCAATTTATGATCAATTAATAAAAAAAGAGATTGTTCTTGTCGAGGATGTCTTAACACCACTAGAAGAGACCATTTATCTTAAAACAGATGACCCTGTATCAATGTGGCAGCAGTATAATGAAGAGACGCTGCATGGCAGATTTCCGGTTGTCGATGCCAATATGAAGGTGCAAGGTATGGTTACATCGAAGGATATAATCGGAAAACTTAAGGATATTCCCGTTGAAAAAATTATGACCAAAAACCCTGTCACAGTTGGCGGCAAAACAAGCGTTGCTTCTTGCTCTCATATTATGGTTTGGGAAGGAATAGAGCTTCTTCCTGTTGTTGATGAAGCGAATCGTCTGCATGGCATCATCAGCAGACAGGATGTCTTAAAAGCACTGCAGATGAATCAAAGACAGCCGCAAATTGGGGAAACGATTGATGATATTATTACAAAGCAAATCAATGTTACAAAAGGGAAGCTGAAGTCAGAAAATTCCTTTACTTGTGAAGTAACCCCGCAAATGACCAATCACTTAGGAACTATTTCTTATGGAGTTTTTACAACCATTGTATCAGAGGCTGCAAACAGGGCACTGAGAGGGCATAAGAAAGGCGATTTAGTTGTAGAGAACTTAACTATTTATTTCATTAAGCCAGTGCAGATTGACAGTACAATCGAGATAGTTCCAAAAATCTTAGAGGTCGGCCGAAAGTTTGGAAAAGTAGATGTTGAGGTGTTTAACCAAGGTGTACTTGTCGGTAAAGCGATGATGATGTGCCAATTGATTGACAGACATTAAAAGGAGAGAGAAGACAATGAAGCAAAGTATATTAGACGCTATCAAGCAGTTTGATACGATTATCCTGCACAGACATGTCCGCCCAGATCCTGATGCATATGGTTCACAGGGAGGGCTTGCTGAAATCATTAAAACGTCTTTTCCTGCTAAAAAAGTGTATACAGTTGGGAAAGAAGAGGAATCCCTTCATTTCATGCGCAGGCTCGATACAATCGAGGACAGCACTTATAAGGATGCACTAGTAATTGTGTGTGACACGGCAAATCAGGCACGGGTTTGTGACTCGAGGTATACTACAGGGAAAATGCTTATCAAGATCGATCATCACCCAAATGATGATCCTTATGGAGATATTGTGTGGGTGGACACATCTGCAAGCTCTGTCAGTGAAATGATCTATGATTTTTTCTTGTTTGGTAAAGACCAGGGCCTTCAATTAAATGATGAAGGAGCAAGGCTGTTGTATGCAGGAATTGTCGGCGATACTGGCAGATTCTTGTACCCTAGCACATCAGAAAAAACATTCAATTATGCTGGCGAATTGATAACTTATAACTTCACAAGACCTGACATGTACAACCAAATGTATGAGCTTGACCCGAATATCGTAAAGCTGAGTGGATATGTACTGCAGAATTTTACAATGCTGCCAAGCGGAGCAGCCTACATGAAGCTTGATAAAGAGGTATTGAGCAGCTTCCATGCAATTCCTTCTCAAGCATCCTTGCTAGTCGGGGATTTGGGAAATGTGAAGGGGATAAAGGCTTGGGTATTCTTTATTGAGGAAGAAGACCAAATCAGAGTTAGATTTCGCTCTAAAGGGCCAATCATTAATGTGCTTGCTAAGAAGTATAACGGTGGTGGCCATCCGTTGGCATCTGGTGCGAGTATTTTCAGCTGGGACGATGCAGAGGATGTAATTCGAGATTTAGAAGAGCTTTGCAACCAATAAAGATAACAAAAAAAAATCCCGAGAAGCTTTTGGCTTCTTGGGATTTTTTGCTATTGCTAGTCTGCAAATGTGACACTAAGCTCCACATAGACTGTGGTGTAAATAATCAGCTCAGAGACCTTAAATCTGTATCGTTTTTGATCTGATTCAACCACTTTGTTTTCAATTGATTTTTTTAAAAGAGCCCTGCTTTTATAAACAAGCTCCATATCCTTTGCAACAATTGTTCTAAGATCTTCTTTTATAGCATCTTCCATTTCTAAAGCATTAAATGGTTTAATATTGTATTTATCCTTATCTTTGCTGTTTATCTTTACGACTATTCCTTGGATAGTCAGTTTTTCCTCTGCTTTTTTATTCAGCTCAGAAAATTCCTGCTGCCATATTTCTTTATCTTTTTCTAGGTTATGAATGGTGCTTTTTTGGTTTTTTATCTCTGTGCTGTACCTTTCCTGCCAAACACCAAACATAAACAAAAAGACGCACCAGCTTATAAAGCCTCCTATCACCATTCCAGCGAAAAACCGTTGAAGGGAAACATTCTTATAAAATGGTGGAATTCGCATATTAAATATACTCCTGCGTAATCCATCTTAGTATTGTCGCACCAGAGTGGGCGCCGCCAAATGCGGCAACGATTAAAAGAATTTGCTTAAAAAGATCCTTTGTTCCAGCATCATAAATACCCTTCTCAATTGTATGAATAGCATCAAACGTGCCGCCGATTGCTGTCACTATTGCCCAAATCCGAATCATATCCGATAATTTCGTTATTTCTGTTAAAAGAGGCTTTCCTGTCATGAATGCAGCCAATCCGCCAAGTAATGCTCCTCCAAGTACAACTCCAAGTGCAATAAAGTAACTTTCGATAAATGCTGAAAAAAACGGTTCTTGATTCATTTAAGTCAACCTCACAGTCCCTATTATTCTCTTAGTTATACATATGGACAAACAGAAGCAATTATGATTGCCAGTCCAAGTTAAACATGAAAAATCTAAAAGGCGAATGTGCATGTTCGATAATTGGGAGATTAAAGGAGACGAGATAAGAACATATTTTCTTTTTTTATGCAATACAACTATAATAAAAGGATAATAAGTTGCTGTAGTCGAACAAATAAAGATTGCGGCAGTAATAAGAATAACTTAAGAAAGCTTTTGTAAAAGAGTGGTGATAAATATGTCTTATGTTCATCTGCAAGTATCGAGCGCGTACAGTTTGCTGTCTAGTACGGCTTCTGTCAAACAACTCGTTTCCTCTGCAAAAAATAGAGGCTTTAGTGCGCTTGCCTTGACGGATCGCAATGTTTTGTATGGGACAGCAGCCTTCTATAAGGAATGTATAGCGCAAAACATCAAGCCGATTATTGGTCTTACTGTCGATGTAATTAGTGAAAAACACGAAGATTTGGCCTTTCCGCTTGTCTTGCTAGCGAAAAACGGAAGTGGATTTCAAAATCTCTTAAAATTATCGAGTGCCATCCAAACGAAAAATAAACAGGGTATTCCAATTAAATGGTTAAAGCATTATGCTGATGGCCTTTTTGCTTTTACCCCAGGATATGTTGGAGAAATAGAGCAGTCACTGCTCAAAGAGGACATGGAGCATGCAAAGGAAACAACTTTATTATTTAAAGGTATTTTTGCTAAAGGGCATTTTTTCTTGTCGCTCCAAAAACACGGAATCATCGCTGAAGCAGCTTTAAATGAAAAGCTGAAGCAGTTGGCTGCACAAACAGAAACAAAGCTTGTGGCAACAAATGCTGTGCAGTACACAAACAAGGAAGACAGGTTTGCACAAACATGCTTGGCTGCGATAAAATCCGGCATTACCTTGGCGAATATTGTGCAAGATGAATGGGAGTCAGACGAGCGTTATTTGAAAAGTAAGCAGGAAATGGTGGAATTGTTCAGTGATGAGCCGGAAGTACTTGAGAATACTTGGGGAATTGCTTCTGCATGCGAGTTCCAACCAGGAGAAAAGGTTGCAGCATTACCGAAATATCCACTTCCTGCTGATGAAACAGCCGCAAAATATTTATTGCACCTATGTGAACAAGGGCTGCAGCAAAGGTATGGAAATCCATCGGAAATACATATGGAACGGCTTCGTTATGAACTGAACGTCATAAACAGGATGGAATATAGTGATTACTTTCTTATTGTTTGGGATTTCATGAAGTATGCACGAGATAATGGAATTCTTACAGGTCCGGGCAGGGGAAGTGCTGCTGGCTCTATGGTTGCATATGCATTGTTTATAACAGATGTCGATCCAATTAAATATGACCTTTTGTTTGAGCGCTTTTTAAATCCGGAACGGATTACGATGCCTGATATTGATATTGATTTTCCAGATGACAAGCGGGAACAGGTTATAGAATATGTCAAAAATAAATACGGGGAACTGCATGTAGCCCAAATCATTACATTTGGGACTTTAGCAGCTAAAGCGGCATTAAGAGATGTTGGCAGGGTTTTCGGTTTAACAATGAAAGAGCTGGAGCAGCTTTCAAAGGCAGTGCCCTCCAAGCTTGGCATCACATTGGAACAAAGCTTAAAAGAATCAAAGCAGCTGCAGGTGTTTGTTGCAGAATCGCCAAAAAATAAACAGATTTTCGAGACAGCGAGCAAAATTGAAGGCTTGCCACGACATGCATCAACACATGCAGCAGGTGTTGTTTTAAGTGAGGAGCCGTTAGTGCAAATAGTTCCGATACAACAAGGCAGCGAGGACGTTTATTTAACACAGTACAGTATGGAACACCTTGAAGAGCTCGGATTACTGAAGATGGATTTCCTCGGCCTGAGAAATCTCTCTTTGCTTCAAACCATACTCGATACCATTCAACGTCAGACGAGAAGACAGATTCCTATTAAAGAAGTGCCTTTGAATGATGCTGCTGTTTTTGAGCTATTGAGCAAAGGCGAAACAACCGGGATATTTCAGTTGGAATCAGATGGAATGAGAAGTGTTCTAAAAAGACTAAAACCGACTGAATTCGAGGATATTGTGGCTGTCAATGCCTTATACCGTCCAGGTCCGATGGAGAATATTCCACTGTATATTAACCGTAAACATGGCAAGGAGAAAATTGATTATTATCATCCAGACCTACAGCCGATTTTAGAGAAAACATATGGAGTAATCGTCTATCAGGAGCAAATCATGCAAATAGCCTCGAAAATGGCTGGGTTCACACTAGGTGAAGCAGATTTGTTAAGAAGAGCAGTAAGTAAAAAGCAGCGGGATGTTTTAGCAGCTGAAAAGGTTCATTTTGTGAAGGGTGCTTTGGCAAAAGGCTATGCAGAAAGTGCTGCGAATGAAATATATGAACTGATAGTCAGATTTGCTGATTACGGGTTTAATAGAAGCCATGCAGTTGCATACAGCATGATTGCCTATCAGCTTGCATATTTGAAGGCAAATTATCCGCTCTTTTTCATGTCGTCATTGCTTACGTCAGCAGTTGGCAATGAAGGGAAAATGATGCAATATATTCAAGAACTGAAACAAATGAATATAAAGGTGCTGCCTCCTTCCATTAATAGGAGCCATTTCGCTTTCACTGCAGAAGGAAGCAATATTTTATACAGCCTTGCTGCTATTAAAGGGATTGGAGCTTCCGTTCTAAAAGAAGTTTTTCGTGCGAGAAGGCAAAAAAAGTTTGAAGATCTATTTGATTTTTGTCTGCGAACCTCCCCGAAAATTGTCAACAGAAAAATCATAGAGGCATTTATTCATGCAGGCTGTTTTGATGAGTTTGGGGAGGATAGGGCTATATTGCTTGCGACCATTGATGTTGCCCTGCAGCATGCACAGCTTGTTCATCCGGATGGAATGGAGCAGGAAGACCTCTTTGGTGAGGAGGGCTTCTTCTTCAAACCGAAATATGTCCAGGTAGATCAGATGGATGCAGAAGATAAGCTTTCATTGGAGAAAAAAGTTCTCGGTCTTTATCTTTCTGACCACCCAGTCTCCATCTATGAAAAACACAAGAAATCCTTGCACTGCAAGGAGCTTGCGGAGATGAATCAAGGTGGGAAATATCGAACTATTACCTATATTACTGACTGGAAGGCTATTCGCACTAAAAAAGGGGAACCAATGGCTTTTCTTACTTTGAATGATGAAAGCGGAGAATTAGAGGCAGTGGCATTTCCAGCAGTTTATAAAAAAATACAGCACCTTCTTCAAAATGAAAAAATTTTATTTATGGAAGGAAGGGTTGACGAACGAAACGGAAATAAGCAGTTTGTTATTCAAGAGTCTGAAAAAGTTTCCGAAAAAGTCCAATCACTCAATTCGAATAATCATAAATTATTTATTAAGATTGTCCAGGAAAAAGATACAGACGAAATAAAAGGTAGACTATTGGACATCATTAACCAATATAAGGGGGCAGTGCCTGTCATCATTCATTATGTGCAAACAGGAAAGACGATTCAGCTTAACGACGAATATCTCATTAATCCGACAAAAGAATGCATCAGTAGCTTTGAGGAATTGCTTGGGACAAATAGTGCAATCTTGTCTGATTAACTTTACATCTTCTTAAAGTTGTTATATTGTTTAATAAGTCAACTGGTCTGACCACTTTTCAGCTCTTGTTTTCTTACAAAAAAAGGCAGTTTTTTTAAGGGCGGAATGAAAGCTGGCCAGAGATTTAAGGACATGCTAACTAGAAGCAGGTGATGATGAACGGTGAATGAGTCTTCTTCCAACAGCTCCAAGCTTTACTTGGACATAGTCAATCATTTAAGAGAAATGATTGAAAAGGATGGCTTAAAACCAGGAGACAGACTTCCCTCTGAACGCTCCCTTTCCGAAAGGCTTAATGCAGGAAGATCATCTGTGAGAGAAGCACTGCGGGCGTTGGAGCTTTTAGGGCTTATTGAAACGAAAAAAGGGGAAGGTACTTTTCTTCGGGATTTTCAAGGACATCGTCTTGTACAGTTAATCAGCACCTTTGTACTGCAGGATGAAAAGGCGAAATTGGATGTTTTAGAAACAAAAGACTTTATACAATTGAATTGTTTGCAGATCGCAATGGAAAAAATGACAGAGACGGAGCTGGCTGAAATGGCAGAGTGGATTTGCTCTGACATGGTCAGTGAAAGTGATTTTTTTTTCAGGATTGTCCAAACAGCTGACAACTACTTGCTGTTTCGCTTATGGACCATACTAAAGGATTATTATTTTTCTCTTGGTTTTCCCAATGTATATTGGTCAAAAGAAGATTATTTGCTGCTATTAGATAATATAAAAAGCAAAAATGAACAAGATTTAATCATGAATTATAGGAAAAAGAAGCAAACATAATGGAATCATACTTTTACTTTTAATATCCTGACTTTTTTTATCATGAACATTTAAATAAAAAGCAGGAACATGTCTATGCTCTTTTTTACTAAGATGTGCACCAGTAGGATTAAGACCTAGGGTAGTCACATAACGCAGAAAAATGGGGAGGCTTCCACATTGATGATAAAGGAAATATTTTCGAAACCGAAAAAAAAGAAATATGCGACAATCCCTTCTGAATCATCTAAAAACGATGTTCCTGAAGGTGTCATGACAAAATGCGGCAACTGTAAAAAAATTATGTATACTAAAGAATTGCAAAAAAATCTTAAAGTTTGTTTAAACTGTGGTTTTCATTTGCCAATGACAGGTTATGAGCGCTTAAGCTCTTTGCTGGATGAAGATACATTCACAGAAATGAACCAAGACATGAAAACAGGAAATCCACTTAATTTTCCTGGTTATGAAGAAAAGATTGCAGGCGATCAAAAGAAGACAAATATGAATGAAGCGGTCGTAACTGGAACAGGTGAAATAAACGGTATTAAAGTAGTGATCGCAGTCATGGATTCTACCTTCCGCATGGGAAGCATGGGCTCCGTTGTTGGTGAGAAGATTACCTTAGCAATTGAAAAGGCTGATGAGCTTTCATTGCCATTTATTATTTTCACTGCTTCAGGCGGTGCAAGGATGCAAGAAGGTGTCCTTAGTTTGATGCAAATGGCGAAAACGAGTACAGCATTGAAAAAGTTCAGCGACAATGGTGGACTTTATATTACAGTGATGACACATCCGACTACCGGAGGCGTTTCCGCGAGTTTTGCTTCGTTAGGTGACTTTAACTTTGCTGAGCCTGGCGCGCTTATCGGATTTGCTGGACGAAGAATTATCGAACAGACAATTGGAGAGAAGCTGCCAGAGGATTTCCAAACATCTGAATTTCTATTAAAGCATGGACAGCTCGATGCCGTCATACCGAGACTGGAAATGAAAGAAAAGCTTCATTTAGTATTAGAAATGCATCAGGCAGGCGGTGATTCAGAATGGTAGAACTAGAATTTGACAAGCCAGTTGTTGAATTAAAAAACAAGATTAAAGAATTAGAAGATTTCTCCAAAAAGGCGAATGTAGATCTTTCCACTGAAATTGAAAAGCTGGAAAAACGATTGGAAAAATTGGAAAAAGAGGTTTATGAGAACATGAAGCCTTGGGACAGGGTGCAGATTGCAAGGCATCCAAGCAGGCCGACAACTCTTGACTATATTCCTTATCTTTTCACAGATTTCATGGAGCTCCACGGTGACAGGACTTTTGGCGATGATGCTGCGATTGTTTCAGGTATTGCCAAATTTAAAGGTTTGCCAGTTACGGTAATTGGTCACCAAAGAGGAAAGGATACGAAGGAAAATATTCGCAGAAACTTTGGGATGCCACATCCTGAAGGATATAGAAAAGCATTAAGGCTGATGAAGCAAGCAGATAAATTCAGAAGACCAATCGTATGCTTTATTGATACGAAAGGTGCTTATCCAGGTAAGGCTGCTGAAGAGCGAGGCCAAAGCGAGGCTATTGCAAAAAACCTGTTTGAGATGGCTTCCTTGAAGGTACCTGTTGTGTGTATAGTAATTGGAGAAGGCGGCAGTGGTGGTGCTTTAGCATTAGGCGTCGGAAATTATATGCATATGCTGGAAAACTCCACTTATTCGGTTATTTCTCCGGAAGGTGCTGCTAGTATCCTGTGGAAGGATTCAAATCAGGCGAAGCAAGCTGCTGAAAGAATGAAAATCACAGCTCCCGATTTAAAGGAAATGGGGATTGTTGATAAAATCATTCCAGAGGTAAGAGGCGGAGCACATCATGATGTGGAAGCACAGGCGAAAGAAATTGAAACTGTGCTGTTTACTTCCCTTAAGGAACTTAAAGCAATGACAGAAGAAGAGCTTGTTGAACATCGCTACAATAAGTTTAAAGCGATTGGAGAACACATTTCCGAGTGAGCCAATACGGGAGCTTAAATGGGGAGCATAAGCTTTCTTATTTAAGCTCTTTTCTTTTGTAATGAAAAAAGACATAAAATTTTGTATGAATTGTAGCATTTATTAGCAGAAAATGAGAAAATGCAAAAGGGCAGTAAAAAAAGTAATGGAAGATATGTTAAAATAGCATGCAGAATGGTTTAAGCTTCTTTATTCGGGAAAAGATAAAGAGTGAGTGAAAAAAACTTGCTGACAATTTCGTCTTTTATTTTTTTTTCATATAAAGTTGAGATAGATGAGCCTTCATGATATGTTAGAATTGTTATAGTCAAATGTAATTAGAATGAAAGCTAAATTATCATAATTAGGAAAAGGTACCTTGAAAATTATCTTTTTTTCGGAATGTTTATCTTTTTATTTGTAATATTTGTGACAGATATTGCAGAATGATGTTATATAATTTAGTATATGTATGTTTTTATCTACATAGCAGTAGATTAAATTGTATGAGGTGATTTTAATGGTGAAAAGAATTGGGGTACTAACTAGTGGCGGTGATGCGCCAGGAATGAATGCGGCAGTAAGAGCGGTTGTGCGTAAAGCAATTTATCACAACTTGGAAGTATACGGAGTTATTGGCGGATATGCAGGTCTTATCAGTGGAAACTTCAAGAAATTAGAAGTTGGTTCTGTTGGTGACATCATCCACCGTGGTGGAACTTTCCTATTTTCTGCGCGTTGTGAAGAGTTTAAAACAAAAGAAGGTCAGCAAAAAGGGATCGAACAGCTTAAGAAGCATGGTATCGACGGTCTTGTAGTTATTGGCGGAGACGGTTCCTACATGGGGGCGAAGGCGCTTACAGAACAAGGCTATCCATGTGTCGGCGTGCCGGGAACTATTGACAATGATATTCCAGGAACAGAGTTGACAATCGGCTTTGACACTGCTTTGAACACAGTTATTGATGCGATTGATAAAATCCGCGACACAGCAACATCTCATGAACGCACATTCATTGTGGAAGTAATGGGAAGAAATGCTGGTGACATCGCGCTTTGGTCAGGTTTAGCTGGCGGTGCGGAAACAATCCTAATTCCAGAAGAAGGCTTCCATATTGATGAAGTAGTGGACCGTCTGAAAAAAGGAAGCGAGCGCGGCAAAAAACACAGTATTATCATTGTTGCTGAAGGTGTATGCTCAGGCGTCGAAATCGGCAGACAAATCGAAGAACACACTGGCTTTGACACTCGTGTATCTGTATTAGGACATATGCAGCGCGGAGGATCTCCAACTGCAGCAGACCGTGTGCTTGCAAGCAGACTTGGGGCTTACGCTGTTGAGCTTCTTGTTGAAGGAAAAGGCGGACGAGCAGTCGGTATCGAAAAGAACCAATTAGTAGATTATGATATAATTGAGGCTTTATCACGCAAACATACAATTGACAAGAACTTATATCGCCTATCAAAAGAACTATCCATCTGATGATAGAAAAGGAGACTCGAATTAGATTTATTCTACTTGGAGTCTCTGCCATGAATATAAAGAGATAATTAGTAAAAAAATTATTATAACGGAGGCATATATAATGCGTAAGACAAAAATAGTATGTACAATCGGTCCTGCTAGTGAAAGTATTGAAAAGCTTACACAACTTATGGAAGCTGGTATGAACGTTGCAAGATTAAACTTCTCACATGGTGACTTTGACGAGCATGGCGCACGTATCAAGAACATTCGTGAAGCGTCTGAAATCACAGGTAAAAACGTTGCTATTTTACTTGATACTAAAGGCCCTGAAATCCGTACAAACAACATGAAAGACGGAGCAGTTGAGCTTGTAGCAGGAAATAACATTATCGTGTCTATGACAGAAGTAGAAGGAAATGCTGATAAGTTTTCCATCACTTACGAAGGACTTATCGATGATGTGGAAGAAGGAAGCAAAATCCTTTTAGATGACGGTCTTATCGGACTTGAAGTAACAAGCATTGACAAAGCAGCTGGAGAAATACATACAAAAATCCTAAACACAGGCACACTTAAAAACAAAAAAGGTGTTAACGTGCCAGGAGTTTCTGTTAAGCTTCCAGGTATCACAGAAAAAGATACGAACGACATTCTTTTCGGTGTGGAGCAAGGCGTTGATTTCATCGCAGCATCTTTCGTGCGTCGTGCATCTGATGTACTTGAAATCAAGCAGTTGTTAAAAGACAATAACGCTTCTCATGTTCATATCATTCCTAAAATCGAAAACCAAGAAGGTGTTGATAACATCGATGAAATCTTGGAAGTTTCTGATGGCTTAATGGTTGCTCGTGGTGACTTAGGTGTGGAAATACCTGCAGAAGAAGTGCCATTGGTACAAAAATTATTGATCAAAAAATGTAATATTCTTGGGAAACCAGTTATCACTGCTACGCAAATGCTTGACAGCATGCAACGCAACCCACGCCCAACAAGAGCAGAAGCAAGTGACGTTGCAAACGCGATTTTCGATGGTACAGATGCTATCATGCTTTCAGGTGAAACTGCTGCTGGAACATACCCAATTGAAGCTGTTCAAACAATGAACAACATTGCTTCAAGAGCAGAAACTGCACTTAACTATAAAGAGATTCTTTCGAAGAGAAGCAGAGATGTTGAACCTAATATCACTGATTCAATCGGACAATCAGTTGCTCACACTGCGTTGAACCTTGATGTAAAAGCAGTTATCACACCAACAGCAAGCGGACAAACAGCAAGAATGATTTCTAAATATCGTCCAGAAGCTCCAATTGTAGCTGTAACATATGATGCACCTATTTTGAGACAGCTTGCATTAGTATGGGGTGTATACCCGCGTCTAAGCACAAGAAGTGAGTCTACAGATGAAATGCTTGATGTTGCAATCCAAGAAAGTGTTAACAGCTCTATCGTTACACATGGTGATACTGTTGTTATTACTGCTGGCTTGCCTGTTGGCGAAACAGGAACAACAAACATTATGAAAATCCATGTTGTTGGTGATATTTTGGCAAAAGGTCAAGGAATCGGCCGTAAAACAGCTTATGGTAAAGCAATCATTGCTACAAACGCAAAGGATGCTCTTGATAAAGTAACGCAAGGATCTGTTTTGGTTACAACAGGAACAGATCGTGACATGGTCCCTGCACTTGAAAAATGCAGTGCATTAATAACAGAAGAGGGCGGTTTAACAAGCCATGCTGCTGTTGTTGGACTTAACCTTGGTATACCTGTTATTGTTGGAGTGGAAAATGCAACTGAGATCTTCACTGATGGTCAAGAAATCACAGTTGATTCTCGCATTGGAACAATCTACAGCGGACATGCAAGCGTACTTTAATATTTAAGTAAACGCCGAAAAAAGCTCACCTTGTTTTTTAGAAACAAGGATGTGCCTTTCGGTGTTTTTTTTTCTGGGAATAAATGCTTGGTACTAATATTTTTATAATTGTAAAGAAAAAGCTATAATGGAGAAAAGAAGTATTAAAGGAGGAGCGTCATTTGCGTAATCTCTTTATTGCATTATTGATTCTGCCGCTTGTCGAATTAGCTGCATTCCTGTTATCAGGGAAGTTAATCGGCATTCCGGAGACGTTAATATTAGTAGTAGTAACTAGCTTGCTGGGAGCTTTTATTTTGAAGAAGGAAGGCGTTAAAGCAATCAGAAATGTTCAGGAACAGCTTAGTCTTGGAATTCTGCCTGGTGACGCCATTTTGAATGGCTTTTGCGTATTAATTGGTGGAATCTTTATGCTGTTGCCAGGATTTCTGTCTGATATTGTTGGTGCTTTGCTGCTGCTTCCGCCAACTAGAAAGCTCTGCAAAAAGCTGTTGCTTCATTATATGCAGAAAAAACTGCTGCAAAAGAACAGGATTATTATCCAGCAATAGACGGTTTAAAAAAAACAGCGGCATGGATTTTCCAAGCCGCTGTTTTTTTTGTTATTTTTCTGCTCCTTTAATAAAGCTCCATAGATCGGCGAAAACACCTGCCTTATTTAACGTGCTAATGATTACAAGTGTTACTGGACCGACAATTAATCCTAGAAATCCAATGAGCTTAAAGCCGACAAATAAGGCGACTAAGGTTGCAAGGGGATCAAGCCCGATGCTGGATGATAGTATTTTTGGCTCCATAATTTGCCTTTGGACAAGAACTACTATATACAATACAGTCAGTCCAATAGCTAGAGGCATTTGACCTATGATCACTTCGTAAATAATCCAAGGAACAAATACGAGACCTGTCCCTAAATACGGAATGATATCAACAATTCCAGTGACTAACGCTATCGTAATGGCATAATCAACACGGAGGATGATTAACCCGATAAGAATGATAACAGTTGTTATGGATACTAATGTAAGCTGTGCTTTTAAAAAGCCGAGCAAAGCTCTTTTTAAATCGACAAACACTGACTTTCCGCTTTTGCTGAAGCGGGGAGGCAGCAGGTTTGTTAATTTCCGAATTAGACGGTTCCAATCTTTGCTTATAAAGAAAGTTGCCAATAAAGAAAAAATAATCACTGTAGCAGCATTGGGAAACCAAGATAAGATAATGGGGATGTTCTGAAAGAATGTTTGGATAAACGTTCCGACACTTGACCCAATTTGTTCGCCAACATTTTTAATATTAGTAATAATCGTATTTTGCTGGCTTGTGCCTAAATTATTAAATGTGCTTGCAAGTTGGTTATATAACGGAATAATTTGCGCTGTAAAAAAGTCTTCGATGTATTCAATAAGAAGATTAATATGCTCTGGTACCACATTCGCTAAATAAGCGGCACCTGTTACAATCTCTGCAACCAGCAAGGTGATAAGTCCTGCAAATAAAGATAAGATAATAATAATGCTTAAGATTACTGCAAAAGCTCTAGGTAATTTGCACTTGAATTGTAGAAAGTTAACAAGGGGGTTCATAAGAAAAGCAATCAAAAAGCCTATAATAAAGGGATAGGTTATTTTTGATAAATAAAAAAATCCAACAAATACTAGTATCGTCACTGCAATGACAAACAGCAGACGAAGTGAACGGTGAATCAAAGTCATATTCAAACAATTGTCCTCCCATTCTCGCTTAAAAATACATATTAGTTTGTTTAATCTTTGTTATTCATATGTATACTAATCAAAAATAACCATATAAAATAATGTGAATCACTATGGCTCATCCATGTTATATCATTGATTATAGAGGAAAAGAAATGGATGGGTCAATTAATGGTCAATTAGTTTTCGCAAAGGAGTAATCAACTATGTTCAGTCAATCTTATCTATTTTTGTATTTACTAATTGCTATAGCCCTTATTGCAAAAAATACGTCTCTATTAATTGCAGTTGGAGCCTTATTACTTTTGAAGGTGATTGGGCTTGATGCTAAATCCTTCTCCTTCATTCAGTCGAAGGGTATTAATTGGGGAGTGACCATCATTACAATTGCAGTACTTGCACCAATTGCAACAGGTGAAATCGGCTTCCGGGACTTATCAGCCGCTTTTAAATCACCATTTGCATGGATTGCACTATTATCTGGTATAGCAGTTGCATTGCTGGCAAAAGGCGGTGTTAATTTATTGTCATCAGATCCACAAATCACCACTGCTCTTGTGCTAGGGACAATATTAGCAGTTTCTTTGTTTAAAGGAGTTGCAGTTGGTCCGCTTATAGGTGCAGGCATTGCTTATATGGCAATGCGTGCAATGGAATGGTTTAAATAACTTTTGGGAATCAGCAGCGCTGATTCCCTTTTTTTATTCCACTATTATAAGCTTTGTCCTTTTTTTATTTAATTTCGGGTACTTCTACATAGTGTAAGAAAATCTTTCGTGAAAATGCTACCAACATTCGTTTTGGAATTAAAAAAGCTATAATAATTACATTTTGAAATTATATAAAGATAATTGTTTTCTAAACGAAAAAACCATGTCAGAAAATCTGACAGAATACAATCCCTTTTGTTTTTATCATGATACTATTATGTCAACATTTTAGTTAAAGGAGACATGTACATGAAAAAAACACGTCCTGCACTCACTATCTTTTTATTCTTTTTAGGCTGGGTATTTATGTATGCTGACAGGAATATTTTATCACCTGTTATGGGAAGTATCGGGGAGGAATGGAGTTTAAATCAAACACAGCTAGGCTTAATGTCGACTGTTTTCTTTGCTGCATATGCACTCATGCAAATCCCAACAGGAATTTTGGCTGATAAATTCGGCCGTGTGAAAGTTCTTGTAATCGGCTTTATCGTTTTTGGTATCGGAACATATTTGAGCGGTGCATCTGCAACATTCGGCATATTTTTAATGATGCGTGCACTAACGGGATTAGGAGAAGGCACCTATTACGGGTCCCAATACGGAATTTCCTCCACAATAACACCGAAAAAGTATCGAGGACTTGTTTCTGCCATCATAAATAGCGGTATGGCGTTTGGTATCTCGCTAGGATTTATGTCATCAAGCTATTTTACTTATACATTGAACAAAGGATGGCAATTCCCCTTTTATGTATTTGCGATTCCAACCATTATCGTTGGTATCTTAATTGCTGTTTTTGTTCGTGACAACTCGCATAAAGAGAAAAAACAGAATGTTCAAGCAACAGAAAAAGTGGAGTGGAAAAAAATCTTCACAAAAAACCATATATTCGTTTATATTTTGATTTTCTGCTCTTTATATGGATTTTTCGGAATGCTTACATGGCTTCCATATTACTTGCAAACAGCTAGAGATATTGAAGCATCACAAACTGGAATTATTTCTTCTTTAGTACCATGGGCTTCCATCCCTGGAGCAATTCTTTTCGGTTTCTTATCTGATCGAATTAAAAGCAGAAAACCGCTTATTATCGGCCTTGCATTAGCAGGTGCATTATGTCAATTTATTATCCCGTATACAGAAAATTATTCCTTTTTGATTGTCGGCTTATGCTTGTACGGTTTACTTGGAAAATTGGCGTTAGATCCAGTTTTGATTTCCTATATGGCTGACATCACTCCACAGTCGATGTATTCAAGAGTGTATGGGTTCTTTAACTTCAGCGGAATGCTTTCCTCTATTTTCGCACCATATATTACAGGGTATTTTGCTGACAAAACAGGAAGTCTTGAATTTGGGTTTTATTTAGCAGGAGGGTTGTTAATAATCGGTGCTGTGTTATTTTTATTCACGACTGATAAAAATCAAGCTAGTTCCAGTTCCATTCAACCTGTCAGCTTAAAAAGGGAGGAGAAGCTAGTTTGAATAAAGTGATTGTTGGTACAAAAACGATGGTTGTAAGTCCACATTATTTAGCATCACAGGCTGGTGAAAGGATACTGGATAATGGTGGTAACGCCTTTGACGCAGCTGTGGCTGTCAGTGCTTGCCTTGCTGTCGTTTATCCTCATATGACAGGGCTCGGCGGGGATTCTTTTTGGCTTACTTATGAGGCAAAGGACAAGAAAATTCGCTCCTATAATGGCAGCGGCAAATCCGGCGCTGCAGCAACAAGGGATAAATATAAAGGAAAAGATTCCATCCCTTTTAGAGGCATTGAAAGTGTTATAACAGTGCCGGGGATGGTGGACAGCTGGGATGCCATATTGAATGAATATGGAAGTATGTCGCTTCAAGATGTACTAGCGCCTGCGATTGAATATGCAAAGTATGGCTTCCCCTTATCGAATGATCAATATGAAAATACAGTAAAGAATGTGGAGCTGCTTAAGAAAGATAAAGATACGGAAGCTATCTTCCTGCCGGACGGGGAAACTCCTCGTGCTTTTCAAAAGTTTGTGCAAACGAATCTGGGACACTCATTATCCCAATTGGCAGAAAAGGGAAGAGATGATTTTTATAAAGGTGATTTGGCAAACAAAATCATAACGAGTCTACAGAAAAAAGGTAGCTTTTTAACAGAAGCTGATTTTGCAGATCATCAGGGAGAGTGGGGAGACCCGCTTTCGAGTACTTATCGTGACTATACTATATTTCAAGTACCACCTAATTCACAAGGATTTGTGGGCTTGATGATCCTTAATATTTTGGAAAATTTCGATCTATCTAAGATACCTCATGGTTCTTATCAATATTATCACTTATTGGTGGAGTCAATAAAAGCAAGCTTCTATGACCGAAACAAGCACTTAACAGATCCGAATTGGCATGATATTCCTTTAGATAGGCTCTTAAGCAAGGAATACGCTAAGGAGCTTGCAAATTCCATATCAATTGAAGAAACAAGTAATATATCAACACAGCCTGTTGGCAGCGATACAGCACATGCTGCAGTTGTAGATAGTGATGGCAATGCAGTTTCCTTTATTCAAAGTCTTTATTTCGAGTTTGGCTCTGGAATTGTTGCTGGAGATACAGGGATAACTATGCAAAATAGAGGCTCCTTCTTTTCATTAGATGAACAACATATTAATGCATTGGAACCACAAAAAAGAACTTTTCATACATTGATGCCTGCAATGGCTTTTAAAAACGATAAACCATATGTATTATATGGAACGCAAGGAGGCGAGGGACAGCCGCAAACGCAAACTGTCATGATTACGAGAATGTTTGATTATGGCATGAATCCACAAGAAGCTATCAGTGGACCAAGATTTGTATGGGGCAGAACATGGGGGGAAAAGACTGAGGAATTGAAGATGGAAAGTCGTGTTTCAACAGACGTATTAGAAAAGCTGCAAAAGGCCGGTCACTTGGTAAACAGGGTAGAAGCTTTTGACGGAATAATGGGCCATGCTAATGCAATCCTTATTGATGATCAAGGATATCTTTATGGTGGAGTCGATCCAAGAAGTGATGGGGCCGCAATTGGAAAATAATAAGAGAATTCGGCACAGCCTCAATGAAGCTGTGCCCACTTTGGATGCAATATTATTGTGCCATATTCATTTTTATAAAAAAGTTTACTACTCGGTAGTGACCCCTTAAAGTTAGAGTTTTTATTATGCAGCTAATTGGCTGGCATGAGTTCGGAATTTTACCGGACTCATGCCGGCCAGTTTTTGTTTAATTCGATCGTTGTTATAGTAATGGATGTACTTCTCAATCTTCATATTCAATGTTTCGTAAGAAATTAATTGTTCTCCGTAATACATTTCCTGCTTCAGTAAGCCAAAGAAGTTCTCCATTGCTGCATTGTCTGCACATGTTGCTTTGCGAGACATGCTTTGGTACATCTTATTTTCTTTCAATGTTTGTACCCATTTGTAGTGCTGATAGTGCCAGCCTTGATCGGAGTGAATGGTTGTTCGATATTTGGCACGCTCTTGAATAATAGGAAGCACCTGTTTTAATGAATCCATCACAAATTCCAGCGTTGGACTTTTAGACATACTAAACCCAATAATTTCCCCGTTATATAAATCCATGATAGGGCTTAAATACAACTTCTCATCATTTGTACATTTGAATTCCGTTACGTCGGTCACAACTTTTTGAAGGGTATGTGGTGTGTGGAAACGACGGTTCAAACGATTTTTCGCCACTTTCCCAACCGTACCTTTATACGATTTGTAGCGTGATTTACGCACGAATTTTTCGCATTTCAAACCTAGCTTCTTCATGATACGTTGTACTTTCTTATGGTTAACGGGGTAACCTTGCATTTTCAATTCCGCATGAATACGACGGTAACCATATCTGCCTTTATGCTTCTCAAACGTCTCTAAAATCAACGTTTCCCACGTTTCATTTGGATCCTTTTGTTTCATCTGTTTGATTTGATAATGATACGTTGCCTCTGGAATTTCCACTTGTGTTAAGACATCTTTTAATCGGAATCCTTCTTCTTTAAGTTCGAAGGCGATGGCTGCTTGTGCTTTTCGAGGAAGGCATCCGGATTCTCTCGAAAAGCCTTCAACTTTTTTAAATAGGCAACCTCTAATCGAAGCATTTCATTTTCACGTTCTAACTGTTCCTCACGTGACATTGGTTTATTCTGTTTATTCGCTGTTGTTTTTGGTTTTTTAGACATAGACGGGCGCCCCTTTGCTTTTTGTTGCAGGCCCTCTATTCCTTCTTTTTCTAATTTACTGTTCCATTTGGCGATTAAACTCGGATTATTTATCCTAAATTGAATCGCTGTCTCTTGAAAAGAAGCACCTGTTTGTTTCCTAAAGTGTAATACATCCAATTTGAATTGAACAGGGTATTCCTCATTAGCTATTTTCCGTTGTAACCCTTTTTCGCCAAAAGCTTTATAAGCACTTACCCAATTCTTAATTGGTGAAGAAGATGGAATACTGTATTTTTGCGCCAATCGGTCATAACTTAAAGCACTTTTCAAATACTCTTGAACAATTTTTAGTTTGAAATTCCCACTATATTTAGCCATAAAAAAACCCCCCAAAAGTTAGATTTCAACTCTAACTTTTGGGGTGCAGCACCCTCCCCATTTGTTCTGTCAGGTTCTTTCATGAAAATTCCGGAATATAAGTGCTGTGAAAAGAATATATTTTACAAGCGAGATAGTAACTATGTAATATTTTTTACTATATTGATAGTTTATAGGTGTAAAATATGAGACATTTTGATAATTATTAGGTATAATAAAAATGTAGTTACGGAAAACCCGTATTTTCAAAAAGGAATCACTTATTTTTTTTGATGAAAAATGTAAGCATTTACAAATCCTTATTATGACAAAAATGGCAAAGTGACTTACAATTAAAAAGTTAAAAAAAGTCCCTCAATATCTGACCTTAAAAATCCGCACTATAATTTTTTATTGATTTTTAGGTACATAATCAGTTAATCTTACAAAATAGTGAACTTTTTTCACGGCAGTTTTCTAGCCCGTCACTAAAACTTTATTAAATGGCTCCAACCAAGCTTAATTAACTTCATTCAGAATAATCGAAAAATTCAATGTAGAGGCAAGATTCATTTAAAAAATTTTTAAATATATTCGTAACTACATTCATGAATAATATGGGTATTTAATTTATTGCGATGTATTGGAGAGAAGTAAGGAGAAAAGGAGAGATAGTTTATGGCAGTAACAAGAGGTCTTGAAGGAATAATTGCAACAACTTCTTCTATTAGCTCTATCATTGATGATTCATTATCCTATGTTGGTTATGATATTGATGTGTTGGCAGAGAACTCCAGTTTTGAAGAAGTAGTTTTTTTGCTGTGGAACAGAAGGTTGCCGACAGAAGCAGAATTGAATGAGTTAAAGCAAGAATTAGCAGACAATGCAGAGCTGCCTGCGCCGCTGCTTGAACAGCTGAAGCTAATGCCGCTTAATAACGTGCATCCAATGGCTGTTCTTCGTTCTGCAGTATCCCTTCTTGGTGTGTATGACAAGGATGCTGACTTTATGGATGAAAGCACAAACTACCAAAAGGCATTGCGATTACAAGCCAAAATCCCTACTATCGTTACAGCCTTTTCTAGATTAAGAAAAGGGCTTGATCCGATTGCACCTAGGAAAAATTTAAGCTTTGCAGCTAATTTTTTATATATGCTGACAGGGGAAGAACCTGAGAGCATTGCGGTAGAGGCATTTAATAAAGCATTAGTGCTTCATGCAGACCATGAGCTGAACGCCTCCACTTTTACAGCAAGGGTATGTGTGGCAACATTGTCTGATGTTTATTCAGGCATTACATCTGCTATAGGTGCATTAAAGGGACCATTGCACGGCGGTGCTAACGAAGCTGTTATGAAAATGCTGACAGAAATCGGCGGTGTCGATAATGTTGATGCATATATTTCTGGGAAAATGGAAAAGAAAGAGAAAATCATGGGCTTCGGTCACCGTGTTTACCGTAAAGGTGACCCTCGCGCTAAGCACTTGAAGGAAATGGCAAGCAAGCTGACAGAATTGACTGGACAATCAGAGCTTTTTGATATGAGCATAAAAATCGAAGAGCTGTTAAAGGAGAAGAAGAATCTTGTTCCTAATGTGGATTTCTTTTCTGCTTCTGTTTATCACAGCTTGGAAATCGATCATGATTTGTTCACGCCAATCTTTGCAGTTAGCAGGGTTTCCGGCTGGCTTGCCCATATTTTGGAGCAATACGAAAACAATCGCTTAATCAGACCAAGAGCTGATTATACAGGACCTGAAAGAGCGGTTTATATTCCTGTTCATGAACGCTAAGTTAAAGCGTCTATGATATACTAAATCTAGCATAGAACAAGCAGAGTCCAACCTTCCTTTTTTAAGGAATGGTGGGAAGACCGGCATACTTTGCCAAACACCCTTCTTAGACGAAGCCAATATGCTCGAGAACTTACTTTAGCCATTTCTGCAAAAGGAGGAAAGTTCCTTTTGCAGGAAATACTTTTTTAACGGAGGGATACATATGAAAGGTGAAAAAATTTCAGTAGTTGATGGTGTATTAAATGTACCAGCTAATCCAATCGTACCATTTATCGAAGGTGACGGAATCGGTCCTGACATCTGGGCTTCTGCTTCAAGAGTGCTTGATGCTGCCGTAGAAAAAGCATATAGCGGCGAGCGTAAGATTGTGTGGAAAGAAGTGTTAGCTGGAGAAAAAGCATTCAACGAAACAGGAGAATGGCTGCCATCTGAGACATTGGAAGAAATAAGAGAATACTTGATTGCTATAAAAGGTCCATTGACAACTCCTGTTGGCGGCGGTATTCGTTCATTGAACGTTGCACTTCGTCAAGAGCTTGATCTTTATGTATGTTTACGTCCTGTCAGATGGTTTGAAGGCGTGCCTTCTCCTATAAAACGTCCACAGGATACTGACATGGTTATCTTCCGTGAAAATACAGAGGATATTTATGCAGGAATCGAGTATGAAAAAGGTTCTGAAGGCGTGGCGAAATTATTGAAATTCCTTCAAGATGAAATGGGTGTTAACAAAATCAGATTCCCTGAAACTTCCGGTTTAGGAATCAAGCCAGTTTCTGAAGAAGGAACAAGCCGTTTAGTGCGAGCAGCCATCAATTATGCTATTAAAGAAGGCAGAAAGTCTGTGACTCTTGTACATAAAGGCAATATCATGAAATTCACTGAAGGTGCCTTCAAAAACTGGGGTTATGAATTAGCCGAGAAGGAATTCGGGGACAAGGTGTTCACATGGGCACAATATGACCGCATTCAAGAAGAGCAAGGCTCTGATGCTGCAAATAAAGCACAGGCAGAAGCTGAAGCTGCTGGGAAAATCATTGTGAAAGATTCTATTGCTGATATCTTCTTGCAACAAATTTTAACTCGCCCAACAGAGTTCGATGTAGTTGCTACAATGAACTTGAATGGAGACTATATTTCCGATGCACTTGCGGCTCAAGTAGGCGGAATCGGGATTGCTCCAGGAGCGAATATCAACTATGAAACAGGGCACGCTATTTTCGAAGCGACACATGGTACTGCACCGAAATATGCTGGTCAGGATAAAGTGAATCCTTCTTCCGTTCTTTTGTCAGGCGTCTTATTGCTTGAGCATTTAGGCTGGAATGAAGCGGCACAGTTAATCGTTGCTTCTGTTGAAAAGACAATCGCTTCAAAAGTGGTCACTTACGATTTCGCACGCCTAATGGACGGAGCGACAGAAGTGAAATGCTCTGAATTCGGTGATGAATTAATTAAAAATATGGACTAAAGATTTTTGTTTGTATGAGTTTGACTGGTGTTCCTTAGCAAGGAATCCTTGTTAATATTGTGCGGCTTAGTCTGTTTGAGGGAAGAGTGTGAGGGGCCTCTTCCCTCTTTTATTGGAGTTAATTAATGAAAAAGGAGGAAAAGCAAATGGGTTTACGTAAAAAAATTTCCATTATTGGCAGCGGGTTTACTGGAGCTACAACAGCATTTCTATTAGCGCAAAAGGAGCTTAGCGATATTGTGCTGCTTGATATTCCACAGATGGAGAATCCAACTAAGGGGAAAGCACTTGATATGTTTGAGGCAAGCCCTATTCAAGGATTTGATGCTAATATTAAAGGCACATCTGATTATAAGGATACAGAAGGATCTAATATTGTAGTTATCACTGCCGGAATTGCAAGAAAGCCGGGAATGAGCAGAGATGATTTAGTTCAGACAAATCAAAGTATCATGAAGTCGGTCACGAAGGAAGTAGTCAAATACTCTCCTGATTGCATTATTATTGTTCTTTCAAACCCAGTCGATGCTATGACTTACACTGTGTTCAAGGAATCAGGCTTTGCAAAAACAAGAGTAATTGGTCAATCAGGCGTGCTAGATACTGCTCGATTTAGAAGCTTTGTGGCAATGGAATTAAACCTTTCTGTTAAGGATATTACCGGTTTTGTTCTCGGTGGCCATGGCGATGATATGGTGCCTTTAATCCGCTACTCCTATGCTGGAGGTATACCGCTTGAGACATTAATACCGAAGCACCGCTTGGAAGAAATTATTGAAAGAACAAGAAATGGTGGTGCTGAAATTGTTAATCTTCTTGGAAATGGAAGCGCTTATTATGCACCTGCTGCTTCACTTGCTGACATGTGTGAAGCGATTATTAAAGACCAAAGAAGAGTATTGCCGGCGGTTGCTTATCTTGATGGGGAATATGGTTATTCGGATATTTACCTGGGTGTTCCGACGATTCTCGGGGGAAATGGCATTGAACAAGTGATTGAGCTTGAATTGACGGAGGCAGAAAAAACGGCATTAGACAAATCTGTACGTTCTGTGAAAAATGTACTAAAGGTTCTTACATAATATGTTGAAACTATGACCCATCGTTATGATGGGTCTTTTTTCGTATAAAAAGTACAGTTGTTATAATATATGTAGAAAGTAGGATGGATAGGAGAAGCTTAGCTTGTTGTTCATCACGTGCTGATTTATACTATAATAGATATGTAATATTTGGGGGACTTAGGGGAAACTTTTAAACTTGGAGGCACATAATGAAGAAGAAAGTTCTTGTAGTTGATGATGAGCAGTCTATCGTAACACTGCTAAAATATAACCTGCAGCAGGCGGGCTATGATGTAATTACGGCAATGGATGGAGAGGAAGGGCTTAACCTAGCCGTAACGTCGAATCCTGATGTCATCCTTCTTGATTTGATGCTTCCGAAAATGGATGGAATGGATGTATGTAAGAATCTACGGCAGCAAAGAATATTTACGCCGATTCTTATGCTGACAGCAAAGGACGATGAGTTTGATAAGGTGCTTGGGTTAGAGCTTGGTGCAGACGATTATATGACAAAACCATTCAGCCCAAGGGAAGTCATTGCCCGTATTAAAGCTGTTCTGAGAAGATCACAGCTGCAGTCGGAATCCTCTGAGCAAGAAAAGGAAGAGAAAGACACATTAAAAATCGGGGATCTTAAAGTCATGCCTAATCACTATGAAGCATATTTTAAGGACGAGCTTCTGGAACTGACTCCAAAAGAGTTCGAACTGCTTCTTTATTTGGCTAGAAACAAAGGTCGTGTGCTTACAAGAGATCAGCTCTTAAGTGCTGTTTGGAACTATGATTTTGTTGGGGATACAAGAATAGTAGATGTTCATATAAGCCATTTGCGCGAAAAGATGGAGCATAACACGAAAAAACCGATTTATATTAAAACAATCCGTGGATTAGGATATAAGCTAGAGGAACCAAAATAAATGATAACATTTAAATCCAGGCTGCTTGCCAGTTTGCTTTTGATCGTCGCCATTGTTTTTTTGGTGCTTGGTCTGTTTATTTATCAGCTTAATAAGTCTTCTTACATAAACTCATCTAACATCAGGCTGGAGAGGGAAAGCACCTTGCTTGCAGCAAAGATGGCCGAGCTTAACAGCATGGATGAAATAGATACAAATGAGATCAAGGAATACAGCGAGCTGCTTGATTTGCAAATAACGATAACTGATACAAAAGGAAAAATTCTCATTGATGAGGGCGATAAATCACATGAAGAATTTTTGGAAAGCATAAGTACTGTTGTCAGTAAAGTATCGAGCCAGCCACAAAACGAGTATACAGGTGGAGATACAGATTTCCATTATTACTGGAAAGAGTTGAACTTTAATGGTGAGAAGCAAGGCTATTTGTTTTTAGGTATTGATTTATCCTCACAAGAAGATGCCTATCAAAAGATGAATACATATGTCCTTGCAGCATTGCTTATCGCTTTTGTGCTAATTTTTGTAATTGGTTTGACACTAGTATTCCGTTATATGAGACCAATTGAATCAGCAGCAAAGGTGGCTGTCGATCTCGCAAAAGGAAATTATCATGCACGTACATATGAAGATAATATGGATGAAACAGGAATTCTGAGTTCCTCCTTAAATAAGCTGGCGAAAAACCTGCAGGAGATGGTCAAGGCTCAGGAAATTCAACAGGACCGTCTTGGTACGCTTATTGAGAACATTGGCAGTGGATTACTGTTAATAGACAGTAGAGGCTATATCAATCTTGTAAATAGAGCTTACAAGGATTTATTTATGGTTAATTCATCTGAATATTTGTACAAGCTTTATTATCACGTTATTGAGCATAGGGAAATATCTGATTTGGTCGAGGAAATTTTCATGACAGAGCATAAGGTCGTTAAGCAATTGCAGCTTAATATCCACTTTGAGAAAAAAAGTTTTCAAGTGTATGGTGTGCCGATTATCGGTACAAATGATATGTGGATGGGAATTTTGCTTGTATTTCATGACATTACAGAGCTAAAAAAACTCGAACAAATCAGGAAGGACTTTGTTGCAAATGTGTCCCATGAACTGAAGACACCTATTACCTCTATAAAAGGGTTTTCGGAAACGCTGTTAGATGGAGCAATGGATAATAAAGAGGCGTTGGTTGAGTTTCTACAAATTATCTTAAAAGAAAGTGACAGACTGCAATCGCTCATTCAGGATTTGCTTGATTTGACAAAGCTGGAGCAGCACAATTTTTCATTGGTGAAAGAACCTATTAATATTGTGGATATCTTAGAAGAGGTCCGCAAGCTGCTTTCGAATAAAGCAGAGGCTAAAGGAATACAGCTTGAATTTGAACGGCTTGGTAACGAGGTTTGGATGGAAGGGGACAGAGCCCGACTTATTCAGGTGTTTATGAATTTAATATCAAACGCCATTTCTTACACAGTAAACGGAGGTACAGTTACGGTTTCTGTTGAGGAAAAAGAAAAAAATATTTCCGTGTCAGTTGCAGATACTGGTATAGGGATTGAAAGAGGAGAAATTCCAAGGATTTTTGAGCGTTTTTACAGGGTGGATAAGGCGCGAAGCAGAAATTCTGGTGGAACTGGCCTTGGACTTGCCATCGTGAAGCATCTTGTGGAACTCCATAAAGGAGTTATAAAGGTAGACAGCGAGGTAGGTAAAGGAACAGTTTTTACCATTTTATTGCATAAAAGATTCCCATATTAATTGTACAAGTTTACATTACTTTTACATAGGGTTTGCAAAGCGTTTACAAGGGTTTGCTACAATACTAGTGAAGACCCCCCTTATCCATTAGGTTAAGAGTGAAGCCGAAAGCCACCCCGCTTTCGGCTTCTTACATTTATATGAGAAAAGATAGAGATTAATTTGAAGAAAACGATTATTGAAGATTGTCCTAATATATACATAGTAAAATTTAATATGACTTTCGTCCTCGCGCTTTTTAGCGGGCAGGTATGGATTAGCCTTCTCGGTTGCGCCTGTTTGGTCCATTCCCCTTAGTATTCAAGGAGCCTTCGCTCTATTCCACTAAAATGTTTAATTATCGTAATTAATTAAACCGAAAGACACCACAACAAGAAAAAAACGAACGATATACTATTCGCCCTTAAGGATGGTATAAATTTTGTCTTATTCCTTTTTTGTTTTTTTTTAAGTCCCAAACCCATTTCTTTCAGCTCTTTAACAAGGGCAATTTCTTACATTCTATAATTACTCATGGTAAAATATAAAGGATTAGACCATAATAGTACTACTTATTTTGCTGTTAAAGCCACAAGGCTGATATAGAGGGAAATTATGAATGGAGGAAATAAAATTTGAAGAAAAAACTGATCCTAATTGACGGGAACAGCATCGCATACAGAGCATTTTTTGCCTTGCCGCTGCTGAACAATGACAAAGGTGTACATACAAATGCTGTTTACGGATTTACAATGATGCTCATGAAAATATTAGAAGACGAAAAGCCGACACATTTGCTCGTTGCTTTTGATGCAGGCAAAACAACGTTCCGCCATAAAACATTCAGTGAGTATAAGGGTGGCCGGCAGAAGACACCGCCTGAACTATCAGAACAATTTCCATATATAAGAGAATTATTGCAGTCATATGGAATTAAACATTATGAGCTTGAAAACTATGAAGCGGATGATATTATCGGAACACTTTCTCTGCAAGGAGAAAAAGATGGGTATGAGGTTATTGTCATTTCAGGAGACAAGGACTTGACACAGCTTAGCTCGGATAAAACGACTGTTTACATTACAAGAAAAGGGATTACAGATATCGAATCATATACACCGGAGCATATTCAAGAGAAATACGGCTTGACTCCTGATCGAATCATCGACATGAAAGGGCTTATGGGAGATGCATCTGATAATATCCCAGGAGTTCCGGGAGTCGGAGAAAAAACGGCCATTAAGCTTCTGAAGGAATTCGAAACACTAGAAAACCTGTTGGTATCCATCGACAAGGTCAGTGGGAAGAAGCTAAAAGAAAAGCTGGAAGAATTTAAGGACCAAGCATTAATGAGCAAGGAGCTTGCCACCATAACAAGAGAGGCACCGCTAACTGTTGGTTTGGGTGAATTAGAATTTCCAGGTATGAACGAAGAAAAGCTGCGCCCATTTTTCAAAGAGCTTGGCTTTAATTCTCTTTTGGACAAGCTCGGAGATGCACCTGTTGAAGAAGAAGAAGAACTCGAAGCGATTGAATATGAGCCAGTGAAGGAAATTACGAAGGAGATTTTTGCAGATAAAAATACCCTTTATGTTGAAGTGCTTGAGGACAATTACCACTATGCACCTATAATCGGTATCTCGTTAGTTAATGAGAACGGCGCATTTTATTTGCCTATTGAAGCAGCTCTCGAATCCGAAGCATTTAAGGAATGGGCAGAAGATGAAACAAAGCAGAAGACTGTATATGATGCGAAAAGGTCAGAGGTTGCCCTCCGTCATAAAGGAATCCATTTGAAGGGAATCACATTTGATTGTTTGATTGCAGCATATCTTGCAGATCCGTCCGCATCGATTGACGACGTAGCATCTGTTGCAAAAAAATACGGCTTTACGAACATTCAATCAGACGAAGTATTTTATGGAAAAGGAGCAAAACGCAAGGTGCCTGAGGAGGAAATGCTAGCAGATCATCTTGTTCGCAAAACGTTTGCTCTTGCGGCTATTCAGGAAAAAATGGAGGAAGAGCTTAAAGCAAATGGACAAGAGGAGCTGTTCCATCAACTTGAAATGCCGCTTAGCCTTGTGCTTGCAGATATGGAATCAACAGGAGTTCAGGTTGATGTGGAGCGCCTGCAAAAAATGGGTGCAGAAATCAATGATAGGCTAAAGAGTATTGAAAATCGCATCTACGATTTGGCAGGAGAAACATTTAACATTAATTCACCTAAGCAATTAGGCGTTATTTTGTTTGAAAAGCTTGGACTGCCTGTAGTTAAAAAAACGAAGACTGGTTACTCCACTTCTGCTGATGTATTAGAGCAGTTGGCAAGCTCCCATGATGTTATTAAGGAGATTCTTGAATTCAGACAGCTTGGCAAGCTTCAATCAACTTATATTGAAGGTCTTCAAAAAGTAGTTCACGATAACAAGATTCATACACGCTTTAATCAGGTGCTGACACAAACAGGACGTTTGAGCTCCATTGATCCTAACTTGCAAAACATTCCAATCAGATTAGAGGAAGGCAGAAAAATTAGACAAGCTTTTGTTCCTTCTGAAAAGGATTGGATCATATTCGCGGCAGATTACAGTCAAATTGAGCTTCGTGTGCTTGCACATATTGCAAATGATGAAAAGCTAATTGAAGCATTCAGAGAAGATCATGATATTCATACGGAAACGGCCATGTCTGTATTCCATGTCGAAGCAGATGAAGTTACATCCAATATGAGAAGACATGCTAAAGCGGTCAACTTCGGAATTGTTTACGGTATAAGCGATTACGGCTTATCCCAAAGCTTGAATATAACGAGGAAGGAAGCTGGGAAATTTATTGAAAGATATTTGGAAAGCTATCCTGGCGTTAAGACATATATGGACGAAATAGTGGCAGATGCTAAACAGCAAGGCTATGTCTCCACATTGCTTCATAGAAGAAGATATTTGCCTGATATTACAAGCAGAAACTTTAACTTACGCAGTTTCGCTGAGCGGACAGCAATGAACACTCCGATACAAGGAAGTGCGGCAGACATCATTAAAAAAGCAATGATTGAAATGGCGAACCGCCTTGAAACAGAAG
This sequence comes from Niallia circulans, assembly GCF_007273535.1. NCBI lineage: Bacteria > Bacillati > Bacillota > Bacilli > Caryophanales > Bacillaceae > Niallia > Niallia circulans. The sequence goes on from NZ_RIBP01000004.1 coordinate 2,027,688, forward strand.
GCTTACAAGCGAAGCTGCTTCTTCAAGTGCATGATGAATTGATTTTTGAAGCTCCAAAAGATGAAATTGAAAAGCTGAAGGAAATTGTGCCTGATGTGATGGAAAACGCCGTGGAATTAAGTGTACCGCTGAAGGTAGATTATTCGTATGGCGATACATGGTTTGATGCTAAGTAATAGAAAAGAGGAAATAAAGTGCCTGAATTACCAGAAGTAGAAACGGTCAGACGTACTCTTAAAGAGCTCACACACAAAAAGGTCATTAAAGAAGTAGTTGTTTCGTGGGCGAAGATGATAAAAAGACCGGAAAATGTCGAAGAATTTTCTGATGCTCTTGTTGGTCAAAGAATAGAAGATATTAAGCGGAGAGGTAAGTTTCTTCTTATTGAAACGAGTGATTTTACAATCGTTTCCCATTTGCGGATGGAAGGAAGATATGGTTTATTTTCCAAGGATGATCCTGTAGATAAACATACCCATGTGATTTTTTATTTTGAAGACGGCACAGAGCTGCGTTATAAGGATGTCCGGAAATTTGGAACGATGCATCTGTTTAAAAAAGGGGAGGAGCATCAAACATTGCCTCTTTCCCAGCTTGGACCAGAGCCTTTCGATTCGTCCTTTACAATTGGAAACTTCAAGGAAAGATTGGCGAAAACGACAAGAAGTATTAAAACCGCTTTGCTGGATCAAAAGATTGTCGTTGGATTAGGTAATATTTATGTTGACGAAGCATTGTTTCGCAGCGGTATCCATCCTGAAAGAATCGCAAATACGATTAATGAAAATGAAGCTGACACGCTATATAGAGAAATTATTGCGACACTTTCAGAGGCTGTTGAAAAAGGTGGAAGCACTATACGCTCTTATGTCAATACACAAGGACAGATCGGAATGTTCCAGCTTGAATTATTCGTGTATGGGCGGAAAGGCGAAGCCTGCAAAAACTGCGGGACCGAATTAGAAAGAATTATTGTTGGAGGCAGAGGGACTGTATTTTGTCCACACTGCCAGAAATAAGCTTTATATATTGGATTAACATTGGATGGGCTCCTTCCATATAGTATATTACTATCCGTTAGGAAGGAGCTTTTTTACGATGTCACAAATACTTTCTCTTTTCCTCTTAGCCTTGGCTGTCAGCATTGATAATTTTAGTGTCGGATTCACTTATGGCTTGCGAAAGATGAAGATTCCCTTTAAATCGATCTTCATCATCGCCTGCTGCTCAGGACTGACACTTTTAGTTTCCATGCTGGTGGGGCATGTGATTGCACAAGTATTCTCTTCTGATTTTGCCGAAAGTATTGGCGGCGGTATTCTCATTATTTTAGGATTATGGATATTGTATCAATTTTTTCAGCCGGATAAAGAAAAAGAGATTATCACAAAAGAAAAAAATTTGGTGAATTTCGAAATAAAATCGTTGGGAATCGTTATTAATATTTTAAAGAAACCAATGTCAGCGGATTTTGACAATTCTGGAACGATTACAGGAGTTGAAGCGATTGTCCTTGGCTTTGCCCTTTCATTAGATGCGTTTGGGGCAGGAATTGGGGCTTCCATGCTTGGGTACTCCCCGCTCTTTTTGACGATTGCAGTCATTGTTATGAGCACGTCCTTTGTATCGTTAGGTATGGTTGGAGGCGTGCTCCTTTCTAAAAAAAGCTATATGGAGAAATTTTCGTTTATTCCAGGTATCATCTTAATCATCATAGGCATATTTAAGCTTTAGACATAGTTTTAAAGAAACCATTGACCAAAGGCAGGAAAAAGCAAATGACTTTAATTATAGGCTTAACAGGCGGCATTGCAAGCGGGAAAAGCACCATTTCTAATTATTTGAGATCTCTCGGCTTAACGATTATAGATGCAGACGTGGAAGCGCGTTTGGCTGTTGAAAAAGGGGAGCCTGGGTACAGTAAAATTGTGGAGCATTTTGGCACTATGATTTTGCTGGAGGATGGAGGCCTGAATCGAGCAAAGCTTGGCGAAATAGTGTTTCGCGATGAAAAGCAAAGAGCTGTGCTGAATGGTATCGTCCATCCAGAGGTGAGAAACAGGATGAACAAAAAGCAAAATGAAGCCATCGCAAAAGGGCATATGGCAGTCATTTTGGATATCCCTTTACTGTTTGAAAACAAGCTGGACAGCACTGTCGACAAGACAATCCTTGTCTATGTTGATACAGAGACTCAAATAAACCGTTTGATGGGCAGGAACAAATTGTCTCTTGAGCAAGCGAAATTAAGAATCGAAGCACAAATGCCTTTGCAGGAGAAAAAAGCGCTGGCAGACAAGATAATCGACAATAATGGAACAGTCGAAGCCTCTAAAGACCAGGCGCTTAAGATACTTCAGGACTGGAAGGTCCTTTAAAATGTGCTGCCTCATCGATTCGATGGGGCAGTTTTTTAGGAAGAAATTTTTGCGTTTTTCATTGTTTCATCAAGAAATGGACATAATAAGGCTACATAAGTGAATTAATTTATTCTATCACTTGTACAAACTAGCACTTTTCTATAAGATATTATTAATGGGAATCAATACATTGCGAACAATGAATTCGGAGCTGATATAGATGAGATGTCCTTCATGTCAACATAATAATAACCGTGTTCTTGATTCACGACCTGTTGATGACAGCCGCTCTATTCGCAGGAGAAGAGAATGCGAGGAGTGCGGTTACCGCTTTACTACTTTCGAAAAAGTAGAAGAAATACCGTTGATCGTTGTGAAAAAGGAAGGTACCCGTGAAGAATTCAGTCGTGATAAAATCCTGCGTGGTCTTATAAGGGCTTGTGAAAAAAGACCAGTTGCCTTAAAGCAACTCGAGGAAATAACGGCTGAAATCGAAAAGGAACTTAGAAGCAACGCCGTTTCGGAGATTAATAGTGAAGATATCGGTGAAATGGTCATGGATCGATTGGCGAAAGTAGACGAGGTGGCATATGTCCGCTTTGCATCTGTTTATCGTCAATTTAAAGATATAAATGTTTTTATAGAAGAACTGAAAGAGCTGATTAAAAAGGGGTAAAACAGCGGTGTTTTTGTGCTGTTATTAGAAATGCAGATGCATTCAACAAATGTTAAAATAAAAGGAGCTGAAGGATTCTTTGGCTCTTTTTTGACTTGTATAATCGCTAAAAAATCATGCATTACAGCTAAGTCGAGCAATAATAGCAAAGGAGTGACTTAGTTTATGTCACAGCATTGGCAGGACTTGCTTCCAATAGATAGATATCAAGTTTCGACAAACGGACTGATAAGTGAGTATGATCGCAAGGTAATTACCTTTTTATATCAGCCGCTTATCGGTTCCGCCTGTTTTGGATTATATATGACGTTATGGGGTGAGGTGGAGGAAAACAGACTTTGGTCTGCTGACCATTCGCATCACAGCCTGATGAATTTTATGGATTGTGGCTTAAAAGAAATTTATCAGGCACGATGTAAGCTTGAGGGAATCGGGCTGCTTAAAACGTATATGAAAAAAGAAGGGGAAAACCGCTCGTTCATCTATGAATTACAGCCGCCATTGACACCAGAGCAATTCTTTCTTGACGGCATACTTAATGTTTACCTTTACCGAAAAATAGGAAAAGCACAATATAATCGGCTGAAGAAATTCTTTGCTGAAGAGCGCAAAGCAGATGTGAAAGAGTTTAGACAAGTTACGAAGGCGTTCCAGGATGTGTTTATGTCAGATCATTCAAGTGTTGTCCGCTCCACCTATGAGTTAGAAGGCGAAGAAGCACTTGAACAAGATGTTGTGTTGATTGGCAAAAAAGAACAGACGAACATGAAAATTGAAAATGCCGATTTTGATTTTGACCTGCTTCTTGCAGGACTGAACGAATCATTCCTGTCTAAAAAGGCGTTGACAACCAAAGTGAAAGAAGCCATTCAGACATTATCTTTCTTGTATGGAATTAATCCGATTGAAATGAAAAATATTGTGATGAGTGCGATAAATCCTAACGAGGAAATTGATCTGGAGGAGCTGCGCATAGCGGCAAGAGACTGGTATCAATTCCAACATGCCGGCAAGCTGCCGTTATTAGTAGACAGGACACAGCCACTACAGCTTCAGTCACAAATAGAGACACCGAAAACAAAAGAAGAGGAGCTTCTTTATTATTTAGACACTACTTCACCAAGGCAGCTATTAAGAGATATAGGAGGCGGAGCAGAGCCGTCGAAGGCTGATCTCCAAATAATAGAAGAAGTTATGTTTGCCCAGAAGCTCCCTTCTGGCGTTATTAATGTACTAATTCAATATGTTATGCTTAAGACAGATATGAAGCTGACGAAGGGCTATGTGGAGAAAATTGCAGGACAATGGGTAAGAAAAAGGATTCAAACAGTCAAGGATGCCATGGATTTAGCTAAAAAGGAACATCAGCAGTATCTTGATTGGGCAAATGGCAAAAATACGCCGAGCTCTAATAAAGGTTCGAAAAAAGTCATCCGTAAGGAGAAAATTCCAGAATGGTTTGGACAGGACAAGCCGTCTAATACTGGTGAAAGTAAGCTAGATGAGGCAAATGCCGATGATGTGAATAATGACTTCCTTAAAGAGTTAGAAGAGGAAATAAAAAACTTAAGAAAATAGGTGGTGAGTAGTATGGAAAGCATTAACGATACACTTCGCAAGCTTGGCGCAAACGGTGGATTTCAAGAACGGTATAAAGCGATGAAGGAACAGGTGCTTAACCATCCAGATGTGAAAACCTTCCTTCGAGAAAATGAGGAGGAAATCAATCCGCGTATGCTAGAAACAGGCATGATGAAGCTGTATGAATACGCAAACCAGAGTAAAGAGTGTCAAAAATGTCCGAGCCTTGGTCAGTGCATCAATATGATGCAAGGATATCATCCGAAATTGGTGATCAACAGGGGAGCGATTGACATTCAATACGATGTCTGCCCTCGCAAAATGATGGATGACAGCCAAAAGAAAAAGGAAAAACTTATACGGAGCCTGCATGTGCCGAAGGATATCCTGAAGGCTTCCTTCAATACTTTGGACATTGGCCAGGACCGTGCGCAAGCGGTGAGAGCAGCGATAAATTTCGTGAAGCAATACGAGCCAGGTCAAAGGCAAAAGGGCTTGTATTTCTTTGGTGAATTTGGTGTGGGAAAATCATATATGCTTGGAGCGATTGCAAATGAGCTGTCGCAAATGCAGGTTTCCTCGATGATTGTTTATGTGCCGGAATTATTCAGGGAAATGAAAAGCTCTATTGCCGACAATACATTGAATGACAAGATTGAGAGTATTAAAAGAGAGCCTGTTCTTATGCTTGATGATATTGGTGCTGAAACCATGTCAAGCTGGATAAGGGATGAAGTTCTTGGACCGATTCTTCAATTCAGAATGCTGGAAAATTTACCGACATTGTTCAGCTCCAACTTTGATTTTAATGGTTTAGAATACCATCTCACATACTCGCAGCGTGGCGAAGAGGAAAAAATGAAGGCGATGCGGGTAATGGAAAGAATTAGATATTTGGCAGAGCCAATTCATATAAAAGGTGAAAATAAAAGAAAATGATGTTATCTAGGGCAGCCCTATTATTGGGCTGTCTTTTTATTTGCGAAGATTCCTGTCGTGACTTCTATTTTTTGGTGTATCCCCATATACATGCTAACAAGGATTTTTTTCATAAAGGGGGGTTACGATTGATTGAAGTCATTTTTCAGAAAAAAGGCGATGGCGAAAAATTGCTAAGACTAATCAATCTTAAATATAAACATACAGACTGGGCTATTAGCTCCATTCAAGAAGAGCATGAGTTTCGCTTAAAGTTCAGTTGGGAAACTGGGCAAAACAGTTTGTTTATGCAAACTTTGAAAATGGTATTAGCAGAGTTTATTCTTCATTACAAATCAGAAGAATGGGCAAGGCAAGTATTGCTTGACAGGTATTACTATGAAGATGAAGCAGAGCAGCGCCTTATACTTGAAATCTTGCACAGCCTGCTTGAGAAGGAAAGAAGAGACCTTGCAAGCCTTCTTGGCAAAATCCATTTGCATGAATGTCTTGATAAGGCGCTTGGTGATTTGTTAAAGGATAATTTCTCTTTCTCCTTCGACAGCTTTGTTACCTTTAGGTTGCAGAATTACACACAAAAGCTGAACAGCTATGTCGAAATTTCTATTGATGAATATAAAATGGAACAGGAATATCAAGTCTTTATTCATACTTTACGGGACTTCTTGGGAAATCGCAGCCCAAAAATCCAGGCGATACATGTGCTTGTAGATTTAGAAATTCAGTTCTACGATTCGGAATACAGGGAATTGTCTCAACAAGACTTAATGAAAATACTGGACAGAAAGATGTTCACATACCAATCTGTTTATATAGATCCATTTTCAATTGGACCGCTGCTTTCTCTCGCCCCGAAAAATATTTATTTGTATACAGAAGACAGAGAGCAGCCAATCGTTCGCACAATCATGAATATTTTTGAAGAGCGGGTCAATATTATGGAGAAAGATGCGTTCTTCCATGGGACACCACATACTTTCTAATTGCTTTTTTAAAAATATTGTTGGCTACTTGCTTTTATGGTCCATAAAGCATATAATAACGTACATAAAATACCTATATCGAATACATGTTATGATAAGGACAATAGTTTTCTTATACGGTTTTAAGAGAGGGAAGCAAATGCTGGGAGCTTCCTAACACGATGAGGAATGCTTACCACCTTTAAACTTTAGCCAGGAACAGGGCATGCCCCTTACTATTGACTAACGGAGGCAGCCGTTATCTGTTTTTCTAAAGCCGTTTTTTACCTTACCTTTGAAAGGGAAAAAGCGGGAATTAGGGTGGAACCACGTGATTATTTCATATAAACTCGTCCCTTTCTACAGGGACGGGTTTTTTTGCGTTTTGGTCCTTTAGCATGAAGAGATAAACAAGCATTTAAGGAGGAAATAGTTATGTCAGAAATGATAAAAATTACATTTCCGGATGGAGCGGTTAAGGAGTTTTCTGCAGGTACAACTACAGAAGAAATTGCCGGATCAATTAGTCCTGGATTAAAGAAAAAAGCCCTTGCAGGTAAAGTAAATGGTGAATTATTTGACTTAAGAAGACCTATTGATGAAGATGCTTCTTTTGAAATCATTACACCTGAAAGAGAAGAGGCATTGGAAATTCTTCGCCACAGTACTGCTCACTTAATGGCACAAGCTATTAAAAGGCTGCATGGAAATGTAAAGCTTGGAGTAGGTCCTGTTATTGAAGGCGGTTTTTACTATGATATTGATTTGGAGAAATCACTTACTCCAGAAGATCTGCCAATAATTGAAAAGGAAATGGCAAAAATCATCAATGAAAACTTGGAAATCATTCGTAAAGAAGTAAGCCGTGATGATGCGGTTAAGCTATTTACGGAGATGGATGATGAATACAAGCTTGAGCTGATTGAAGCAATTCCGGCAAATGAGACAGTAACATTATATGAGCAAGGCGAATTTATTGACCTGTGCCGCGGTGTGCATGTGCCTTCTACAGGTAAATTGAAGGAATTCAAACTATTGAATATTGCAGGAGCATACTGGAGAGGTAATAGTGACAATAAAATGCTGCAGCGTATTTATGGAACTGCCTTCTTCAAAAAAGCAGATCTTAATGAGCATCTTCGTTTATTGGAAGAAGCAAAAGAAAGAGATCACCGTAAAATCGGTAAAGAGCTTGATTTGTTTATGACATCTCAAAAAGTCGGACAAGGTCTTCCATTGTGGCTGCCAAAAGGTGCAACAGTCAGACGAATTTTGGAAAGATACATTGTTGATAAAGAAGAAAGATTAGGCTATCAGCATGTATACACACCAATCATGGGTAGTGTTGATCTTTACAAGACTTCTGGTCACTGGGATCATTACCAAGAGGATATGTTCCCTGTAATGGACATGGACAATGAGCAGCTTGTTCTTCGTCCGATGAACTGTCCGCACCATATGGTTGTGTACAAAAATGACATTCATAGCTACAGAGAGCTTCCAATTCGTATTGCAGAGCTTGGAACAATGCACCGCTACGAAATGTCTGGTGCCCTATCTGGACTTCAGCGTGTTCGCGGGATGACTTTAAATGACGCTCATATCTTTGTTCGTCCTGATCAAATTAAGGATGAGTTCAAACGTGTTGTTAACCTTGTGCTGGATGTTTACAAGGACTTTAACCTGACAGATTATTCATTCCGTTTGTCTTACCGTGATCCGCAAGATACAGAGAAATATTTCGATGATGATGACATGTGGAACAAAGCACAAAGCATGCTGAAAGAGGCAATGGATGACCTTGGCTTAGATTACTACGAAGCTGAAGGAGAAGCAGCATTCTATGGTCCAAAGCTTGATGTTCAAGTTAAAACTGCCCTTGGCAAAGATGAAACTTTGTCTACTGTTCAGCTTGACTTCTTATTGCCGGAGCGCTTTGATCTGACATATGTTGGCGAAGACGGCAAGCAACACCGTCCTGTTGTTATCCACAGAGGTGTTGTATCAACAATGGAAAGATTCATCGCCTTCTTGATTGAAGAATATAAAGGTGCGTTCCCAACATGGCTGGCACCTGTTCAAGTCCAAGTGATTCCGGTATCACCATCTGTTCATTTTGATTATGCGAAAAAGGTACAAGAGCAGCTTCAAAATCAAGGGTTCCGTGTAGAGCTTGATGAGCGGGACGAGAAAATAGGCTACAAAATTAGAGAAGCACAAATGCAAAAAATCCCTTACATGCTTGTTGTGGGTGATAAAGAAGTGGAAGAGAATGCTGTCAATGTGCGTAAATACGGAGAGCAAAAGTCCGAAACAATTCCTTTCGACGCCTTCCTTCAAGGCCTTTTGGCTGAAGTAAAAAGATAAAAACTCCTTCCAAAATACGGAGTTAGATCGAAAAAACAGGAAATTATGCAAAAGGTATTGCAATAACGTAAGAATTTTGATAAAATTTTTTTCGTAGTGATAATTCTTTCGTTGACTTATCCATTTCGACTGTGATATAGTTACTAAGGTAAATTGAATATAAAGTTTGAGGAAAAGAAGAAGCACCCGCTTCTCACCTGATTGACGCGAATTCCAAGTAGTTAACAGGTATTACGTAAACAATTTAGGTCTTACTATGGTTATCGTAAGTGTGGGTGATTTTTGAATCATCCACACTTTTTATTTTGGATGCAAATCCAAATGTGCGATTTCAACTGGGGAGTCAAGTGTCAATTGGTACTTAGCACTGAAAAAGGATCGCGAAGCTTTTCTTGTTAAGTTCTTGACCCGAACGTTGTATTCGTCAATTAACCTTGGAGGTGTTTAACTATTAGCAAAGATATGATTTTAAATGAAGGTATTCGTGCTAGAGAAGTTCGTCTTATTGACCAAAACGGTGAACAGCTTGGCATTAAAACGAAGTTTGAAGCTCTAGAAATTGCAACACGTGTAAATCTTGATGTAGTTCTTGTTGCTCCAAACGCTAAACCACCAGTAGCTCGTATCATGGACTACGGTAAATATAAGTTTGAACAGCAAAAGAAAGATAAAGAAGCACGTAAAAATCAAAAAATCATTAATATCAAAGAGGTTCGCCTTAGTCCGACTATTGATGAGCATGACTTTAATACAAAGCTTCGCAATGCAATCAAGTTCTTGGAAAAAGGCGATAAAGTTAAGGCATCCATCCGTTTTAAAGGACGTGCCATTACACATAAAGAAATTGGTCAACGTGTACTAGTTCGCTTTGCAGAAGCTTGTACAGAAGTTGCCACAGTGGAATCACACCCGAAAATGGACGGCCGAAGCATGTTCATGACTTTAGCGCCTAAAAACGACAAGTAAACGAGGAGGAATACGAAATGCCAAAAATGAAAACTCACCGTGGAGCAGCTAAGCGTTTCAAAAAGACTGGCTCTGGTAAACTAAAACGTTCACATGCTTACACAAGCCATTTATTCGCTAACAAATCTACAAAACAAAAACGTAAGCTTCGTAAAGGTGCTATTGTATCTTCAGGAGATTACAAACGCATCCGTAATTTATTAGTAAACATTAAGTAATTTTTCCAAATAGGAGGGAAATAATATGCCACGTGTTAAAGGCGGTACAGTTACACGCAAACGTCGTAAAAAAGTTCTTAAATTAGCTAAAGGTTATTTCGGTTCAAAACATACATTATACAAAGTTGCTAACCAACAAGTTATGAAATCCCTAATGTATGCATACCGCGATCGTCGTCAGAAAAAACGCGACTTCCGCAAACTTTGGATTGCTCGTATCAACGCAGCTGCACGCATCAACGGTCTTTCTTACAGCCGTTTAATGCACGGTTTGAAAGTTGCTGGTATCGAAGTAAACCGCAAAATGCTTGCTGAGCTTGCTGTAAGCGACGAAAAAGCATTTGCTGAATTAGCAACTGTAGCAAAACAAAACATTAAATAAGCTTTTTAAGCTTAAAACAAGAAGGCATATATAATGCCTTCTTTTTGTTTTATAGAAAAAAGATTAGGAGGAAGAAAATGACTATCCCAATCATTTGTATATATTGGCTTCTTATTAATCTGCTCGGATATTTTGTTATGAAAATAGATAAGGATCGGGCTAGAAGGCATGCTTATCGGATCAGCGAAAACCAATTATGGACTGTCGCCTTTTTGTTCGGAGCTTTAGGCATGACGCTTGGAATGAAGCAATTTCGCCATAAAACGAAGCATACAGCCTTTAAAGTTGGCCTTCCAATGCTAGCAATAGTGGAGACGATTGCACTTCTATATATATTAAATGAATTAGCATAAATTCGAAGGTTTGGCTATACACTTAAGTAACAGCATGATTCTCACAAACTGAAGGTGATAGAATGGAAGATCAATTATCCATGCTTTTTGTTATGGTAGAAATAGGCGGGGTCCTTGCACCGATAGCGTTTATTCTCTTCCATACATTAAGGCAAGTATTGTTCATCCCGCCAATGCTAGTTTGTATAGCCGGTGGAGTGCTTTTTGGTGTAACATTCGGAACCATCTATTCGGTCATAGGTCTGACAATAAACTGTCTATTTTTCTATATTGTCATTCATCGAATGCCTAAAACTCATCAAAAGCTAAGTGTTTTGAAGAAAAGGTGGTTCGGTGAATACCGCAATCTTACAACAGGCCAAGTAGCTGTTTTGAGGCTAATCCCTTTTATCCATTATCATCTCTTAAACTTTTGCCTTCTGGAGCGGACAAAAACTTTTAAAAATTATTTAAAATCCTCTTTTGTCACAAATATACCGCTCGCCTTTTTTTATACTATTTTTGGGCAGTTTATCAGCCAATTTTCACCGACGATGATTATTGTTATTCTATTTGCATTAGCTGTATTAGTGTATATTTTGCGAGAAAAAATGACCATTATTAAATGGCATGAGTTTTTTAAAGAGGATAAGCAAGAAAAAAAAGCTAAACACTCCGTTTAGCTTTTTGTTTTTTATTAGGATTTTTTCCAGTCTATTTTTGAATTAGGATAAACAGCTTTTAACGATTCCTCCAAAAAGCGGACATCAGCATCCATAAGCTTCGTGTCATAAGGTTCAGTCGGCCATAATAAAATCCTGCTTACCGTTTTATTGTCGATTGGGTGTACATATTTCTCCCCTTCAAATAAAAAGCCTTTATATGTGACAAGGAGATTCATTCGGACATTTTTCCGGTCATCAATCAGATAAAACCTATTGCCTCTTTTAGCAAATTCAAGCCTTCGTACAGGGCTTGCAGCAAATGAAATGATACGATAAACAATAAAGATGATAAGAGCCAATAACAGCAAACGCAAGAGCAACATCATAAATAAAGCCTCCAAATTTTTTGATAAAACTTTAGCTAATTCTATACGTGTAAAAACAAATAAGGTTTCAACTTTTAGAAAATATTTTTTTAAAAATACAAAAGAGACTTTTAAATCAGCGAATTTAAAGCATAATATTAATGATTACATCACTATCTCAGCATAATACTAGGAAGATTTTTAATTTATTAGTATAATAAGAATGATTTGAATGATTAATATTAAGGGAGTCGAAGTAAAATGAAGCTAGATGAAACATTATCAATGCTGAAAGATTTAACAGACGCTAAAGGCATACCAGGCAATGAAAGAGAACCAAGAGAAGTTATGAAAAAATACATATCACCATATGCGGATGAAGTGACGACAGATAATTTAGGCAGTCTTATTGCCAAAAAAACAGGTAAAGAAGACGGTCCGAAAATCATGGTGGCTGGCCACTTAGATGAAGTGGGCTTTATGATCACAAGAATTGACGATAAAGGATTTCTATACTTTCAGACAGTTGGAGGCTGGTGGTCACAAGTAATGCTGGCACAGCGTGTTACGATTGTAACAAGCAAGGGAGATATCACTGGTGTTATCGGTTCAAAACCGCCGCATATTCTGTCTCCAGAAGCCCGTAAAAAGCCAGTTGAAATTAAAGATATGTTTATCGATATCGGTGCTGCTTCAAAAGAAGAAGCAAATGAATGGGGAGTTAAGCCTGGAGATATGGTCGTACCATATTTTGAGTTCACTGTTATGAACAACGAAAAAATGCTGCTTGCTAAAGCATGGGATAACCGTATTGGCTGTGCGATTGCCATTGATGTCCTTAAAGGCTTAAAGGGCACTGAACATCCTAATACTGTTTATGGTGTCGGAACAGTTCAGGAAGAGGTCGGCTTGCGTGGTGCAAGAACAGCTGCTCAGAAAATTCAGCCTGACATTGCATTCGGCGTGGATGTAGGTATCGCTGGTGATACACCTGGCGTCACAGAAAAAGAAGCGTTAAGTAAAATGGGTAAAGGCCCGCAAATTATTTTGTATGATGCTAGCATGGTTTCTCATAAAGGCTTAAGAGACTTAGTGACAGATACAGCAGATGCTCAAAATATACCGTATCAATTCGACAGTGTACCTGGCGGCGGAACAGATTCTGGTGCCATCCACTTAACACATAACGGTGTACCAGCATTGTCCATTACAATTGCAACACGCTATATCCACTCACATGCAGCAATGCTTCATCGTGATGATTACGAAAATGCAGTTAAGCTTATTATCGAGGTTATTAAAAAGCTCGACAGTGAGACAGTGAAAGAACTGACATTTAAATAATTGATAAAGAGACCAGAAAAAGTAAACTGGTCTCTTTTTTTATTTAGTGAATGATAAGCAAAAACAAAAACGGTTTGCCCAATGACAGGACAAACCGTTTATTTTAACTTAAATCAATTGGCGGCGGTGGTGGCGGAGTATTGTTTAATATTGCCGCTTTTCGTGCCTTTAGGAATCGATTGATGTTCAAAACAATTGTTTTTGCTACAGCATATGTTGGAACTGCTAGTATCATTCCAAGTATACCTGCTAAGTTCCCTGCGACAAGCAACAGAACAATAATAGTAGCAGGATGGGTATCTAGCCTTTTACCTAAAATAAGTGGTGAAAGGATATTACCTTCGATTTGCTGAGCAATCGTAATGACGAGAATTACTAAAAGTGCCTGTGTCGGTGAAGTGAATAATGCGATAATAACAGCAGGCGCTCCGCCGATAAGTGGTCCAACATATGGGATAATGTTAGTAACAGCAACAATCAGTGCCATTACTAAAGCATAATCGAGACCAATAATCCAGTAACCAATTAAAGCAAGTGTACCAACAAATAGGGCAACCATAACTTGTCCCTGAATATAAGCAGCTAAAGTTTCGCCAGTATCTTTTAGAATTTTTGTAGCTTCCTTGCGATAAGAAACAGGGAAAAACTTCGATAATGCAGAAGGAAACTTACTGCCGTCCTTGAAGCTGTAAAAGAGCAAGAAAGGAACAGTAACAATTGTTATCGTAATGTTTGTCATTGTACTGATAATGGCACTGATGCTGTTTGTTATGCTGCTTGGAATTGTTTGAGCATAGTCATTCAGCTTCTCGGTAATGTCGCCCATTGTGACATATTCCTGATTAAGGAGCCATTTGTATTGCTTTGTATCATTTAAAGTATTAAAGAATTTAATAGCTTGATCCGCATAGTTTGGAATATTGCTGAAAAGCTCTGTGATCTGCTTGCTGATTAGCGGAATGACACTGCCGACCGCTAAAATAATTAATCCTATTACTACTACATAAATAATAATAATAGCTAATGTTTTCGGCACTTTATATTTTTGCAAAAAAGTTACGATCGGGTTGAGCAGGAAATACAAAAAGCCTGTGATGATTATGGGGAAAAACAAAGTAGTGAACAATACAGCTACAGGCTGGAATAAAAAAGATATTTTTGTGCAAACATAGATGATTGCTACAATCAACAATACTTGCAAAAGCCAATAATGGAACTTCTTTTTCGTCAAGTTATCTTCACCTTTTTTCTTTAATTATTACATTGCATCTATGTAAAAATATATGTAACGTAGTATAGCATAAAAATCTATTAGAATTATACCCTGATATACCAAGATTATAACATTACAAATGGATGCTAATAAGGAAATACGATTGACTAATAAATAAGTTTCATAATTAAGTAAGAAAAATTTTCAAAAAAAATAGGAGGAATACCTTCTCCTCCTAAACGGTCATAACAGTTAATACGTTTTAAGTGTAGAAATCCTTGTTTTGGCTGAAAAGCCAAGTTGCTAAATATCTTTATCTTAAGTGTGGGAGAACTAAATCCCCCAGATTTATTTTAATCCAGTTTCTAGTGTCTGCAGCATTTCTGTTTTATCTTGATCGGAAGAATTTTGCCAGATTACTTCAAACAGCACACCAAGACCTGGCAGCATTTTCTCTTCGCCATTTTGGATAGCGTCAACAATTGTTGCTTTTAACTCGTCCTGTGAATTACCTGATACGTTATGGATAATCGCGTTTCGTAAGTTTAAACTCATGGATAGCACTCCTTTTTCCTATTATAAGAAAGCCCACACTATATCATTTCTCATTTGACGTTTATTATGTATATTCTTTACGCTATAATAAAAAAATAGGAAACAATGGTTAGTTTAAGTGAGGAGACATGCAATTTGAAACATATACTTTCTGCGAAAAACCCTCAAGTGAAAGAGTGGAAAAAATGCCTGACTAAAAAAGAAAGAGACAAAACAGGGACCTTTCTTGTCGAAGGATTTCATTTAGTGGAAGAGGCTCTTAAAGCAAATGCGATAAAGCAATTGATTATTTCTGAGGAAATAGAAATGCCTGCTTGGGATTACAGCGATATTCCCGTTACAATCGTAACCCAAGAAATTATTTTACAGCTAACTGACACAGAAACACCGCAAGGGATTGTGGCTCTGTGTGAACAATATAAAGATGAACAAGCACTACTAACAGGTAGGTCCTTTATTGCCCTCGATCAGGTGCAGGATCCAGGGAATCTTGGGACAATAATTCGAACAGCAGATGCTGCAGGAATTGATGCAGTAATCGTTGGGGACGGCACTGTCGATATATACAATCCAAAAGTAGTCCGCTCTGCACAAGGAAGCCATTTTCACCTGCCAATCATTAAGCAGAACCTGCCGCAATTCATAGAAGGCTTGAAGGAAAAGGGAGTTTCTGTTTATGGAACAAGCTTGGAAAACGGCGTTAATTACCGCGAAGTATCCCCTGCAGCATCCTTTTGCTTGATTGTCGGCAATGAAGGTAACGGGGTAAGTAAAGAGGTGCTGTCAGCAACCGATAAAAATTTATATATTCCGATTCATGGTAAAAGTGAATCATTGAATGTGGCCGTTGCTGCAGGAATTTTAATGTATCATTTCGTTTGAGTCTTGACTAAATATAAAATGGGTTTGAAATGCGCTTTAAAATATACTATAATAATGGCAAATTGCATGATGAATAAACGTTGATGGAGAAAAGTAGTTTATAGCCCTGCTGATAAAGGGAGAAAATGCCTTGACTGAAAGCATTTTTATCTGGCAGCATGAATGAAGTTCACCTCCTGAGTTGGCATCGGGACCAATTTCTTTAGGGAAATTGTAAAGATGTTCCGGCATTTATGCCGTTATCTAAATGAAGTGAACTTGAATGCTGAAATTCAGGTTAATTAGGGTGGTACCGCGAATACATAAACCTCGTCCCTTTTATAGGGATGGGGTTTTTTTGTGTTCTAATTCAAAGTAAAGCGAATCAAAGCTTATGCAATTCATGCAAAATTACAAGGAGGAAACGAACAGTGGAAGCGAAATTAAAGGAACTGCAAGAAGAAGCTTTAAAAGCAATAGCAGCCAGTGAAAGCGTAAAAGAGTTAAATGACATAAGAGTAGCTTATCTTGGCAAAAAAGGTCCCATTACAGAAGTATTAAAAGGAATGGGAAAATTATCTGCAGAAGAACGTCCGAAAATGGGTGCTTTAGTCAATGTCATTCGTGATGAGATTACAAGCCATATTGAAAAGAAGCAAACGATGTTAGAAGAAGCAGAGGTTCAAAAGAAAATCGCTTCGGAAACAATCGACATTACACTTCCAGGGCGTCCAGTTGCTGTTGGGAATCACCATTCTTTAACAAGAGTGATTGAGGAAGTAGAGGATTTATTTATTGGAATGGGCTATACGGTAGAAGAAGGTCCAGAGGTTGAAGTCGATTACTATAATTTCGAAGCATTGAACCTGCCGAAAAACCACCCAGCAAGAGATATGCAGGATTCCTTCTATATCACAGAAGAACTGCTTTTAAGAACACATACTTCACCAGTTCAAGCACGTACAATGGAGAAGCATAAAGGAAAAGGACCTGTTAAAATTATCTGTCCAGGTAAAGTGTATCGCCGTGATAATGATGACGCGACACATTCCCATCAATTTATGCAAATTGAAGGACTTGTTATTGATGAAAATATTCGTATGAGCGACCTTAAAGGTACGCTTGAAGTATTCGCGAAAAAAATGTTCGGAAATGACAGAGAAATCCGTCTGCGTCCAAGCTTCTTCCCATTCACAGAGCCTTCTGTTGAAGTCGATATTTCTTGCAGTATTTGTAAGGGAGCAGGCTGCAGTGTATGTAAAGGCACTGGCTGGATTGAAGTACTTGGAGCAGGGATGGTTCATCCGAATGTACTGGAAATGGCAGGATTTGACTCGAAGAAATATTCTGGGTTTGCCTTTGGAATCGGTGCAGAACGTATCGCAATGCTGAAGTATGGAGTTGACGATATTCGCCACTTCTATACAAATGATATCCGTTTCTTAAAACAATTTTCAGTGCCAGAATATTAAGGTTGGAGGAGAAAGCAAATGTTAGTTTCTTATAAATGGTTGCAGGAATATATAGATCTAAATGATATAACACCAGAAGAATTAGCCGATCGCATCACAAGAAGCGGTATCGAGGTTGAAGGTGTTGAAGTATTGAATGAAGGCATGAAAAATATCGTCATCGGACATGTGCTTGAGCGTGAGCAGCATCCAAATGCAGATAAATTAAATAAATGTTTAGTGGATGTCGGTGATGGTGAGCCAGTACAAATCGTTTGTGGCGCACCAAATGTCGATGCTGGTCAAAAAGTGGCTGTCGCTAAAGTTGGAGCAGTCCTGCCAGGCAACTTCAAAATTAAAAAGGCGAAGCTGCGCGGTGAGGAATCAAATGGAATGATTTGTTCCCTTACTGAGCTTGGCATTGAATCAAAGCTTGTTGCAAAGGATTTCTCAGAAGGTATTTTCGTGTTCCCAAGTGATGTGGAAGTAGGAAGAGATGCACTTGAGTATTTGCAGCGTGATGATGCAGTTCTTGAATTAGGACTGACACCAAACCGTTCTGATTGCTTAAGCATGATTGGAGTTGCCTATGAAGTTGCAGCAGTGTTAAGCAAGGATGTTAAGCTTCCTGCTGTTGAATATCCGCAAGCAGCAGAAAAAGCATCTGATTATATTAGTGTTAGAGTGGAAAACAGTGAAGATGCTCCATTATACACTGCTAAAATTATTAAAAACGTTAAGGTTGCGCCATCGCCACTATGGATGCAAGGAAGACTGATGGCTGCTGGTATCCGTCCGCATAATAATGTTGTCGATATCACGAACTATATTCTGCTTGAATACGGTCAGCCTCTTCATGCATTTGATTATGATCGTCTTGGCTCAAAGGAGATTCTTGTGAGAAGAGCAAAAGCAGGCGAAACAATTACTACTTTGGATGATGCAAAGAGAACATTATCTGAGGATAATCTGCTGATTACAAATGGTGAAACTGGTGTGGCTGTCGCTGGTGTTATGGGTGGAGCAAACTCAGAGGTTCAAAATGATACAACGACTGTTCTTCTTGAATCTGCTTATTTTGAAGCTGGAGTTATCCGTAAATCTTCCAAAACATTAGGATTAAGAAGTGAAGCAAGTGCAAGATATGAAAAAGGGATTGATCCAAATCGTGTCCGTCAAGCTGCAGACAGAGCAGCACAATTGCTACAGCTTTATGCTGGCGGTGATGTGTTGGAAGGTGAGGCAACAGTTGATGCACTTAAAGCTGAGCCGAAGGTTGTATCCATCACACTTGAGAAGCTGAACAATGTTTTAGGAACTTCTTTAACTGACAATGAAGTTACTGATATATTCAAAAGACTGCAATTCGAGACGTCTGTGGAAAACGGCAGCTTTACAGTGACAGTTCCGACAAGAAGAAATGACATTACTATTCCAGAAGACTTAACAGAAGAAGTGGCAAGACTTTTCGGCTATGATGAAATTCCGACAACTCTGCCAATTGGTGCTTCTATCCCTGGAGCATTAACAGAGTATCAGAAGAAACGTCGTTCTGTTCGCAAATACTTAGAAGGTGCTGGCTTGTATCAAGCTATCACATATGCATTAACAAGTGACAAGAAGGTACAGCAGTTTGCACTTGAAAAAAGAAACCCAGTTCGTTTGGCAATGCCAATGAGTGAAGAAAGAGCGTTGTTAAGACAAAGCATTATTCCGCAACTGCTTGAGGTAGTTAAGTATAATGCAGCACGTCAAAATGACAGTCTTGCCGTGTATGAAACTGGTGTAGTGTTCTTAGAAACCGAACAAAATCAGCTTCCAGAGGAAAGAGAGCATGTTGCCGGAGCAATCACTGGTTCTTGGGTAAATCATGTTTGGCAAGGCGAGAAAAAGCCAGTCGATTTCTTCGTTTTAAAAGGTGTGCTTGAAGGATTGTTCCAAAAACTTGGCGTATCTAAGTCAATCGAGTTTACGCGCGGTACAATGGATGGAATGCATCCTGGAAGAACAGCTGACATTTTGTTCAACGGTGAGTCAATCGGCTTCGCAGGCCAAGTGCATCCACAAGTTCAAAATGAGCTTGATTTGAAGGAAACGTATGTCTTCGAATTAGACTTAAGCAAACTGCTGGCATCAGAAGTAAACGAGCTGCAATATACAACAATTCCAAGATTCCCAAGCGTAACAAGAGATATTGCACTTGTTGTCGACACAACAATTCTAGCTGGCGACATTCAAAACATTATCGTCGAAGCAGGCGGTTCTCTACTGAAAGAAGTGCAAGTATTTGACTTGTACGAAGGCGATAAAATGGAAGAGGGCAAAAAATCAATTGCATACTCTCTGAAATACTTCGATCCAGAACAGACTTTAACAGATGAAATGATAACAAAATCACATGACAAAGTGCTAGAGGCTGTTAAAGAAAAAGCCGGAGCAGTGTTAAGAGGTTAACACAATGAAGAAATAAGATTATTGATTAACGATGCAAGGGGAGACTTTTACTTGTAGCGAAAAAAGCTGGCCATTACGGCCAGCTTTTTTGTGCGATTAAATAGTTAGAAGCTGTAAAACTTGCTCCATTTAACATGCAATGACTTCCCACCTAAAGTCACTTCATGGTATGATATAGATTAGGATTCTGTAGAATTGGAGGCAATATAGTGTCAGATGTACAAAAAAACCGTACGAATGTGAAAATATATGGAACGGAATATGTAATAGTTGGCCAAGAATCTTCTAATCATGTTCGATTGGTTGCCTCTATCGTAGACAAAAAGATGCGCGAGATAAACGGGAAGAATACATCCCTTGATTTAAATAAATTAGCAGTGTTGACAGCTGTGAATATTGTAAATGACTATATTAAGTTAATAGATCGCGTCGAAGAATTGGAGAATGAATTAAATAGAGAAAAGGGCTGAATAAAGTTCATGTTAGATATAATCGTCATTATCCTGCTGATTTTTGGTCTATTGAGAGGACTAAAACGAGGCTTCATCCTGCAAATCATTCATTTGACAGGGTTTATCGTTGCTTTTATTGTGGCAACGAAATATTATATACCATTCTCAAGTAAATTAAATTTGTGGATACCTTATACGAATACAAGTGAGAACAGTTTCGTTCAAGGCCTTTTTGGCAGCATGAATTTAGAAGAGGTATTTTATCGCGCAATTGCCTTTGCGGTGATTTTTTTTGCTGTGAAAATAATTTGGCAAATTATCGGAAGCATGGTCGATTTTGTTGCAAGTCTTCCCATTCTTAAACAGCTTAATACTTGGGCAGGTGCCGTGCTAGGCTTTGTTGAGACATATTTAGTGCTGTTTATTTTGCTGTATATTGCCGCACTGCTGCCTGTCGAATTTATCCAGACACATTTAAACACTTCCTTCATTGCAGCAGGCATTATCGAGAACACCCCGTATTTCTCGGAAAAGATTAAAGAAATATGGTTCGAATATGTTGGCTCCTAATGGGCAGTTAAACTCTTCCGGCAAAATGAGGCTGGGGGAGTTTTTCTGTTGTAATTTAAGCATCAACATATTATAGAAAAGCAGCAGAACATGTTATGATATTATTGTTTGACAAAATTAGGGGAAACATACTAATCAATAACAGGATTATGTAGGTGATTATAATGACAACAAAAAAAGAAGTAGTACGGCAATTAGAACAAATTGCGATATATATGGAATTAAAAGGAGAAAACTCCTTTAAAATAAGTGCATTTAGAAAAGCAGCACAAGCGTTAGAGACAAATGAACATACGCTTGAGGAAATAGCGGACTATACTGCATTGCCTGGTATAGGCAAGGGAACGGCTGCTGTAATCGAGGAATTTATCGCAACAGGAGAGTCTTCCGTTTTAAAGGAGCTGAAGGAAGAAGTACCAAAAGGGTTAATTCCTTTATTGCAGCTTCCAGGTCTTGGCGGCAAAAAAATCGCGAAGCTCTACAAGGAATTAGGAATTGAAAATGCAGAGGACTTAAAGCTTGCTTGCCAAAACAAAAAAGTGCAAGCACTTAGTGGTTTCGGCAAAAAAACAGAAGACAAAATCATAGAAGCGCTCGACAGCTTTGGTTCAAGACCAGACCGTCTGCCGCTTGCCTATATGCTCAGGGTAGCATTTTCGATTGAATCTGAATTGGAAAAAATGGCGGAAATCGACAGGTTTTCTCGTGCAGGAAGCATAAGAAGAATGCGGGAGACTATCAAGGATTTAGACTTTATTATTGCCACAAATTCACCGTCTGAGGTGAAGGAGAGATTGCTTTCATTAGACGGAATAAAGGAAGTCATAGGTGCAGGCAAAACGAAGGTAAGTATTGTCCTTGAGTTAGAATTTGACGTCTCTATTGATTTCCGTCTTGTGAAGCCAGAGGAATTTGCAACAACACTTCATCATTTTACAGGAAGTAAGGATCATAATGTAAGGATGAGGCAGCTTGCCAAGGAGCGCGGCAAAAAAATCAGTGAGTATGGTGTGGAGGATACAGAAACAGGGGAAGTGGAAACATTCACGACAGAAGCTGAATTTTACAACTATTTTGGTTTACCATTCATTCCTCCAGAAATGCGCGAGGACGGAAAAGAGGTCGAGGATTACAAAGAAGATTTGCAGATTGTTTCTCTTGAAGATATCAAAGGTGACTTACATATGCATACAACTTGGAGTGATGGCGCATTTTCAATCGAAGAAATGATTGAGGCAAATAGACAGCGCGGCTACAATTATATGGCGATCACTGATCACTCTTTTTATTTGAAGGTAGCAAACGGCTTATCCCCTGAGCGTTTGAAAGAGCAGCTAGGTAAAATTAAAGCACTCAATGAGAAGTATGATGATATTACCATTCTTGCAGGTATTGAAATGGATATTCTGCCAGACGGTTCACTCGACTATGACGATGAGCTTCTTGAACAAATGGACATTGTTATTGCATCCATTCATTCGTCCTTTTCACAGCCTAAAAAGAAAATAATGGAACGTTTGGGAACTGCTCTTCGTAATAAACATGTCGATATTATTGCACATCCGACAGGCAGGAAAATCGGCAAAAGGGACGGCTATGAAGTCGATATGGAGGAGTTAATTAAGCTTGCGAAAGAGACAAATACAGTGCTTGAGCTTAACAGCAATCCGAATCGCCTTGATTTGAATGCAGAATATGTCAAGATGGCGCAAGAGGCGGGAGTTCATCTCGTCATTAATACAGATGCCCATCATACGAAGGAGCTTGCCTATATGGGCATTGGTGTTTCAACAGCAAAAAAGGGCTGGATAAAAAGAGATACGGTGATAAATACATGGGATACAGATAAACTGTTGGATTTCTTAAAGAATCGCCATCAATAATAGCTAATAAAAAAAGATAATGATAACTATGGGATTGCTAAAAAAGGTAAAGGAGAAAACTCCATGCAAGAAAGAGCATTAAAGACATTAGAATTTGATAAGATTAAAAGTCAGTTGCTAGAGCATGTCTCTTCCTCACTAGGAATGGCAAAAGCAACTGAGTTAATGCCTTCCACAAATTATGAAGAAGTCGTGCAATGGCAGGAAGAAACAGATGAAGCAGCAAAGGTTGTCCGAATGAGAGGGAATATCCCGTTAAGCGGCATCCATGATATTCGTCCACATGTTAAACGCTCAACCATCGGGGGGATGCTTAGCCCTGTTGAATTAAATCAAATAGCAAGCACAGTTCATGTGAGCAGGCAAATAAAAAGATTCACAGAGGAATTTCATCAAGATGAGCCAATACCGATTTTGTTCGGGCTCGCTGAGCAAATTATAGTCCTTGCAGAGGTAGAAGAAGAAATTAAGATGGCAATTGATGAACAAGGAAGCGTTGTGGATAGCGCTAGTGAAGCACTGCGTGCCCTTCGCAATCAGCTAAGAAGGAATGAATCAAAGGTCAGAGAAAAGCTTGAAGGTATGATACGTTCATCAAGTGCTGCTAAGATGCTGTCAGATACCATCATTACTATCCGGAATGACCGTTATGTTATTCCAGTAAAACAAGAATACAGAGGCCATTATGGAGGGATAATCCATGATCAAAGTGCGTCTGGCCAAACATTGTTTATAGAGCCCCAATCTGTTGTTACCCTTAATAATGAGCTTTCAGGAATTCGTGTAAAGGAACAACAGGAAATTGACAGGATTTTGGCACAGCTGACGGTCCTTGTAGCAGAGCATCGGGAAGAACTTCTGTCCATTGTTGAAATCCTGAAGGATATTGACTTTATGTTTGCAAAAGCAAAATACGGTCAACGGATTAAAGGCACGAAACCAAAGATTAATAATGAAAGAAGAATTAATCTTTTTAAAGCAAGACATCCGTTAATTCCAATCGATCAGGTCGTTGCAAATGATGTTGCCTTAGGAGATACGTATTCCGCTATTGTTATAACAGGACCGAACACTGGTGGTAAAACAGTAACACTGAAAACAGTTGGACTTTGCACACTAATGGCACAAGCAGGCTTACAAATACCTGCACTTGATGAATCCGAAATGGGTGTGTTTGAGGCAGTTTATGCAGATATTGGCGATGAACAGTCCATCGAGCAATCATTAAGTACATTCTCCTCCCATATGGTTAATATCGTAAGCATCTTAGAAGACGTTAACAGCAATAGTCTTGTGCTGTTTGATGAGCTTGGTGCAGGAACAGATCCACAGGAAGGAGCGGCACTTGCTATTTCCATCCTAGATGAAGTGAACAAACAGGGAGCAAGAGTAATAGCGACTACCCATTATCCAGAGCTGAAGGCTTATGGATATAACAGAGAAGGGGTAGTGAATGCCAGCGTTGAATTTGATGTGGAGACATTAAGTCCAACTTACAGGCTGTTAATCGGTGTTCCTGGCCGAAGCAATGCCTTTGAAATTTCGAAGCGTCTTGGCTTAAAAGAGGATGTTATCGAAACAGCCAGATCTCACGTGAGTGATGAAACAAACAAAATCGAAAATATGATTGCATCACTTGAAGAAAGCCGCAGAGCAGCAGAAATCGAGCATAAAGAAGCAGCAGAATTGCTGAAGCAGGCAGATATACTGCACCGTGACTTGCAAAAGCAGGTTATGGAGTATTATGAGAAAAAAGAAGCGCTTGAAGAAAAGGCAAAGAAAAAAGCGGCAGATATCGTAGAAAATGCGCGGGCAGAAGCAGAAACGGTTATTTCTGATTTGCGGAAGATGCAGTTGGAAAAACGAGCGGAAATTAAAGAGCATGAACTGATTGATGCTAGAAAACGCCTTGAGGATGCTGCTCCAAAGACTGCTATTAAACGAAAAGAAGCAGCAAAAACGAGTCATGAACTCCAGCCTGGTGATGAAGTCAAGGTGCTGACATTCGATCAAAAGGGTCAACTAATTGAAAGGGTTTCTGCTAAAGAGTGGCAAGTTCAAATCGGTATTATGAAGATGAAAGTAAAAGAGCGTGACTTGGAATTTATTAAAGCACCTAAAGTGGTTGAAACAAAACCGCTGGCAACAATCAGAGGTAAAGACTTCCATGTAAGCCTTGAGCTCGATTTGCGCGGGGAAAGATATGAAAATGCGTTGGCGCGTGTGGAGAAATATATTGATGACAGTCTGCTTGCAGGCTATCCGAGAGTCTCTATCATACATGGTAAGGGAACCGGCGCATTACGTACAGGTGTGCAAGAATACTTGAAAAACCACCGTTCTGTCAAAA
Organism: Niallia circulans; assembly: GCF_007273535.1. NCBI lineage: Bacteria > Bacillati > Bacillota > Bacilli > Caryophanales > Bacillaceae > Niallia > Niallia circulans. Next base: position 2,052,634 of record NZ_RIBP01000004.1, read on the forward strand.
GTATCCGCTTCGGTGAGGCAGGAGAAGGCGGCAGCGGCGTTACGGTTGTTGAGCTTAGATAAGAGTTTATAGAAATAGGAGAGGGGATGCCAGATGAATTCCTTTTGGAGTAATGAATATGTGAACACCGCTGGCGATTATAGTGTTGTCATCCTTAGCATTGTTGTGTTTTTAGCCGTGTTTGAACTGGTAACAAAATACAATAACTGGGAGGAAATAAAAAAAGGGAATGTCGCCGTTGCGATGGCCACAGGCGGAAAGATATTCGGGATTGCGAACGTGTTCAGGCATTCTATCATGCAAAATGACTCATTGCTGACAATGATTGTCTGGGGAATATTCGGTTTCTTCCTATTGCTAATCGGCTATTTCATCTTTGAGTTTTTAACACCAAAATTCAAAATCGATGAGGAAATAAAAAATGATAACAGGGCGGTTGGCCTCATTTCCATGATTATTTCCATCGGCTTATCTTATATTATAGGTGCCGGAATATCCTAAGCATAAAAAAAAGATTCGTTCCATTTGGAACGGGTCTTTTTTTTGTACACAGAAACTGCCCTTTTTAATTTTGGGCTTATTTTAAATATCCATTGGTATCTCCCCGCCATATAATAAGCTAGTACTATTTATTATATGTTAGGAGGAGTCGGTTTGGAAACGGAAAAACCATGGCTGTCGCTTTATCCAGGCGAAACAGCCAAAAATGTCTATTATAAAGCAGAAACCTTGCCACAGCTGCTGCGTAACGCAGCAAAGGAATATCCGAAGCATAAAGCCATTCACTTTATGGGGAAGGAATTAACCTTTAAGCAAACATTTGAAAGGGCGAGTATTCTTGCAGCATATCTGCAAGAAACAGGAATTACAAAAGGAGAAAGGGTTGCAGTCATGCTTCCTAATATCCCGCAAACCGTTATTAGTTTTTATGCTATCATGCTTGCAGGCGCCATTGTAGTCCCAGTTAATCCGCTCTATAAAGAAAGAGAAATAGAATTCATTCTCAACGACTCAGGCGCAAAAGCAATTATTACCCTCGATATCCTGTATAACCGCGTGAAAAGTGTACAAGAAATGACAAGTGTTGAGCATATCCTTGTTACCTCCATCAGTGAATTTCTTCCATTCCCTAAAAATCTATTTTACCCATTTATTCAAAAGAAAGAGTATGGTTATATCCCTTCTGTTAAGCACGAGGGTAATACCCATTTACTGAAAAAAATCTGGAGCTTGCCAATAGCAGACTTGAAAGATGTCAGCATCAACTTTGAAGAAGACTTGGCAATCATTCAGTACACTGGGGGGACAACCGGCTTTCCAAAAGGTGTTATGCTGACACACCAAAATCTTGTCGCAAATACGTCTATGTGCCGTCAATGGCTGCATAAGCTCGAAAAAGGCAAGGAAAAGCTGTTAGCGATTATGCCTCTCTTCCATGTTTATGGCATGATGACAGTTCTTGTCCTTTCTGTAATGGAAATTTATCAGATGATCTTACTGCCGAAATTTGATGCCACAACTGCTTTAAAGACGATTGAAAAACAAAAGCCGACTGTTTTTCCAGGGGCGCCGACAATCTATATTGGCCTCTTAAACCATCCGGACATCAATAAATATGATTTATCCTCAATTGTTGCGGCAATAAGTGGTTCTGCCCCACTGCCTAAGGAGATTATTGACCGCTTTGAAGAAAAGACTGGTGGAAAGCTTGTCGAAGGGTATGGGCTAACGGAAGCATCGCCAGTAACACATGTTAATTTTGTCTGGGATCATGAAATTGTTAAAGGAAGCATTGGAGTGCCATGGCCTGGTACAGATGCTGCTGTTATCTCTCCAGAAACTGGGGAAGAGCTGCCTTACGGTGAAATCGGCGAATTGGCAGTGAAGGGACCACAAGTTATGAAAGGCTATTGGAATAATCCAGCCGAAACAGAGCTTGTCTTAAAGGATGGCTGGCTATATACGGGCGACCTGTGTTACATGGATGAACGAGGCTATTTCTATATTGTAGACCGGAAAAAGGACACGATTATCGCAAGTGGCTTTAATATCTATCCACGCGAAGTGGAGGAGGTATTATACGAGCACCCTGCGGTTCAGGAAGCGGCGGTTGTTGGGGTGAAGGATTCCTATCGTGGGGAAACAGTGAAGGCCTTTATCGTATTAAAAGAAGGAGCACAAACATCTGAAGATGAGTTGAATAAATATATGAGGGAGAGAATCGCTTCATTTAAAGTACCGAGAATATATGAGTTCCGTAAAGAATTGCCAAAATCAGCAATTGGCAAAATTTTAAGAAGAGAATTGAAAGAGAATTGAAAGAGAATGGAACAGAAGAAGGGAGATAGTGGGGATGAACATCATCGTCTTGCTTTCCATCGTTGTGGAGGCAAATCAGCCAATCACGATTGAAAACGGGCAGATTTTGGACAAAAACATAAAAGAAGTAATTAATCCGCCAGATGAGGCTGCACTTGAAGAAGCACTGCTGTTGAAAGAGCTTTATGGAGGAAGTATTACCGTTGTAGCAGTACACCATCAGGATGCAGAGAAGCATCTAAGAAGGGCACTCGCAATGGGTGCAGACAGCGCACTTCTTATTCAGACAGAAGCAAGCTTGGAGCCGTCTTCCATTGCCAAAATCATTGCGCAGAATATGAAGGACCTATCATTTGACCTAATCCTTGCAGGCGATTTTTCCACAAATGGCGGGTCGGGACAAGTGGGACCAAGAGTCGCAACCATTTTGGAGCTGCCTATCATCACAAAGGCAGAAAGAATCGAATTAGAGAAAGGCGCTGTATTTGTCACAAAGGAAAGCAATGGTGATTTAGAGACATATAAAGGCTCATTCCCTGTTTTGCTAACAATTCCACAAGGACTGCATAAACCGCGTTTGCCTATTCTCGCAAACATAATGAAAGCGAAACAAAAGCCATTTGAAAAAAGAACCGCTTCATTAGAACAAACTGATATCCAGACACACAGCTTCCATTTTCCTGTTGCTGACAGGAAAAGGATCATGCTGCAAGGAGAGCTTCATGAACAGGTAAGTGAATTGGCGCAACTGATTAAAGAGCATATACAAGAGTGACGGGAGGGGAAGAATAATGGATGGAAAAATTGTCATTATCGCAGAAAAAAGACGGGAAAAACTTCATCCTGTCACATTGGAATGTATAGAAGCAGCCAAAGGAATTTCAGGTACTGGCGAAATCATTGTCCTCGTTTTTGGGGATGAGGAAGAGGAGGAATTGGCTGAAAATCTTTTATATCACGATGCAGACAGAATAATCTTTATGAAAAACAGTCGCCTATCACGATTAGAGCCGGAAAGCCTGCTTCCATTAATCCAGCAAACAGCTGAAGCGGAACAGCCTTCCTTACTAATGTTTGGCCAAACAGATTTGGGTAAAACACTTGCAGCAGCTTTATCAGAAAAAATCAATCTCCCTCTTGTTTCAAATATAGTGGAAATCGAAAAAGCCAACACATTACTAGTCACTAGACAAATTCTTTCAGGTAATGTTTTGGAAAAGGTACAAACGAACTCTCCTTGCATTCTCAGCTTAAAACAAAAGGCTTGGAAAGCAAATACCAGGCTTCAGGAGAAAAAGGGGAAGCTAGAAACAATCCATCCGACTGTTAAGGAACCTTCCTTTTCCTTAGTCAGGCTTGAGAAAAAACATACTGGCAAGGAAGAGCTGGCAAATGCTAAAGTAATTGCAGCTGCAGGAAGAGGCGTACAAAATGAGAAAGGCTACCGCCTTGTTCAGGAGCTTGCCAAAACTTTAAAAGGAACAGTTGGAGTGTCCCGCGGAGCTGTTGAAATTGGAGTCTGTGATGCCGCAAATCAAATTGGGCAAACAGGAGAGACTGTTGCACCAAAAATGTATATTGCTTGTGGCATATCTGGAGCCATCCAGCATCTAGTTGGTGTAACAGCTGCTGAAATGATTATAGCTATTAATAATGATGCTGAGGCACCGATTTTTCAAAACGCTGATTATGGATTAATTGGGGATGTTTTTGAAGTTCTGCCGTTATTGAAGAAGGAGCTAGATTTACTATAGAGAAGGATGCAAGCGCTGGTTAGAAGGTCTGAATAGATGCTGATGCAGATGGGAAAAATGAAGGACGAAACAAATTATTAGCATCATCATGCAAACGGTGGTATACTTTGGTTTATTATCAGGTATAACACTACTTAGGAGGCATATAAATGGCTATATCACATGCAACAGATCAAAACTTTTCAGAAGAAACAGGTTCAGGCGTAGTCCTTGCAGACTTTTGGGCACCTTGGTGCGGACCATGTAAAATGATTGCACCAGTATTAGAAGAATTGGATACAGAAATTGGCGATAAAGTTAAAATCGTAAAAATCGATGTTGACGAAAACCAAGAATCTGCTTCTAAATTCGGCGTAATGAGCATCCCAACATTGTTGGTATTCAAAGACGGAGAAGTTGTCGATAAAGTTGTCGGCTTCCAACCTAAAGAAGCTCTTTCTGAACTATTGGCAAAACACGTTTAATGCAAAAACAACCCCTGGGACCTTCCTTGGGGTTCTTTTTTTTAATCAGCACTTCTTTTTGGAAAAATCCTCATTGCCTTCCTTCAAATTACAAACACTCATAGTTGCCGAAATCAAACTTCTGCCCTATCATATATAATAGTACTTATGTTCTGTATTAACAGGTGCGTTCAGGGAGGGACTGCAATGAACGATACGATAAAAAACAAACTGATGCTTTTGCCTGATCAGCCAGGATGCTATTTGATGAAGGATAGACAAGGGACGATCATTTATGTAGGAAAAGCAAAGGTGCTAAAAAACCGCGTCCGCTCGTATTTCACTGGCTCTCATGACGGGAAAACTTTAAGGCTAGTCAATGAAATTGAAGACTTTGAATATATTATCACCTCTTCTAATATAGAGGCACTTATCCTTGAAATTAACTTAATTAAAAAGCATGACCCCAAATACAACATTATGCTTAAGGATGATAAGACCTATCCTTTTATTAAGCTGACTGCGGAAAGACATCCACGCTTAATTACGACACGAAATGTGAAAAAGGATAAAGGCAAGTACTTTGGACCATATCCGAATGTACAGGCAGCAAATGAAACGAAAAAGCTGCTAGACCGCATTTATCCGCTGCGCAAGTGCACTACACTGCCTGACAGGGTATGTCTTTATTATCATTTAGGACAATGTCTTGCACCTTGTGTAAATGAAGTGCCGAAGGAAGAATACCGCAGAATGGTTGATGAAATTACGAAGTTCCTTAATGGCGGATATAAAGACATAAAAAAAGAGCTCACAGAAAAAATGACCGCAGCAGCAGAGGAGCTTGATTTCGAACGGGCAAAGGAATTCAGAGATCAGATTGCTAATATTGAAGCTACAATGGAAAAACAAAAAATGATGATGACAGATCTTGTGGATAGAGATGTTTTCGGATATTCAGTAGACAAAGGCTGGATGTGTGTTCAAGTCTTTTTCATTAGACAAGGAAAGCTGATTGAGCGTGATGTAAGCATGTTCCCTATTTATCAAGAGCCGGAAGAGGAAATGCTCACATACTTCGGACAGTTTTATTCTAAGGCTAATCATTTCAAGCCGAAGGAAATTCTTATTCCGGATTCCATTCAAGGAGAATTAGTCGAAGAACTGCTTGATGTGAAGGTCATCAAACCACAGAGAGGACAAAAAAAGGATCTTGTTCTCTTAGCTAACAAAAATGCAAAAAATGCCCTGCATGAGAAATTTGCCCTGATTGACAGGGATGAGGACCGCACAATAAAGGCAGTCGAAAATTTAGGCAGGCAAATGGGGATTTACACACCACATCGCATTGAAGCATTTGACAACAGTAATATTCAAGGGACTAATCCAGTATCTGCCATGATTGTTTTTGTAGATGGAAAAGCGGCGAAAAAGGACTATCGAAAATATAAGATTAAGACTGTTCAAGGCCCAGATGATTATGAATCAATGCGCGAGGTTGTCCGACGAAGATATGCGCGTGTATTGAAAGATGGACTGCCGATGCCAGATCTTATTTTAGTTGATGGAGGAAAAGGTCATATTGAAGCGGTAAAAGAAATTCTCCTTGATGAGCTGGCACTCGATATCCCAGTTGCAGGCTTGGCTAAGGATGATAAGCATAGAACTTCCCAGCTTCTTTACGGTAATCCGCTTGAAATCATCCCATTGGGAAGAAACAGTCAGGAATTTTATTTACTGCAACGCATACAGGATGAAGTCCATCGCTTTGCGATCAGCTTTCACCGGCAAATCCGTTCCAAAAATGCTTTCCAATCAATGCTTGATGATATTTCAGGCATTGGCGAAAAACGACGAAAGCTGCTGTTAAAAACGTTTGGATCTGTTAAAAAAATGAAAGAGGCAACCATTGCTGAATTCACAGCCATTGGAATTCCTGCTGCTGTTGCCGAGGAGCTAAAGGAAAAATTAAAAGATTGATTGTATTTTTATGCAAAAAAATAAAAATCATTATTGTTAACTTAAAAACGGTATGCTATAATGATGGCAACTTATAACTTAATAAGTGAAGGTAGAGGTGCGAGCTTCAATAGTAATAATTCGGAGAAGAATGAGCTTCCGTGAAGAATTATGAAAGGGAAAATCGCCGAAGTGAAGGGATAACTCATCATTCCTTTGCTGGTTTTGCATTGAATAAATGTAAGACTGTCAAAACAAGGAACTGTTTTGGAGAGCTATCTCGCTGTTTGTGCACTTTTTATGTATTTACCTGCACGGCAATGAGATGTTCTCATTGCCTTTTTTGTTGTTTTTTTTTAAAGAATAAGGCAATAGAACAAAACTTCTAAGAGGAAAAGGGGAATAGCTGTGGGATTAGTAGTACAAAAATTTGGCGGAACATCTGTAGGCAGTGCTGAAAGAATCAAGCATGTTGCGGAAAGAGTAATGGAAGAAAAAAATCGTGGAAATGATGTCGTTGTTGTCGTTTCGGCAATGGGAAAAACAACAGACTCATTAGTGAAACTTGCTGGTGAAATAACAGATAAGCCGAGCAAACGTGAAATGGACGTGCTTTTGACAACAGGCGAACAAATCACAATCAGCTTATTGGCGATGGCTTTAAACGAAAAAAATGTTGAGGCAATTTCATTCACAGGCTGGCAAGCAGGAATGGAAACAGAAGCAGTCCATGGAAATGCCCGCATTTTAAATATAAAAACAGAGCGAATTGAAGAGCATTTAATGGATGGCAAGGTTGTTATTGTCGCAGGCTTCCAAGGTATTACAGAAGGCGGAGACATCACAACACTTGGCCGCGGCGGCTCAGATACAACAGCGGTTGCACTTGCTGCAGCGCTTAAAGCAGATAAATGTGACATTTATACAGATGTTACTGGTGTATATACGACAGATCCACGCTATGTGAAAGAAGCACGTAAGCTGCTTTCGATCTCATATGACGAAATGCTTGAGTTGGCAAACTTGGGTGCAGGGGTGCTTCATCCTCGTGCAGTAGAATATGCGAAAAACTACCAAATGCCGCTTGTCGTTCGTTCAAGCATGGAACAAGAAGAAGGAACTATCATCGAGGAGGAAGTATCAATGGAACAAAATTTAGTAGTGCGCGGAGTAGCATTTGAAGATAATATTACGAGTGTAACGGTGTTTGGCTTGAAAAACTCATTAACAAGCCTTTCAACAATCTTCTCAACACTGGCATCCAATCAAATCAATGTCGATATTATCATTCAAAGCTTGACAGAAAGCCAAGCAACAAACCTTTCTTTCTCTATTAAAGACAGTGATTTGGATGAGACAGTTAAGGTGCTTGAGGAAAATAAAGCAGTACTTGGCTATGATAAAGTCGCTTCAGAGCAAGGTCTTGCAAAAGTTTCCATCGTTGGATCTGGCATGATTTCAAACCCAGGTGTAGCAGCAGACATGTTTAAAGTGCTAGCAGAACAAGACATCGTTATTAAAATGGTCAGCACATCAGAAATCAAAGTTTCTACAGTTATTGAAAAAGGCAATATGGTTAAAGCTGTTGAAACACTTCATGATGCATTTGACTTGAGCAACCTGCCTGTTATAAATGCATAATAATAAAACAGATTATATGTAAGACGGTGGTTATCATTCTTCATGCACAAAAGAGGCTGAGACAAACCAAAATATAAATTATCTAAACACGGAATAATAAATTATCTAACTTTAAAAATATTGGGCTTGAGTATCAATAGAGTGTGGCTTTAGAATTAGTTCGTTTCATTATGCTGACCCACTCGCCTTCCGCGGGGAGGAGGATGGGCCTCCTGTTGGGTCTAAATCTTCACTATTTCCCGCAGGAGTCGAGTGCCTCCGCTCCATAAGATTTTAAGAAATGTATTAAAACTAAAACACCAAGTAAAAAACTGAACTATTAATCGATAAAATAGTTCAGTTTTACCCAACACTTAAATACTTTTGTCCCAGTCACTTTTACATTATTCTTGGAAGAATCTCTTTAATACATCCTGCGTTCCACTTTCTCTTGGAACCAAAATATAGCGAGAATATACCTCGGTTCCCGTCTTTAATTCCTCATCCATTAATTCAAACACATCAAGAACCTTTACTAGCTTCCAGCATACTGTTTCTTCATACTGATTTTTATAATTGAGTTCTGCTTCTCGTCCGATTTTTTCACCAAGTATACCAGCTTCTTCAGGCGATTCTGCTTTAACTAATCTATGACTTTCCTCATACGTTTTTGTTGAGTTGTCATAATTCTCATCAACGTGTTTTGGGTTCCCCGCGTGAACAGATTCATACAGAAGTGCCACGACAAACCACTTTTTGGCAGACATTTTTGGACCTCCTTTAAGTCACAAGTAATTTTATCTTTATTTTACATGGAATTCATCGCAGTACAACAGGTATTACTAAAAGCGGATAATTGGAAAATCGCCCAATAAAAAAGCGTGAATCCAATGAAGAATTCACGCAGAAACCTGTATCGTAATTTTTTATGCAGGGTCTTTACTATCCCAGCGGACAGTAATCGTAATTTTTTTACCGCGGCGTTTTGGATCTTCAAACGCTTCTGCAACTACTTCTCGTATTTGCTCATGCTGCTGTGCTAAATAGCCTGCTTCGAGCTGAAACGTGCATTTCCCTTTTTCCTTGAGCCTTCTTTCAATTAACGGGCTTGAGAGAGCATATTCCATTTCGTTTTTATTTGCTTTCACAATTTCGAGATGACCCCAGCCTGCTTTTTCAAAAAAAGCAGCAGCCTCTTCCAAGTGATCCAGTGGAAATGTTCGGGCAATTCTTTTTCCGGCCCAATATAAGATATCAGGAGTGTCTCTCCCAAGCAAGTCAGGTATGAGGATTTCACGCAGCAGTTCGTATCCATATGCAGGTACGGTAAGAGAGTCTTCCTCCACTTTCGTTATTTGTTCTTCCGTTGTAATCTCGCTCAATTGTCTCTCTCCTCTTTCTACAATTCTATAAATATATGTTAATAAATTCTGTATATGCTTCGTAATTTCGACAAAAAATATATCGCTTTAATAGTATACTGTAAAATCGGGAAAAAAACATAGCAATAAGGGAATAATAACAGGAAAATCAGGTCTATTTTATTAGTTCCGTATGGCAAAATAACACATGATAGATAGCTTCTCGTTTCTTAGAAAAATTCAAGTGAAGAAAAAGCTAAGGTCCTACTGGCATCTGGTCTATTAGCTTCTTTTATTTTTCCTGTACGCACTTGTTTCTATGCTAGAAAATAAAGTAGAAATTTTTCCAAGAGCAAAATCATATAATAAAAAAGGATAAATAAATCTAGAATAAATGTATCCGTTTTCTTGACCGAGATTTTTATTGGGGGTACAATGAAATTGTCACAGAATTGTAAGTTTTCTATCTTGTAATCGCTTTTATGAGTAAAAAGAACTATTTCATCATTTGGGGGGGAAAAGTATGGCAAAAAATCGAGAGTTTCTGTTCAGAAGATTACATTCATTACTGGGGGTCATTCCAGTAGGTGTATTTTTGATACAGCACTTGGTAGTTAACCACTTTGCTACAAAGGGACCGGAATCATTTAATAAGGCAGCTGGCTTTATGGAGCAATTGCCGTTTCGTTACTTTTTGGAAATTTTCGTAATTTTTTTACCAATCATTTATCATGCTGTATACGGTATTTATATTGCTTTTACAGCCAAGAACAATACAAAAAACTATGGGTATTTCCGAAATTGGATGTTTTATATCCAAAGGATCACAGGCATTGTGACATTAGTATTCATTGTATGGCATGTTTGGGAAACACGGGTACAGGCTCAACTGGGGAAAGAAGTCGATTATAACATGATGGAGGAAATCTTAGGAAATCCTTGGATGTTTGCCTTCTATTTAGTTGGTGTTGTCTCTACTATCTTCCATTTCTCTAACGGTTTATGGTCATTCTGTGTCAGCTGGGGTATAACTGTTACACCTAAATCTCAAAGAATCAGTACATATGTTACGATTGGAATATTTATTGTGTTAACAACAATTGGCGTTAGGGCACTTTTAGCTTTTGTATAAGTATATAGATTAATAGAGCACTAGATTAAGGGAGTTGGAATAAATGAGTAAAGGGAAAGTAATCATTGTAGGCGGCGGTTTAGCAGGATTAATGGCCACAATTAAAGTAGCAGAAACTGGGACACCTGTTGAATTGTTTTCCCTTGTGCCTGTTAAGCGTTCCCATTCTGTTTGCGCACAAGGCGGCATAAATGGTGCGGTAAACACGAAAGGAGAAGGAGATTCTCCTTGGGAGCATTTTGATGACACAGTGTATGGCGGAGATTTCTTAGCAAACCAGCCTCCAGTTAAAGCAATGGCAGAAGCTGCACCTGGAATTATCCATTTGCTTGACCGTATGGGCGTTATGTTCAACAGAACACCGGAAGGCCTGCTGGATTTCCGCCGTTTTGGAGGAACGCAATACCACCGAACAGCATTTGCTGGGGCAACAACAGGCCAGCAGCTTTTGTATGCATTAGATGAACAGGTACGCAGATACGAGGTAGATGGACTAGTAGTCAAGTACGAAGGCTGGGAATTTCTTGGGGCAGTTCTTGATGATGAAGGTGTTTGCCGAGGTATTAAAGCACAGGATTTAAAAACAATGGAAATTAAAGCTTTCCCTGGTGATGCTGTCGTCATGGCAACAGGCGGGCCTGGTATTATCTTTGGAAAGTCCACGAACTCTGTTATTAATACAGGTTCAGCAGCCGCAATTACTTATCAGCAGGGCGCATATTATGCAAATGGCGAGTTTATTCAAATCCACCCGACAGCTATTCCTGGAGATGACAAGCTGCGCTTAATGAGTGAATCAGCTCGTGGTGAAGGCGGAAGGGTTTGGACATATAAAGATGGAAAACCATGGTACTTCCTTGAAGAAAAATACCCTGCCTACGGCAATCTAGTGCCAAGGGATATTGCAACGAGAGAAATTTTCCATGTGTGTGTGGATCAAAAGCTTGGTATTAATGGAGAAAATATGGTGTATTTGGACTTGTCTCACAAGAATCCAAAGGAGCTTGACATTAAACTTGGCGGTATCATTGAAATTTATGAAAAGTTTATGGGAGACGACCCACGCAAAGTGCCGATGAAGATTTTCCCTGCCGTTCATTATTCAATGGGCGGATTATGGGTCGACTATGACCAGATGACAAATATTCCTGGATTGTTTGCGGCAGGAGAATGTGATTATTCACAGCATGGTGCAAACCGTTTAGGTGCAAACAGCTTGCTGTCTGCTATTTATGGCGGTATGGTAGTTGGTCCGAATGCAGTTAAGTACATCAATGGTTTAAGCAAAAGCGCTGATGACTTATCATCCGCTCTTTATGATAAAGCAGTTCAGGAAGAGCAAGGAAAATGGACTGACATCATGAAGCTTGATGGAACAGAAAATGCTTATGTACTGCACAAGGAATTAGGAGAATGGATGACAGATAACGTCACAGTTGTTCGCTATAATGACAAACTGCAGGATACGGACAACAAAATTCAGGAATTACTGGAACGCTATCAAAACATCAACATTAATGATACAGCGAAATGGAGCAACCAAGGTGCTGTCTTTACCCGTCAGCTTCAAAATATGCTGCAACTTGCAAGAGTTATAACAATTGGAGCATATAATCGTAATGAAAGCCGTGGCGCTCATTATAAACCTGATTTTCCAGACAGAAATGATGAAGACTTCTTGAAAACAACAATGGCCAAGTTCGTATCAGAGAAGGAAGCGCCAAGCTTCCATTATGATGAGGTTGATACATCACTTATCAAGCCTAGAAAGCGGGATTATTCGAAACAAAAAGAAGGAGTGAAATAAAATGGGGGAAGCAAGTACGGTTACATTTCTGATTACAAGACAAGATGATCCAGATACAGCACCATATGCAGAAGAGTTTAAATTGCCTTATAGACCAAATATGAATGTCATTTCTGCCTTAATGGAAATACGAAGAAACCCGGTTAACAGCAAAGGTGAAAAAACAACTCCTATCTCTTGGGATATGAACTGCTTAGAGGAAGTATGCGGTGCTTGCTCAATGGTCATTAATGGCAAACCAAGGCAGTCATGCACAGCCTTAGTAGATCAGCTGGAGCAGCCGATCCGCTTGGAGCCAATGCGTACATTCCCAGTTGTAAGAGACTTACAGGTTGATAGAACCCGTATGTTTGACAGCTTGAAAAAGGTAAAGGCTTGGATACCAATCGATGGCACTTATGATCTTGGACCAGGACCAAGAATGCCAGAGAAGAAAAGACAATGGGCATACGAATTATCTAAATGCATGACATGCGGTGTGTGCCTAGAAGCTTGCCCTAATGTTAACAGCAAATCAGACTTTATGGGACCAGCCCCATTATCTCAAGTACGACTCTTTAATGCACATCCAACAGGAGCAATGAACAAGTCAGACAGACTTGAGAAAATTATGGGGGATGGCGGTCTTGCCAATTGCGGTAACTCGCAAAACTGTGTTCAATCATGTCCGAAAGGAATACCATTGACAACATCGATTGCAGCCCTAAACAGAGATACTACCTTTGAAGCATTCAAAAGCTTTTTTGGCAGTGACAGTGTTTAATTCAAAAACAAAAGGCACCTCTATTTATAGAGGTGCCTTTCTTCATTGTTATTAAAGCTTTTTTTCCAGCTCTTTCTTTTCTTGAACTGCACTTAGCAATTTTAACCCTTTTAATGAAGGGATTTTCTCATCAAGCTTTTTTATGGCAGCATGTACTTGTCCCTTTTTGGCTAGCATCTCCACCTCAAGGAAAAACAGAAGTAAATCATCGTGGATTTGCTGTTTATTTTGTTCGTAGACTTTGTAATCGTCAAATTCAAGTGCGATTGCAGCTGAATAGTATGCTTTTTGTTTGCGATTATTTAAGGACGGAAGAAGCTCCTGCGCTTCCGTAAACCGTTCTTGCTTAGAAAGAAGAAGGAACCGCAAACCAACAGCCGCTTGAGGAGAGCGGATTTTTTGCAGCTGTTCCTCTGCCTTGTTTAAATCATCCTGAAACAGATAATAGAGAAATTGATGCTGCGGATTTCTGGCATTGTTTAAGGTTTGTAATATTTTATCCACTCTTTTTTCAAACAGAAACGGATACATAGCACGATATAGAAACAAAAAAATAAAGATTATATAGGTGATACCTACATATACAGCCGGTACATTAAACCAGCCTGCAGCAAAGGAAATAAGCAATAATAGAATAAATAAAAGAATCAATGTAGAACCTCCATTTCATAGGTAAATTCTACCGTTTCCCTCTGTTTTTGTATAGATATTCCTGCATATTTTAATAGGAAGTCATCCCATAAAAATATCTGGATTAAACATCCTATTCTCCCTTGATATTATTTGCGGATTTAAGATACAAAGGTACTGGCATAAAGTAAGCAATGGCGCTTTAAAGTTAGGACACCAGAGAAGTCACTGCTTCCCTTTTTTTCAGTGCGATTTCATCGTTAAGCTTTGCTTTGAATAGTCCCCTGCTAATTGGCATCCTTTTTCCTTGTTTGTTTTTAAAATTGTATTTAGGGTGAGTGTCACGCTTTTAGTTAATTCTCATACAATACGTTGTAGTACTTTATAAAGAAATGGGGACTGTATGCGATGCCAACTTCCTATATGGACTATACGAAACCAGATGTCAGCTATTTTTCAGACGTGAACAAAAACCGTCTAAATACTCGCAATGCTGATAACTACATCAACCGATTAGGCAGGGATGTCTTAAACACTCTCGGTGAGGTTTCTTTATTAGATATTTATTTAAGCAATGGAAGGGTAGTCGAACCACATTATCATCAAAACGCGGCAGAGCTTGTTTACTGCATCTCTGGGTCTGCAGTCGTTTCATTGATTAATCCTTTCACTAACAAAGTATCCAATATTCCCATAAGGCCAGGCCAAGTGGCCAACATCCCTCAAGGATGGTGGCACTGGGAAATAGCCTCGGAAGATAAAACCCATTTGCTTGCCATTTTTGATGCCCCGTACCCTGAGTATATATTTGGTTCTGATATTCTTACTAAAACACCAGTCGAAGTGCTCGCACACACATATTGTCTTGACCCCGTCCAACTGAAAAAAACCCTTGCTCCGCTGAAAAATGACACCATTGTGATAGGACCTACAGATGAATGTTTGCAAAAGCAAAGGCATCAATCTACTTCTGACTATCATTATGGCCGAAATAATCCATACAGCATGCAGCAGCCATTCTATCCATATGGCTACTATTGAGCAAATCTACAAATAAGAAAAGTAATGTCTTACCTGCATTGGAAAGGGATACACGGCACAGAAAATACAGCAGTTATTTCAAGAAAAAAACGCAGTCCATTTTCAGATAATACAGTCACTACAATGCTTTATCTCACATAATATATTCAGACTATAATATATACCCATCCCATAGTTCATAGCTGGCAAAGGCAAGGAGGGTTACACTACTTGAAGGAGAATGAATTTACTCACAAGCCATTATTAACAAAAAGGGAAAGAGAAGTATTTGAACTCTTGGTTCAAGACAAAACGACCAAGGAAATCGCGAGTGATTTGTTCATCAGCGAAAAAACAGTTCGCAACCATATTTCTAATGCGATGCAAAAGCTGGGCGTAAAGGGGCGTTCACAGGCTGTTGTAGAACTCCTAAGAATGGGAGAACTAGAGCTATAATTTACGGAAGGTGACTTTAAAAAAGCTTTAAGAATCCTGTCTATGGGAGGGATGATTGCAGCTTTTAGAGTCACCTTTTCTGATTTATATAAGTTGACTATATGGCATGCATTTTAGACTGGGTGACAGCAGATAGTGCTGTCATTTTTTTGTTGGATGCTTCCAGTAAAGGCATTTTAGCCTATACGTTTACGATTTGCTCAATCTAGACTATAATTATTATTAAGTAGTGTGGATGATAGATAAATTGGACAGATAATAGGAGATGTAGCAATGAATGTAGAAGAAAAGAACTCTAAAGAGTATTCAGATATGATAGCAATCATTGAGAAAGATATGAGATACATTTCTGGCATCATCAAACAGAAGGGCCGAGAAATTTTAAGCAATTATACAATTACACCGCCTCAATTTGTTGCATTGCAATGGCTTTTTGAAGATGGAGACATGACAATCGGTGAATTATCGAATAAAATGTATCTAGCCTTCAGTACGACAACTGATTTGGTTGACAGAATGGAAAAGAATGAATTGGTTCAGCGAGTGAAGGACCCTAATGACCGTCGAGTTGTACGTATTCATTTACTGGATGAAGGCAAAAGGCTGATCGATGAAGTAATCAAAAAAAGACAAATGTATTTACAGGAAGTTTTGGGTAATTACTCACTGGAAGAAGTTGCACATTTAAAAGACAACTTCATTAGATTGCATCAAGAAATGCGGGAAAAATGAGGCGGTAAGTTTGGAAAGACCAATAGGAGTTATAGATTCAGGTGTTGGCGGATTAACTGTCGCAAAAGAAATTATGAGACAGCTGCCAAACGAAAAGATCATTTATTTGGGAGATACGGCAAGATGTCCGTATGGGCCAAGATCTGGGGAAGAAGTAAAAGCATTTACATGGGAATTGACGCGGTTTTTGCTGCTGAAAAATATTAAAATGCTTGTCATCGCCTGCAACACAGCGACTGCTGTCGCCCTTGAAGAAATAAGGGAGCAGCTATCCATCCCAGTCATCGGTGTAATTGTTCCTGGTGCAAGAACGGCGATAAAAGTGACGAGAAACAACTATATTGGCATGATTGGTACGATCGGAACAGTTAAAAGTAATGCGTACGAAAAGGCGCTAAAGCAGATTAACAAAAAGGTGCGCACTGAAAGCCTCGCATGTCCAAAATTTGTTCCTCTTGTGGAGAGTGGAGAATACGATGGGCCTGTCGCAAAACGCATCGTAAAGCAAACTCTTGCTCCATTAAAAGGAATTGGTATTGATACACTTATATTAGGATGTACACATTACCCTCTTTTGGAAAAGGTTATCCGAGAGGAAATGGGGGACAAGGTTAAAGTGATCAGCTCTGGAGCAGAAACAGCGCGAGAAGTAAGCACAATCCTTGCACATAATAATCAGCTTGCCTTGCCACATGATAGCAATGAGCACGAGTTTTATACAACAGGATCAAGCGATATTTTCGCCAGAATTGCTTCAGATTGGCTCCATGAAAAGGTGGAAGCGGTTGAGACAATTAAGCTGATATAAAAGACTAAGCATAAAGTGCTTAGTCTTTTTTCTTTGAATTTAAAAATTAAAAAAATATTTTGAAGAGCTCGGTCTAATTTTTGAAATAGCTCGTATATATATTAGTACAAACTGTCTTAGGAGTGATCAATGATGTCTAAGAATAAAAAGCTTACCATTTTATCTGCTGCACTCGTATCAACTGTTATGCTATCTGGCTGTGGCTTATTTGGAGGTAAAGATGGCAAAGAAAACGTCGACCCACCGCAATCAACTACATATAGTGATAATGCGGCAGAGGAAACAGCGGCAAAGGCTGGGGAAGAGACAGCAGAATCCATGCCAATTGAATTATATTTAGTGGATAAAGATGGATTTGTTGTTCCACAAACATTAAATATCCCGAAAACAAACAGTGTTGCTAAAGAAAGCCTTCAGTATTTAGTGAAAGATGGTCCTGTCACAGACATGCTGCCGAACGGCTTCCAGGGAGTATTGCCTGCAGGTACAGAAGTTACTGTCAATATTAAGGATAAAGTAGCTACAGTCGATTTTTCGAAGGAGTTTAACGACTATGATGCAAGTGACGAGTCTAAAATCATGCAGTCAGTTACATGGACATTAACACAGTTTGATTCCATTGATTCCGTTAAACTGCAAGTTAATGGCAAGGAGCTTGCACAAATGCCTGTCAATAAAACGCCAATCCAAAGCTCCTTAACAAGAGACATGGGTATTAACTTGGATACAAAGGATGTTGCTGATATTACTAATACTAAGCCGCTAACTGTTTATTATGTGGGCGGAGAGGCTGGCGAATATTATTATGTGCCAGTAACAAAACGTGTCAGCAACGCGAGTGATAATAATATTGCAGCAGCAGTTGGCGAACTCGCAGAAGGACCAGGAACTGGGTCTGCCTTGGCAACCTTCATGGAACAAGACGTGAAGCTGTTGGATGATCCTGTTGTGGCAGACGGAAAGGTAACATTAAACTTCAATGAGTCCATCTATAATAGCGCAGACGGAGAGGAAAAAACCGTTTCTGATGATCTGTTGAACTCTCTTGTGCTGTCTTTGACAGAGCAGGAAGGCATTGAAAGTGTTGCCATTACAGTGAATGGCGAACAGGACCTTGTGAATGAGGAAGGCAAAAGTCTTACTGAGCCAGTATCACGTCCTGAAAAAGTTAATACTGGAAGCTTCTAATATTAAAAAGGCTGCTTTATGCAGCCTTTTTTGTGCGTGAAGGCTGAGATTTTATATATGATTGGACTGTCCAATTTTTTGATAGTAAAATGTAAGCAGAAGTAAATATGTCTACATAATTAAAAATGCACGCAGCAGGAAGTGGGAGCAAAATGAAAGAAATCATTATCGCAACGAAAAACCGAGGAAAAGCGAAAGAGTTTGTGGAGATGTTTGAGCCGCTTGGATATGCTGTCAAAACATTGCTTGATTACCCAGAAATTGAGGATGTCGAAGAAACTGGCACAACATTCGCAGAAAATGCAGTCTTAAAGGCTGAAACAGTGGCAAAGCTGTTAGGAAAGGTTGTTATTTCCGATGATTCCGGCTTAATGGTCGATGCACTTGAAGGCAGACCAGGCGTCTATTCAGCACGATATGCAGGAGAACAGAAGAATGATCAGGCAAACATGGATAAAGTGCTTGAAGAATTAAAGGGAGTTCCTGCAGAAAAACGAACAGCACGCTTCTGCTGCACATTAGCAATCGCCAACCCTGCAAGCGGGACACAAACGTTTACAGGCACTTGTGAAGGTGTAATATTAGAGGAGAGAAGAGGAGAATATGGCTTCGGCTATGATCCAATTTTCTTTGTGGTGGAAGAGGACAAGGCAATGGCAGAATTGCCGCCAGAAAAGAAGAACAGTATCAGTCACAGAGCGAATGCACTAAAAAAATTAAAGGAACAGCTTCCGCAAGTTCTGTAAGGAGAGTGTTGGGCAATGAAGGTTCTAATTGTCAGTGATAGCCATGGCCTTGTAGATGAGCTGCAGGTGTTGAAGGAAAGGCATAAAGAAGAAGCAGACCTGTTCCTTCATTGTGGAGACTCGGAGCTCCCTATCGATGACAAAGCCATTTCAGGATATGTCGTAGTTCAAGGGAATTGTGATTATTTCGCAAAATATCCAGAAGAAACAATCCAAGAAGTGAACGGAAAGAAACTGCTGATGGTGCATGGCCATCTATATGGCGTCAAATCATCTGTCAGCAGGCTGTTATACAGGGCAAAAGAGGTCGGCGCACAAATTGTCTGCTTTGGACACAGCCATTACCTTGGTATGGAAATGATTGAAGATGTATTATTCATCAACCCAGGCAGCCTGCGTTTGCCAAGAGGAAGAATGGAAAAGACATATGTCATTCTATCCGTAGAAGACAAAACCTTAAAAACAGAAGTGTACGATTTTGACAAAGGACTGCTTCCAGAACTAACAACAGAGTTCCCTATGTAATAACTTTCTTGAAGAGAAAATAAATTAATTTTCTCTTCAAGAAAAAAACTTTGAAAAAGATGTTGACTTTATATTGTCTAACACATATAATAAATATTGTCCTGATGAGGACGTTAAAAAAACAAAAACATGTCCCAGTAGCTCAGCCGGATAGAGCATACGCCTTCTAAGCGTACGGTCGGGAGTTCGAATCTCTCCTGGGACGTCTTAAAGACGAAAGCACTTATGAATGTTGATTTATCAATGTTTATGAGTGCTTTTTTGTTTTTTTAATGTGTTTTTTTATCATATTCGTGAATGTTTCTACTGTACTTCTTTCATCTTTGGTTCGCAGCTCCATAATTGAATACTTTTGCAAAGTCCTTTACATAGCTTAATATATAAATGGAAAAGCCCTTCTCCTTAGGAGAAGGGCTAAATGTTTAGTAACTATGGTCTTTTTTTTTGCCTTCAAATAGTCTCATTATAAATAAGATACTAACTATGAGTAATAGAATACCAATGATAAGATTCGGTGCATTTTTAGGCATTATTAAACTGTATGTATATAGAAATAATACAGCCCATACTAAAACAGTAAGATATTTAATAGTACTTTTCAAAGTCCTTCACCACCTTTTAATATATATCCATCCATTCTTTGGCTTTTTATCTTTTTTGTAAAGATACTTAGCGATTGCTGTGCCTATATCCAAATAATTCATAGCAAACGTCACAGCAGCACCTACACATACAGCTAGTTTTTTTGCACCCCAAGCTTTTAATCTGCTAGTAACTGTTTTAGTGAAGATTCTTGCTTCCTTTTTTGATTATGTAGGGCTGGATTGCACCAACACCAATTGCAATATTTATTGCAGCACCGGCAAATTTAACTCCTATTTTTAACTTTACCTTTTACTGAAACTGCAGAGGCAGACTCTACTCCAACAACATTACTTAGGGCACTCTCAACGAAAACTGATATTGGTGTTAAAAAAGTCTAACTTTATTATTAAAGTAGCCATGCTACAATTTAATTGTAGTTAGTGGAACTGACTATACAGGTTCAGTTTATTCAATAATGTGTACTCGAAAAATACAATACAGTAGGTTCTACCAAAGAATCAAGATTGAACCTTCACAATTTCCACTGAAGGTTTATCTATTGCATGAAACTTTTTTTCTTGGAAGATATTTTGTTAGTAATTACGCAACCTCTACTTTGGTAATCTACAAATTGAATTACCTGATTTTACTTTGGCTCATGCCAAATTAAAATAAAATATAGTAAATGGAGGCAATGCAAAGTGAAAAAATGACTAAGTATTTTGACACTTATTTTATTAATAGGAGTAACTTACAGCAGTACCATTGTTAAAGCTGGTACAATTCCAGCTCCAGAATTGACTAGCGTACAAGTTGTTGGAATCTCTTAGTCCAACTCAACTGAAAGCAAATATATCTTTAAAAGGAGATACACTTCTTCTAAGAGTTAAATTCACTGGATATGATAAAGGAAAATTAGCTAACAATGTAGGCGTTAATGTTAGAACTTATGTCACTTTGAATAATAGTGAATTAATAATTGGGGCAGATAATATCGTTGTTGGTTGGATTTATTATTTTCAAGTTTCGATGGATTCCTTACCATCTAATTCCATTCAAATACAGGGTATTAATCATTTGCTTGGAAACATAGTATCTAGCAATCCTATTAGCTTGGAAAGAGAAAGTGTTCTGCGATGATTACTTCCGTTAACACTTCAGCTATGCCTAACCCTATGTATACGACTTCTAAGGGTACTTCGATTAAGGGTCCTAATGATGATTTTTCTAAGGATCCACGCTTTCTAGCTTTTTGCAGCTTAGCTTGTAATAATTGGGATGGAACACGCGTTTTAACAGACGAGACTCGTCTATCAATGAGCTTTCCAGACTTCTGTGATATGTTGGATAAGGGAGAATTAGTGGATGCCCATTATGCTCAAAATAACACGTTTGAAAATTCTACAACTAAATGGGAATTAGTTTATAAGTTTTCGCCTGGTGATCCGAAGTCAAAAGCTGAACAGTTAGAGATAATTAAAAAAGCATATAGCCTTGGAATGATGACTAATGATGATTGGATATTAAGAAAGAATGAATCATTAAATATAATGAATCTTTAAATATAATGAATGGCTTGAGCAACCCACATAGCTAAGTCTGTTAATTCGGGATTAGGACTTATTGATTCATCTATCAGTAAACTACATTCAAAATTAAGGGAGCAATTATTAGAAGGAATGAAAAAAACGTATGAAGAGCGTATCGTAAACAAGGATAATAAGTTTTTCAGAAATCATGTTTTGAAAGCCTATTCTTTTGGAAAGCTGTTAAGGAAACCACAAATTTTACACCAAAAATTAAATTATCGAATTCATAAAAACTTCTATTGTTTGTATAAAACATTTTTCTAGCCTTCTTTAATACAATATAGAAGGATGTTCTAACATTAACGGAGCAGGTCATTTTGTGGGTGCTTTTCTTGAAAAAATAAATCTTTTAAGAGTGTATAAATAAAAAGATAAATGGTTACAATAAAATAGTAACAGTTTTTTGCACAACACTGTTAAATGCCTTACTCTTCGGAGTAGGGCTTTTTTTTGTAACTGCACCCATATCCCAAACCTTACATAGTTGCTTTTCCCTGTTTAGATATACTTTTCCCAACTCCTAAAACATGGTAACCTTAAATTACCACAAAAAGGAGAATAACCACATGAAGCATATAACAGCAGCTATCTATCTTTCCATAGGCTTTTTATTAATATCCTTTAACAGCTTTGGCGAATTTTATCCTGGAGTAGGCTATTACTTTATTGTATTTCTTATTTTCCTTTTAGGAATCATTTATCTTGTTTCTGCTATTAAAGATTATTTGAGAAAGCATTATTCAACAGAAGAAAGAAAAGGATAGTATAGCGACGCTAGAGTAGTAGAGTCCTATTATTAATGTCGAGCGCTAGTTTTATATTCACCAGTCTATGTATGGCTGGTTTACACCTCTTTAAACGAAAAAAAGCATCCGCTGGGTGCTTTTTTTATCTTTGCGTCTGCAAAAAATATAAAAACCAAACCGCATGATTTTGTTCGTCCATTGCCGCTCTTTTGAATGATTCTTTAATTAAGTCATTGCTTGTGCTGTCAGCGATTGTTAAATAGAAATCAACGGTCTCCTGCTCGTCATGAAAAGCAAAATCAATACCTGATGGATAGTTATTAGGGCAAGTTTCTGTAATCACTGCCGAATGCTTTTGACCTGTTAGCTGGCTGTAAAGGGAGGAGAATGTATTATAATGGTTGATTTCATCCTTGCGTATCTCGTTGATAATTTTCCTTCCTCGTTTTGTCGGTGCTAATGTTTCCAGTTTTTTATAACAGTGGATTGCAGCATATTCCCCATCAATTGCCTTTGCAATTTGTGCAGCAAGCTGCTTTGCGCGCTGTTGATATAATTCATAATAGTGCTTCAAATTTTTCAGCTCCTTGCAGTTGTTATAGCTTACATTATGAAATTTATAACGATAAGGAACTTGTCTTATGTAATAAGAGGAGCTCGTGAAACGAGGAGTATTGATGAGGATTTTCTTATTTACTTTGCCATTTTTAATGTGCGAACAAACTTAATGTCAGAACCTTTCACCTGCTTTTGAACTTTTTTAATCCCTTCTGTACCGACAACACTGCCAAGCATACTGATGATAATGCTTGAGCAAATCCACTGCAAAGCATAATAAATGCCAGAACCAACTAGTATATCAAGAATCATTATGCGCTTGATAACAGTACCCTCAACTACCACAATAAGAAATGTCTTTTCGGTCTTTCTTGCCAAATAAATCACATCCTTCCTGTTAAGCTTATGTGCCTGTATGCTTGGTCTATTCAATAATAAATGATCACTGTTTATGAAGAGTCATAATCTGGATTAATGCTTTTAAATTAAGGTAAATATATAACAGGAATTGAAAGATAAAGACGGAAATATAAAGAGAGAAGATTTTTTCGAAATTTTAGAAAATGGGTGGGATCTGTTATGGAAATAAGGACATCAAGGCTGTTGATCCGTGAATTCACCAAAAGTGATTGGCCAAAAGTATATGAGTATACCTCAAACAGTAATGTCATGCATTACATTCCAGAAGGTGTAATGACTGTGGAGCAAACACAGCAATTGATACGTGATAATCAAGGTGAAAATGCGGAATACTTTGCCGTGATACTTGCAGCTGAAAAGAAGCTAATAGGACATATTGCGTTTTTTAAATATTTTGGAGTGCATACATATGAAATTGGTTGGGTGTTTCATCCTAATTTTTTTAATAAAGGCTATGCAACAGAAGCGGCAAAAGCAGTTTTAGCATACGGGTTTGAAAGTATGAAGCTTCACCGGATTATCGCTACATGTCAGCCTGAAAATGTTCCTTCTTACAGAGTAATGGAGAAAATTGGCATGAGAAAAGAAGGTTTTTTCAAAAAATGTATTCCAGCAGGAGATGGTTGGTGGGATGAATATTATTACGCAATATTAAAAGAGGAATGGGATGGCATCCGTTAAGGCTGAACGTTTAAAGGGGCTGCATAAACAAGCTAAAAGCTTAACGTGCATGTAACCCCTAGATTCACCAGTTACATTGGAAAGCTAATTACTCTCTGTTGCGCATTAAATAGTAAATGAGCAGCTTTTGAGTATTGCTTTTCAAGCTTGTATTGTCAAAACGGTGAGGCTCATGTGCTCCTCTATAATAAAAGTTATACTCTGTAGAAATCCCATCATTATGGCCTCGCTGTACATGAAGCTGGTTCACTCTCATGTCATTCTTGATTTTCTTTAAGTCTAATTGCACTTTCTGCATGGTATGTTCGATGAGATTTATATAGACATTTTTAATTTTGAAGGATGTATCTTCAATCTTTCTGCGGTCATATTCGAGTACTGCTAATACAAGTGCTAGATACACGGATTGACTGATAATTTTGCGGTCGGACTCTAAAATTGCGTGCATCGCTCAAACGCTCCTATTCCGCTTTTTTCGCTGAAATAAGATTTTGGAATGGCACAAAGTGAATAGAGTGCTCGATTCCCTTTACTCGCAGTTCTCTTTTGACATAATCGATGAAAATAGTCGTTCCATATAGCGAATAGATTGATTCCTCAAGCTTAACTCTGTATTCAAGTGACCAGTTGTACTCCATTGCTTCATGTATAAGCATGTCAGTATCAGTTGAGAAAGCCTTAGTTGATTCCGCATTTTTTTCGACTACCCCTTGTTTTGGCTGTTGCGGAAATAACATTGCAGTCCATTTTAATTTATTTTCTTTAATCATAACATCCATCTCCTTTTGTCTTTTTAATATATCAGAACAAATGTTCTTAATCAAGATTGATTTGGAACGTTTGTTCGTATATGATATATGCAAGAAAGGAGTGAAATATTAGATGAATCGTCAGTTAGAAAGAGCACTACAGGAAAATCGGGCAATCGAAATCATTTATATGAGCGGAAATGAATGTTTCACGAAGAGGACTATTCTTATGCGGGAGATGAAGGGAAGCTATATTAAGGCATATTGCCTGCAGAGAAAACAGCCAAGAATATTTAAGCTGGATTCTATCCTCGCTGTTTCCTTTGCAGTTGCAGGCAGAAAAAAGGCCTGAAAAAATGTGTGGCAGTTATTTTTTTCTTGCGATGCGAAAGCCATTGTCGATTTTATCAAAGCCAACGTGAGGATAATAGGACATCGCATCAGGAGCCGAAAGAAGAATAAGGGCGACTTCCTCTCCGATATGCTCTTTTAATAGTTGTAGCAAAGTTTTGCCAATGCCTTCCTTTTGATAGCTTTTATCGACTGCTAAATCAGATAGATAGCAGCAGTAGCTAAAATCCGTTACTGCCCTTGCCACCCCTACTAATTGATCCCCATTCCATGCCGTAAAAAGTATATCTGCATGATTAATCATTTTCTGTAGCCGCGGATAGTCGTCTGTTGGACGAATAAGTTCAGAAGCAAGGAATAAAAGGGAAAGCTGTTCTGGTGTTATCTTTTCATTGTATTTGTATTCAATTACTGTTAGTGAATTCATATAGTGCCTCCTGCAGCTTTTTCTTTATTATAAAGTGAAAAGACTAGTTATCGGCAAAAAAATGATAAAATTTGTTAAATTGTCTGAAAAATCTATTTCAGTATAACAATCGCTTTCTTCTTAAAGGTGAATTGTATAAAAACATGTCTTGTCCCTTATATACTGAAAACTCTTTAAACATCATTTGTCAGCTTTTCTAATAAGTATTTTCAGATAGTAACGACAAAATAGGAAAAAAGGTTGGTGTAAACGGTTAAGAAATCGGTAAATGGTTATATTGTAGATAACATCCCTATCGGTTTTGTAAAAAAGTTCACAAATTGTACACAAAAATGTTGGAAACGCTTACTGATAATAGTGTATACTATACATATAGTAAATTCTAACTATAAACAATTGCAGTGAAATATAGATGAAACAGATAGGAGACTATGTAAAGGAGAAGGAAAACATGATTTTAAAAGAGTTAGCAAGAAACCGGAAATTAGTCATTAATTACTATAAAAATGGACTTTTACAAACATGCAAGGGCAGTGTTGAGTTATTGAACCTCCATGAGCAAACATTAAACCTGAAGGATGAGAAAGAGAATATCCTCCAAATTAAACTATCATGGATTCATGATATCGCACCAACAGCTGGTTAAGTATAATTAAAAATGGAACCGCTTTCCTAACAAGGAAGCGGTTTTTTGTAAAAAGGCTGTCAGGAAATCTGACAAGTTCGTATACGCAGCTCACATTATCGTATTATAATGAATTCTCCATAAAGAATCGTTTTTGTTTGTACCATCAAAAAACAGGACTTAAAGATTAAAAAAATTAGTAAAAAAAATTTTTTAGAATTTTACAAAGTACAGGCGTTATTTATTTATCAATATTGTAAGCGGTTACTGCAATCTTGATTTTGTTTGAATTATCGAACAATTCTTAAAAAGGGTGTTGACTCTTGTTTCAAATCGGCGTAAGATAACCTCAACAAAAGCAAAACAGAAAATAAAAAACACAGCTTAGAAAGCTATTGAAACCATTTGAAATACCGTCGTTAAGTAAGCCTATTACCTAAATAAAAGATAATGAAAAATACGATGATGAGGATAAGTAGTTCCTGATTTGGGATTCCACAGAGAGCCGGTGGGTTGCTGAGAACCGGTGAAGCCGATCAAGAATGAACTCACCTCTGAGTGTTGGCTTGAAACACATTTGTGCAGTAGAGCTAACCGAGTGACACGCCACTCGTTACCAAAAAAGGAACGAACTGTTCATTGAGTGCATACACGCTTTAGTGTATGAATGAGGGTGGTACCGTGGAAAAGCTAAAAAAAGCCTTTTCACCCCTTTTGTCTACTTAGTAAAGTAAACATTGGGGGTGTGGAGGCTTTTTTTATGATATAAATCAACTGGTGTTGCTGGCGAAATCATTGTAAAAATTAAATCACCTTAATAAGGAGGTTATATTGATGATACAGAAAACCGCCTTTGAAGAGACGAAGGCTAAGACAAAGCCATTAACTGGGGCAGATCTATTGCTGAAAGCTTTAGAAAAGGAAAATGTGGAGTATATTTTCGGCTATCCGGGAGGTGCAGTTCTTCCGATTTACGATAAAATATACGATTCAAAAATATTCCATGTCCTTCCGAGACATGAACAAGGCGGAATACATGCTGCTGAAGGCTATGCTCGCATATCTGGAAAACCAGGAGTAGTTATTGCCACATCAGGTCCTGGTGCAACAAATATTGTGACAGGGCTTGCGGACGCGATGATGGATTCCTTGCCACTTGTTGTTTTCACTGGACAGGTAGCGACAGGCGTTATTGGGACAGATGCCTTTCAAGAGGCAGATATTCTTGGCATTACAACACCAATCACAAAATATAATTGTCAAATCAGAAGCTTGGAAGACATTCCGAGAATTGTTAAGGAAGCTTTCTTTATTGCTACAAGCGGAAGACCTGGCCCAGTTTTAATTGACGTGCCGAAGGATATCGCTGCAACTGTGACTGAGGTGCCTCAGGAGCAAGAAGTGGACTTGCCGGGCTATCAGCCAACTACAAAGCCAAATTATTTGCAAATCCGTAAGCTGACAGAGGCTGTCAGTGCTGCTAAAAAACCAGTCATTCTGGCAGGAGCAGGGGTTATTTTCTCAAAGGCATCAGCTGAGTTGAAGGAATACGCAGAACAGCAGCAAATTCCCGTTGTACACACATTGCTTGGCTTAGGTGGACTTTCTGAGGATAACAGTTTGTTCGTCGGAATGGGCGGAATGCATGGCAGTTATGCGGCTAATATGGCATTGTACGAATGTGATTTACTTGTAAATGTTGGAGCGAGATTTGATGACCGCTTGACAGGTAATTTGCAGCATTTTGCTCCAAATGCAATTAAGGCACATATCGATATCGATCCAGCTGAAATTGGCAAGATTATTCCAACAAAAATCCCAGTCGTAGCAGATGCGAAAGAAGCATTGACAGAGTTAATCAATCAAAATGGAAAACGTTCAGAGCATGACGAATGGTTAAAAAAGATTGAAAATTGGGAAAACGAATACCCTTATTATTACGAAGATTCCGACAAGTTGAAGCCACAGCAAATACTTGAGCTTCTTCATACAAAGACAAATGGGGAAGCAATTGTAACAACAGATGTAGGACAGCATCAAATGTGGACAGCACAATACTACCGCTTTAAGGACCCTAATAAATGGGTAACTTCAGGTGGATTAGGAACGATGGGATTCGGCTTGCCATCAAGCATCGGTGCACAAATTGCCGACAAGGATGCAACCGTTCTATCCATCAGTGGTGATGGCGGTTTCCAAATGTGCAGCCAAGAATTAGCTCTTATCAGGGAGTTGAACTTGCCGATCAAAATCATCATTTTCAATAACCAAGCATTAGGAATGGTAAGGCAATGGCAGGAATTCTTTTACGAGTCGCGCTTCTCTCACAGTAAGGAATCTGTGCAGCCGTCCTTTGTCAAGCTTGCAGAAGCATATGGCATTAAAGGCTATCAAATTTCGAATCTTGAGGATGCTGACAAAATATTGGATGAAGTCCTTCATAACAGGGAGCCAGTTGTCTTAGACTTCCGTATTGATCCTAATGAAAATGTTTATCCGATGATTGCACCAGGCAAAGGTTTACACGAAATGGTGGGGATGAAACCATGAAAAGAATAATCAGTTTAACAGTCATGAATAAATCTGGTGTTTTGAACCGGATTACCAATTTGTTTTCAAAAAGAAACTATAATATTGAAAGCATTTCGGTTGGTCATACGGAGCAAGAAGGTATATCCAGAATTACATGTGTTGTTCATGTAGAGAGTGAGGGTGTCATCGAGCAGGTGACAAAGCAGCTTAATAAACAAGTCGACATATTAAAAGTTGTGGATATTACTGACCAGGCAATTGTTGAAAGGGAGCTTGCCTTAATTAAGGTACTGGCAACACCAGCCACTAGAAATGAGCTGTACTCCTTAATTGAGCCTTTCCGGGCATCTGTAATCGATGTGAGCAAAGAAAGCTTAGTCATTCAGATAACTGGTGAAGCTTCAAAGATAGAAGCATTTATTGAGCTGATAAGACCATACGGAATCAAAGAGATTGCAAGAACTGGCACCACTGCATTCCCGCGTGGGTCTCAGAAAAACACTAGTCAAAGAAACCATTACTCTATTGTTTAATTAAATTTATATAAAAACAAATCTACTAAAAAGGGAGAAATTTAAAATGGCGAAAATGTACTATAACGGAGATGCAAGCTTAGGATACTTTGAAGGAAAAACGGTTGCTGTAATTGGATACGGATCACAAGGCCATGCACATGCACTAAATATGAAGGACAGCGGAGTTAATGTAATCATTGGCTTAAGACAAGGGAAATCATGGGATAAAGCAGCTGAAGACGGCTTTGATGTTTATTCAGTTGGAGAAGCAACAGCGAAAGCTGATGTTGTTATGATTTTGCTTCCAGATGAGCAGCAAACAAAGGTTTATAATGAAGAAATCAAGCCGAACTTAACTAGCCAAGCATTAATGTTTGCGCACGGCTTTAATATTCACTTCAGCCAAATCGTACCACCAAGCTCAAGTGATGTATTGTTGGTAGCTCCAAAAGGTCCTGGTCACTTAGTAAGAAGAACATTTGAACAAGAGGCTGGCGTGCCTGCGTTATTCGCAATCTACCAAGATGTTACGGGAGAAGCAAGAGAGCTTGCGTTAGCATACGCAAAAGCAATCGGCGCATTGCGTGCAGGAGCTTTGGAAACAACATTTAAAGAAGAAACAGAAACAGATTTGTTCGGTGAGCAAGCAGTATTATGCGGCGGCTTGACTGCACTTGTAAAAGCTGGCTTTGAAACATTGGTGGAAGCTGGTTACCAGCCTGAATTGGCATATTTCGAGTGTTTGCACGAGCTGAAATTAATCGTTGACTTGATGTATGAAGATGGAATGGCTGGCATGAGATACTCAATCTCTGATACTGCACAATGGGGCGATTTTGTAACAGGACCAAGAATCGTAACAGAAGATGTGAAGAAGGAAATGAAAGCAGTATTAACAGACATCCAAGAAGGCAAGTTCGCAAAAGGCTGGATTTTGGAAAACCAAGCGAACAGACCTGTCTTTAATGCAATCAACGCAAGAGAAAGTGAGCATTTAATCGAAACAGTCGGCAAAGAGCTTCGTTCTATGATGCCATTTGTAAAAAGTTCAAGGAAAAAAGAAGTTGTAGGCAGTGGCCAAAAATAAGACCTGCTATATATAAACTACTATCTTATAAGCAGTAAAAAGGACGGTGCAGGAGTTAAATCCTGGGCCGTTCTCTAAAAAAAAAGCAATCACTGACTTTACAGATGAGCATGGAGGTCATTAGCAAATGGAGAAAAAAATTGCCGTATTGCCTGGAGATGGCATCGGTCCAGAAATCATTAAAGGTGCAATCGATGTATTGCAGGTAATTGAAGCAAAATTTGGCCACTCTTTTGAATATAATTATGCAAATATCGGCGGATCTGCCTTTGATAAGGAAGGAACACCTTTATCAGACAAAACGATTGCATTATGCAAATCGAGTGACGCGATTATGCTTGGCGCAGTTGGTGGACCGAAATGGGATACTCTGCCTGTTTCATCAAGACCTGAACAAGGGCTGCTTCGCATCAGGAAAGAGCTTAACCTTTTTGCAAACTTAAGGCCAACTAAATATTTTCCAAGCTTGGCACCTGCGTCTCCGTTGCGCCAAGAAGTTATTGAAAATGTTGATTTAATGATGGTTAGAGAGCTGACAGGCGGCATTTACTTCGGCACACCAAGTGAAAGAACGACAATTGGCGGAAAGGCTGGAGCTGTTGATACACTTCTATATACAAAAGAAGAAATCAACATCGTTTTGAAAAAAGCATTTGAAATCGCCAAAACTAGATCAAAGAAAGTAACTTCTGTCGATAAGGCGAATGTATTGGAATCAAGCAGACTGTGGAGAGAATGTGCTACGGAGATGGCTGTGCAATATCCGGAAGTTAAACTCGAGCATATGCTTGTCGATAATGCGGCAATGCAGCTTATCAGCAATCCAAGACAGTTTGATGTGGTTGTAACTGAAAACATGTTTGGTGATATCTTAAGTGATGAGGCAAGTGTGTTGACAGGATCGCTTGGGATGCTCGCTTCAGCAAGTATTTCTGAAGACGGTCCATCGCTTTATGAACCAATACACGGTTCAGCTCCAGATATTGCTGGACAAAATATTGCCAATCCGCTGGCAACTATTCTGTCTGCAGCAATGATGCTTCGTCTATCCTTTGAGATGGAACAGGAAGCTCAATTAATAGAAAATGCAGTTGATGCAGTTTTAAATAAAGGCTATCGAACAAAGGATATCCTGTCTGCGGATACTACATTGCTTACTACTTCACAAATGGTCGAGCAAGTTAAAGCTGAAATGATGACGGTACTTGAAACAGTAGAAGCATGATAAATAGAGAGAAAACGAAAGAAAATTGGATGGATAAATAGGATAGATAAGAATAGAAGAAAAAAGACAAAAGAAAGGGGAGGACCATAATGGGGAAATCCATTATTGAAAAAATCTGGGAAAAGCATATTGTTCATCGCGAAGAGGGAAAGCCGGATCTCCTGTACATCGATCTTCATCTAGTGCATGAAGTGACATCCCCACAAGCATTTTCTGGGCTAAGAATGAAAAATCGTAAGGTCCGCCGTCCAGATCGTACCTTTGCAACAATGGATCATAATGTCCCGACAATCAATCGCTTTCAAGTGGATGATGAAGTAGCTTTAAATCAAATGACAACATTAGAAAAAAACTGTCTTGAGTTTAATGTCCCATTGGCAAATTTGGAAAGCCCAGAACAAGGGATTGTCCATGTCATTGGTCCGGAATTGGGATTAACACAGCCTGGAAAAACAATCGTTTGCGGTGACAGCCATACATCGACACATGGTGCTTTTGGTGCATTGGCGTTTGGAATTGGCACAAGTGAGGTTGAGCATGTATTAGCAACACAAACTTTGTGGCAAACAAAACCAAAAACATTAAAAATAGAAGTGAACGGTAAGTTAGCAATGGGTGTTAACGCTAAGGATGTTATCTTGTATGTGCTTTCCAAGTATGGTGTCAATTTTGGAACAGGTCATGTTATTGAATACACTGGCGACGTCATCAAACAATTGAGCATGGAAGAGAGAATGACAATCTGCAATATGTCCATTGAAGGTGGCGCTAGAGCCGGGCTTGTCTGTCCAGATGAAACGACGTTCAGCTATATGCGCGGCAGAAAATATGCTCCTGAAAACTTTGAGGAAGCTGTTAAAGCATGGGAAGAAATTGTATCAGATGAGGATGCTGTCTATGATAAAGTAATCGAAATAGACGGCAATGACATTGCACCAATGGTCAGCTGGGGAACAAATCCATCCATGACAGCCAAGGTGGATGACAGTATTCCAACTGAAGGTGATTTTGCGGACGAAACAGATCGTCGTGCCTTAAAGAGTGCCCTGCAATATATGGGTCTTAAGGAAGGACAGCAAATTAAAGATATCGCCATTCAGCATGTCTTTATAGGTTCTTGTACAAATTCTAGAATAGAAGATTTGCGACAGGCTGCAAGTGTTATTAGCGGGCAAAGGGTGCATCCAGGTGTACGTGCATTAGTTGTTCCAGGGTCCCAGCAGGTGAAAATGAAAGCAGAAGAAGAAGGGCTTGATAAATTATTTACCGAAGCAGGCTTCGAGTGGAGAGATGCGGGCTGCAGCATGTGCCTGAGCATGAATAATGATGTTGTTCCAAGCGGAGAACATTGTGCATCCACTTCAAACCGCAACTTTGAAGGCAGACAAGGGGCAGGTGCCAGAACACACTTAGTCAGCCCGGCAATGGCAGCAGCAGCGGCGCTTAATGGTCACTTTGTTGATATACGAAAAGGAAATGTAGCAGAGCTTGTATAAAAAGGAGGGAACGTCCCATGGGCGGTTTTAAGAAATTGGCCGGAAAGGCTGTGGCGATGGATCGTGTAAATGTGGACACAGATCAGATCATCCCTAAACAATTTTTGAAAAGAATTGAAAAAACAGGATTTGGACGCTTTGCATTTTATGATTGGCGATATAAAGAAAATGGTGAGCTTAATCCGGAGTTTGAATTGAATTTTCCAGAAAATCAAGGTGCGAATATTTTGATTGCAAACAAGAACTTCGGCTGTGGTTCATCAAGAGAGCACGCTCCTTGGGCCTTAAATGACTATGGTTTTCAAGCTGTTATAGCACCATCCTTCGCTGATATCTTTTATCAAAATTGCTTAAAAAATGGCATGCTTCCGATTGTTCTCGAGGCTAATGATGTTGAATATTTGTTAAAGGCAGCTAAAGCACAGCCTTATCAACTTCATATTAATTTAGAGGAAGAAAAGGTAGAGGATGAAAGTGGCTTTTCTGTAAATTTTACAATCCATCCATATTGGAAAAAAATGCTTGTGAACGGATGGGATGAAATCCAAATTACTATGCAATATGAGGATAGTATTCAAGAATTTGAAAATAATATCAATACATTTGCATTAGTGAAATAATAAAGAAGAGGGTTTTCGAACCGTGAAATGCTTGGAATGTGCAGGGAAAAGCTGGACCACAAAGCATGATACGGAAGGAAGCTCCTTTTTCTTTTTTAGGAATATTTAGCAATGTTGCAATAAAAACACCAACCGTGCTAAACTAGCAAAAAATAGAATAATTAGGGTGTATGACATGAAAAAACGGGATTTGACCAAAAAGGGCAATATCATCCTTTTCCCTGACTTAGACCAAAGATACTTAGAAAAGGGCTTGGAGGCCGTCCAGGCTAAAAATTTTCAGGAGGCAGTTTCCTGCTTTGAGAAAGCAATAGAAGTTAATCCTGATAACAGTGAGATTAAAACAGGGCTCGTCCTAAGCTATTATGAGCTTGGAATGCTCCAGGAATCAAAAAAAATGGCCAAAAGCATGCTGGAGGAAGGTCAAGGAGATTATCTTCAAGTTCTTGATTTGTATATGATGATTCTTGTTCAACTCCATGAATATGAGGAGATTGCGACAACGATCGAAGTACTCCTTGAGGACAAGCATATTCCAGCAGGGAAAATAGAGCATTTTTCTAAGCTGCTTGAATTCAGCAGGAAAATGGCTGCATTAAGTGGCGCGTCAGAAGAGGAGTATGCTGCTGAAGACTTTGGAGAAAGTGGTCTTGATTTGGCTTCCATTCAAGATCAAAATGAAATGCTGCTGCTTGCTGCAAAGCTAGAAAAGGCAAATGTGCGGCAATACATAGATGAAATAAAGGAATACATAGGAAATCCGCAGGCAAACCCGTTTTTCCAGTCAATGCTTTTAAATATTTTAAAAGAGCAAGAGTATGAACAACAAATACTCGTCAGGAAAATGGACAGGGAGATGACCGTTGTTCCCCATACCTTAAAGGATGTACGGCTTCAGGAGCAATCGGTTGAAATTACAGCTATTTTGAAAGAAAAGCTGGAGCACCAGAACCCTGTCTTGCTCGAGAACATTGTAGCCCTTTTGGAACGCCATTTCTTTCTGCTTTATCCATTTACATTGGATGGGAAGAACAGTGGTATTTGGGCTGCTGCCTACCATTCTATTGTACAGGATTACTATGGTATGTATGATCAAATGGGCGAGGGATTAGGTGAGCTTTATCACCTTTCTGATAGCGAAATAGAGACAGCAAAGGCGATTATTGCTAGTCTAGAGGAAATTTCTTATCCTAATATGTAGCTTGGATGTTGAAACAACTTGAACGTATGATATAATGTAATGGTTGCATTCGTAAAATGCGAGCGTGTATAACATTAGTAGATACCTGCTTTTAGTTATATAGAGCTGACATCTGCCGTAATTGGTGATGTCACTATCAATATTCTCTATTAAAATAAAAGTACTATCTAAACAACTGTTAGAAGTATTGAAAAGTAGAATAGATTGTTGGAGGGAAATATAGTTATGTCAGCAAAATGGGAAGCATTAGAAGGGAACCGTGGTGTTCTTACAATTGAATTGGATGCTGAAAAGTTAAACGAAGGTTTAGACCTTGCATTCAAAAAAGTAGTTAAGCAAGTTAATATTCCTGGATTCCGTAAAGGGAAAATTCCTCGTGGAATGTTCGAACAACGCTTTGGTATCGAATCTTTATACCAAGATGCAATCGATATTCTATTGCCAGAAGCATATGCTAACGCAATCGACGAAGCAGGCATTGAGCCAGTTGATCGTCCTGAAATCGATGTTGAGCAAATCGAAAAAGGAAAACCAGTTATCTTTAAAGCAACTGTAACTGTTAAACCAGAAGTTACTTTAGGCGATTACAAAGGCCTTGAAGTAGAAGCTGTTGACACAAATGTTACAGACGAAGATGTAGATGCAGAAATTAAAGCATTGCAAGAAAAACAAGCTGAATTAGTTGTTAAAGAAGAAGGTAAAGCTGAATTAGGCGATACAGTTGTTATCGACTTCGAAGGTTTCCAAGATGGAGTTGCTTTTGAAGGCGGAACTGCTGAAAACTTCTCTCTTGAACTTGGTTCAGGACAATTCATTCCAGGATTCGAAGAGCAATTAGTTGGTCTTGCTACTGGAGAAAACAAAGAAGTAGAAGTATCATTCCCAGAGGAATACCATGCTGCTGAGCTAGCTGGAAAGCCTGCTACATTCAAAGTTACAGTTCAAGAAATTAAAGGGAAAGAACTTCCTGAATTAGATGATGAATTTGCTAAAGATGTTGATGCTGAAGCAGAAACATTGGCAGATCTTAAAGAAAAAATCAAAACTCGTCTTGAAGCAGACAGAAAACACCAAGCAGAACATGCTGTTCGTGACACAGTAGTAGAAAAAGCTGCTGCTAACGCTACAATCGATGTTCCATCTGCAATGGTTGACACAGAAATCGATCGTATGATGAACGAATTCGAACAACGCTTGCAAATGCAAGGTATGAACCTTGAGCTTTACTTCCAGTTCTCTGGTCAAGATGAAGCAGCTCTTAAAGAGCAAATGCAAGAAGATGCAGCACAACGTGTTCGCGTTAACTTGACTCTTGAAGCAATCGTAAATGCAGAAAACATCACAGTTTCTGAAGAAGAAGTTACTGCTGAGCTAGACAAAATGGCAGAAATGTACAACATGGGCATAGATGCTATTAAACAAGCACTTGGTGGCGTTGAAAACCTACAAATGGATCTTAAAATCAGAAAAGCAATCGATTTCCTTGTAGAAAACAGCAAAACTGTTGCATAATAGAAGTAAGCAAAATAACTAAGGCGCGAAGTATCGTGCCTTAGTTTTATATTAGCGATTACCAACATATAATAAGATTTAAAGAGCTAGATGTCCCTTTTTTTCTTGTACAGGAATTCATACATATAAAAAGAGTGGCATAACCAGACTTAAAGCAGGCAAAACTGGTTATGCTTAATAGAAGCACTTACGTTTTACCGCGATAGGATTATTCGGAAATAGTTTTCCAAGTTGTATCATTTCCTGTACAAACACCAATATGGTACAATGCAATACATAACTGTTGTAAAAAAAAAAGATAAATAGATGATTAACTTTTTAATCCGTGCGGTAAAACATATATATAAGAGTACTTAAGGGGTGAACATATGTTTAAATTTAATGATGAAAAAGGTCAATTAAAATGCTCCTTCTGTGGTAAAACTCAAGATCAAGTCCGCAAGCTTGTTGCAGGACCTGGCGTGTACATATGTGATGAATGTATTGAATTATGTACAGAGATAGTCGAAGAGGAGCTTGGCACAGAAGAAGAAGTGGAATTCAAGGATGTTCCAAAGCCGGCAGAAATCCGCGATATACTTAATGAATATGTTATCGGGCAGGAGCAAGCAAAAAAATCCTTGTCTGTAGCCGTTTATAATCACTATAAACGCATCAATTCAAACAGTAAGATCGATGATGTAGAATTGTCGAAGAGTAATATTGCCATGATTGGACCAACAGGAAGCGGTAAAACGCTATTGGCACAAACACTTGCTAGAATACTGAATGTTCCTTTCGCAATTGCTGATGCTACTTCATTGACTGAAGCAGGTTATGTTGGTGAGGATGTAGAGAACATTCTCTTGAAGTTAATTCAATCTGCTGACTATGATGTGGAAAAAGCGGAAAAAGGTATCATTTATATCGATGAAATCGATAAAGTGGCACGTAAATCAGAAAATCCGTCTATCACAAGAGATGTATCTGGTGAAGGTGTACAGCAAGCATTGCTGAAAATCCTTGAAGGGACTGTTGCAAGTGTTCCGCCACAAGGAGGAAGAAAACACCCGCATCAGGAATTTATCCAAATTGATACAACAAATATTCTCTTCATTTGCGGTGGTGCTTTTGACGGAATTGAACCGATTATCAAAAGACGTCTTGGTCAAAAGGTAATTGGATTTGGCGGAGAAACAAAAGTAGAAGAAGTGGAAGATAAAGACTTGCTTGCAAAAGTCCTTCCAGAAGACTTGCTTCGTTTTGGACTAATCCCAGAATTCATCGGTCGTCTTCCAGTTATTTCAAGCTTAGGACAGCTTGATGAAGAAGCGCTGATTGAAATTTTGACAAAGCCGAAAAATGCTTTAGCCAAACAGTACAAAAAAATGCTTGAGCTTGATAATGTGGAATTGGAATTTGAAGACGATGCATTAAGGGAAATTGCTAAAAAAGCAATTGAAAGAAAAACAGGTGCTCGTGGACTTCGTTCTATCATTGAGGGCATTATGCTTGATGTAATGTTTGATCTTCCTTCACGTGAAGATATCGTTAAATGCATTATCACAAAAGAAACAGTCGCGGATAACGCTGCTCCAAAGCTTGTTTTAGAAGATGGGACAGTTGTCGATAAAGAAACGAAAACATCTGCATAACAACAGTTAGCTTCATAATTAGGGCTGGAATCATATTGATTCCAGCCCTTTGTTTTTGTCCCTTAAGTTAAAGGTAAATACAAAATCCTAAAACATTCCATGATTTTTCCATGAAATATTGTTTATTCCAACTCTAGGAAGGAGATACTACTTTCTATCAGCAAGATATAATTCAGGAGGTAATAATATGAGTTGGACAGAGATTGCTTTATTTGTACAACTATTCTTTGGCATTATAATTGGCCTGTATTTTTGGAACCTTTTAAAAAGTCAAAGAACGCAAAAAGTATCAATTGATCGGGAATCAAAAAAAGAAATGGATCAACTGAAAAAAATGCGTTCTATCTCTTTGACTGCACCACTATCCGAAAAGGTCAGACCAACAAGCTTTGAAGATATAGTTGGACAAGAGGATGGCATAAAGGCATTAAAGGCAGCCCTTTGTGGTCCTAATCCTCAGCACGTCATCATATACGGGCCGCCTGGAGTTGGAAAGACAGCTGCAGCGAGACTAGTATTGGAAGAGTCAAAAAGGAATTCAAAATCACCCTTCAAAAAAACTTCAGTATTTGTGGAGCTTGATGCAACAACAGCGAGATTTGATGAAAGAGGTATTGCTGATCCTCTGATTGGCTCCGTTCATGACCCAATTTACCAAGGTGCAGGTGCAATGGGACAGGCAGGTATTCCACAGCCTAAACAAGGCGCTGTCACAAATGCACACGGTGGAGTACTTTTTATTGATGAAATTGGTGAACTTCACCCAACACAAATGAACAAGCTGCTTAAGGTCTTGGAGGATAGGAAGGTATTTCTCGAAAGTGCTTATTATAATGAGGAAAACACGCAAATTCCAACACATATCCACGACATATTCCAGAACGGACTGCCAGCAGATTTCAGGCTAATTGGTGCTACAACTAGGACACCAAACGAAATTCCGCCAGCCATTCGTTCAAGATGTATGGAGGTCTTTTTCCGTGAATTAACAGCAGATGAAGTAGTGAAAATAGGGAAAAAGGCTGCTGATAAGGTTCGCTTGGATATTAGTGAACAAAGCTTAAACACGCTTGCTGAATATGCACGCAACGGACGAGAAGCTGTTAATATCGTACAAATATCAGCAGGGCTGGCCATAAGCGAAGACCGTACATATATAAAAAATGATGAATTAGAATGGGTTATTCATTCAAGCCAGCTCTCTCCAAGGATGGAACGGAAAATTAATGATGAATCGCAAGTGGGAATAGTGAATGGACTTGCCGTGCATGGTCCGAATATGGGCGCACTTCTTGAAATTGAAGTTACTGCCATTCCTGCTGAAAAGGATAAAGGCTCTATCAATATTACCGGAATTGTGGAAGAAGAAAGTATTGGTGGTCAAGGAAAGTCAATCAGAAGAAAAAGTATGGCAAAGGGTTCAATCGAAAATGTCATTACAGTGCTTCGGTCTATGGGTGTTCCAGCAGATCAATTTGACATCCATGTCAATTTTCCTGGCGGTGTACCAATTGATGGACCTTCTGCAGGTATCTCCATGGCCTCAGGCATTTATTCGGCCATTTACAATCAACCGATTGACAGAAAGGTAGCTATGACTGGTGAAATAAGTATTCATGGCAAGGTGAAACCTGTCGGCGGCGTGTTTGCAAAGGTGAAAGCAGCTCAAAAGGCTGGAGTAGAGAGAGTGATTATTCCAGAGGAAAATATGCAGTCTGTTTTACAAGAAATCACTGGAATCACTATTATTCCAGTATCATCCTTCCAGCAAGTATTAGACCTTGCTTTGTTGAAGGAAGGACAAGCAAATGGAGAAGCAATACCAGCCTCCATCGAAATATCTAAAAAAGAAAGTGTATAAAAAACAACGAAGCAAGCCCTGCACGCAGATGCTGGCATATAAATGCCAGCTATTCTGCTGTAGAGCTTTTTTCATTATAAAAAAGAAAATGTATATCCTTGAATGTCAATTCATTTATAAGATGGCTAAGATGATTTATAATGTAGGCTAGAACAGGATGTTAATTCTTTTGCAGAAAGAGGACATAATACAGGCCATTTGTTAAAATAATAACATTATGGGATAAAAGAAAGAATATAAGCAAAACAACTCGAATAAATACATGGTCTCAATAAGAATAAAGGAACATCGTATAAATGCTTGCAATTCATAAGTGAATAATTAGGGAGTCAATTAGTTCTAATTCCTTTTTCTCTATAATAACCCTAGTTAATAGACACTTTTTCCTAAATAGGATAGAATTGTACAAAGTATGAAATGCGATGCTGGAGGTGCAACGTCATGGAGGAAAAAAAGAATACATTAGTACCCCTCCTGCCGCTACGAGGATTACTTGTTTATCCAACAATGGTATTACACTTGGATGTTGGTAGAGAAAAATCGGTGCAGGCACTTGAAAAAGCAATGGTTGATGACCATCTGATTTTTCTAACAATGCAAAAAGATATTGATATTGATGATCCTGCTGAGGAAGAATTGTACAAAATCGGGACTTTGACTAAAGTTAAGCAGATGCTGAAGCTTCCGAACGGCACGATCCGCGTATTGGTGGAAGGGCTGAAAAGAGCCAAATTTATTGAATTGACAGAAGAAGAAGGCTATTATGCCGCAACACTTGAAGTAATGGAAGAGGATACTTCAAAGGATGTTGAAGATGAAGCTTTAATGAGAACTATGCTTCAATATTTTGAGCAATACATAAAGATCTCCAAAAAAATCTCTAATGAAACGTATGCTACAGTTTCTGATATGGAAGAGCCAGGACGCATGGCGGATATTATTGCATCACATCTGCCGATAAAGCTAAAGGAAAAGCAGAAAATTCTGGAAACTTTAGATAACAAGCAACGTATGAATCAAGTGATTGACATTATTCATAATGAAAAAGAAGTCTTAAGCTTAGAGAAAAAGATTGGGCAGCGTGTTAAAAAGTCGATGGAAAGAACGCAAAAGGAATATTACTTGCGTGAACAAATGAAAGCAATCCAAAAAGAGCTTGGTGATAAAGACGGTAAAAGCGGAGAAATAAGCACGCTTGCTGAAAAAATCGAACAAGCAGGAATGCCGGAGCATGTTAAAACCACTGCCTTAAAGGAGCTGGATCGTTACGAGAAGATTCCTACCACATCTGCAGAGAGCTCTGTTATCCGCAATTATATTGATTGGCTGCTGGCATTACCATGGAGCAATGCTACAGAGGATGACTTGAATATCAAAAAGGCCGAAAAAATATTGGATCAGGACCATTATGGTCTTGAAAAGGTTAAGGAGCGCGTGTTAGAGTATTTAGCAGTGCAAAGCTTAACTAATTCGCTTAAAGGGCCAATTCTTTGTCTTGCAGGACCTCCAGGCGTAGGTAAAACAAGCTTAGCACGTTCTATTGCGAAGTCACTTAACCGTAACTTTGTGCGTATTTCCCTTGGCGGAGTCAGAGATGAATCCGAAATAAGAGGACATAGAAGAACATATGTAGGAGCGATGCCTGGGCGCATCATTCAAGGGATGAAAAAGGCAGGTACAATCAATCCTGTATTCCTATTGGATGAAATCGACAAAATGTCCAATGACTTTAGAGGTGACCCATCTTCAGCGATGCTTGAGGTTTTGGACCCAGAACAAAACAGCAACTTCAGTGATCATTATATTGAAGAAACTTATGATCTTTCCAATGTTATGTTTATTGCAACAGCCAATAACTTGGCAACAATTCCGGGACCGCTTCGTGATCGGATGGAGATTATCTCTATATCAGGCTATACAGAGCTGGAGAAAATCCATATTGCCAAGGACCACCTGTTGCTTAAGCAAATTAAAGACCACGGCTTAACTAAGGGGCAGCTGCAAATAAGAGAAGATGCCATCCAAAGCATTGTGCGCCATTATACACGTGAAGCAGGAGTTAGAAGCTTGGAACGTCAAATTGCCACGATTTGCCGTAAAACGGCAAAAATGATTGTATCAGAAGAAAAGAAAAAAGTAATTCTGACAAGCAAAAATGTAGAGGAATTCCTTGGTAAGCGCATCTTCCGCTATGGTCAGGCTGAGCTGGAGGATCAAGTCGGTGTTGCAACAGGGCTTGCTTACACTACTGTTGGCGGGGATACATTGCAAATAGAAGTATCGTTGGCACCAGGAAAAGGGAAGCTTGTATTAACAGGGAAATTGGGAGATGTAATGAAGGAATCAGCACAGGCTGCTTTCAGTTATATCCGCTCCAAGGCAGAGGAGCTTGAAATTGACCCGAAATTCCATGAAAAATTTGATATTCATATTCATGTACCAGAAGGAGCAGTTCCAAAGGATGGTCCGTCAGCAGGTATTACAATGGTGACAGCACTTGTATCTGCATTGTCTGGCAAGCCGATTAAAAGAGAAGTTGGCATGACAGGCGAAGTTACCTTGCGCGGCAGGGTTCTTCCAATCGGAGGTCTGAAGGAAAAATCGCTGAGCGCACATCGTGCAGGCTTGACAACGATTATTGCACCAAAGGATAATGAAAAAGATTTAGATGATATACCAGAAAGTGTTCGCGAGGAACTGAACTTTATTCTTGTTTCTCATGTGGACGAAGTATTAAAACATGCTCTGAACGGAAGTGTAAATTCTTGAAAGTAAATAGTGCAGAAATAGTAATAAGTGCCGTAAAGCCACATCAATATCCGGAGACAGATTTACCGGAATTCGCGTTAGCAGGAAGATCAAATGTTGGGAAGTCTTCGTTCATCAATAAGATGCTTGGAAGAAAGGCTCTTGCCCGCATTTCCTCCAAGCCTGGTAAAACGCAGACATTGAATTTTTATTTAATAAATGAAATCCTGCATTTTGTTGACGTTCCTGGTTACGGATATGCAAAAGTGTCAAAAAAAGAGCGAGAAGCATGGGGCAGAATGATTGAAACGTATTTTACATCAAGAGAACAGCTTAAAGCTGTCGTCTTGATTACAGATATACGCCATGCACCTACTAAAGACGATGTTATGATGTATGGATTTTTAAAGCATTATGGCATACCAGCAGTAATTATTGCCACAAAGGCGGACAAGATTTCAAAATCTCAATGGCAAAAGCATTTAAAGGTCACAAGGGAAACGTTAGAGCTTAGTAAGGACGACCACCTTATTCTTTTCTCAAGTGAAACAGGTGAGGGAAAAGACAAGGTTTGGTCCTTGCTACAGTATCTTGCGAAAAACTAAAGTAAAAAAAGCTGAATCACTGTTGATTCAGCTTTTTTTTGTTTATCGAGAAAAGACAGCAATAATAAAGCCTTCCTCCGGGTAAGCTAACAGTAAAACATGCAGTAGGAGGAATTTTCTTGTGACGAATGGAAATCCGATATCCATATTTGCACTCGGTGGTTTAAATGAGATAGGAAAAAACATGTATGTAATAGAATATAACGATACAATATTAGCAATTGACTGCGGTAATAAATTTCCTGATGAAAGCTTGCATGGAATTGATTTGATTATCCCTGATATCAGTTATTTAGTAGAGAATAAAGACAAGGTAAAGGCATTAATTGTCACACATGGACATGAAGACCATATCGGCGGTATTCCGTACCTACTCAAACAATTGAATGTCCCTGTTTATGGAACTAGATTTACGCTTGGGTTGATTGAGCTGAAGCTAAAGGAGCATGGTCTTGTTCGGGATACGGAAATGATTGAAATTAACAATACGTCACAATTGCAATTTGGTGAGATTAAAGCCGAGTTTTTTAAGGTGAATCACAGTATTCCTGATTGCGTTGGTATTGTGTTCCGCACGCCACAAGGTAATATTGTGCATACAGGAGATTTTAAATTTGATTTAACACCTGCTAATAAGGAAAACTCTGATATTCATAAAATGGCACAAATTGGGTCAGATGGTGTACTGCTGCTTATATCTGAAAGCACAAATGCAGAACGGCCTGGTCTTTCTCCTTCTGAGCAGTTAGTTGGAAACCATATCCTCGAAGCATTTCAAAAAGCCGATAGGAAAGTGATTTTGTCAACGTTTGCATCGAATATTAACAGGGTACAGCAAGTAGTCGATGCAGCAATGAAAACGAATCGCAAGCTGGCGCTTCTTGGCAGAAGTATGCTTAATGTGGTGGAGGTAGCAATGGATAAGGGGTATTTACAGGTACCTGAGGGATTACTTATTGATCAGGACGAAATTGAGCTTTTCCCTCCTGAAAAAGTAGCGATACTTTGTACAGGCAGCCAAGGCGAACCATTAGCAGCACTTGCCAGATTATCG
The DNA here is from genome assembly GCF_007273535.1 of Niallia circulans. NCBI lineage: Bacteria > Bacillati > Bacillota > Bacilli > Caryophanales > Bacillaceae > Niallia > Niallia circulans. The sequence goes on from NZ_RIBP01000004.1 coordinate 2,096,718, forward strand.
ACTGGGAATTTTCGTGGAGCTGAAGTTCTGCGCGGTGATACTGTCATTTTTGCGGCTGGTCCAATTCCGGGAAATGAGCGATATGTATCTCGTGTTGTTGATAATTTCTTTGCAATCGGTGCGAAGGTAATTTACGGATCTGGTAGTACGTCAGGCATGCACGTATCTGGACATGGCTATCAAGAGGATCTAAAATTAATGCTCACACTAATGAAGCCGAAATATTTTATTCCGATTCACGGTGAGTACAGGATGCTCAATCAGCACCGCAATCTTGCCGAATCAGTCGGTGTAGAAACAGGTAATACCTTTATCATCGGCAATGGCGATGTTGTCGACATTCAATCGGAAAAGGCTAGATTTACAAGAAAAGTTCATGCAGGCAACACCTACATCGACGGAATCGGAGTAGGAGATGTAGGTGAAATTGTATTGAGAGACCGTAAACAGCTTTCAGAGGATGGCATGCTTGTTATTGTGCTGACAATGAGTAAGCAAGAAAAGAAACTAATAGCAGAACCAGATACCATCTCAAGAGGCTTCGTTTACGTTAGAGACGCAGAAGACCTGATTCGCTCCGTAAACCGCGTAATTAAAGAAGCAGTCTCCACTGTTGATGCAAGAGGCAGAAATCAGTGGGGAGCAATTAAGCAAGAAGTCAGAAAAGCAGCAGGTCAGTATATATTTCATCAAACAAAACGAAAACCGATGATTTTACCGATTATTATAGAAGTATAAAAAAAAGGAGACTCCTACAGCGATAGGCTATAGAAGTCTCTCTTTTTTATCCAGTAAGCCATTCTTCACTTCCGCTTAGAAAGCAAAAAATACCCCCCGATAAGCAGAAACAACAGAGGTGTAAGAAACTTAAGTGTTTCCTGCCCTACTTGTATAAAAGTAATCGAGTCGATAATATCTTCATAAAACAGCAGAAACCCCGCCAAAAGCAGAAACAGTACACCATTCATCAGCCCTGATCCTGCCTTTTGGTGGAAGAGAATAAATCCTAAGGCGATAATCAGCAAAAAAGTTCCTGTATCATTTGGCCAAATGGCTAATTTATTGACAAGATGAAAATGAAGGCCAAAACCAGTCAAAATCACGCCAGGCAATATCGAGCTATAATCCTTGCCTAAAAACCCCTGAAACAGAAATGCTAATCCAACGATGATAAGCAAGGTCGGCCAGGAATAAAAAGACTCAAAAGGAGTTATCTTCAGCACTTTAAGCAAAAAGTAAATTCCAAACCCTACTAGTGCAACACCAGTAAATAATTTATGAGATTTCATATTTCCTCCGTTTCCAGTAATACAAACTTGAATCCAAATGATATCTTTGTTAATGTACTTGAGTGGATAGCATTGCATATGCTATTTAGAACTGTACATTTAACAAAATAAATTCCAAAAAAACAGCTGTTTTCATAGATAATTTTGGCATGTATGTATACACTATTACTAGTAACTAAAGATAGTATAAAACTGAGTTTGCCAATAATACTATATGTTAACATATCAATTCACAATTTGTTCACAATTATAGTCATATTTGTTGCACATTTGCGCTTGTTTTTTGTTATAATAAATACATGTTTAGAATAATTATAAATAAAGAATCGGATTTTTATTGAAATCTTTGGGGGTGTCAATTACTTATGCATATAGTTGTCGTTGGACTAAATTATAAAACGGCCCCAGTAGAAATTAGAGAACGTTTAACATTTGACTCTTCTGCACTCGGGGAAGCAATGAGTCAATTACAAAAGAAAAAAAGCATTCTGGAAAATATCATCATTTCTACTTGTAATCGTACAGAAATTTATGCTGTTGTCGACCAATTGCACACTGGTCGTTATTATATAAAAGAGTTTCTATCTGAATGGTTTGCGATTGACCAAGCAGAATTCAGTCCATATATATTTATTTACGAACAGGATGGAGCAATGAACCATCTTTTTCAAGTTGCATGCGGTTTAAATTCTATGGTCGTAGGAGAAACTCAAATTCTTGGTCAGGTTCGTACGAGTTTCCTTGAGGCTCAAGCCATTGAATCTTCAGGAACAGTATTTAATCAATTATTTAAGCAAGCTGTTACACTTGCTAAAAAAGCCCATACAGAAACAGACATTGGAGCAAACGCAGTTTCTGTCAGCTATGCTGCTGTAGAATTAGCAAAAAAAATATTCGGTACATTAGACAATAAAAATGTGCTGATATTAGGTGCAGGGAAAATGGGCGAGCTTGCTATTCAAAATCTGTACAGCAATGGAGCGAAAAATGTAACGGTAATAAACCGGACATTTGAAAAGGCACAAAGCTTGGCAGAACGTTTTGAAGGTCAAGCGAAATCCCTGAGCGAGCTGCAATGCGCATTAATTGATGCTGACATTCTTATCAGCTCAACTGGTGCTAGTTCTTTTGTAATTACAAAAAGCATGATGAATACAGTGGAAAAGATTCGCAAAGGAAAACCGTTATTTATGGTTGATATTGCTGTACCACGAGATTTAGATCCTGCACTTGCAGAATTAGATAGTGTGTTCTTATATGATATTGACGATTTAGAAGGCATAGTAGAAGCAAACCTGCAAGAGCGTCAAAGAGAAGCAGCGAAAATTATGCTCATGATCGAACAGGAAATAGTCGAATTTAACGAATGGCTTCATTTGTTAGGAATCGTACCAGTCATTTCAGCTCTTCGTGACAAAGCATTAGCGATTCAAGGTGAAACGATGAAAAGCATTGAACGAAAGCTGCCGCATTTAAGTGACCGTGATAAGAAAGTCTTAAACAAACATACGAAAAGCATCATTAACCAAATGCTGAAGGATCCGATTCTTCATGCGAAAGAGCTTGCTTCTTCAGAGAATCGCGAACAGGCAATGGAGCTATTCGTGCAAATATTCAACTTGGAGCAGGATGTCCAAACTCAAACAACAGTTGTGAAGGAAGAGAAAAAAGTCGTGTCTTCTTTACAGCCCAACTTTCAAGGCTGAAAAAATAGACCTTAAAGCTAGATTGTTTAAAAGAGTTTTGGCATTATAGTATATGAAGCAACATTTTTTTCTCAAGGTTTTAACTGTTAAAGGGGAAACATATATGACAGATGCTTATTTAACTAGACTTCATGAATTTACGATTATTCTTTATGCAATATCTGTGCTCTTATACTTTTTTGATTTTATGCATAATAACCAGAAAGCCAATAGAGCAGCTTTCTGGTTACTTTCATTTGTTTGGCTCTTGCAAACCTCCTTTCTGCTTATTTATATGGTGGATACGAAGAGGTTTCCTGTGTTGACAATTATGGAGGGGCTGTACTTTTACACGTGGGTGCTTGTTTCCTTCTCGCTTTTAATCAACAAGCTTTTGAAAATAGACTTTATCGTCTTTTTTACAAATGTGCTCGGTTTTATCATAATGGCCATACATACATTTGCGCCAATGCGAGAGGGGACGGAGATTGCCACACAGGTAATTTCTGAGCTGCTCCTCATTCATATTACGGCAGCATTGCTTGCATACGGCGGTTTTTCGCTGTCGTTTATTTTTTCTCTATTATACTGTGTTCAATTTAATCTGTTGAAAAAGAAAATTTGGGGGAAAAGGCTGAGGCGGATTCCTGATTTAACAAAATTGGAGAATATAGCTTACCTTTTTAACGTATTCAGCGTTCCTTTATTGCTGATAGCTCTCATTCTCGGCATTCAATGGGCCAGTGTTCAGGCACCGGGTTTTGTCTGGTATGACCCAAAAATACTTGGTTCCTTTCTTGTCCTTTTTATTTACGGGTGCTGTTTATATGCAAGGGTAACGCATAAACTAGTAGGGAAAGGAATTGCTTACTTCAATATTGCATGTTTTTTAATACTGCTGATTAATTTCTTTTTGGCAGGGAATTTTTCAACGTTTCACTATAAGTAATTATGCTACATAAAGCCGAAATGCGGCTAAAAGTTTAAGCAGGAGGCATACTGATGCGAAAAATTATTGTCGGTTCAAGACGAAGTAAATTAGCTATTACACAAACAACATGGGTTATTAATCAATTGAAAAAATTAGACCCATCCTATGAATTTGAAATTAAGGAAATGGTTACAAAGGGTGATGTTGTGTTAGATGTGACATTATCTAAGGTTGGCGGAAAAGGACTATTTGTGAAAGAGATTGAACAAGCGATGCTTGATAAGGAAATTGATATTGCTGTACACAGTATGAAGGACATGCCTGCTGTACTTCCATCAGGTTTGATTATCGGGTGTATTCCACAAAGGGAGGATCACCGTGATGCGTTAATCAGCAAGGGTCATATCCCATTGAAGGATTTAAAGGAAGGTGCTGTTATTGGGACAAGCAGTCTCAGACGCGGTGCACAGCTATTAGCAGTAAGACCTGATTTGGAAATTAAATGGATTCGTGGCAATATTGATACGAGATTAAAGAAGTTAGAAACAGAAGATTATGATGCAATAATTCTCGCTGCAGCAGGACTTGCAAGAATGGGCTGGACAAGTGATGTTGTTACAGAATTCCTAGATCCTGAAACTTGTTTGCCGGCAGTTGGTCAAGGGGCATTATCCATTGAGTGCAGAGAAGATGATAAGGAAGTACTGGAGTTATTAAGCAAGCTGTCGTCAGAGGAAACGACGAAGACTGTTTTTGCGGAAAGAGCCTTCTTAAACAAAATGGATGGCGGCTGCCAAGTTCCAATTGCAGGGTTTGCCCAAATGGTGAGTGAGCAAGAGCTTACGTTGACAGCACTTGTAACCTCCCCTGATGGCAAAACAGTTTATAAAGAGGTGCTAACAGGCACAAACCCAGTAGAGCTTGGTGAACAGGCTGCTGAACTGCTCACAGAGCAAGGAGCAAAGAAATTGATAGACAGCTTGAAAGATGAGAACATTATTGATGCATAACCCACTGCAAGGAAAAAGCATTCTGATACCGCGGGCGAGGAAACAAGCAGCAGCCCTTTCTGACAGGATTAAGCTTTTAGGAGGAAAGCCTGTCGAAATTCCGCTGCTTGCCTTTCGCAGCCTGCCTTTGACTGAAAAAACCAAGGAAAAGCTTCTTGAAGGCGGATTTGCTTGGCTTTTGTTTACGAGCAGTAACGGAGTGAATGCTTTTTTTCAAGCTTGGGAGTTTAAAGCGCCAGAGCATCTTAAAATAGCTGTCATTGGGGACAAAACTGCTGAAACGTTGGCACACTATGGTTATAATGCAGTATTCATTCCATCTTCCTTTGTTGCCGAAACGTTTGCTGAAGAGTTTTCGCAGGAAGTGGCAAACCAGGAGGAAGTGCTTATAGTCAAGGGAAGCTTGGCGAGAAATGTACTGTACAGTTCGTTATTGGAAGCTGGAATTGCCGCAGAGGAAGCAATCATCTATGAAACCTATTTTCCTGAACAGAGCGAAGCACTGTTAGTCAAAGCGTTAAGAGAGCAGCAATTGGATGTGCTTCTGTTTACAAGCTCGTCTACAGTGGAATATTTTATGGATGTGGTTCGTACATATAAGCTTCAACAATCAGTTAAGACCTGTACAATCGCATGTATTGGGCCAATAACGAAGGAAAAGCTAAACGATTATGGTATAAATGTTGATATTTATCCCGACAATTTTACAGTAGATAGTATGCTGGATCGATTAGTTGAATTTTTACAAGAATAGGGGAGAACGAAATGTCATTACAATTTAACCGTCACCGCAGACTGCGTCAATCTGCTAGCATGAGAGCATTGGTAAGGGAAACACATGTGCATGTGGACGATTTGATTTATCCTATTTTCATTGCAGAAGGTGAGAACATTAAACGGGAAATCTCATCAATGCCTGGAATCTATAATCTGTCCATTGACCGTCTGAAGGAAGAAATGGACGAAGTACAAAGCCTTGGCATTAAATCAGTCCTATTATTCGGTATCCCTCTTGAAAAGGATGAATGCGGGACACAGGCATTTCATGATCACGGCATTGTCCAAGAAGGAATTCGCTTCATCAAAAAGAATTATCCGGAGATTGTCATTATTGCTGATACATGTCTTTGCGAATATACAAGCCATGGACATTGCGGTATCGTGGAGGACGGTCGTGTCTTAAATGACGAATCATTGGAATTACTTGTTAAAACAGCTGTAAGTCAAGCAGAAGCTGGTGCAGATATCATTGCTCCATCTAATATGATGGACGGCTTTGTTGCGGCTATCCGTAAAGGTCTTGATGAAGCAGGCTACTTAGATACACCAATTATGTCATACGGAGTGAAGTATTCTTCCGCATTTTACGGACCATTCCGTGAAGCAGCTGACAGCACACCGCAATTTGGAGACCGTAAAGCATATCAAATGGACCCTGCAAACCGTCTTGAAGCATTGCGAGAAGCAGAATCAGATGCAGAAGAAGGGGCAGACTTTATGATTGTCAAACCTGGTATGCCGTATTTGGATATTGTTCGTGATATGAAAAATACCTTGAAGATGCCAATCGTTATTTACAATGTGAGCGGGGAATACAGCATGGTAAAAGCTGCTGCACAAAATGGCTGGATTGATGAAGAGCGTATTGTAATGGAAATGATGGTCAGCATGAAACGTGCCGGAGCAGATTTGATTATGACTTACTTTGCGAAAGATGTTGCACGCTGGTTGAAAGAACAATAAGAAAAGAGGGATAGCATGCGTTCATATGAAAAGTCAGAAAAAGCATTTAAGGAAGCAGTTGAATTAATGCCAGGCGGGGTTAACAGCCCTGTTCGCGCCTTTAAATCAGTGAAGCGGAATCCGGTGTTTATGGATTCAGGCAAAGGCTCTAAAATTTACGATATTGATGGCAATGAATACATTGATTATGTACTTTCATGGGGTCCTCTTATTTTAGGACATGCCAATGATCAAGTTGTGGAAGCAATTAAAAAAGTCGCAGAACAAGGGACAAGCTTTGGTGCTCCGACTCTAATAGAAAACGAACTGGCAAGGCTTGTAAAAGAAAGAGTGCCAAGCATTGAGATTATTCGTATGGTATCCTCTGGAACAGAAGCTACGATGAGTGCAATCAGGCTTGCGAGAGGCTATACAGGCAGAAATAAAATTATTAAGTTTGAAGGCTGCTACCACGGCCATGGTGATTCTCTGTTGATTAAAGCAGGTTCAGGTGTTGCAACACTTGGCTTGCCAGATAGCCCAGGCGTTCCAGAAGGAGTTGCTGCCAACACTATCACGGTTGCCTATAATGATCTTGAAAGCATTAAATATGCTTTCGAAAACTTTGGTGATGATATTGCTGGAATCATCGTTGAGCCAGTTGCTGGCAATATGGGTGTTGTACCACCTAAAGATGGCTTCCTGCAAGGGCTGCGTGAGATTACAGACCAATACGGAGCATTGCTTATCTTTGATGAGGTTATGACAGGCTTCCGCGTTGATTATGGCTGTGCACAAGGCTATTTCGGCATTACTCCTGATCTTACATGTCTTGGCAAGGTAATTGGCGGAGGACTTCCAGTCGGCGCATATGGCGGAAAAGCTGAGATCATGAATCAAATTGCTCCAAGTGGACCAATTTATCAAGCAGGAACATTATCAGGTAATCCGTTAGCGATGACAGCGGGCTTTCAGACATTGTCTCAACTGACACCTGATAGCTATCAGCAATTTATTCAAAAAGCAGACAAGCTTGAAGCAGGCTTAAAAGCAGCGGCTGAAAAATATGAGATTCCATTCACTATTAACAGAGCAGGCTCTATGATTGGCTTCTTCTTCACAAATGAAGAGGTTGTTGATTATGACAGTGCGAAAACCTCTAACCTGGACTATTTCGCTGCCTTTTATAATGAAATGCTAGAGCAAGGTGTGTTCTTGCCGCCATCCCAGTTTGAAGGCTTGTTCTTATCAACTGCTTTAAGTGATGATGATATTGTACATACAATTAAAGCAGCAGAAATCGCTTTTTCAAAATTAAAATAATCATGATAAAAATCCAAAGTACCTGATTAAGGCTTTGGATTTTTTTTGTTTTTTGCTCAACTTTTTAAATTCATCAACCTTCATGGTAAAGAAGTATTCATAAAAGCGAAAGGAAGTTCATAAATTGTAATTGACATAGTGATTAAACGTGAAAGGAATGAAGGGAGGAGTCGCTTTGTCTCAAGAAAATTCGTCTATTTTACGGTTTTCATTGGAAGAGTCAGTTTGGTTTCAAAAAGGACAGGAAGTAGATGATCTGCTTTCCATTTCACTGGACCCGAATATAACCATCCAAGAAAACGATCAGTATATTACCATTCAAGGTTCATTAGAATTGACAGGTGAATACAATCGCACACAAAACATCCAGTCTGAAGAAGAGGAATTTAAGGCTCCGAAACTAGTTCATTCTGTTTTGGAAAGGGAAGAAGGGGTTTATGAGTTTCTACATCATTTCCCTATCGATATTACCATTCCGTTCTCACGCGTCCAAAGCGTCGATGATATCGAGGTGGAAATTGAAACATTTGATTATGTATTTCCAGAAAGAAGCTGCTTGAATCTTACTGCTGAATTATCGATTGCAGGCTTAACAAACGAAGAGCAAGTAAGTGTTGAAGAAGATAATGATGACCAATGGCCTGCATTTTATTCTGAAAGGGATGAAGAAGCGGAACGGGCAGATGTAACTAATACTCAATCGGTATATGAGTTTGTTGAACAAGAAGATGAGCTTGAGGCGTTAACGCGAGGCTATGGTCACAGGCAGCCAGATGAAGAGGAAGAAATAGAGATTACGGCTAGTTCTAGCACGGAGGAAGTGTCTTTTGGAGATCCAGACGAAGAAATAGAGGCAGCTTCATACAGAGAAACAACAGATGAAGAGGCTGAGCGTGTTGAAATTGAGGTGCAGCCATTTCAAAGAATCAGCCCATTGATGGAGGAAGACGAGCGAGTTTCTGCTGATTCAGGGTTAGAAGAGTATGAGCCGTTCGAATTAGAAGTGCGTAAAGCACCTCCTGAAAAAGAAGATGACTGGGAAGAGGATGACATTTCACAGGTGCCGTTGTTTACAGAAGCAGATGTACAGGAGGAGCCGCCTCCATTTCAGGCTGCACCTGTTGCGGACACCAGGCAGGAATTGAAGGTTTCCTTATTCAGAGCAGAGGAAGAAACGTTCCCGGCAGAGGATGTTTTTGATAAGCCAGTCCCGGAATCCTCTGAGCTTAAGCTCGATGAATCAACAGCAGAATATGCAGAAAAGGAAGAATCTTCCTCGGAGAATGACCATGGGACGAAGAAGAAAAAAGGCCTTTTTGCTAAAAAGAAATCATTAACCTTCACTGAATTTTTTGCCCGAAAAGAAGAAGAAACACATACGAAGGTTAAGGTTTGCATCGTTCAGCAGGGAGATACGATTGAGAAATTAAGTGAACGCTATAATGTCAATGTTCACACACTGTTGAAGGAAAACCATTTGGAAGTCAATCAGGATGTTGCAGAAGGGCAAGTGCTATATATTCCTATTAAATTGGCAGAAAAATAAGTTTTGCAAAAGTGTTTGAAAAAGGGTAAAGCGAAGCCCCGTTATCATCATGTTTGGAGATGAAGCCAATCTCTTTTTCGTAATAAGAAAGTGTGGGCGCATATGAGTGAAAAAAACACGATTAAAAAGTATACCCCCATTTTAGAACCGTATGGAGTCGAGCCTAATTTTGTGGAGGAGTTCGGCAGAATCGTAAAGATATACTGCAGTAAGGGCACATTTGCCCTTAAATCGATAGATCCACATAAAGGCTCTGACTTTATCCGTCATGTCAGGACATTGTACCAAAAGGGATATAATCGAATTGTGCCGATATATCCAACGGTCGATGGAAGATATGCAGTCTTGCATGATCATAAGCTGTATTATTTAATGCCGTGGCTCCCAAATGAAGATCGGGAAAGCTATTTCAAAAAGCATCAGCAGATGTTCAGGGAGCTGGCAAGGCTGCATATACTTTCCTCGAAAGAAGTAAAGGTTGAAAAGGAAGATAGAGAAGAGCATTATGAAAATACTCTTTTGGAACTGGAAAAGGAACAGGAGTTTCTGGATGGTTATATTGAGGAGTGTGAAAACACTGAATATATGTCCCCATTCCAATGGATGTTTTGTATGTATTATCACGACGTAAGGCAAGCGTTGAAATATTCCGAAACAAAGCTGAAGGAATGGTATGAAGAAACAAAGGACGATGAGAAGGCGAGGGTTTCGATCATCCATGGGAAAATCTCACCAGAGCATTTTCTATATGATGAAAAAGGGTACGGTTATTTCACCAATTTTGAGAATGCCAAGTTTGGCTCCCCAAGCCATGACCTGCTTCCGTTTATTGCCAGATCCTTAAAAACAGCTCCAAAGCAGAATAACGATTGCTTAGAATGGATTTATACTTACTTCAATTATTATCCGCTTCGGTCAGATGAAATGCTGCTTTTTTTAAGCTATCTGGCACATCCTGGACCTGTTATTCGGATATGTGAGAAATATCATAAAAGCGATAAAAAAAAGAACGAGCGCAAATATGCGCAAAGCTTGTTAAAACAATATTGGCTCCTGAAGAATACCGAATATATCGTCATGCGGATTGACGAAATGGAACGGGAAAAAAAGGCACAGCAGGAAGCGCAAAAAGAGACCCAAGATTCATAAAATCTTGGGTCTTAAATTATTTCCAAGTATATGGACAAGGCCAAAACAATTAACAGGGATAAAAAGAGGACATCGAAGGTAGTCGGCAATAGCATCGTTCGCACTCCTTGAAAAATGCAAAACGGAAGGATAAACCGCGCACATGCATTGCGAACCCCTTTAAGCCAAGGTGGATATGTGTATGGATTGAATTTTTTCTTCATAAGAATAAACCTCCTTTCAATCCTTCTCCTAAATATATGGTGGCTTGAGCCTATTAAGTACTGTTAAATAGCTCCACTTTTTTGGTCCATTAAAAAAAGTGCGCTTCAATTTGCTGGGCAAATGTATAAATTGAAAAAAATAAGGTTAACCTTATTGACGAAAATAACTTTTATTCGGTATTATCTATATAAATAAATAAAAAAGGCAATGACAGGGAGTAGTACAATGCTTAGTTGTTTTGTAGAGAGGAAATCACATGCTGAAAGATTTCCATTCAACTTTCATTGGAAGGTAGCCCTCGAGCTTCTTTTGCGAACGGTATAGCTCATTAGTGAAAGACGGACAGTATCCGATATCATCTTTGAAAGAGCCAATATTTTTATGTTGGAAAAAAGGTGGTACCGCGAAAAACTCCCTTCGTCCTTTTATGACGAAGGGAGTTTTTTATTTGCCAAAAAAATTCAAGAATTGAAATAATTTCTTTTAGGAGGTTTATGGATATGGAAACAAATGAACTATCAATGCCAACAAAATATGATCCCCAATCCATTGAAAAAGGACGCTATGATTGGTGGCTGCAAGGTAAATTTTTTGAAGCAAAGTCAGATGAGGAGAAACAGCCTTACACAATCGTTATTCCTCCGCCGAACGTAACAGGAAAGCTTCATTTAGGTCATGCATGGGATACTACTTTGCAAGATATATTGACAAGAATGAAAAGGATGCAAGGCTATGATGTTCTTTGGCTGCCGGGAATGGACCATGCAGGAATCGCTACACAGGCAAAGGTAGAAGAAAAGCTTCGTGCCAACAACATCAGCAGATATGACTTAGGCAGAGAAAAATTTGTTGAAGAGACTTGGAAATGGAAGGAAGAATATGCAAGCCATATTCGTGAGCAATGGTCAAAGCTTGGACTTGGGCTAGACTATTCAAGAGAGCGATTCACTCTTGATGAAGGGCTGTCAAAGGCAGTTCGTGAGGTATTTGTTTCTCTTTATAACAAGGGCTTAATCTACCGCGGTGAATATATCATCAACTGGGATCCTGCTACAAAAACAGCTCTTTCTGATATCGAGGTTATTTATAAAGATGTTCAAGGTGCTTTCTATCATATGAAATACCCGCTTGCAGATGGTTCTGGCTATATTGAGGTTGCTACGACTCGTCCAGAAACAATGCTTGGAGATTCTGGTGTTGCTGTTCATCCAAAGGATGAAAGATATCAGCATTTAATCGGAAAAACAGTTATCCTGCCAATCGTTGGAAGAGAAATACCGATTGTAGCAGATGACTATGTGGAAATGGACTTTGGTTCTGGTGCAGTTAAAATGACACCTGCACATGACCCGAACGACTTTGAGGTAGGTAATCGTCATAATCTTGAACGCATTCTTGTTATGAACGAAGATGGCACAATGAACGAACGTGCTGGCAAGTATGAAGGCATGGACCGCTTCGAATGCCGCAAGCAAATTGTCAAAGACCTTCAAGAGGCAGGCGTTCTATTCAAAATTGAAGAGCATATGCATTCTGTTGGACATTCAGAGCGCAGCGGTGCAGTTGTTGAGCCATACCTTTCTACACAATGGTTCGTTAAAATGCAGCCATTGGCAGATGCAGCTATTGAATTGCAAAATAATGAAGAAGAGAAAGTTCAATTCGTTCCAAACCGTTTTGAGAATACGTATTTGCACTGGATGGAAAACATCCGTGACTGGTGTATTTCTCGTCAGCTTTGGTGGGGACATCGCATACCAGCTTGGTATCATAAAGAAACAGGTGAAGTATATGTTAGCGACAAGGCTCCTAGCGATATCGAAAATTGGGAGCAAGATACAGATGTATTGGATACATGGTTCAGCTCCGCTTTATGGCCGTTTTCAACATTGGATTGGCCAGATACAGAAGCTGCTGACTTTAAACGTTATTATCCAACAGCAGCACTTGTAACAGGCTATGATATTATTTTCTTCTGGGTTTCTCGCATGATTTTCCAAGGCTTGGAGTTTACAGGTCAAAGACCGTTTAACGATGTATTGATTCATGGACTTGTTCGTGATGAGCAAGGCAGAAAAATGAGTAAATCATTAGGTAACGGTGTTGATCCGATGGATGTTATCGCACAATATGGTGCTGACTCCTTACGCTACTTCTTGTCAACTGGAAGCTCACCAGGTCAAGATTTACGCTTCAGCATGGAGAAGGTTGAGTCCACTTGGAACTTTGCTAATAAAATTTGGAACGCATCTCGATTCGCACTAATGAACATGAACGGATTAACTTTCGAAGAAATCGACTTGTCTGGAGAGAAATCTGTTGCAGATAAATGGATTCTGACACGTTTGAATGAAACAATTGAAACAGTAACACGTCTGTCTGACCGTTATGAGTTCGGTGAAGTTGGCCGTATTCTTTATAACTTCATTTGGGATGATTTCTGTGACTGGTATATTGAAATGGCGAAGCTGCCTTTATATGGAGAGGACGAAGCTGCAAAGCTGACAACACGTTCGATTCTTGCTTATGTATTAGACAATACAATGAGATTGCTGCATCCATTCATGCCATTCATCACAGAAGAAATCTGGCAAAACCTGCCGCATGAAGGTGAATCAATCACAACTGCAGCATGGCCAGAGGTTAATACTAGCTTTACTGATAACAAGGCTGCTAATGATATGAAGCTGCTTGTGGAAATCATACGTTCTGTAAGAAACAGCCGTGCAGAAGTTAACACACCGATGAGCAAGAAAATCAAAATTCTTCTTAAGGCACAGGATGAGACAATTAAAGCAACATTAGCAGAAAATAAAGCATATATTGAGCGCTTCTGTAACCCAGAAGAATTGGAGATTGCAACAGATATCGCAATCCCTGATAAGGCAATGACTTCTGTTATTACTGGTGTAGAGATCATCCTTCCACTTGAAGGACTTATCAATATGGAAGAAGAAATTGCCCGTCTCACAAAAGAGCTTGATAAATGGACGAAAGAAGTAGACAGGGTTCAAAAGAAATTAAGCAATGAAGGCTTTGTAAAAAAGGCTCCGGAAAAAGTCATTGCAGAAGAAAAAGCAAAAGAACAGGACTATCTGCAAAAGAAAGCAACTGTTGAAGCACGAATCAAAGAATTAAAGGGCGATGCATAATTTCCCTAAAACTAGACGAACCCTTTATTTACTGAGGGTTCGTCTTCCCTATTTAACGATAAATCAAAAAAGAGGTGTATGAAATGTTTCAGACGTATGAAGAGGCATTGCAGTGGATACATGGCAGACTGCGCCTTGGCATCAAGCCTGGATTGACAAGAATGCATATGATGATGGAAAAGCTTGGTTTTCCTGAGAAAAAAATCAAGACTATTCATATTGGCGGTACAAATGGGAAAGGATCAACTGTTACCTACTTAAGAAGTATATTGGAAAGTGCTGGTTTAACGGTAGGAACCTTTACATCTCCTTACATTGAGCAATTTAATGAAAGAATCAGCATTAATGGTGTTCCAATAACAGATGAGGAAATTATGAAGCTGGCTAATGTCCTCTTCCCGATTGTTGTGGAAATGGACAAGGAGGAATTAGGTGGACCGACAGAATTCGAAATTATTACTGCCATGTCGTTTTACTATTTCGCAAATGTTCAAACACCAGATATAGTCTTATACGAAGTCGGTCTTGGCGGACGTTTTGATTCAACTAATATTATCCATCCATTACTATCTATTATTACAAGTATTGGTCTTGACCATACTGCTATTTTAGGAGAAACATATGGTGAAATAGCCTTTGAAAAAGCAGGTATCATCAAGGCAAACACACCAATTATTGCAGCAGTTAAGCAAGCGGAAGCAAAGGATGTAATTGTGAGACGGGCGCAGGAGGAAGCTGCTCCATATTATTTATTAGGAAAGCATTTTGCAGTGGAGAACTACCAATCAAATGAAGATGGTGAAAGCTTTACATTCAAAACAGCGGCAGCTAAACTTACTAATTTGCAGATTGGCATGCTTGGGGAGCACCAGGTAGAGAATGCATCTTTAGCTGTTATGGCAGCAATGCAGCTAAAAGAAGAGCTGTGTTTAAGTGAAGACCATATTCAAAAAGGATTGCTTCATGCGAGGTGGACAGGCAGACTGGATGTATTATCAAAGCATCCGTATGTACTTGTTGATGGAGCCCATAATCAGGAAGGGATAGAAGCATTAGTTGAAGTACTAGAATCAAGATATAAGGAGAAGAGGAAAAGCATTTTATTTGCTGCATTGTCAGACAAAAAAACGGATAAAATGATAGGGAAGCTTGATAATGCGGCAGATGATATAACATTCACAAGCTTTGATTTCCCAAGGGCAGCAACAGGGGAGGCTTTGTATTCCGAAAGTCATCATTCAAATAAATTCTTTACGAATGATTGGAAAAAAGCAATCACAGACAAGCTAGAAGTAATGAACGAAAATGAAATGCTTGTAATAACAGGTTCCCTTTATTTCTTAGCAAATGTACTTGCGTACTTTAAGGAGCAAAATTTAGGAGAAAAGTAACAGATTTTTTTACAAATTTTTATATATTATTACGCAAAAAAAATATAGTATAATACTAATAGGCAAAAAGTTTGAAATTTCGTAATAGGAAATAAATTAACAGCATGAGCTACATGCATCTTTTATAGAGGAGAAATTAGGTGAAACACTTGGTTAAATCATCTACTAAAAAAATAATATGGGCAATTTGGATTGTGCTTATCCCTGTTGGGCTATGGCTGACATATCATCTTTTTCCACCAGACATAGCAGGGGAGTATGGTGATTTGCTGGCGTTTTTAATCTTTATGGCTATTGTTGCAAGCATGCCGATGGTCATTAATGGTGTCCCTGTTTTTTTCCTGCAGTGGGCAACCATTTCTGTTTTTTTAATATTCGGTTTATTTGTCGAGATGGTGCTTGTGCAAATAGCTCTGCTCACCTTGATGCTGCAAATGCGTCTTGATAAAAAGTCCCTATTTCGATTGCCGATGAACTCTGCTATGTTTTTAATTGTGTCATTTCTGAGCGGTGTTTTGTATTATAGTCTCGGCGGAAGTCATGGAACAGATCTGCTGTTTCATGTTGATACCTTTTTACTTATTCTTTTTTACCCGCTTATTTATTTTATATTAAACGCGTTTATCCTTTATTGTATTGACCGGTTAGTATATAAGAGGAAAACAAGCTTCTTTACGAAAGACAGTATGTGGGAATTTTTTACGACACTTATCACCTATCCTGTAGGCTTTGCGCTGTACATTATGTATTTGGATATTGGCTTAATGGCACTTATTCTTATTGGAATTCCGTTTATATGCCTATCTGTTGTGCTGAAACAGTATCATTCTAGCCAAACAATTAACAGCTACTTAAAGAAAATAGCTGAAATCGGTCATCAATTGTCACAAACTTTGTTTGTGAAGGAAACAATTAATTTGTTTATTGATAATATATTTGAGCTGATTAAGGTTGATGTTGTCTATGTAGACCAGGTTAACAGCAAAAATGAACTAGAGTCGATTGCAAGAGTGGAAAAACAAAAGCGGCTTCCGATTTTCTCTGATGTGTTAAAGGAAAATGAAGGAATTATTGGCAGAGTGCTCGCCGCTAAAAAGCCGGCTGTCTTCCATAAACGGGAGGACTGGGAAGAATTGAATAAAGGGTTTATGCCAGATTATATTGAAAGTGTATTGTGCATGCCAATCATAAAAAACAATTCAGTTATCGGCATTCTCCTGTTAGGAAGCGTTCAGAAAAAGGCGTTTGCCCATATGAAGCTGATGATACTAGACTTGCTATGCACTCAATTTGCAGTTGCGCTTGATAATGCAAGATACTTCGAGAAAACAAAGGAAAACAGTGAACGCTGTGCACTGACAAAGCTTTATAATTACCGATACTTTGAGCAGCATTTAACAGCTAAGTTTGCGGAGATGGATCAAAACCTTATTAAAGACTTAACTGTCATCATGCTTGATATTGATCATTTTAAATCCATTAATGACACGTATGGCCATCAGGCAGGTAATGAAATTTTAATGGAATTTGCGGACAGAGTAGAGAGATTAATTGGCAAGCATGGCGTTGTAGCAAGATATGGGGGCGAGGAATTCGTGATTCTTCTTGAAAATACGCCAATGGAGGAAGCCCAAGAAATTGCCGAATTTTTAAGGAAAATGATTGAAACTCGATCTTTTTCAATTAAACAGAATATGGATGAAAAGCAAAGCGAATTGCAAGTTAACATAACAGCATCATTAGGGCTTGCAAGTGCTCCTATGCATGCCGATGAAGCGATGGCATTAATCAGGCATGCAGACAGAGCGCTTTATGTTGGAGCAAAACGAGCAGGCCGAAACCGAGTCGCATGTTATATGAAATAGAACTTCTATTAATTTATATAGTTGTTCTTTTTTTTTTGTTTTTTGCTGATATCGATCCGGCCTACTAAAGGATTGGGAGGAAGGACCGATAACACTATGGAATATACGGAATAACAGCCAGTAAATATTCCTGCAGAAAAGACTACCCTAGTAAAAAAGTCCCTGATATAATAAAGGTACTATTTTAATAGATTATTAGAAGCAAGAACGGAGTGAAAAAATGAGGAGAGCTTCACGTTTCAGCAAGTTTTTTATATTAACCATGCTGTCATTGCTGTTAATTCCATTAAATGCAAATGCGGCATCATCAGCTCCAACAGTTAACTTTACAGTGACACCGTCACAGAGTGTAATTGTTAAACCGGCAAACAGTCCGGCACAAGGCAGCTTGGATATACGTTTATCTCCGGAAGGAAAAGCGACAAATGCGAACCGTTCTCCAATTGATGTTGCTTTTATTTTCGATAAATCAGGTTCAATGGATGAGCTTGGAAAAAACCCGTATAAATTTTTAAGTGCAAAAAATGCTATGTCGGAAGCAGCAGCATATTTCAGTCAGGATCCGAATAAAAATGACCGATTTGCTCTAATCCCTTTTTCTTCAGATGTTGAAACAGATAAGGTTGTTACATTTCCTGTAGTGGCTACGCCAACTACAGATAATGTTAAAGCAAACCTGCAGACAATCAAAAGCAAGGCAAAGGACCTAACTGCTGTTGGCGGAACAAACTATACGCAATCCATCCAAAAGGCAATGAGTATGTTAACAACTGGGAATAACACTTCCAAGAAGTACATCATTTTTATGACGGATGGAGAACCAACGTCTTCCAAAAACGTGGAAACATTTACGGACAGAGTATGCCAATATAAATATTTTTGCTATGACAAAAAAGTTCAGGATACAGTCACGTACACTATTTACACAAACAATACAGCAACTGCCGTTCGTTCTAACGGAGATGTTGTTTCTAACAGCTTAAATACAGTGCAAACAGCAATTAAATCGCAAGTAAATGAACAGGTTGATGCACTTGCTGATAATAATATTAAGATGTATTCCATCGGCTTTGGGACAAATAGTGAAGTAGATATGAGTTATTTAAGAAACTTATCGGAAAAAACTGGTGTAACAGCACAGCAGGCTTCAACAGATACGATTGCGAAAATCTTTGAAGACATTTCACAAAAGGTTTCGACACCAACAATAACGACTACAGTTAAAATCAATATTTCTAAATATGCCAATACAGTTAAGTTGGCAGACAATGCAAATGCTACATTGGACAGCTCGGGTAATGTTGTCATTAAAAAGGATATCCTTTTCCCAATCAATCAAAATGTTAATGAACCGATAGATGTATCCCTTCCTTTGACATTTAGTGAGAAGGGGACATATACCTTTGATAATATAACGCTCGAATATACCGATTTAGACGGGAAAATGCAGCAAAAAACAACTTCTGCCACGATAACAGTAAAAGATGATGCACCTGCAGGCTTCCAGTCAAGTATGACATTATCTAAAGTCGTTAATGACTTAAACAGTTTAGTCAAAACAAGTAATGCAAATGATAAGACGAATTATTTCAATGTCAATTATTCCTTAAAACCAACAAACCTTGTGAATAGCACGGTTACCGGGAAATTAAAGGATTTAGTCATTGAACAGCCATTGCCTGCCGGTGTCACCATTATCCCTAAAGATAATGTGAAGCAAGAAACAAGAAACGGGCAGAATTACGCGATTATGACACTAAGTGATGTGTCCAATTATGCAAAAGGCAGCTTCTCACCATCAGAAATTACGGCTTCCATGCAGCTGAAGGTTGATTGGGCGGTCACCAATATGACAATGCCGCTTGCAACCTTGAATTATACAGATTCCCGTTTTTCATACGGTAGTAAAACAACCATCCCAGCTGCCAAAGATATGATTAACATGAAGGTGCAGCTAAAGGAAAACACTGCGAATGTGTACACGGGTGATGCAGCCGGAACCATTGAAAAAAGAGATCAAGCGACAAATACGAAAAAAGCAAGTACACAAGATTTTAAGGAAGATTACGGTCTGCAAAAAATACCAGTAAAAGATATGGTTTATAAAGCAGGCACAAACAATCAAGCAATTGAAATCACTTATAATGATGACAGTAAATCGTATTTGTACTTCACACCAGATTATGATTTGACAGGAACATCATCAGGCACAAAATATTCAAGTGGAGCCAAAGTTTCAGAAGCTGTGGAAGCGAAGCTTATCCAAAAAGTAGCCGGTGATGATGTTGTATATTCTTATAAGATTGATAATGGCAAAGACACGACAGGCTGGATTAAGTTTGATCCAAGTAAAGCCATCACAATAGACAAAACAGGTGAAAATAAGATTTATGTGAAGGCAGAAGGCGGATTTGCTAACAGCCAAGAAATCACTAAAACTATTACGATTGAGCATAAAGTTCAATCCATCACGGTAACTCCAAATCCGATTAACATTACAAGGGGCAGCACGGCAGATTTCTCTATTGCTATCAATCCAAATAATGCGACAAACAAGAACTTAGATATTAGTATTGGAGATACATCGATAGCTAGTATTCTTAATGGCAAGTACAGCATATATGGCGAGAAGCAAGGTGAAACAGAGCTTATTGTCAAAACAAAGGACGGTTCAAACCTTGTGGTGAGAATACCAGTTTCTGTGACAGATCCGTATATTGCTCTTGATGAAATTAAATTCACGAAACCAGCCTATCAAGTTAAGGTTGGCGAAGAGCTGCCAGTAACAGACAATCTGATATTTAATCCAAGCAACGCGACAGATAAAGATATCATTAGTGTTGTGGCAGAGAAAGAAGGTAAAGTGGACGTCATTGAAAAAGGCGGCGAGTATTACCTTGTAGGTAAAGATGTAGGCTATACAAATGTGACAGCAACAGCAGAAGAACAAAGAGATAAGAAAACGCCAAGTGCAACCACATTAATTGAAGTTGTTAAAACTAAAGATACAGATGACGGCAATAATGGCGGGTCTGGAAACAGCACGGATGGTAAATGGTAATAGGAAAGGGATGCTTATAAGCATCCCTTTTTTATATGGATAAAAAAGAGACTGGGACAAATCAAAAGATAACCTTTCTAAACGCGAATAATAAAATTACATCTAAATTTGAAAATGAAGGTTGTGACTAAATAGTTAGTTCGTTTCATTGCGCCGCACCCAATCGCTTTTCGCGGGGAAAGCTTGAGATTCATCGTCTTGGCCTGCGGGGTCTAAAGCGTCCTCTATTTCCCGCAGGAGTCGAGTGACCTCCGCTCCATGCCACCAAGATTTCTAATTATTGTATTAAAACTGAAAAACAAAAAAACCGAACCATTTAATCAATAGTGAAATGCCCCCTGTCAAGTAGACAGTTGAAATAATAAAAAAGATTTAAACAGCTTGAGCTCTATATTCCATAGGGCTTAAGCCGTTTAATCGTTTTTGATATCTTTCATAATTATAAAAATGAATATACTCCTCTATCGCATGTTCAAGTTCCTCAAATGTCTTATATTTATGTATATAATACTTCTCACATTTCAGTGTTCCCCAAAAAGATTCCATCGGTCCATTATCAATACACCGACCAACTCTTGACATACTCTGCGTCATTTTCGCCGCATCTATCCTTTGCTTAAATCCTTTGGAGGTATATTGATACCCACGATCACTATGGATAAGTGGATGTTCCTCCTCTAATAATAGTGCAGTTGCTTGGTCTAGCGTCTTAAATACAAGTCTATTATTATTGGAATGTCCTATAACAAAACTTACAATGGAGCCATCATAAAGGTCACGAATTGCACTTAAATAAGCCTTCCTTGATTGGCCATACTTAAATTCCGTTACATCTGTAACCCATTTTTCATTTGGTTTCTCCGCAGTAAATTCTCGATTTAGTCTATTTTCCGCCACCTGTTTAGGAGTAAAGTGTTTATAACGTTTCTTCTTGATGCGGATAATCGAGCGTAAGCCCGCCACTTTCATTAGTCGATAGATTCTTTTATGATTAAGTTTCTCTTTAAACTGTCTATTCATGTGAAGCGTCATTTGACGATAACCGAAGGTACTATCCACTTTTTCATGAAGAATCTTCATTTCTTTTATGATTTTTTCATTCAGTAAATCCTGGGAAGTAGGGAGACGATTCAGCCATTTATAATAGGCGGATCGTGCTATTTTGACTATTTCACAAAGTAAAGAAATACTTATGTTTTCTTCCCTATGAAGCTCCTGGATAGCGATATATTTATCCTCGAATCGGATAGGCTTTATTTTCTCCTCCTTTCTATCTCCTCCAACTTTTTTAAATACAAATTCTCCGCACGCAACCGTTCATTTTCTCTTTCTAGCTTTTTCATTTGAAGCTTGAATTTTTCTTCTGGAGTTAGCTTTGATTCCTCTTTCCTTTTACCACGTCTATCTTTCAACGCTTCTTCTCCGCCATCTTCATACTTCTTTACCCAGTGATAAACTTGTTGATAAGAAACTTGATACGTATCCGCTGCTTCTTGATAATTTTTTCCGTTCCCCAAGCAATCAAGTACAATATGTAATCGTTCTTCCCAAGTTAGTTTGCTTTCATTAGTCATAGAGCCCGTCCTTTCTTGTGACGCATCTTTTAATTCACTATGACTATTATACTTCCTAATCCAACTTCTGAGGACAGAGGGATGGGATATTTCATACATTCTAGAAACCTCACGAATCGAAGAACCACCGGACAAATACTCTTTTATGGCGGATAACTTTAGTTCTTCCGAATATTTTTTCCATGCGGAAGACTCCTTTAATCCTTCTAAGCCAAAGGTATCAAACTTATATTTCCATTCCAAAACGGTGGCATGATGTACTTTATAAATGGATGCCACTTTAAGTGAAGAAAGTGATTCATCAAACGCCTTCACTATTTCATATTTTTCTTCTGCAGAGTAAAACTTTCGAGACATAAAAAATACTCCCCTATAGTATCCAGATTTTATTTTTTAACCTGTCTACCTATAGGGGAGCTTATCATAGTTGATTAAGTAGTTCGGTCTTTACGATGGTTCACATACTTATGTCCCAGCCTCCAAAGGATTACTGTATAACAAAATCATCTGGTATAATCTGCAAGCGATCAACGATTGGCAGTGCATCAATCCCCTTCAACAATACGTCCTGGTCATAATCGACAATAAATCTAGACATTTTATTCTCACTTGACGTAGGAACATTTTCAATGCTATTAACTGCTCTATTTGCTCTTATAGCATTAATCTCCAGTGAATTTTTCGCGAAAATCCCGCCCTTAATATAAAACAATGAACCTACACCATATAATTCAGCATCCTTTTCTGTATAGAAGAAGGCTTTTAATGGCTGAATGTTCTTTTCTTCTATCGGCAAGTACGGAATGCTTGGTTCGTTCATGTCAGAATAATTATTGAATTCATTCATTCGCGTTATTGTCAGTCTGTCTTTAGATATTAAAATCAACTGACCTTCTTCCGACTTGTTAGATTTGTTTGTGTACGGTAATCCAATAATATTAACGTTAGAAATAAAGCTTTCGGCATTAGAGTAAACGACAGAATTGAAACGGACGATGTCATTTTCTCCATCTGCTTCACCTTTCTCATCGCCCTTGACAGTAAAGTCATCAAGGCTAATGATATTGCTGTTCAGATCCATATTGGTATTCAATGGTCTGATGCTGAGTGTTTTACCTGCGAAAATATCACCATTCAGCTTAACTCCATTCGATGCCAAGCTTGTGGTTGTGTCTGCATCTGATTCAATGACAACCTTGCCTGCAGCGACCAAATCGGCCCAAGCAGTAACATTGCCTCCGAAGTTAATGAGATGAAGATCACCTGCTGTTTGAACATTTTGAAGGGAGATATCCTTATTGCTGACAATATACAGATTACCGTTAACGATTAAGTCCTTCTCAAATGTGATGGGATAGTTGCTGCTGTTAATAACAACATCACCATTAATTTGCACATTGTCAGTAAAGGTAATAGGACCGGTTTTGCTGTCTATCGTGAATCCATTTTCCAACTTATCTAAGGAATCTCCTATCACTGATTGTGGAACTTGTTGTGTATCGGTTTTGACAATATCAGTTTGTGCAGCTTTCGCAGTTACTTTAGTGCTGATTTCATTCTTGAGAACTGCTGAAAGATTAGCAACATCAGTCGTTGTTGAAACAGTCGTTGTTAAAGCATTTTTACTAAGCATCGTATTAATACGGTCCATCAGTGTTTGATCATACTTAATGTTAATGAATTGACTGTCATGCTTTAAGTCAGGAACGTCTTCTTTGTAGAAATTATCTTTTTTTAACTTTTCAAGGATAGCTGCTCCTGTACTGTAGAAGTCTCCGTTAACGGAAGGAGGGAGAGAAGCGACTGTTCTTGAATTACCTGCACGATCTTGGTACTTAGCATCGTTTGAAATGGATAAATAGTTGGCAAATGCATTACCATTTATATTAGAAGAACCATTTAGGAAAAGTCCGCTGTTCTTGTCCTCTGAAGCTGACCCAGCAGCATATTTTAGAAAGCTTGGCAATGGTGATAAAATGATTTTTTTCTTTAAAGTACGCGTGACATCCCCTTCATTTTCATTTGGGTTATTTGTTACAAGGACTATTTCCAGCACTCTTGTATAGTCGTAATTTCGGTTAATGGAATAGGAGCTAGTCTTTTTCTCGGTTGATTCATCACATGCAGTTTCTGCATTATTTGGTTTTAAGTAAACGACCTCGTTGTTACTTACGTCCTCTATGCTTAAGCATTGGATCGAAGCATTATAGTCTGCATTATTAACAATATCATTCAGGCTTGGGATGAGCACATTGTTTTGCAGTTCTCCTTGAAAGGAGGAATTTACGCGGTATGTGCCGTCTGAATTTTTTACCATATTCAGATTAAGTGTATTAAGCCTTGTGGCAATCGTAGATGTTATTTCATCTAGTACCTTTTTACTCTCGAAGGTGATGGTAATATCTGACTCTCGCGTTTCAACTCGTTTTGCCCCGCTGATCGAAGAAGCGACAATGGCGAGACCAATCGTTGTAAATACAATCGACACAAGCAGAACAGTAAGCAACGCATTACCTTGTTCATTTAGTTTGTTCATATTATTTCTCCTTAAAAGCCAAACTGGCTTTTTAGTGTTAGTGGCTTGTTAAGTTTTTCGTTATTGATAACAAAGTCGACATATATGACGCCATGAAGGCATGTGTCACTATTTGTTTTATCGGTTTCGCTGCATTGCAGCTTTATCTCCGAATTGCTGAAATCTCCGTTGCTTTCCAATGCTTTGCCATCAATGGAAACAGAAGTAATGGTTTTACCATCCACTGTAGTTGGGACAAACTCAATTGATCTTGTTGTGGTTTTGTCTGTTTTCGCTTTGCTGTAAGAATAGAAAGTAGAGTTATCCTTTTGATTTTCTGTAATTGCAGTCTGTTCGGAATCAACGAGTTGAACACTTTTTCCCTGCATTTGTACATAATCAAAAGGGGTGCTGTTAAAGGAATTCATCATCATTGACACGGCATAGTCTGCATCATCACGAATCTGACCTTCAATTTGGATTTTATTAAAAAGATTTATTCCGGTATGGAAAACTCCATAAATAACTGGCAATACGATTGCTGTTATGGCAAGAACCGCAAGTACCTCCATCAAGGTAAGCCCTTTTTCATCTAAGATCTTCACTTTTAATTGCCCCCTCAACAGAAGTTGTATATTCTCGCTTATTGACTTTCCAATCAACTTTAACCGTTAAAGGGATGAAATAGTCTGTATACTTTTTGTCCAGCGTTGGAACAATAGAAACATGATAGGGAATATTATTAATCGTTACCGGGCTGCAGTCTGTAGGTGTAGCATCGCCCTTCCATATTAGCTTGTATTCGTTATTGCATATTTGTAAAGTTCCAGAGGATTTTTCATTTTTCTCTAACCGTTCTCTTATCGCTATAAATGAATTCGTTCCTGTAGACTGTTCCATAAACGTTAAAGCATTTCTGGCGACGTTTACTGCTGCAGTCTTTTTTTGATTAGAATTTGTATACGAATAGGCTTGATTAAAAAAGTTCATTATACCTAATAAAATAATGCTCAATATAGTTAGGGAAACAAGTACTTCAATTAAAGTTAATCCTTTTGAACTAGATAATATCTTAAAAAATTTCATATATTCCCCTGCTTTCAAAATTACTAATCTTATTATACAATATTTATTAGTCGCAAAATGACTAAAAAAGTCGAAAATAAGTGCTAAAGTATTGGAAAAATAGAAAAAACTGTAGATTTTTTAGGATTTAGGATATTGGTCTAAGGAGGTTTGTCATGATATCATATGTTCTAGCCCTTTTTTCCCTTATATTAATTGTGCCGATTGTGTATTTTCTGCCATTAGGGTTTACGAAAAAGGGAAAATGGTGGATTATTGGCGCGGCATTGTTTACATCTGTTTGTGGCTTGTTGACACAGAAAATTTTCGAATGGTGGCAAACGGTGCTTTTCATGCTGTTATTTTTAATTATATTTACTTATCTTTTCATTAAAAAATCCTCAGAGATGATGTTTGATTCCCAAGAAGACGAAGAAGAATGGGAAGATGAAATGGATTGGGAGCTGGCAACAGCAGACCAGGCAGTTCCACAAAAGAATCGCTGGGAAATGGAAAGTAAAAATGACTCCTTTTTAGTAGAGGAAATGGAAGTGGAGCCAGTACTTGCTGTCCAAAGTAATACGATTGTAGAGGAAGAGGAAATCATTCCTGCTATTTCAGTTGAGGAAGAATTTATGAAATCCGATTTTTCTGCTAAAGAAGATGTTAATATTTTTGCAGAAGTGGACGAAATAATACTAGAGGAAAAAAGTGAGCATGAGGAGATTTCTGAAATAGATGTTCTCCCAATACAAACAGAAAGTACACCTGATGAAGATAAACAGTCAGAAAGCTATTCGTATATGGAAGAGCTTGAAAGGCTGATGTCTTCAAAAGAAACAGAGGACCTGCAAAAGACCAAGCCGAAAGAGTTGGAGGCAGGGCTTGCTGAATACGATATTTCCTTACTTGAAAATATCGAGGAAGCAGCAGTAAGTCTTGAGGAAGATCAAGCAGACAATCTTGAAGAGGAAAAGCTTGTCGACGAAGATTGGACTGTTGCTGACAAGATACAAGAACAGGAAGCAGCCAATCTGGTGGAAGAGATGGAATATTTGGAGCTGGAAGATGTGGAGGCTATGGCAGATGACATCGTGTCAGAGCCAGTCAAAACACCAGAGCCAATGATGGAATTAATGGATGGAATTTTAGAAGACAACACAGAAGAAATAAGCAATGAACATCTTGAAGTTCATGAATCAGACAGTGTGCCAGAGGAAGCGGAAGCTCCGCTTAATGTTATCTCACATCAAGTGATTAACAATACGCTTATGCAATTGAAGCTGATGAAAAATAGGCTTGATAAGGAAGAGTACGAATCCATTTTGGTGAAATGCCTAACTGATACATTGCCATTACACGAATACTTCACAATATCTAATTTATTGATTGAACATTTCGTACAACAAAACGAGCACTCTAAGCTGGAGTCATTTTTTGCCCAGTTGCAAACGAAATACGAACGAGAGCCTATCATCTTAGAACAGCTTAACTTTATGGAAAAGAACTATTTAAATAAATAATTATGTGAATAAGGTGAGGATATTATGAAAAACAGTGCACAAATTAAAGGATTGCCAATTATCAGCATTTCAAACGGACAACAAGAAGGAAAGGTTCATTCTCTTATTGTTAACCCGGAAAAAGGATCTGTTGATTTCTTGACTATTGAACAGGAAGAATGGCAAGAGAGTGTTGATGCTATTCCTTTCAAAAAGGTAGTTGGTGTCGGTGAGTATGCAGTAACGATAGAAAGTGCTCATGCCATTATGGATTTAAACGAGATTCCCATTGCCAGTGAGCTAGTGAATAAACAGATTACAATAATTGGCGCGAATGTCATCACTAGAAAAGGGGAGCTTATCGGCAAGGTAACCGAATTTTTGGTGGATGACGACAACGGCGGTGAAATTAAAGCGTTGCTGGCAGATGTGAAGAATGAGGAAGTGTTGATTGAGGCTGAGCTTGTTTTGACATACGGTAAAGACATCATCGTTGTAAAAGAAGAAGCATCTGCGAGCATTAAAGTGGCTGCTCCTAAAGAAGAAGCGTACGCACAAGAAACAGCTGTAGAAGCAGAGGAACTAATAGAGGAGATTTCCGCTTCCTCCCTTAAGGATATGGAAGAGGCAGAACGTCTTCAAGCATTAAAGGAAAAACAAGTAGAGCTATTGCTTAACAAGAAAGTAGTTAATGATATATACACAAATGAAGGCCAATTATTACTTGCTAAAGGTACTGTCCTGTCACTAGAGGATATTGAAAATGCTCAACTAGCAGGACCAAGCGTAGTAATTGAACTTTCAATGAATGTGGAAGCTTAATAACAAAGGAGCAAACACTGCATGAAAAACATCCAAGCTGCAAAGCTATTTGCCGCAATTTTGTTCGCCACTTCCTTTATTTTTAGTTTTTCCCAGTTCGGGACAAAGGCTTACAGTAATCTTTTTCAGAGTAATGACGGATATGAAGAGCATACAACAATTGCTGGCATCGATGTTTCTGGGATGAACCAACAGGAAGCCTTAAGTGCTTTAAGTGAAAAGCAGTCAGAATGGGAGAAAAACACGACGATTCAATTGAAATACAAGGAAAAGACCGTAGACTTTGATTTAAGTCAATTTGCTTTTCAATTAAAGGATTCTGTTGCCTCCATCAAACAAGGGGTTGACAATAATGTCATCGTCTCCCTTGACTTGCAAGAGATGGAGAGCTTTCTTACATCTGTATCTGCCGAACTGACAACTGATAATGCTTTTTATTTGTCTCGCTTAAACGATAGTTTAGTAGGAATGGCGGCAAGCTTGCAATCTGGCAATCAATTGATCGACTTAAATGAATACAGAATCAGCAAGGATGAAAAGACTGCCAAATTATCGGAGGCTACAGTGGACACTGATGACCAGAAAAACAGTTTGAAAAAATGGGTCAAGCAGTTTCCTACAATAACGATAAAACCGCAAACAACGATTTCCTTGCTCGAGTGGATGAAGGAAAACAATGGTGACGCCTATTCTGATAAAGTGCTGAGTATCGTGGCTACTGCGGTTCACACTAGCATTTTGCCAACGAATTTCACCATTTCAGAAAGGTATTTAAGCAACACCCTGCCTGCATTTGCTGAGCTAGGCTATGAAGCAAAAGTGAATAAAAAACAAAATATGGATTATCGTTTCTATAATCCAAATGAAGAAACATATACACTTTCGTTTGAGATGGTCAATAACAAGCTGTATGTAAGCTTAAATGGGGCAAAATTCTTGTATGACTATAAAGTGCTTTTATCTGACAAAGAGACATTTACGCCAAAAACGGTCCTTCAGTTTGACCCTAGCTTAAGTTTGAATGAAACAAGGGTCGTAGAAGAGGGCGCCGATGGACTTTATATAAAGGTATATCGAGAGTCTAAGAACGAAAATGGGGAAATTGTCAAAAAAGAATTAATTAGTGAAGATTTTTATGCTCCAGTTAATAAGGCGATTGCACATAGTCTCCTTGTTGAAGAGGACGTGACAATTGATTCTGATGAAACCAGTACAGAAGAAGAGTCAGCTAGTAATGCAACGACAGATTCCGACTCAGAAGCATCAGAAACGGATGAAAGCGCAGCGGACACAGAAGAGAGTACTGACAAATCGACTGACACTACAGATGCTGACAAGACTACAACTACAACAAATAATACGGAAGAAACTGCGGACAGCGGAACGACAAAATAATTTAAAGGGAGGGATTTAGGATGAAACAAATTCGAAAACGACTTGGAGACTTGTTAGTGGAAGCTGGTTTGCTGACAGAGGAACAGCTTCAGCAGGCACTTACAGACAAGCATCCAGATCAAAGGCTTGGTGACAGTTTGCTTCAAAAGGGATTCATCACAGAGCAGCAGCTTATTGAAGTATTGGAATTACAATTAGGCATTCCACACGTTAGCTTGTACCGATATCCTTTTGACCCTAAATTATTTACGATTGTTTCAAAGGAAACAGCGAAAAGACAGCTGATTATCCCTCTGAAAAAGGATGGAGAAAAACTGTATGTAGCAATGGCTGATCCGATGGACTTCTACACAATCGATGATTTGCGTCTGTCCACTGGCTTTCAAATAGAAACAGCGATTGCCTCAAAGGACGATATTTTGCGGGCGATAA
Source organism: Niallia circulans (assembly GCF_007273535.1). Classification (NCBI taxonomy): domain Bacteria; kingdom Bacillati; phylum Bacillota; class Bacilli; order Caryophanales; family Bacillaceae; genus Niallia; species Niallia circulans. The sequence goes on from NZ_RIBP01000004.1 coordinate 2,126,351, forward strand.
ACAAATACTACGATATGGATGAAGGCTTTGAGGAATTGCTGTCAGATCCAAATGACATTGGTGAAAGCCAAACAGACGGCATGATGGAGCAGGATTCGCCAATCGTAAGACTTGTTAACCAAATCCTGACGAATGCAGCAACATTAAAAGCAAGTGACATTCATATAGATCCACAGGAAACAAAGGTTGTTATCCGCTATCGTGTTGATGGGGTGCTTCGTGTAGAACGAGTACTTCCAAAGCATATGCAAAGTGTATTGATCGCAAGACTTAAAATCATGGCGAATTTGGATATAACCGAGCACCGAATTCCTCAGGATGGTAGAATCAAAATCAATTTGGACTTCCATCCAATTGATTTGCGTGTCTCGACATTGCCAACAGTTTATGGAGAAAAGGTTGTTATGCGTCTTCTTGATTTAGGAAGTGCCTTGAATGACTTGAATAAGCTTGGGTTTAATAAAGTTAATTTTGGGCGTTTTGTTGAAATGATTGAAAAGCCGACAGGAATCGTGTTAATAACTGGGCCAACAGGTTCCGGGAAATCGTCGACATTGTATGCGGCGCTTAATCGCTTAAACAGTGAGGAAGTCAATATTATTACGGTCGAGGACCCTGTTGAATATCAGTTGGAAGGCATTAACCAAATACAAGTTAACAGCAATGTCGGGATGACATTTGCCGCAGGTCTGCGTGCAATTCTTAGGCAGGACCCGAATGTCATTATGGTTGGGGAAATACGGGATAAAGAAACAGCAGAAGTTTCTGTAAGAGCTTCATTGACAGGACATCTTGTATTAAGCACCCTTCATACTAATGATTCTTTAGGATCTATAACTCGTTTGCTGGATATGGGAGTCGAGCCGTTTTTGGTCGCATCCTCGCTAAGTGGCATTGTCGCACAGCGCCTTGTTAGAAAGGTATGCAGAGACTGTGGTGAGGTTCATCCGGCTTCAATAAGAGAAAAGGAAATCTTCGCCAAACGAGGATTATCTATTGATAAGGTTGCAAGAGGCCGAGGCTGTGCATCCTGCAATATGACAGGCTACAAAGGCCGTGTTGCTATTCATGAGGTGCTAGTTATAAATGATGACATGAAAAGTGTCATCATGAATGGAGAGTCCTTTATAAAGCTTCGTGAGCTTGCGATTAAAGCAAAAACAATCTTTTTGATTGATGATGGCTTATTAAAAGTAAAACAAGGAATTACTACAACTGAAGAAGTGCTTCGTGTAGCTATCCCTGACTAGGAGGGACTAACGTGTATAACAATATCGACCATTTGCTTCGGGTCGGCTTCGAGCTGAAAGCTTCAGACATCCATTTGACGGTCGGAGTTCCTCCTGTCATGCGGATAAATGGTGAGCTAAGAAGATACGGGAAAGAAAGTCTAACCCCTGCAGATACAGAGAAAATGGCAAAAGAAATGATTCCAGAGGATTTATGGGATGCGTTTAAGGAAAAAGGTGAGCTTGATTTTTCCTATAGTTTAACAGGTGTTTCCAGATTTCGGGTCAACACATATAAGCAGAGAGCCTGCGTTGCCTTGGCAATAAGGGTAGTGCCGACATCGATTCCTAACTTGGAGGAATTGCGGCTGCCGCAAATTTTGAAGAAAATCAGCGAAAAGCCGCAAGGACTCATTCTAGTAACAGGACCGACCGGAAGCGGTAAATCAACAACACTTGCAGCGATGATTGCTTATATGAACGATACGATGAGAAAGCATATTATCACACTAGAAGACCCAATTGAGTATTTGCATAAGCATGGCAAATGCATCATTGACCAGCGTGAAGTCGGGTTTGACACGAACAATTTCGCAAATGGTTTGCGCGCATCCTTAAGACAGGACCCGGACGTTATTCTGGTTGGAGAGATGCGTGACTTAGAAACGATTCAAACAGCAATAACCGCAGCAGAAACTGGCCATTTGGTGCTTGGTACTCTTCATACATCAAGTGCACCGGCAACAATTAACCGTATTATTGATGTATTTCCGCCATCCCAGCAGGATCAAATTCGTATCCAGCTAGCATCTGTTCTTGTCAGTATTGTGTCACAACGGCTGTTTCCAACACCTGATAAATCAGGAAGGGTTTCGGCAACAGAAATTCTCATTAATAATGCAGCCGTCGCCAACTTGATTCGCAATGAAAAGATTCACCAAATCTTGAATATCATGCAGACATCAAGAGCCGCGGGCATGCACACATTAGAAAGCAATGTGAAGGAGCTTGTCCAAAAAGGTGCGATATTAAAAGAAGCAGCACTGCCATATTTACAGGAGGAGCAAAGCAATGGCTCGTTATAAATATGAGGGAAGAGACCGTAGAGGTAAGAAAACAGGCATCGTTACGGCACAGTCCAAACGTGATGCGATGCTGCAGCTGAAGGAAAAAGGAATAAGAGTCATGGAAATGAACGAAATTCCTGAGACTTTGCTCACAAAGGAGCTAACCCTTGGCAGTCCTGTGAAGCTGCAAGACTTTGTTATATATTTACGCCAATTTGCGACATTGCTGAAAGCTGGTATTTCTGTTGTTGAATCGACTGCTATTTTGGCGCAGCAAACGGAAAGCAAAGGGCTTCGAAAAGCATTGCTTGCAGTTGAGCAGGATTTGCGTGATGGAAATCCGTTGTCTCAAGCAGCGAGCAAGCATCGTAAAGTGTTTTCAAGCATGTTTGTCAACATGATCCGTGCAGGAGAAGCAAGTGGAAGCATGGACGAAACATTAGAAAGACTTGCCGTTCACTATGAAAGACAGCATTTTACAAAGCAGAAGATTGTTTCAGCACTAACGTATCCGATAGCAATAGCCATCATAGCCATTGTCGTTGTTATCTTTTTGCTTGTCAGCATTGTGCCGACATTTGTGGATATGTTCAAGGATTTTGGCGGTGAATTACCGGCAATCACCCAATTCGTCTTAAATGCAAGTGAATTTATGCAAGTATTTTGGTGGCTAATTGTTCTATTGATGATTGGATTTGTCGTCGGCATTCTTGTCGTTCGAAATAATAAAGCATCAAAATACTATTTGGACTACTTCCTTTTACGGATACCAATATTCGGGAAAATTCTGCAAAAGGCAGCATTGGCAAGAATGACAAGAACGTTAAGCTCCCTGTTTTCAAGCTCTGTGCCGATATTACAGGCAATTGCCATTGTTGAAAGTGTTATTGAAAATGAAGTGATGTCAAAGGTGCTTATCAAGTCAAGAAGCGCATTGGAGCAAGGACAATCTCTGACAACTCCAATGAAGGCACACTGGGTCTTCCCGCCGCTCGTCACGCAAATGATAGCCATCGGGGAAGAAACAGGTTCTCTTGATGCAATGCTTTCAAAGGTCGCCGATTTCTACGAAAGAGAAGTCGAAAGCGCAACAGACAGACTAAAGTCCTTAATCGAACCAATCATGATCGTCCTGCTTGCAGGCATCGTTGGAACTATTGTCACATCCATCATGGTACCGATGTTTGAGATATTCAACCACGTTCAATAAAAAATAGGACTTTTTCCTTAAAATAACTATATGCATAAATCTGCTTATCTAGTATAATAGCAATAGGTTGTACACAACCAAACAAAAATACCTTTCTAAAGAGGAGACAAATATAATGGGTCAATTATTAAAAAAACATATTAAAAATGAAAAGGGACTAACGCTTATCGAGCTATTAGCAGTTATCGTTATCCTTGGTATCATCGCAGCAATCGCTATTCCTAGCATTGCGAATATTATTAAGAATTCTAGATTTGATGCAGTTAAAGCAGATGCGGTTCAAATCTTGAACGGTGCACAGACTTATGTTTCATCAAATGATTACACTACAGGAACATTAACAGAAGAGCAATTAGACCAATATGTTGAAAATGTTACAACATTTGATGAAGGTTATGACGTAATTGTTGGAACAAATGGATTAACATTTACTGGTAATGGAGAAAAAGGAAACATAACTATAGAATTCAAAAACGCTACTTTAGCAGGTATTAATGCTGCTGAAAGAGATGGCGATGACAATACAATAGACGAATAATCGAGGTAAACATAATGTATAAGATCTACCTACTAATCTTCCTATACGGAATAACACTAGGCTCCTTTTACAACGTCGTTGGGCTCAGGGTTCCATTGAAGAAATCGATTGTTAGGCCAAGATCGCATTGTTCGAATTGCGGGCATACATTAACACCGCTAGAATTAATACCTGTTTTAAGCTATATGTTGGTAAGGGGGAAATGCAGATGCTGCAAGGCATCGATTTCCCCCTTATATCCTATATTTGAGCTTTTAACAGGTGTTCTTTTTGTTTTATGCCCTATTTTTCTTGGCTGGGAAGCAGAGCTTTTTGTAGCATGGACGTTCATCTCTTTATTGATGATCATCACTGTTTCCGATATAACCTATATGATTATTCCAGATAAGGTGCTGTTGTTTTTCGGTACCTTGCTTTTGGCAGAAAGAGTGTTTATTCAGCTTGACCCATGGTGGGACAGCTTATTGGGAGCAGCTGTCGGCTTTGTCCTTTTATATGTGATTGCTGTCGTCAGCAAAGGCGGCATGGGTGGCGGAGATATTAAGTTGTTTGCAGTGCTTGGCCTCGTCCTTGGCGTTAAGCTGGTCCTGCTTACTTTCTTCCTTTCCACCTTGTTTGGCACGGCAGGCGGCCTTATTGGCATGTATACAGGCAAAGTAAAAAAAAGCAAACCGATTCCGTTCGGACCATTTATTGTGATCGGCGCGCTTGTCAGCTACTTTTATGGTAATGACCTAATTAATTGGTATATGAATGTATTTCTTTAAGGAGCAGGGATAATGGCTATTCGATTTAACCTAGGAAAAAGTAAATTTGTCAATATAACAGTAAAAGATCATGTCATCCGTTATGCAGAGTTAAAGAACGGCCATGAAACCTCTGTCCAAAGCTGGGGCGAACGCTACTTGCCGGCAGGTCTGATTCATGATGGTGCGATCCAGGATGTAGAGACCTTTTCGATGATAATGGAAGAGTGCATACAAGAATGGAAAATTGCCAAAAAACAAGTCCGCTTCCTTGTTCCTGATTCATCTGTCGTTATTCGGAAGATTTCGATTCCAGAAGATGTGACACCTGATGAAATTAAAGGCTACTTATATATGGAATTAGGGACATCCATTCATTTGCCATTTGAGAATCCTGTTTTTGACTATCATTTATTAAAAGAAAAAGACAAAAATAAAAAACAAATTATTTTATTTGCGGCACCGGAAAATAATATCGCTGATTTAGCGGAAATTCTTGATGAAGTGAAGCTAAAGCCTGCCGCTGCTGATATTTCCGCGCTGGCTCTTTATCGCTACTATCACCATACAAACAAGACACCAGAAAACGATGGGGTCATGATTATCGAAGTTGACTTAAAAACAGTTAATATCAGTATTTTCGAAGATCATCATCCACTCTTCATGCGCCACTTAAACATTGAAGCAGACAATGATAAATGGGTGCAGGCAAGTAACGGCCCAGGTCTTGTTTACAATGGTGACAATGTAGATGTTTGGAATGGATTAGATGATATATATAAAGAGCTGGAAAAAGTAATGAGCTTCTACCGCTATACTCTCAACAAGGGAGATAAGCAAGTGAAAAAACTGGTGATTACAGGAGACCACCCTTGGCTTTCTGGCATTATAGACCAATTAAAGGAAAGGTTTGATAATGCAGAGCAGATGAAGGGGTTCGGCCCGAGTTTGAATGATGAGCCTATACCAACAAGTATACATGTCAACATTGGTTTAGGATTAAAAGAGGTGTAACCATGCTTGTAGAAATTAACCTCCTACCTAAAAAAGAGCCTAAGAAATCAGCCATGCTCGCATGGGTCCTCGCAGCAGCAGGACTTGCAGCATTGCTTGCAGGCTTGTTTTTTTGGCAGTACACCAATGACAAGAAAAAGTTGGATTCGGTCGAGGAAAGCCTTGTTCTTAACAATAAAATTGCAGAATCTTCACAGGCAAGCTTAAAAAATTATGAAGAATCCGACTCTGCTAAAGATTTGAAAACGGCGATTACTTGGGCGGAGGAGCAAAAGGTCGATAATGTCTTTATACTAAAACAGCTTACGGCAATTTTACCTGATAGAGGCTTCATTCAAGAGCTGGAAGTGAGCGAAAAGGAAAAAGTCACGCTTAATGTCCAGTTCGACACAAAAAGTGCTGCAGCATACTATTTAAACTCTCTCCTTCAATATAGCTGGGTTGATGAGGCTGTTCTTGTTGACAGCAAATCGACAGATATTTTGGAAGGTAAAGTGAGTGACCAGATAGACGAGGCAATTGAAAGTCTTAAGGAAGGCGATATTGAGCCAAGATACTATGCTACCTATGAAATAATGTTTAGTGCTGCAGGAATAAAAGCAGCCCAAAAGACAGATGAAGGGGAGGATTCCCCATGAGATTTAGCGAAAACAGATCGCTTTTTTTGTTCCTGCTAAGTGCAGTAATTATATTAGGTGCAGGTGCTTATACGTATTATGCATACTTGCAGCCACTTTCTACCAATGTAAATACGAAGGAAACGGAGCTGCAGCTTGTTAAACAGCAGGTTTCCATTCTTGATTCGAAAATTAAAGCGGCAAAAGAAAGCACAAAAACTAGCACTGTTCAGCTTCAGCAGCAGGTGCCTGTGAAACGATTGCTTGAACAAGCCCTTTTGCAAATAGAAAAAGCAGAAATTATTTCAGACACAAATCTAATCGAAATAAAGCTGAATGGCACAGACTCGGATGAAACAGTTACGGAGGAAGATTTGACAACAGCTGATAAAGCGATAGATGATGCCAATAAGTCAGACAGCGAAGCAAGTGATGAAAAGGCAGCAGACGCTGAAACAACGTTGCCAAACGGCATCAAAAAAACAACCATCAATATTTTAGGAGAGGCAAACACCTATTTCGACCTGGAGAAACTGTTAGAGCAGCTTCAGTCCTCTAAACGGATTATGGATATTGATTCGTTGAAAATCACTGGAACGAAGGAAGTTATGGAAGTAGAAGATAACGATCAGAAAATTGAGTTCGAGATGACATTATCCATATACTATTATCCAGAGTTGGAAGACTTGATCAATGACTTGCCATCAATGGAAAGCCCTGCTTCAGCAGACAGGAAGAACCCATTTGCAGGGGTGTCTACAGAGGAAAATGACAATTAAGAAATTAATTCCTAGATTAAATGATAAAGGTTTAACCCTTGTCGAGCTGCTTGCAGTCATTGTCATTATAGGTATTATTGCCGCAATTGCTGTTCCTTCTGTCATTAAGGTGATCCATGACATGAGAGACAAATCCTTTGTTGCAAATGCATGGAATATGAAGGAAGCTGCCGATTTTTATATTAAAGAGGCAACAACAAGTGGAAATGGAGCCAATGAGCGCATTACTTATAAAGAGCTTGTTGATAATGGATATATGAGTAAATTCAATGATCCTGATACAGATAACATCATGCCTCCTTCTGATGACAGCTATGTGACAATTTATAGTAACGAGACAATTGCTGTTTGTATAAAAGGCGAAAAACGAAATCTTTGCACAAATGAAGGCGAAGAACAAGCGATTCAGTATAAGGATTTAAAAACAAGTCTAATACTGTCTAATTAAAACTGAATTTGACGAAATCATTCTATAACAAGACGACAAAAGTCTTGTTATTTTTTTTTGCTAGTATGATAGGATGAACAAAACTAGTAAATGGAGGTAGGACGAGTGACTGAAAAGCCGGAGAGCCGCAAAACGATTACTATAAAAATCAACGGAAAAGACCGTCCGTTCCAAAATAAGGAATCAAAGATGCAGTCTGCTGAACAAAAGGACAGTAAAAAAAGTGAGACTGCAAATCCTCTGCCTGACAGATCTGTGGAGGAGGTTGCGGCAGGAAGTGAAGCGATTGAAGACGAAAGCTTTGACTGGATTCTTCCAAATGAAGATGAGTCCGACGACATAAAGGAATTTCAATTGCAGCAAGCCCCAAATAAAAAGCAAGGCAAGCTTCCAAAAAAAATGCAGAAAGGCAGCAAAAGAAATCTATCAAAGGGAATGGTTGCATCGATTTTTTTTGCTGTGTTTTTTGCGATTGTATTAGGGACAGGCTTCGGTTTTGTGCTGCTGAAAATGGTCGATACAGATAAGACAGCGAATGCCGTCAATAATTCTGCAGCCCCAACACAAGCCGCTGGGACTGACAGCAAGGAACAAGCCGCTTCTGGAACCATTGCCGCTACTAAAGGGGAAATTAGTACGTTTGTCGTTCAGTATGGTGTTTATACGACAAAGGCGTCTGCAGATAGCGAATTTAACAAGCTTTCAGATAAAGGAATCATTGCACAAAAAGTGCCAGTAGACGGGAAAACAGCAATCTACTTAGGGGTAGCTGCTGATTTGGACAGTGCCAAAACCCTAAAAACAGATAAAGAAGCAGACGGAGTCGCTCCTTCCCCTTATGCAAAGGAAATGATCTTTGCTGGCGGAGATGCAGGAAAGGTCAGTGAGGCAGAAAAGCAGTTTTTAGATGCTGCACCTGAAATTTACAGTGCCGCAAGCAGTGCATTAACGAGTGCATATGCTGACGGTTCTATTTCAGCCGATACTGTAAAAAAACTAGAAGAGCAGCAAAGTGCGCTAGATAAATTAAAAATTAGTGATTTTAAAGACGGAGCAGTTAAGAATGCAGCCGAAAATCTTGCAGGCAGTGTCTCAGGGGCTGCAGCGCTTTCCAAAGACGGTGGTGCAGCCAAGCAGGAAGCAGTTCAAAAGGCACTTTTAGCTTTTTTGGCAAACTATGTCGAAATTGGCTCATAAACTTTATATTACCTGGGAAATAATAAAGGAAGCGTTTGCTTCCTTTATTTTTATTTTTATTGAGGATTTTGTAACTATTTGAAACTAAATACATGGTGTTTACGTCAGATTAAGTAAGGAGAAGTCAAAGGGAATTTTCGATATATTTCTACAAATTACATACTGTTACATTTCATTTACTATTTGTTAAAAAATTATCAATCAAAATTGTAACTGCCTGTATTCTTTGATAGGATAAGTTTGTATCTCCCATTATGAAATGTTAGGTTGGTGGAATTATGTCTAAGAAAAAAAACCTCATATTAGCCTCATCTTCTCCTCGACGAAAAGCGCTCCTTGAAGATCTTCATATATCTTTTGAAGTTTCCAGTAGTGATGCGGATGAAAGTTTTGACAAGTCCCTTGCACCTGAAGAGATAGTGATCGAGTTGGCCCGAAGAAAGGCAGATGCCGTATCAAAGGCGAACCCTGAAAGCTATTGTTTAGGTGCGGATACAATTGTATACCATAATGGAAATGTCCTTGGGAAACCCGCTTCCCGAGAAGAGGCATTCCAAACATTAAAGGGACTGTCCGGGGTTTGGCATGCTGTTTACACAGGTGTATCCATCTCGGCAAATGGAAAACATACCGTTTTTTATGAAAAAACTAATGTTCTGTTCTGGGAATTGACAGATGAAGAAATAAACGCATATCTCGACACCGGGGAACCGTTTGATAAGGCTGGTGCCTATGGCATTCAAGGAGTTGGCAGACTTTTGGTGAAAGAAATCAAAGGAGATTATTTTACGGTGGTTGGACTGCCGATATCCAGGACTATCCGTGAATTACGGGCACTTGGATTTGATATGCCTCATTAAATAGGTGAACTCCCCCATCTCCATTCTTCATAGAATAGGTGATAGGAGGATAATATAAGCATGGACTCTATTTTAATTAAGGATTTCCCGAAAGAGGAGCGTCCCAGAGAACGTTTTATGCAAATGGGTGCTGAAAGCTTAACAAATCAGGAGCTGATTGCTATTTTGATCCAAACAGGTTCAAAAGATGAATCGGCTTTGGATGTTGCAAACAGACTGCTACATCACTTCAATGGGCTGAGAACCTTGAAGGATGCAACATTAGATGAGCTAAAGGCAATCAAGGGTATTGGAACGGCGAAAGGACTTCAGCTTTTGGCAGCATTAGAGCTTGGCGGACGTGTTACAAAGCTTGCCTTTAAGGACAGGTATGCCATTCGTTCCCCTGAGGATGCGGCCAAATACTTAATGGATGAAATGAGATTCCTGTCACAGGAGCATTTTATCTGCTTGTACCTCAATACAAAAAATATCGTCATGCATAAGCAGACAATCTTTATTGGCAGCTTGAATGCCAGTATCGTTCATCCGAGGGAAGTATATAAGGAAGCGATAAAGCGCTCAGCAGCTTCCATTATCTGCCTGCACAACCATCCTTCCGGTGATCCCTCGCCAAGCAGGGAGGATGTGGAAGTAACAAAAAGGCTGGCAGACAGCGGCAAGATCATCGGGATAGATTTACTCGATCATATCATTATTGGGGAAAATAAATTTGTAAGTTTAAAGGAGAAAGGATATATATGATACTGTTCTTTTATCCATATTTAAGATATAATAATGTTTATGATTTTTTTGCCTAAATATGTCTGAATATGACAAAAAATATATGATTATGATAACAAGGAGAAAATCTACCTGCTTAAAAATTAGCACATAGTTTCAGAAAGGGAGATACATTATGTTTGGAATTGGAACAAGAGACCTTGGAATTGATTTAGGAACAGCAAACACACTAGTTTATGTGAAAGGGAAGGGCATTGTCGTAAGAGAACCATCTGTTGTTGCCCTGCAGACAGATACAAAAAGCATTGTTGCAGTCGGTAATGATGCGAAAAACATGATCGGTAGAACACCTGGAAATGTCGTTGCACTTCGACCAATGAAGGATGGGGTTATTGCTGATTACGAAACAACAGCTACTATGATGAAATATTACATTAAGCAAGCTACTAAGAACAAAGGTTATTTCTCTGGTAAGCCTTATGTAATGGTTTGTGTGCCTTCTGGTATCACTGCAGTTGAAGAAAGAGCTGTAATTGACGCAACACGCCAGGCTGGTGCTCGTGATGCGTACACGATTGAAGAGCCGTTCGCTGCGGCAATTGGAGCTAACCTTCCTGTTTGGGAACCAACAGGTAGCATGGTTGTTGACATTGGTGGAGGTACAACCGAAGTGGCAATCATTTCATTGGGCGGTATTGTTACAAGCCAATCAATCCGCATCGCTGGGGATGAAATGGATGATGCAATCGTAAACTATATTCGCAAGACGTATAACCTGATGATCGGGGAAAGAACTTCTGAAAGCATCAAAGTCGAAATTGGCAGTGCTGGAAGCCCTGGTGAAATAGAAAACATGGATATCCGCGGTAGAGACTTGTTAACTGGTCTTCCGAAAACAATCAAAATCACGGCGGAAGAAATAGCAATCGCTTTGAAAGATACAGTTGCGGCTATCGTTGATGCAGTGAAGGTTACGTTGGAGAAAACTCCTCCTGAGCTTGCTGCAGATATCATGGACAGAGGTATCGTTCTTACGGGAGGCGGTGCACTTCTTCGCAATTTAGACAAGATTATCAGTGAAGAGACTAAAATGCCTGTCGTAATTGCAGAGGATCCTTTAGACTGTGTGGCAACTGGAACTGGGAAAGCCCTTGACCATATCCACCTGTTTAAAAACAAAGCAAAAGATTCACGATAATTCCTTTAGAGGTGTTTTGTCATGCCACAGTTTTTCATGAATAAACGATTAATTATTTTGCTTGTTAGCATTATTATTCTCGTGGCATTGATAGGGTTTTCCTTAAGCCGTTCAAAGCTTACCTGGCCGGAGCAGTTCATCAAAGACACGACCGGCTGGGTGCAAACCCTAGTTTCAAGGCCTGTCCATTATGTGGCAGGTGTCATTGATAATGTAAAAGACTTGCAAGATACATATCAAGAAAATAAAGAATTAAAAGCCAAAATTGAAGAATACGGACTTTTGAAAGCACAGGTTCAAGGCTTGCAAAAGGATAATGAAGAGTTGCAGAAAATTGTTGATGAGTATCCTTCTTTAAATGATAAGAAGCTACTTAAGGCAACGATTGTCAGCAGAGACCCTAATCAATGGAATGAATTGATTACAATCAACAGAGGCAAAAACGATGGTGTGGAAAAAGACATGGCAGTTATCACTTCAGCTGGGCTAATCGGTAAGATTAAATCCGTTAGCACAGGAACTGCAACTGTCCAGCTGTTGAGTTCAGAAGATCCAACAAACAGAATTTCCGCTTATATTCAAAAGGATGAAAACAACAAAGAAAAAACCAAAAAGACTTCTGTTTTTGGTCTAATTGAAGATTATGATAAGGAATCAAAAAACCTAATTATGACATGGGAGGAAGTTCCTGACGGCCTTGAGGTGAAAAAGGGACAAATTGTCTCAACATCAGGCTTAGGAGGAGTTTTCCCGCCAGATTTGGCTATTGGTAAAGTAGTTAAGGTAGAGTCGGATGAATATGGCTTAGCGAAGAAAGCTTATATTGAGCCAGCAGCAGATTTTTATGATATAGAGCATGTTCTTATTGTAAAAAGAGAAAGCAGCGAGGACGACGAATGAGAAAGTTTCTTATCGGCTGTCTGATTGCTTTCATGTTCATTCTCGAAAGCATATTTGTAGAACTGCTGCCTGGAGATTTGTTTTCGAATCATATTTTAGTGCCGCACTTTTTGATTATTACTATTTTCTTTTTCTCCATTTATGCAAATCGTAATGCTGCGATAATTTATGCCTTTGTTTTTGGGTTGCTCGTTGACGTTGTATATACGGAAGTGCTTGGGATATATTTCTTTGTGTTCCCCTTCACTATCTACATATGCAGTAAAATAATGAAGGTGCTGCATGCAAATTTGCTGGTGGTTTCCGTCATATCATTACTAGGTATTACTATTTTAGAGATGATCGTGTATGAAATTAACTTTCTTATTCATTTGACAAGTATGGAATTTATTTATTTTCTCCAACTACGTCTTGTCCCAACATTGATATTGAACGCGATTTTTCTTGTGATTGCTGCATACCCTTATAAGCGTATTTTTGAAAAGTATGCTGTAGAAAGCAAGGATTGAGAACTGTATGCGAATGTTAATGAAATAACCCTTTTCCATAAAGTGTTTTTTTTGCTTTATGGGAAGGGATTTTTCTAGTATTGTCATCATTTTTCAATTCTTTGCATTGTTTTAAAGAGGATTTTTATTTACTTTTGTCGAATATATAGCAGGAACAAGACTTTTTTTAGATAGACAGATAAGGATTATTCCTTTTTCTAGCAGAGGTGAACATCTTGAAATGAAAAGAAAGCAGTTAGTAACCATTAAGGGGACAAAAAGTGGCTTAAGCCTTCATCTCCATGATAACTGTTCCTATGAAGACATGATGAGGGAGCTTGAGGACAAGCTTCGTGAAAGCTCAAGCATGCACGGGGAGAAACAGAATATTACAGTTAATGTTGAGCTTGGCAATAGATACATAACAGAGAATCAGAAAGAAGAGCTTATCGAGGCGATTCAATCTAAAAAGAATCTCTCTGTCCAAGATATAAACAGCAATATTATTACAAAGTCAGAAGCGGAACAAATTGCGCAGGAAAACGAGATTGTATCCGTTGCTAGTATCGTTCGTTCTGGTCAGGTATTGGAGGTTCCAGGCGATTTATTGCTGATTGGTGATGTCAATCCTGGTGGTAAGGTAGTCGCAGGAGGCAATATCTATATAATGGGCAGCTTAAAAGGTGTGGCACATGCAGGTGTGAATGGAAATGAGAAGGCGATTGTCGCTGCATCTGTTATGAGGCCGACACAGCTTCGCATCAATACATTGATAACGAGAGCGCCTGATGAGTATCCTGAAAAAGACAAACGGGATATGGAATGCGCATATGTGGATAACAGTGAAATTATGATTGATAGATTACAAGTGTTAACACATCTAAGACCGAATTTGACAAAATTGGAAGGGGGACAAAATAATGGGTGAAGCTATTGTTGTAACATCTGGAAAAGGTGGTGTCGGGAAAACCACCACGAGTGCTAATATCGGAACTGCTCTTGCATTGCAAGGGAAAAAAGTATGTTTAATAGATACAGATATAGGTCTGCGTAACCTTGATGTTGTTATGGGACTTGAAAATAGAATTATCTATGATTTAGTGGATGTTGTGGAGGAAAGATGCAAAATTCATCAAGCGCTTGTTAAGGATAAAAGATTTGATGATTTATTATACTTGCTGCCTGCTGCACAAACAAGCGATAAAACGGCAGTGCATCCGAAGCAGATGAAGGAGCTTGTCCTTAAGCTTAAACAGGATTACGATTATATTATTATTGATTGCCCGGCAGGAATCGAACAAGGCTATAAAAATGCTGTTGCTGGTGCAGATAAAGCAATTGTCGTAACAACACCTGAAGTATCATCTGTCAGGGACGCAGACAGAGTTATTGGCCTACTTGAAAAAGAAGATCATATCGAATCTCCGATGTTAGTTATTAACCGTATTAGAAATCATATGATGAAAAACGGTGACATGCTTGATATTGATGAAGTAACATCCCATCTATCCATTGGCTTGCTTGGAATAGTTGCAGATGATGATGAAGTAATAAAAGCATCTAACAGCGGTGAACCGATTGCGCTTAATCCAAACAGCAAATCATCACTTGCATACCGAAACATTGCCAGAAGAATTCTAGGTGAAACAGTTCCGCTTCAACATTTAGAAGAAGAATCAAAAGGCATGTTTGCCCGTATAAAAATGTTCTTCGGAGCGAAATAAAAAAAACTGCCGACAACTGGAAAGGTTGTCGGCAGTTTTTTATTTTCGCCAGAAAGTAGTACAGTCTGCCTTATCGGCAATATTAAATTCAATCATTTTTGCCAACAGAGAAAAATCTACTGGTTTTTCCCACTTGATGCGCACTAATTCTTTCGTGTGATCATAACCGGATTCTTTAATATCATTGGAAAAACGTTCAATGACGATTTTTTCAGGAGCAACTGCTAAATGGTGTTTAGCAATGCTGAATCCGATAATAAATGTTTCGTGGTCTGTAAACATTGGCTGCTTCCATGCTATTTTTGCGCCTAGATTTGGATAGTTCTCTGCAACCCAACTTAAAACCGCTTCTGTCCGTTCCCGATGCAGCGGGTTATCAATTTTCTCTAAATATTCTGCGAATGCTTCCATTAGTTCCTCCTGCTAGAAATTAGCTTTTTTTACAGCACCCTCCTTAAAACAGAGGGATAGCCTTTATTATGATTTTGTAAGGCGTTTGCGAATATACAAGAAAAGGATAACAATGATAGCAAGTGCAATCACTACATAAATAATATTGGAGTAAATATCCATATATTCAACGATCGATTCCCATGATGAACCAACAGCAGCGCCGATTCGAATCAGTACATAGTTCCAAATAAGCGTACCAAGTGTTGTTAATACAAGGAAGATACCGAAATTCATTTTTGCCATTCCAGCAGGCAGAGAAATTAAGCTTCTAATAAGCGGAATAAAACGACAGAAAAAAACAGTCCAGTAACCGTATTTGTCAAACCAGCCGTTTGCTTTATGTACATCTTCTTTAGTCAATCTTATAATATGTCCCCATCTATCTACTATACTCTCTATCTTTTCCATGTTTAAAAGTGTTCCGATCCAATAAAGGATGACTGCACCCAAAATAGATCCAACTGTCGACACAGCAACAACACCAAAAACAGTCATATCTGTATAGGTTGTCATGAAACCGCCGAATGTTAGGATGATTTCTGATGGGATGGGAGGAAAGATATTTTCAATTGTTATCAATAATAATATCCCGATATAACCGAATTCCTCCATCGTGTTTGTAATCCAATTTTCCATAAAGACCTCCTTTTGGTTTAACGATTATGTGAATTGCCCTTTCTCATAAGGACAAATATTATCCATAAACAGTATTACTTTAATAATAGCAAAAGTAGTGACGAAATTGCCAATATTAACATGAGAATAATAGAAGTACATAAATTTACACGCTGTTGTCATACTTGTTTTAAATGATTCATAGAATAAGACTATTAGGACAAGGTATTGGGGGAGGAGAGACTTTTGAGTTCACGGGCAGATGAAATCAGGAGAAGAATTGAAAAAAGAAAAAGAGAGCGCGAAAGAATGCAGAAAAATGTGGAGAGACGGATTCTTTGGAATGATGAAGAAGAATCTAACGACCACAATACCTTCCATTATGATAATGAAAATAAGGATGATTTTCATCCACTATTCCGCAAGGATTTATTCCTATTAAAAATACTAGGTGCAGCTGTTTTGTTTTTAGCAGTGGCGATTATTGTGAGAAATCAATCTCCTACCCTCCAAACAGCGGAATCATCAATTAGACAAGCAATGAATCAAGAATTCAATTTTGCCTTTGTGTCTGATTGGTATGAGGACCAGTTTGGCAAGCCGCTTGCCTTCTTACCAACAAAGGCTGGTGAGGAAGAACCTGCAGATGACAGTCCTTTACAGCAATATGCCCTTTCTGCTTCTGGGAAAATTTTAGAAGATTTTGCTGATACAGGACAACGGGTTGCAATTGAGACAGGCATTGATACGACAGTGCAGGCATTGAATGAAGGGACGGTTACATTCATAGGGGAGAAAGAGGGGTTTGGAAACACCGTGGTAATACAGCATAGTGATAAAAGCGAATCTTGGTATGGCAATTTGGAAGAGGTTGATGTAAGAATTTACGAAGCTGTCAAAAAAGGCACCAAGGTCGGTTTAGCTTCAGGCTATGGAACAAATGAAACACTTGGCTTATTCTATTTTGCTATAAAAAAAGATGATGATTTTATCGATCCCATTCAGGTGATCGAGTTTGAATAAGTATCTTCGTGTATTTCAATCCATTTATATTCATCCATTCTTATGGGCTGTTATTGGCATAGGCGTAATAACCGCCCATTTTTATGAATTATGCTTGCTTTTGCTTATCATCCTTGTGCATGAATTAGGGCATGCACTCGCTGCGGCTCACTTTTCATGGAGAATTAAACGAATTGCTTTGCTTCCTTTCGGTGGTGTGGCGGAAATGGATGAGCATGGTAATAGACCGTTAAAAGAGGAAGCAATTGTAACGATTGCTGGACCACTGCAGCATATATGGATGGTTGCATTAGGCTATATCGCCTATGAACAAGGGTTGATGTCCGAATACCTTTTTCAGTCTTTTTTAGAATTTAATCTGATGATTTTTTGTTTTAATTTACTTCCTATTTGGCCGTTGGATGGGGGAAAGATTCTGTTTTTGTTTTTATCCTTAAAAAAGTCCTTTCCGGCTGCCCATAAAATAACACTGCTTTTGTCCTTAACTGGTACCCTTTTGTTTTTAGGTGCCATCCTTTTATATATGCCAACAAATCTTAATGCATGGATTATTTTGCTGTTTTTATGGTTCTCGCTTTTTTATGAGTGGAAGCAAAGGCGCTATATATTCCTCCGGTTTTTACTGGAAAGATATTATGGGAAAACAAATGAACTCAGAAAGCTGATGCCGATAGAGGTCAAAGAAGAAGAGCTTTTGGTTCATGTGCTTGAACGGTTTCAGCGTGGCTGCAAGCATCCAATCGTGTTAAAGAAGGGGAAAGTGAATCACTCTTTAGATGAGAATGAAGTGCTTCACGCCTATTTTGCTGAAAAGCTTGTGACAGCTAAAGTTAGTGATTTACTGTACCGGTGAGTGTGGGAGATGTCTGCATTCCAGACATCTCTTTTATGCTGTCTTTCTTTCCTGATTAAAAATCGGGTACAATAGAAGAATCATGGAACAAAAGGGATGAATGTGTTTGGAAAAGGTGTTAGTAAATATTAAATCCAGAGAGAAGCGGTTTGCTTATCTCTTCAATAATAAGTTAGAAAGACTATATATTGAGCAGCCCCAGCAGAAGTCTGCTGTTGGCAATATATATGTGGGAATTGTAACAAAGGTGGCACCTGGTATGAATGCAGCCTTTGTCGATATTGGCGAGGACAAAAACTGTTATTTGCCAAAGGATAAGCTAGCTTCCTATTCAGCTGATGCTAATCCTTTAGATGAAAAGAAAAACACAAGTATATCGACATATGTTAGGCAAGGGGAAAAGCTGCTTGTTCAGGTTGTCAAGGATGCGACAGGGACAAAGGGTCCAAAGCTGACAGGAATTGTTGAGCTGCAAAAGGAAAACCTTGTCTATATGCCTTATGGGAGGTATATTGCTGTCTCGAAAAAGCTGGCTGACCAAAAAATGCAAAAGCAATTGCGTTCCATTGGGAAAAAACTGACAGCTCAATCAGAAGGACTGATCTTTCGGACAAGTGCTGCAAATGCCAGTGAAGCAGAACTTACAGCAGAAGTAGACGGTTTGCGAAAGAAGCATACCGAATTATCAAGACTTGCTGCCACTGCCAAAAAACCAGCATTGCTTTTAGCCAATAATGATTACGAACGAGAGCTGTTTCGCGTGTTTGAAAAGCTGGAATCAGGCGAGGTTTTTGTTGATACACAGACAGAAGCAACAGGCTGGAGCAGTATCTTTCCGAAGCTAACCTTTCATTATTATGCTGATCATAAAAATCTTTTTTCCTTCTTTTCTATCGAGAAGGACATTCAGGATGCCTTAAAAAGAATCGTTTGGCTTGAAAAGGGAGCGTATTTGATTGTTGATGAAACGGAAGCGGCGACGATTATTGATGTGAATACAGGTAAGTATGAGGGTAGGCATAATTTAGAGCAAACAGCCTTTGATACGAATCGGTATGCTGCACTTGAAGCAGCCAGACAACTGAAAATAAGAGATTTATCGGGAATTATTTTAATTGATTTTATCGACATGCCAAAGGAGCATGAAAAGAAAATCGAAGAAATAATCATTAAAGAGCTGCAGAAGGACAGCAGGCAAACAAAGGTCATTGGCTTTACTGCACTCGGTATTCTCCAAATTACCCGCAAAAAAACGGTCGTGCCGCTCTCACAAGCTGTTAAAACAAAATGTCCTGTTTGTGCCGGCACTGGTACTGTAATGAGCGCTGAAAGTATGGCCTTTAAGCTTGAGCGGGAATTATGGGAATTTGAAAGAAGTGATCACGATTTAATAGAAGTAGAGGCGGAGCGTGAGGTTATTAAAGTTTTCGCAGGGAAAGACAAGCAGCATATAAAGCGTCTCGAAGAAATACTTGGCCTCCAAATCAACATGATTGAAAGAGACTTTGTTATTCCAGATTATCATATAAAGTACATTGGCCAAAAAAAATAATAGCTAAGAGAAACCAAAACGATTGATTGACAGTATCCTGAATTCGTGTTAGTATTTTAATGTTGTTTGTAGCACCCGCTACTACAACCGCACAGAACAGGTTACATAAGTCTTTGGTAACAAAGCGCCTGTGATTGGCGAGTCTTAGTATAACAAGGAGGTGCATTTTAATGTACGCAATTATTGAAACAGGCGGAAAGCAAATCAAAGTTGAAGAAGGTCAAGCTATCTACATTGAGAAATTAAACAGTGAAGCTGGTGAGACAGTTACTTTCGACCGCGTTCTTTTCGTTGGCGGAGAAAATGTAAAAGTAGGAAGCCCAGTTGTTGAAGGAGCTACTGTTACAGCTAAAGTTGAAAAACAAGGCCGTCAAAAGAAAATCATCGTTTTCAAATACAAAGCGAAGAAAAACTATCATAAAAAGCAAGGTCATCGTCAACCGTACACAAAAGTTGTTATTGAAAAAATCAACGCGTAAGGTGTTTGTATGATCGACATAACGATTAACAAAACAGATTCAGGCGTTATTGAATCATTTACAATAAGCGGTCATGCCTTGTTTGCTAATTATGGGAATGATATTGTCTGTGCTGGTGTTTCGGCTGTCTCCATCGGAGCGATTAACGCGGTTATATCCATTACAGGCATTACACCTGATATAGAGCAAGGCGAGGATGGCGGATTTTTGAGCTGCGGCATACCTGCGAATATTCCTGCTGAAACCCGTGAAAGAATTCAACTTCTTTTAGAGGGTATGATTGTTTCCTTGGAGACGATTGAACGGGACTATGGCAAGCATGTTGCAATCAAGTATAATAATTAAATAGGAGGTGGAACGAATGTTAAGATTAGATCTTCAGTTTTTTGCATCGAAAAAAGGGGTAGGTTCTACAAAGAACGGACGTGACTCCATTTCTAAACGTTTAGGAGCTAAACGTGCAGATGGTCAATTAGTAACTGGTGGAAGCATTCTTTACCGTCAACGCGGTACAAAAATCTATCCAGGAGTTAACGTTGGTCGTGGTGGCGATGATACACTATTCGCAAAAGTTGACGGAATCGTTAAATTTGAGCGTCTAGGCCGTGATCGCAAACAAGTTAGCGTATACCCAGTAGCACAAGAAGCATAAGTTTCTTATGAAAAGGCTGGCTCTTTTGGAGTCAGTCTTTTATTTTATTTAGCTTTTCAGCACTTAGACAGACAGCATGTATGCTTTCTGTCTAAGTGCTGAAAGAAAAGATTTGCATTTTTTTGCTATATTTTTACGTGTCGTTTCATTTTTTGTTATACTTACATACGAGAAGTCTTCTGACACTTAATAACCGTGTAGGAGTACGATAATGAACAGAGACTGGGATACAATTGAATTTTTGAGACATGTACGCCATGATTGGCTAAATAAAATCCAACTTATCAAAGGGAATATGGCATTAAACAAAAAAGAGCGCGTCGAAGAAATCATTGATGACATCATTTTGGAAGCTCAGCAGGAGGCGAAGCTTTCTAATTTGGAGCTTCCGGCGTTTGCAGCTAAAATATTGACGTCCAATTGGGAAAGCTATTCATTTCGTTTGGAATATGAAGTGCTTAATGAACAAAAGTGTCATGGTATAGAAGACTTTGCACTGACTGACTGGACGAGCCGATTTTTTTCTGTATTGGATAAAAGCATTAAAAAATACCATGATAATAATCTTTCCGTGTCAATCGAGCCACAATTAGCGGAAACTCGATTGTTTTTTGATTTTAGCGGAATAATAGAAGAGAAAAGGCTGCTTATCGATTTTCTGCAGGAGGAGCTGAAAGATGGTTTTCTTGTCGAAAAAAGTGATATTTCTGATGAGGAATTAACGGTAGAGTTACTAATAAAGCAGCATAAGGATAAGAATTAATTATATTTCGAGTCATAGGCTTAGTTAAAAGCCTATTTTAGGAGGAAGTTGTAATATGTTTGTTGATCAGGTCAAGATTTACGTGAAAGGCGGCGACGGCGGCAATGGAATGGTTGCCTTTCGCAGAGAGAAATATGTTCCAAAAGGCGGACCAGCTGGCGGAGATGGCGGTAATGGAGCAGATGTAGTATTTGAAGTAGAAGAAGGCTTGCGCACATTAATGGATTTCCGCTACAAGCGCCACTTTAAGGCACCGCGCGGAGAGCACGGAATGTCTAAGAACCAGCACGGCAGGAATTCAAAGGACATGATTGTCAAGGTTCCTCCAGGCACTGTTGTGACAGATGCGGTAACAGGAGAAACGATTGCAGATTTAACACAGCATGGTCAGCAGGCAGTCATTGCTAAAGCTGGTCGCGGAGGACGTGGAAATTCCCGTTTTGCTAGTCCATCGAATCCTGCTCCAGAGCTTTCTGAAAACGGTGAGCCTGGCCAAGAGCGCGAAGTAACACTAGAGCTTAAAGTATTGGCAGATGTCGGTCTTGTTGGCTTTCCAAGTGTAGGTAAATCAACACTTCTTTCTGTCGTGTCTGCAGCGAAACCTAAAATTGCTGATTATCATTTCACGACTATCGTTCCAAACTTAGGAATGGTAGAAACAGAGGATAGCAGAAGCTTTGTAATGGCAGATTTGCCAGGACTAATTGAAGGTGCGCACTCTGGTGTCGGATTAGGTCATCAGTTCCTGCGTCATATTGAACGTACAAGAGTTATCGTCCATGTTATTGATATGGCTGCAATCGAGGGCAGAGATCCTTTTGAAGATTATATTACGATCAATAAGGAGCTACAAGAGTACAACATGCGCCTTCTTGAAAGACCGCAAATCATCGTTGCCAATAAAATGGACATGCCTGATGCTGAGGAGAACTTGAAGGTCTTCAAAGAAAAACTGGAAGAAGATTATCCTATTTTCCCTGTCTCTGCAATTACGAGAACAGGCTTAAGAGATTTGCTGTTTGCCATAGCAGATAAATTGGAAACAACACCTGAGTTCCCGCTTGAGGAAGTGCAAGAAGAGGCTGGAGTTCACCGTGTGCTATACAAGCATGAGGCGGATGAGCGTCAATTCTTTATCTCAAGAGACTCTGACGGAAGCTTTGTTCTGACAGGTGAAGGAATTGAAAAACTGTTCAAGATGACTGACTTCTCAAGAGATGAGTCTGTGAAACGATTTGCTCGTCAAATGAGGGGTATGGGAATAGATGAAGAGTTAAGACAACGTGGTGCAAAAGATGGGGACATCGTAAAATTAATGGAATATGAATTTGAGTTCATTGATTAATCTTGCTTAATGATGTTTCTCTCTCCTTTTATGGCAAGTCTAAGCCATAAACTAAATTTGCTAAACTTTCATGGAGGTATCTCCATGGAAGTTTCACTTTAGCCTTAAAAAGAGGGTGAGCGAATGAAACAGAATAAATTGGATCAGCGTTTTTTTCTAGTCCGTGAGGATGTTCTTTCAGAGGCAATGAAAAAAACATTGGAAGCAAAGGAATTGCTGGAACGAGGAAAAGCAGAATCTGTTTTTGATGCGGTCCAAAAGGTTGATTTAAGCAGAAGTGCTTTTTATAAATACAGAGATACGATATTTCCATTTCATACTGTTGTGAAGGAACGCCTGATTACTTTATTCTTTTATATTGAGGATAGGTCTGGCACGCTTTCTAAATTGCTGAATGTCGTGGCATCAGGTGGCTGTAATGTTTTGACCATTCACCAAACGATTCCATTGCAGGGGCGGGCGAACGTAACCCTTTCCTTAAATACAGCGGAAATGGAAATTTCGATTGATGCATTGCTTGAAAGGCTGCGCATGCTTGAGTTTGTCGAGAAGGTAGAAGTTTTAAGCTCAGGAGCATAATCTGCTCCCTTTTCTTTTCGGAGAGAATTCAGAATTATACATAAACAGTGTTTTAGTTGGAGGAGAAGGACAGTGAAAGTAGGGTATCTTGGACCAAAAGCAACATTTACAAATATTGCAGTAAATAAACTGTTTCCCGATGCGGAGAAACTTCCGTTTATGACAATTCCGAATTGCATGGATGCTGTCATGCAAGGAGAAGTGGAGGCTGCACTTGTGCCTGTTGAAAATACATTAGAGGGTTCTGTTAACATTACGCTAGATTATTTGATTCATGAGGTGGACCTGCCAATCAAAGGGGAGATAACTGTTCCGATCAAACAACATTTGATGGTGCATCCAAATTTTAAAGATAGCTGGAAAGAAGCAGAGACTGTATACAGTCATTCCCATGCTATTGCTCAGTGTCACCGATTCCTGCACGCCGAATGGAATGGTATTAACTGTGAAAATACGACTTCAACAGCAAGAGCTGCCCAGTTTATTAAGGAAAATCCGGAACTTAAGGCGGCATCTATTGGAAATGAACTAACTGCAAATGAATATGGTCTGGAAATTGTTAAAAGGAATATCCATGATTTTGATAATAACCATACGCGTTTTATTATTATTTCCAAAGACAACATTGCCTTTCAGCCGAATGAATGTAAGCTTGTCGGTCACAAAACCAGCTTAATGGTAACACTTCCCGCCGATGAATCTGGAGCACTTCATCAAGTATTGTCGGCATTTGCGTGGAGGAAGCTTAACCTCGTTAAAATAGAATCAAGACCAACAAAAACTGGTCTTGGCAATTATTTCTTCATTATTGATATCGATCGTGAGCTTGATGATGTATTAATTCCAGGTGCGATGTCAGAGCTTGAAGCAATTGGCTGTGAAGTAAAGCTGCTAGGATCATACCCTTTTTATACGGATGCGCAATAAATCTAAAGGAGCCCAATTAATTTGGGCTCCTTTAGTGTATAGGTTTGTTAATAAAGCATACACTCAGTCATCCAACCCTATCAAAAACCCCGCATTTCTTAGAGCAGCTTCTGCTTCTGTCAGGGCAGCTTGGGAGCTTGCAGTTAATGTATGTAAATGGATGCCTGATGTTAGCTGTGATAAATAAACTGCATTTGTGCTTTTGATTTTTTTCATAAACTGCTGTACTTCTTTACGATTGGACACAAGAATAGATGCCGTCAAATCACCGTAAACAGGATGCTCAATTTTAACATCCTTGACAGTTACTCCGTAATCGACAATTAATAGAAGCTCTTCTTCTGTCTTTTCTGGAGCATGGTTACAGGCGATTATTTTTTCAAAAAGCTCAGGCTTTGATTGCTGTAAATATAAATATCCTTGACTTGTGGCAATAATCGGTTCATTTTTCGCTTTCAGCAAGGTAATGTCTCCAACAATTATTTGCCTGCTGACATTTGTCAGCTTTGACAGCTCACTGCCTGTATATGGTCGGCTATTTTCCTTCAGCAAGGATAATATATAGCTCCTTCTGTCTTCACCGAGCATTTTTTTTTCTTCCATAAAACTCCTCCTTAACAATTCCATTCAAGGATGCCCTGTTCTCTTGTATTGTTTAGAGCTTGTTATCCTGTCTTCATACCTTGTCCTATTTTACCAAACTAATCGCTTTAGTCGCCAATAATTTCGATTTTACAGATGAGTTCATCCTGATAAAAGGGAGTTACTATATAAGAACATTTAGCGAGCAGTACATAAATCTTGTGAAAACAGCATAAATTTTTCTGAAGAACGATAACACTTTTTCCACGACAACATAGACT
Organism: Niallia circulans; assembly: GCF_007273535.1. NCBI lineage: Bacteria > Bacillati > Bacillota > Bacilli > Caryophanales > Bacillaceae > Niallia > Niallia circulans. The sequence goes on from NZ_RIBP01000004.1 coordinate 2,151,193, forward strand.
ATATGGACATATGCATAGGAGGGAATCTATAGTGAAAATCCATATCGTACAAAAGGGGGATACTCTTTGGGAAATCGCCAAAAAATATGGCGTTAATTTCGAAGAGTTAAAGATGTTAAATTCCCAGCTAAGTAATCCAGATATGATTATGCCCGGTATGAAAGTTAAAGTTCCTACTGCAGGCGGCAGTATAAAAAAAGAAGCGCCAATGGCAGGAATTAAAAAAGAACAACCAATTTATAAAGAGCAACCAATCATCAAAGAACAACCGATTGTAAAAGAACAGCCGATCTTGAAAGAAAAGCCAAAAAAAGAGATGCCTAAGAAGGAAATGCCGAAAAAAGAAAAGCCGCATACTCCAAAAATGCCTAAACCAATCATTCCAGAAATTGATATCCACAATTACTATTCCATGAACATGACAAATGTAGATATAGATGTTGAGGTTGAAGAAAAGCCAGTGCCGCAAAAGCCTATTAATATTGTCCCTATCGTAAAGGAAGAGCCAAAGCAAGAGGTTTGTCCACCGATTATTCCGTATCAGCCATATTGTTATGAGGTATCACCGATGATGCCAGGCTCTGGTTTCCCGCCAGGCGTATGCATTCCAGAAGGTGTGCCAATGGAAACATATCCGATGGATCCATGTCTAACAGACTATCAGGCTCCAATGGTTATGCCTGCACATGGGCATGGAGTAAAGCATAAATGGGAAGAATCTTCCTCATCGTACAATACTCCATTTACACCAAGCACACAGCCATTCCAGCATGCCCAAGTAAGCCCAATGCATGGTCATAAGGAGATGCCTGTTCAGCAGCAGCCATACCAGCATTATGGTCATATGCCAATGCATACTTCTTATGATATGAATGAATCGTCTGATTACACAAATGTTTCTCCAGCAGCATATACGGCTCCAGCACAAATGCAAATGCCTCAGCTTCCGTTCAAAGAAGATTGCGGTTGTGGCGGGCCTGCTATGCCATTTCCAAGTCATGGTCATTCAGCACCAATGGGAATGCAGCAAGGCTTCGACCCAGGAATGGGAGGCCAAATGCCGTTTGGAGGCAATCCGGGAGCAATGGGAATGCAGCAAGGCTTCGACCCAGGAATGGGAGGTCAAATGCCGTTTGGAGGCAATCCGGGAGCAATGGGAATGCAGCAAGGCTTCGACCCAGGAATGGGAGGTCAAATGCCGTTTGGAGGCAATCCGGGAGCAATGGGAATGCAGCAAGGCTTCGACCCAGGAATGGGAGGCCAGATGCCGTTTGGAGGCAATCCGGGAGCAATGGGAATGCAGCAAGGCTTTAACCCAGGAATGGGAGGCCAGATGCCATTCGGTCCGGGAGCAATGGGAATGCAGCAGGGCTTCGACCCAGGAATGGGAGGTCAAATGCCATTCACATATCCAGGTGGAGAACCATTCGGTCCGGGAGCAATGGGAATGCAGCAGGGCTTTAATCCAGAAATGGGTATGCCAATGACTGGTGGCCCAGGATATCCAGCAGGTGGTGGAATGCCTTATATGCAGGAACCTCCATATCCACAAGGAGCAGCAGGAAATGTGCCAATGCAATTTTCGATGGATGACATGGGTGGAATGCAAGGAATGCCTTTTGATGGATTGATGGGCGGCAGTCCTGGTGCACGTGATTTTCATGCGCCACCAATTATGGGTCCAGGAGGAAATGCTCCGATTTTTGCACCTCCATTCCATGGAAACGGGCAGCCTCCATTAGTGCACCCATATGGAATTAATGAAGTGACGCCATTTGGAATGCCTCGTTATATTGACGAAAGCAGTGACTATGAAATTTAACAACAGAGGAGACGATAATTCAGTCTATCGTCTCCTCTCTTTATTACAAACGAGGCTCCCATATCAAGTTAAAGAGCTAAAGCGTATCCGTAAGCAAGTATATTTAGTGATAACAGACTATAATTGGCTAATATTAAAGGAGTTCCCGAGCTATAAAAAACTAAAAATCCAAGAGGCATTTACAAATTCCCTTCATTATGAAGGATTCCAAGCCACCTACCGCTTTTTTTCATTTGATCAGGACCCAATTATTATAGATAATCGCATCTATGGATGCATTGAGTACATACCTGGAAGCCTTAAACCTTTCTCATATGGGGAAAAGGAAAGCAGGCAGGCAGCCTTAGCCTTGTTAGAGCAATATTATGAATGCACGGAAAAGCTCGTTGACGCTTATCGATATGTTTTGCCTCATTTTAATATTTATGAGAAGTGGACGGAAAGAAGTAAGCAGTTTAAGGCAAATTTACCTGTTGCAGCTCCATTTATAAAAAAAGAGTTGCTGCAGGAATTAACCAGCTGGATTGATTGGACACTTTACCAATTAGAAAAAGAAAAAGCTAATTTGGCAAATGAAAAAAAGGTAATATTACATGGGGATGTTGCACATCATAATTTTATCCGAGGAATAAATGGACATTTATATTTAATTGATTTTGATCTTATTAGTATTGGCCCAAGAAGTATGGATTATTTACAATTTGCCAATCGTATTTTACCTATTATTGGCTGGTCCCATTCTCAGCTTCAAAAAATGAATTTGCTGCAGCCATTTTTGCACGAAAGGTCTTTTTTAATTGGATTAGCCTTTCCGACAGATATACTGCGTGAATGGAATCGGCTTATAAGGCAGAATAAGATGGAAAATGACTTGGCCAGAGAGCATGTTGTGGAGTTAACAGAGCAACAATTTTCTAAAAGAAGAAAATTTGTTTATAAAATGATGAAATTAACCGATTAGAGATTGTTAACATGTATGCCTATACTTTCTTAGCATGAAAGGCAGCCCCTTTGAAAAAAATAATGGAGAGCATATTTGCTCAAAACGAAAGATAAAGGGGAGTTTGCATTGATGAAGTGGAATAAGGCGGCAGCTCCATTAACGCTAACTTTCATGCTGTTGGCGGGCTGTGGCAATACAGATCAAGATTTAGACAATGACGGTAAAGCAGAATCTATGCCACTCGGTTATTATTCAAATGAGCGCCATGAACAAGAAAGTACAGGGAATGCAAGGATATTAGGAAATCAAGATAATGATGGACCCTTAACAGAGGCGCTCGACCACACATTTGGAAGTGAAGGCAAACAAAATCGTGCTAATACGAGTAATAATCTAAACTCCCGTACTGAAAATATCGGAAATCGTGTAGATGTGTATGATACAGAGCTGGCAGATAAAATTAACAAGGCTGTATTAGAAGTAAATAATGTAAAAGACGTGCGTACATTAGTATATGAAAACAATGTATTAGTTGCATTGGAAGTGGATAACAGGGCAACCAGCAATAACACAAAATCTGCTGTTCGGAAGGAAATAGATGGCTATATAAATGGGAAAGAAGCATCTATTGTAACAGATAAAGGGATTTTCCTTAATATAGACAGTATCAATAAAGGAATCCGAAAACGTCTTCCAGAAAAAACAATTGATATAAATAAGCGGGACATTATTAGCAAAGCAAATCGGTCCAATAATTTCTAAAAAAATATTGGCATGCATGCAAAACCCAAATTATTATGCAGAATTTTTAGTAGGAAATTCGCGTAATAGTTTGGGTTCTTTATTTTGCTGATTTTTAAATCTATTTACGATAGAAAATCTTTGGGGATATGTCTGGTATCCGCATAAGTAAACGAACTTTGATAACCAAAATGAACAAATTTGTCTGATGAAAATGGATTGTTCTATCCATGTGTAATGATAGTTAACTCCTTAAATTGTTCTTAATTAATAACGATTTAATCGTTTTAAAGAGTTTTTTATAGAAATTCGTTCGATATAATGAAAAAATACAAAGATTTTCCTTTCATTAATGATGATGTTGCTTTATAATGAAGTAAATATTCGTTATAAAGAACGTGTGGAACATACATAGTGGAGGGGAAAATGGTGAAGGTACTTGTGACTGGGGGAGCCAGTAATAGCATGGCAGTTAAGCTAGTAGAAAAGCTAACAGCGAATGGAATGAAGGTAGTGCTGGCAGATAATTGTGAATGGGATTTCGATATAAATCTTAAAGGAATGGCTAGCTATTATAAAACGGATCTGGACAAAAGAGAGCTTGCTACCATTTTTAAACAGGAAGACATAGATATTGTTTTGCATCTAAAACAGGAGCTTATTACCTCTAATGCTATGAAGGATTCATTTGATCAGTCAGAAGTGAATATTGCTACAACGATAAATGTACTGGAGGCATGTGCCGACGCTAAAGTAAAAAAGGTGATTTTTCCAAGTGCTATATCTGTTTATGGAAATCAAACCGAAGAGGCAGTTGAAGATACCTTTTTAGATCCAGCCCTTTTTGAAGGCTTATCGAAAAAGATGGAAGAGAAGTATGTCATGCACTATCATAAGCTATATTCTTTACCATATACCATTTTAAGATTTGCAGATATATATGGCATCCAAAATAAAGGATTCATTACAGCCAATTTGGAAAGAGCGTTAGATGGACAGGCTCCTGTTATTTATGGCGATGGAAAACAGCTTCGGAACTTTATTTATATTGATGATGCCGTTGATGCTATTTTAGCTTCCTTGACAAAGGGAGATAATGAAATAATCAATATTGCCTCACAGCGTATGTACAGTTTCCAAGAAGCAGCAGAAATGATTGGAGAGCAGGTAAATCTGCATCCGATTTATAAGGATTCACAAGACGAATCTGCTTCCTCTTGTTCTGTATCTGTTGCAAAGGCAAAGAATTTTTTAGGTTGGAAAGCAAATATATCATTGCGTGAGGGGCTTGCAAAGGCAATGCAGCAATTAAGCGTCAAAAAGCTTTCTAACTAGTTTATTTTTCTATTTTGGAATTTTGCAAGCATGATTTTAGAGATTATGGTGAGACTAATAGGGAATTTAAGTTTTTCTAGTAAGCTGAAGAGGTGGTTCATAATGAAAACCAGATTCCTTTTATTGTTCTCTATTCTTCTTATCATTCTATTATCTGCGTCCCCGGCCTGGGAGAATGAAGTCAATGCACAATCTCCGAAGAAGTTCGCTGTTCTGCTCCAAAGAGTATATTTAGATGGAGAAGTAAGTGAAGAGTGTATAGAGGAAACGATATGGTCGATGGAAGATTTCTGGTCCAAATATGAGAACTGGCAACTGGTGAATATGGATAGTCACCAATTTGTCTTTAAGCAGGAAATGGATGATATTTCGCCATTACTTAAAGCAAATGGCTATTTCGGAGTCTCAGATGAAGGCATTTTAGGTGTTTACAACGGTAAACCGAATAAGTCGAACATAATCCAATCCTTTTTCCAAATCGACTTAGAGAAGCTGGAATCCACGCAGCAAAAAAGTTTGCAAAACGGTATTCCAATCAAAAACAAGAATCGTTATGTCGAAGTTCTCGAGACATTTAAAAGTCTCGATACCAATAATCTAGCGAATTGATGCCTCAAGTCACTTTTCAGGCAATTGAAAAGAATAGCGATTTTTCAATTGCCTGAGCCAAATATCCTTGTTGTTAAAACCATTGAAGTCGAAAATGGTTTTTTATTATGTTCTTTTTTCTTAATTTTTAGAAAATATCTTATATGGTAGTTTTTCTTTATTATATGCTAAAATAGTCTTTATAGCTTTTATAAGGGAGCGAACAGGATTTGTACGAATATATTAAAGGGAAAATAGAATATATTGGACCTGAATACATAGTGGTTGAAAATAATGACATCGGTTATCAGATAAAAACACCGAATCCTTTCTCTTTCTCATCAATGGCAAAGCAGAATATTATTGTTTATACGTATCATTATGTAAGAGAAGATATGATAAGCTTATACGGTTTCCGCTCACAGGATGAAAAGACTTTATTTACAAAGCTGCTTAATGTATCGGGAATTGGGCCGAAGGGAGCGCTTGCTATTTTGGCTTCAGGTGAGCCGGATCAAGTGATTTCTGCCATTGAAAATGAGGATGAAGCATTTTTAGTGAAATTCCCTGGCGTCGGCAAAAAGACTGCAAGGCAAATGATTCTCGACTTGAAAGGAAAGCTGTCAGACATTATGCCAGATTTCTTTCCCGATTTATTCAATGTGGATGAAGTGGAACAGAAAAAAGCTGGTGCCACACAATTGGATGAAGCACTTCTAGCATTAACTGCACTTGGTTACTCGGATAGAGAGGTAAAGAAGGTCGTGCCGCAGCTGAAGAAGGAACAGCTTACGACAGACGAGTACATAAAGCTTGCGTTAAAGCTGCTTCTCAAATAAAAAAAGGTATCTTTTAAGGAGAGGAGTGGATTATGTTGGATGACCGCATCGTATCTGGAGAAGCCGACTCATTGGAAGTTTCCTTCGAGCAGAGTTTGCGTCCCCTTCGATTAAAAGAGTATATCGGCCAGGATAAAGTGAAAGATAATCTGGAAGTGTTCATAGAAGCGGCAAAATTTAGGGAAGAAGCCCTTGACCATGTCCTGTTGTATGGACCTCCAGGATTAGGGAAAACAACCTTGGCGACGATTATTGCAAATGAAATGGGCGTTAATATCAGGACGACTGCCGGGCCGGCAATTGAAAGGCCAGGTGATTTGGCTGCCATCCTCACTGCATTGGAGCCTGGAGATGTTCTTTTTATTGATGAGATCCACAGACTTCCCCGTTCTATTGAGGAAGTACTTTACCCTGCAATGGAAGACTATTGCTTGGATATTGTGATTGGCAAGGGTCCAAGTGCAAGGTCTGTCCGTCTTGATTTGCCGCCATTTACATTAGTTGGAGCGACAACAAGAGCCGGTTCTGTGTCTGCACCGCTTAGAGACCGATTCGGTGTCTTGAGCAGGCTGGAGTATTATAATGAAAACCAGTTAACAAATATTGTGGTCCGCACGGCCCAAGTACTTAACGTCGATATCGAGGACGGCGCAGCGTTGGAAATTGCCAGAAGATCAAGAGGGACACCAAGGATTGCGAACCGTTTGCTGAGAAGGGTAAGGGATTTTGCCCAAGTTAAAGGGAATGGTAGCATCACGGATAAACTCGCACATGATTCTCTCGAGCTTTTGCAAGTTGACCGTTTAGGTTTAGACCATATTGACCATAAATTATTAATAGGCATGATTCATAAATTTAGAGGCGGACCTGTTGGATTAGAGACAATTGCTGCAACCATTGGTGAGGAGGCTCATACGATTGAGGATGTTTATGAGCCATATTTACTGCAGATAGGCTTTTTGCAGCGAACACCGCGTGGAAGGATTGTCACTGATTTAGGCTACGAGCATTTAAATATAGAAAAAGAGTTTTAAGGATGCATTAAGGGCAAATTGTTCTGTTATGCTTCCAACTAGAGTATATGAGTTCTTAAAAGAGAGATAAGGTGAATTAAAGTGAAAGTAGATTTATTTGATTTTCATCTGCCTGAAGAGTTGATTGCCCAAGTTCCTTTAAAGGACAGAACAAGCAGCCGGCTTATGGTAGTTGATAAGGAAACAGGCAGTTTGGAGCATCGTACATTCAAGGATATCATTGAATACATTAACCCTGGTGACTGCCTTGTTCTTAATGATACGAGAGTTCTTCCTGCAAGACTGCATGGTGAAAAGGAAGATACTGGTGCACATATTGAGGTGCTTCTGCTTAAGCAGCAGGAAGGCGAGCAATGGGAAACTTTAGTAAAGCCTGCAAAGCGTGTGAAGAAGGGAACAATTATTTCCTTTGGAGCTGGTAAACTGAAGGCAGTATGTAAAGAAGAGCTGGAGCATGGAGGAAGAGTTCTGGAATTCCTGTATGACGGAATTTTTTATGAAATCCTCGATGAGCTTGGCGAAATGCCTCTGCCGCCATACATAAAGGAAACATTGGATGATCAGGACAGATATCAAACTGTTTATGCAAAGGAAAGAGGTTCTGCTGCTGCTCCGACTGCTGGTCTTCATTTTACAGAGGAGCTGCTTGAGGAATTAAAGGCAAAAGGCGTTCATATTGCTTTTATCACATTACATGTTGGCCTTGGTACTTTCCGCCCAGTAAATGTCGATGATATTGATAAGCATGAGATGCATGCTGAATTTTATCAGCTAACTGCTGGCACTGCCAAGTTATTGAACAAGGTGAGAGAAGAAGGCGGCCGTATTTTGTCTGTCGGCACTACATCGACTCGCACATTAGAGACAATTGCCAGTGCAAATGATGGCAAGTTTGTGGAAAGTAACGGCTGGACGAGCATATTTATATATCCTGGTTATGAATTCAAAGGAATTGATGGAATGATAACGAATTTTCATTTGCCGAAATCAACACTTATTATGCTTGTAAGTGCCCTTTCAAGCAGAGAGAACATTCTTCATGCCTATGAAACTGCCGTGCAAGAACGTTACCGGTTCTTTAGCTTTGGAGATGCTATGTTCATCAGATAATACTTTTTCAAAGGCTATTGCATTTTTTTAATAAAGGAGATTTTACATTGACTGCAATACGTTATGAATTAATTAAGACGTGTAAACAAACAGGAGCAAGGCTGGGTATCGTACATACTCCACATGGTTCCTTTGAAACACCTGCGTTTATGCCTGTTGGAACTTTGGCGACAGTGAAAACGATGGCGCCAGAGGATTTAAAAACAATGGGTGCCAATATCATTTTAAGCAACACATATCATTTATGGCTGCGTCCAGGACATGAAATTGTGAAAGAAGCAGGCGGCCTGCATAAGTTCATGAACTGGGATAAGGCTATTTTAACAGATTCAGGCGGCTTCCAAGTCTTCTCATTGAGCGATTTCCGCAAAATTCAAGAAGAAGGTGTGCATTTTAGAAATCACTTGAATGGCGATAAGCTGTTCCTTTCTCCTGAGAAAGCGATGGAAATCCAAAATGCACTTGGTTCAGACATCATGATGGCATTTGATGAATGTCCGCCATATCCGGCAGAATATGACTATATGAAAGCATCTGTTGAGCGTACGTCCAGATGGGCTGAGCGTTGTCTGAAAGCACATGGCAGACCAGAAGATCAAGGTTTGTTTGGTATCATTCAAGGTGGAGAGTACGAAGAGCTTCGTAAGCAAAGTGCAAGAGATCTTGTTTCATTGGATTTCCCAGGCTACGCAGTCGGTGGTCTTTCTGTTGGAGAACCGAAGGATGTTATGAATAGAGTGCTTGAGTTTACAACACCATTAATGCCTGATAATAAGCCTCGTTATTTAATGGGAGTAGGTTCACCGGATTCCCTAATAGATGGTGCTATTAGAGGGATTGATATGTTTGACTGTGTGCTTCCAACACGTATTGCCCGCAATGGTACATGCATGACGAGCGAAGGCAGACTTGTTGTGAAAAACGCGAAATATGCAAGAGATTTCGGACCGCTTGATCCGGAGTGTGATTGCTATACATGTAAAAACTACAGCCGTGCATACATCCGTCATTTAATTAAATGTGATGAAACGTTCGGAATTAGACTTACATCTTACCATAATCTCTATTTTCTGTTAAACTTAATGGAGAACGTCAGACAAGCGATTCGCGAAGATCGATTGGGGGACTTCAAAGAAGAGTTTTTCGAGCGCTACGGTTTTAATAAGCCAAATGCTAAAAACTTTTAAATAGAGGATTTTGAAAGGAGGGGAAATTTATGCAAAACATTATGGGGTTATTACCATTTATTTTAATGTTTGTTCTGTTTTACTTTTTGCTTATCCGTCCGCAGCAAAAGCGTCAAAAAGCGGTTAGGCAAATGCAGAGTGATCTGAAAAAAGGGGACAAGATTGTCACGATTGGCGGACTTCACGCTACTGTCGATGCAATCGACGAAGGCACTATTGTTCTTAAGTCGCCAGACGGCAGCCGTCTGACTTTTGACCGCAATGCTGTTCGTGAAGTTGTTGAATCTTCTTCCAGCACTATTCTGGATAAAGCATAATATAAAAAAGCTGGGAGCAAAATCTGCTGCCAGCTTTTTTGTTTGCGTAATTATGATTTTGATAAGTTAACTCCTAAAATACCGCCCATCATGGCAATCAGAGTATAGCATACATGATAAATGAATTGCTCGAAAGTGAAAACTTGATCCAATCCTAAAAAGCTGAACAAGAACACAATTAAGAAGTAAATCAGACCAGTCAATCCACCAAGAAACCAGCCCTTCTGCTTACCTTTTCCTCCAGAGATGAACCCTCCTGCAAACAAGGCGATAAAGGAAACAGCGGTAATTATGTACTGCAGGGATCCTTCCTGGAGGGAGGTGAATCTTAGCAACATGGAAAAGACAATACTGCTTGTAATAAATAGGGTAAAGATCGCAATCAGGCCGTATAATACGGCACTGCCGACGTTTTTGCTCTCTTCGATCTTAAACCTCTCCTTTCAACCATTTTCTTTAGTAGATCCATAAATAGTTTCATACTAGTACAAGCATATTCGTCAACCTGCCTAAATAGAATCAAGAATTTGTGAATATCCGAATAAAAACATTTTAGATGAGGAAACTAAAATAGTTGTATTATCATGTAAATGCTGTTTGGGAGGGAAGATAATGGAGGAATATATCATCATTTTGCTGAGGACCTTATTGCTTTATGCTATCATTGTTCTCGTTTTTCGGATGATGGGCAAACGGGAGATAGGGGAATTAAGCATTCTTGATCTTGTTGTATATATTATGATTGCAGAAATTGCCGTTGCTGCGATTGAGGATATTAAAACAGAGCTTGTTCCGACTATTTTGCCGATATTTATCCTGCTGCTGATTCAAATTGGTCTGGCAGCCCTGTCCCTAAAAAGTAAAAAAATCCGTGATTTAATTGACGGAAAGCCTACCATCATTATCAACAAAGGCAAAATCGACGAAAAGGCAATGAAAGGCCAGCGCTACAATATGGACGATTTAATGCTGCAGCTTCGGGAAAAGGATGTGCGCAATATTGCCGATGTTGAATTTGCGATATTAGAAACATCAGGTAAGCTGTCTGTGTTTGAAAAGGAACCAGGTAAATCAGGAATTACAATTCCGTTAATAATTGATGGCATCATTCAGGAGACAAGTTTGAAAGAGGTAGAAAAAACGGAAGCATGGTTAAGGCAGGAGCTAAGAAAACAAGGGCATGCGAGACTTGAGAATATCTCCTTTTGCAGCTTTCAAGATGGTAAGTTCTATATTGATTATATAGACGGAAAATGAGGTAGAGCATCACTCTTACCTCATTTTCCTGTTAATATTGGTCCTATCCACGGAATACGCCTTATATCTTCTTTTTTGAGGAGCTTAAATACAAAAAGCAAGATCAAATACAACAGGCTAATAATGATGGTATCAGTGGTTACCATTAATACAAGGCTGTCTGTCCACGCCCATTTTGCTAAAACAGTTCCCGTGTAGCCGACAACAAATATAACGGCAATCATTTTGGCATAGTCTTTCACATAGATAGAAAAGCCAATTGATTTGGTAATTGTCGCGAAGTGGAGCATTGTCACAAGTACAAATCCAACGATTAAAGCAATCGCCACACCATAAATCCCAAACTCTGGTCTGCTCGCAAGAAGCAGGATTACGCCTGTCTTCACAGCAGCGCCAATAAAGCTGTTAATCATAGCAGCTCTTGCTAAATTTAATGCTTGCAGGGCTGCTTGGAGAGGACCTTGGTAGTAATTTAAGATAAAAAAAGGTGCCATTAATAATATGAAGGTAGTTCCTTTCGTGCTTCCATACATGACTGTCATTAACGGTTCAGCTAATACATAAATCACAATGACAGCTAGTCCTCCTGTCATAAAGGTAAATCTTAAAGCCTGTTGCAGTAAATAGTCGATTTTATGCTTCTGTCCACTCGCATTTGCTTCACTTATAGCAGGTACAAGTGAAGTGGAAAGTGATTGTGTAAAAAACGAAGGTAGCATAAGCAATGGCAAGGCGAATCCTGTTAATACCCCATATTGCTTTGTTGCATTAATTGCAGTCAGGCCGGCTAAAGCAAGACTTTGGGCTACAACGATAGGCTCTAGAAACCATGCCACACTTCCAATCATTCTGCTGCCTGTTGTCGGCAAGGCAATTTGCATAAGCTCTTGAAATGTGGTTTTTCCCTTCACCATATACTGCAAAAACTTGTTCCGCAGCGAAAAGCCTTTTTTCCATTTGAAGGAAGTTAGCAAGTAGAGCAGGGAGGCCAATTCTCCAATAACACCAGCAAGCATCGCTCCTGCTGCTGCATATTCAATTCCCATCGGCAAAAATGCCTTTGTGAGGACTGCAATTAAAGTAATGCGGATAACTTGTTCAATTACCTGCGAAACAGCTGCAGGCTTCATTGTTTGCTTCCCTTGAAAATAGCCCCTTAATACAGATGAGACAGCAATGATAGGAATAATTGGTGCAATCGCCATCATCGGTATTAATGTTCTGCTGTCATTAAATAATGTTTCTGCCAAAAACGGAGCAAGCACATATAAAAGCGGTGTAAAAACCAATGCTAGTCCAAGTGTTGTCGACAAAGCCACGACAAGAATGGATTTGACTTTGCGATGGTTTCCTTCCGCATATGCTTCTGCTACATTTTTTGAAATGGCTACAGGCAGTCCAAGCTGCGTGATGGTCACAACTAGAATTAATGTGGGATATACCATCATGTAAAGCCCGACTCCATCCTCCCCGATAAACCGGGCAATAACGATGCGATTGATGAAACCTAAGACTCTTGTGATGAGCCCTGCTGCTAGCAGTATTATGGTGCCTTGTAAAAACTTAGACATTCTATTTCCCTGCCTTCTCAAATAACGAATAATGCTATACAATTAACTATATGCATCCATGTGGACAAAGCATGACAAGTATATAAATGAATTTTAAAAGAATAGCAGGCTTGAAAATAAGGGGGAACGCTGCCATTACATTAATGGTATACAAGGTGTTTATGATTCGAGATAAAGGACCATCATGTTAAAGGAGCTGTTATGAAAGATGCCATCAGAGCATTTATATGATCATTTTCGCCATCAAGTAAAGCCAGCGCTAAAGAGCAAGCTGGAGGAATTCCATCTGTTAGGCTATGATACGATTGATGAGGGTGAATTATGGTTTTTCTTAACAAAGAAGAAGTGGAAGAAGCCGTCAAGTGATTACAGAATTGCAGAAATTGTCCAGGATGTGATGAATGTTAAGGTCGTTGATTTTATGAATTTTGCGACATTGGAAGCTTATAAGGCAGAGGACTATTTTGCAACACTAACAAGTGAGGAGAAAAAGGAGCTGCTTAAGTAGATTCTTACCTGCTAATTGTGAAGTTTTTGTGAAGACAATCGATAATTTTTAGTACAAATTGACAGCAATCATAAACTGTTTCATAATGTTTTATTATAGAAGAAGAATATTTCACCATCTCTATCTATTAAGGATTTTTAGAATATTGCTTGCCGTCCTGCTAGCTGTAAGGATGGCTTAAGCTTGTCAAGGTGTGTTTCATAATGCTTGCAGAAAGATTAGTATACACCTTTAAGAACCAAGGAGGAAAAATACATAATGGTAAAGCGGAGCAGAATAGTTGCCTTCCTATTAATCGTAGTTGTGTTTGCAGGGTTAATGGGAGGAACAACAAATAATATTTTAAAGAATATTAAACTTGGTCTCGATCTTCAAGGGGGCTTTGAGGTTCTTTATCAAGTGGAACCAATTGACAAAAGCCAGAAGATTAATGAGGAGATACTTAACAGTACTGCTAAAGCACTGGATAAAAGGATTAACGTTCTTGGTGTAAGTGAACCAATTATCCAAATCGAAGGAAAGGACCGCGTCCGCGTCCAGCTTGCAGGTGTAACAGACCAGAATAAGGCACGGGAGCTTTTGTCAACAGAAGCAAACCTGTCATTCCGTGATATTAATGATAAAGAGCTGATGGATGGTTCTGATTTAGTCGAAGGCGGTGCTGCCCAGGCTTTTGATGAAAACGGAAAACCGAGTGTTACCCTTAAGCTTAAAAGTGCAGAAAAATTTAAAGATGTAACAACAGAAGTGCTTGGAAATCCACTCGTCATTTGGCTTGATTTTGAAGATGGCGATTCCTATGCAGACGAAGCAGCAAAAGCAGATCCAAAATACTTGTCTAATCCGATGGTTAGCAATGTATTAAATACAGATACTGTCTCTATCACAGGAAACTTCACAGTGCAGGAAGCTAAAACATTGGCTGACTTGCTGAATGCAGGTGCACTTCCTGTTAAATTGACAGAAGTATATTCTACAAGTGTTGGAGCACAGTTTGGTGACGAAGCACTGAAAGATACCGTATTTGCAGGTATAGTCGGTGTGGGACTTGTCTTCTTGTTCATGCTGTTCTATTACCGTTTACCAGGTTTAATTGCGGTTATTACTCTTTCTGTTTTTGTGTACTTGAACCTGCTCGTTCTTGACTTGATGAACGGGGTGCTGACACTGCCGGGAATCGCCGCGGTTATACTCGGTGTTGGGATGGCGGTCGATGCCAACATCATCACATATGAACGGATTAAGGATGAGCTTAAAGTTGGAAAAACCCTGAAATCGGCCTACCAAGCTGGTAACAAAAACTCGATTTCAACTATTATTGACGCTAACCTGACAACCATTCTTGCAAGTGTTATATTGTTCGCATATGGTACAAGCTCTGTTAGAGGATTTGCGACATTGCTGATTGTCAGCATCCTTGTAAGCTTCATCACGGCTGTTTATGGAACAAGATTGTTGCTTGGACTTATCGTTAACAGCAAAGCGTTCAATAAAAAGCCGTCATGGTTTGGTGTAAATAAAAAGGATATTAAACATATCGGCGAAAACTATGACACACTTACATTGCCGACAAAGTTTGATCGTCTTGATTTTGTTAAATACAAAAACATCTTCTTTACTGTTTCAAGTGTGCTCGTTGTTGCGGGTATCATTGTAATTGCTGTCTTCAGGCTTAACCTTGGTATTGACTTCTCAGCAGGTTCAAGGATTGAAATTTCCTCAGATAAACCATTAACAACTGAAGCGGTGCAAGCTGATTTGGATGCACTGAATATACATGCTGAGGATATTACCCTTTCAGGTGATAATAATGAAAAAGCGGCAATACGCATAAAAGGCGATGATTTAAGCCAAAAGAAAGTGGCTGAATTAAAAACGGCTATGCATGATAAATACGGTACCGATCCGAATATCAGCACTGTTTCGCCAACAGTCGGAAAAGAATTAGCCAAAAACGCTTTTATTGCCATCATCTTGGCATCATTAGGTATCATTCTTTATGTAACGATACGTTTTGAAATATATATGGCAATGGCTGCTATCATTGCATTGCTTCATGATGCATTCTTTATTATTGTAATCTTCAGCTTCACACGTCTTGAAGTAGATATAACCTTTATCGCGGCAGTGCTGACAATTGTCGGTTATTCTATCAATGACACGATTGTTACGTTTGACCGTATCCGTGAAAATCTTGTGAAGAAGAAAAGAATCAAAACAGCACAGGAAATTAAGGATATTATTAACACAAGTATCCGCCAGACGTTCACACGCTCACTCAATACGGTTCTTACAGTTGTTATTTGTGTAATTGCCCTGTTGATTTTTGGAAGCGAGTCTATCAGAAACTTCTCAATAGCATTATTGATTGGATTAATCGGCGGAGCATATTCTTCTATCTTCATTGCCTCCCAATTATGGTATGTATGGAAGAAGAAAGAGCTTAAGAAAAAAGGCGTTCTGATTACAATGAAGGAAAAACGCAAAAATTCAGATGAGCCACAAGTATAATGAAGGAACAGGACCTTGTAAGAGGTCCTGTTTTTTGTTGTTTCTGCATTTTAAAAAAAACATGTTTTGAAGGATTGCTATTAAGGGAAAGTTATCAAGAAGACCTATATTTTTTTTGGAGGTAATTATGAAAATTCAGTGGAATTTATTATTTGGAATTATTTTTGCCGTTATTGTGGCAGTATTTGCAGTAATTAATGTCGATTCTGTTACGGTCAACTATTTGTTGGGAACAGGACAATGGCCGCTTATCCTTGTTATTCTGATTTCTGTTTTGCTGGGCGGCTTGATGATCGGTTCTGCCGGCTTAATTAAAATTTATTCCCTGCAAAGAAAGTGGAAGGCTGCTGTTAAGGAAAAAGATGCCCTGCAATTACGAGTACAGGAGCTTGAACCATTAGAGCCTGGCAGCACAGAATCTGTTGATCCAATCTCTGTCCCATCGAAATAATATTTCTGTTAAAAAGCTTATGCCTTCACGCATAAGCTTTTTTTCTGTGTCAGCTAGTTCTGTGAACGCCTCCTTCTTCCACTAACAAACATTGAAAGGAACACCTCTAACTTGTATAATGATAGATTGAGGTGATATGATGCTGCATTCAAAAACTAGATGGATTGTAGAAGACAAAGATAAGAAAGATGCTGCAATACTTGCAGACCAGTTAAAAATCACACCTCTTGTAGCAAGTTTACTAGTAAACAGAGGATATGATAACCGCGAAAAAGCGGAGAATTTTTTATACAGCAGAGACAATTTTCATGACCCATTCCTAATGAAGGGGATGGATATAGCAGTCAAACGAATAAAGGAAGCAATAGAAAAAGGGGAACCAATCCTCATCTTTGGCGATTACGATGCAGATGGTGTAACAAGCACTACAGTCATGATGAAAACGTTGGAGGATATGGGAGCAGATGTGCAATTTTATATTCCCAACCGTTTCACAGAAGGCTATGGCCCTAATGAAGGGGCATTTCGGTATGCCGCAAGTATTGGCATTAAATTGATTATCACAGTGGATACTGGCATTGCAGCAGTTAAGGAAGCAGATGTTGCTAAAGAGCTAGGAATTGACTATATCGTAACAGATCATCATGAACCAGGCCCAGTGCTGCCTGATGCAATGGCCATTATTCATCCAAGACTTGAAGGAAGTGATTATCCGTTTCATGAGCTTGCGGGGGTTGGCGTAGCTTTAAAAGTTGCTCATGCCCTGTACGGAGAGCTTCCTGAACAGCTTCTGCAATTTGCAGCTATTGGAACGATTGCCGATCTTGTTTCTCTGACAGGGGAAAACAGAGTTATTGCTAAGCTTGGAATTAAGAAGTTGAAGCAAACAACTAATACTGGCTTGAAGGCATTGCTGAAACAGATGAATACAGAAGCAAGTGGGATAGATGAAGAAACAATCGGCTTTATGATTGCGCCGCGCATTAATGCAGTCGGCAGATTAGACAGTGCAGATCCTGCAGTTGAGCTGTTGTTAACAGATGACCCTGACATTGCTGCATCTCTTGCAGAAGAGATGGAAGCAACAAACAAGGAAAGACAAGCAATTGTTAACCAAATTACAGAAGAAGCGATGGAACAGGTAGAATCCTTATATCCGCTAGAAGATAACAGGGTGCTTATCGTTGGAAAAGAGGGATGGAATCCGGGCGTAGTTGGTATCGTTGCGTCAAGACTTGTCGAGAAGTACTACAGGCCTACAATCGTGCTGGGGTTTGACCAGGAAAAAGGAATTGCAAAAGGATCTGCCCGAAGTATTGCTGGTTTTGATTTGTATCAGAATCTGTCAACATGCAGGGAGCTTCTGCCTCATTTCGGAGGACATCCAATGGCTGCGGGTATGACGTTAGCGATTGAGGATGTGCAGGAGCTCAGAGAACGTCTCAATAGTCTTGCATTTGA
This sequence comes from Niallia circulans, assembly GCF_007273535.1. Taxonomy (NCBI): domain Bacteria; kingdom Bacillati; phylum Bacillota; class Bacilli; order Caryophanales; family Bacillaceae; genus Niallia; species Niallia circulans. The sequence continues at coordinate 2,168,868 of NZ_RIBP01000004.1, forward strand.
ACAGCTAAAGCCTACGGATTTAATTCCATTAACAGCTGTTGATATGAAAATTGACTTGAAGGATGCCCATTTAAGTGCAATTGAAGAAATGCAGCTCCTTGCGCCATTTGGAGTTGATAATGCGAAGCCGCGTATTGTGATTGAGCAGGTTGAAATTGGCACGATAAGAAAAATAGGTGCAAATCAAAATCATCTTAAGCTGCAATTTGTCCAGAATGAAAGCAATCTGGATGGAATTGGTTTTGGCATCGGTGAACTATATGACCATATATCACCAAGCGCAAAGCTTTCTGTATTAGGACAGCTTTCCATTAACGAATGGAATAATATTAAAAAACCGCAAATATTTATTCAGGATATTGCTGTGAATCATTGGCAGCTTTTTGATTATCGAGGTATTCGTAATATGGAGAAGCTTGAAGCGGCCATTCCAGCAGATAGTGCAACATGGATTTTCTTTAATAAAGAGTCCGTAACAGAGGAATTGGTTAAGCTAATCAAGGATTACAAAATAATTGAAAATCATGATGATGCAGCATCCTTTCAAACAGATAATCGCATACTAGTATTAGCAGATTTTCCTAGCAATAAAGAGATTGTCCAGCAATTATTATCAAGTTCCGCTCCAGAGAGGATTTATGCAAGCTTTTTTAAGCAGGATAGCGACTTTTTCAGCACAATGCCGACAAGGGATCATTTCAAATGGTATTACTCCTTTCTTGCCAAGCAGGATGGGTTTGACCTTAAAAAGTTTGGTGGAGAACTGGCAAAACGCCAAGGTTGGAGTAAAGAAACAATTGTTTTTATGTCAAAGGTGTTTTTTGAGCTGAATTTTGTTACAATGAAGGATGGGTTTATTTCGCTGAATAAGAATAGCAATAGAAGGGATTTAACAGAGTCTCCTTCTTTTCAACAGAAACAAGCACAATTTTCGCTCGAAAATGAATTAATATACTCGTCTTATGAGCAATTAAAGAATTGGTTTGATCTTATTCTTCAGAAATCCGTTAAGAATGAGGAGGAAGTGCAAGAATGGATTTAAAACAGTACGTAACAATTGTGGAAGATTGGCCAAAACCAGGCATTCGTTTCAAAGATATCACTACGCTTATGGATAATGGTGAAGCATATAGATACGCAACAAACCAGATTGTAGAATATGCGAAAGAAAAGGAAATCGATATTGTTGTCGGACCAGAAGCTCGCGGCTTTATTATCGGCTGTCCTGTTGCTTATTCACTTGGTGTTGGTTTTGCACCAGTTCGTAAGGAAGGAAAGCTGCCAAGAGAAACAATCAAAGTTTCTTACGGTCTTGAATACGGCAAGGATGTTTTAACAATCCATAAGGATGCAATTAAACCAGGTCAAAGAGTGCTTATTACAGATGATTTGCTAGCAACAGGCGGAACAATTGATGCTACGATTAAGCTTGTAGAGGAACTTGGCGGTGTTGTAGCGGGAATTGCTTTCTTGATTGAATTGTCTTACCTTGAAGGACGCAAGAACCTTGATGGCTACGATATTTTGACATTAATGGAATATTGATTTAACGATAAAGAGCGCTGAAAATGCGCTCTTTTTTTGTTTCTGTTTATAATAGGGTAAGAGTATAGAGCGTAATTCGACTGCTTTCGACAAAAATTCTCTCTTTTTGCAAAAAAATTACATGGATTCTCTTTACATTCTTGCGCTTTTTTTTAATAATAGAAATAATCATTCTAAAATTGTTTTAATTCTATTATAAATTGCATGATGCAATATAAGGAAAAACATATAGCGGGATAGATAAATAGTCGGAATTATGATAAATTCTAAGAATACACTCGGAATATGAAAGGTGATTACATGGCGAATGATCAAGTGTTAACCGCCGAACAAGTCATCGATAAGACAAGAGGATATTTAAACGAAGAGCATACGGAGTTCATACAAAAAGCCTATGAATTTGCCCAAAATGCTCATCGTGAACAATATAGAAAATCTGGTGAGCCATATATTATCCATCCTATTCAAGTGGCTGGAATTCTTGCTGATTTGCAAATGGATCCGGCTACTGTAGCTGCAGGTTTTCTCCATGATGTTGTTGAAGATACGGATATCACATTAGATGATATAAGTGATAGCTTCAGCAATGAAGTGGCCATGCTCGTTGACGGCGTTACAAAACTAGGGAAGATCAAATACAAATCCCACGAAGAACAGCAAGCAGAAAATCATCGCAAAATGTTTGTAGCAATGGCGCAGGATATTAGGGTCATCCTAATCAAGCTTGCGGACAGGCTTCATAACATGCGCACATTAAAGCACCTACCTGCTGAAAAGCAGCGCCGCATTTCAAATGAAACGCTTGAAATTTTCGCACCTTTAGCCCACAGACTAGGGATATCTACAATTAAATGGGAGCTCGAAGATACAGCTCTGCGTTATATGAATCCACAGCAATATTATCGAATTGTTAACTTAATGAAAAAGAAGCGCGCTGAGCGTGAACAATATTTAGAAGAAGTTGTTTCCGAAATACGCGAAGGCACAGGTGAAGTGAAGATCCAGTCAGATATCTCTGGCAGACCTAAGCATATTTACAGCATCTATCGCAAGATGGTGCTGCAGAATAAGCAATTTAATGAGATATATGATTTGCTGGCAGTACGAATTGTCGTTAACAGCATTAAGGACTGTTATGCAGTACTTGGAATCATTCATACACGCTGGAAGCCGATGCCAGGCCGTTTCAAAGACTATATAGCTATGCCTAAGGCAAATATGTACCAATCCTTGCATACAACAGTTATCGGTCCGAAAGGGGATCCCCTTGAGGTTCAAATACGTACAACAGAGATGCATCGCATTGCAGAGTTCGGGATTGCAGCTCACTGGGCATATAAAGAAGGAAAAACAGTCGATGAAGGCTCCTCCTTTGAAGAAAAGCTGTCATGGTTCAGGGAAATTCTTGATTTCCAAGAAGACAGTATTAACGCAGAGGAATTTATGGAAAGTCTGAAAATCGATTTGTTCTCTGACATGGTATTTGTGTTCACACCAAAAGGCGATGTATTTGAACTGCCTTCAGGATCTGTTCCAATTGATTTCGCATACCGAATTCACTCTGAAATCGGTAATAAAACTATTGGTGCAAAAGTGAACGGAAAGATGGTAACACTTGATTACAAGTTGAAGACTGGTGATATAGTCGAAATCCATACGAGCAAGCATTCCTATGGACCAAGCCAAGACTGGATTAAGATTGCTCAGACTTCACAAGCTAAAAATAAAATCAGACAGTTCTTCAAAAAGCAGCGTAAAGAAGAAAATGTGGAAAAGGGCAAGGAGCTAGTCGAGAAAGAAATCCGCAATATGGAATTCGATCTGAAGGAAATCCTTACACCTGAAAATATTAAAACAGTACTTGAAAAGTTTAATTTTGTTGGGGAAGAAGATATGTATGCCGCTGTTGGTTACAACGGGATCACCGCACTTCAAGTAGCGAACCGCCTCACGGAAAAATGGCGCAGAAAACGGGATGCAGAGCAATCTGCAACTATTTCAAACGCTGTTGCTGAGCTTAAATCATTCCCAAGTACGAAAAAACGTGCTTCAGGTGTTCGTGTTACTGGAATTGACAACCTGTTAATTAGGCTGTCTCGCTGTTGTAATCCTGTCCCAGGTGATGAAATCGTCGGATTTATCACAAAAGGGCGAGGTGTTTCTGTTCACCGCTCTGACTGTACGAATATTGATACAGAGGATGCCAAGGCGAGGTTAATTCCTGTTGAATGGGAAACAGCTTTAAATGACCGTAAGGAATACAATGTGGAAATTGAGATAAGTGGTTATGACAGAAGAGGACTTCTGAATGAAGTGCTTCAAGCTGTCAATGAATCGCAAACAAATATCTCTGCTGTATCAGGCAAATCGGACCGAAATAAGATGGCTACCATCACGATGTCAATTCTTATCCTTAACGTAAACCACCTGCATAAAGTGGTGGAAAGAATTAAACAAATACCTGATGTCTATTCTGTCCGAAGAATTATGAACTAAGGAGAAAAATCGTGCGTATTGTTTTGCAAAGAGTAAAAGAAGCTAAAGTGGAAGTGGAAGGAAAAACAGTTGGACAAATCGAGAAGGGCTATATGCTGCTTGTCGGTATCACCCATGATGACACACAGGAGGATGCTGCCAAGCTTGCAGATAAGATTGCCCATCTGCGCATTTTTGAGGATGCTGACGGGAAAATGAATCATAGTATCCAAGATGTCGAAGGGTCCATTTTGTCCGTTTCCCAGTTTACCCTGTATGGAGATACCCGGAAAGGGAGACGGCCAAACTTTATGAATGCTGCCAAGCCGGATTATGCAAAAGATTTATACGATCAATTTAATAGATTGCTTGGTGAGAAGGGGATGCACGTCGAAACAGGCATTTTTGGGGCAATGATGGATGTTTCCTTGATTAATGATGGTCCTGTAACCCTTATCCTTGATAATCAATAAAAAAAAATCCGTTCCAATGAGGAACGGATTTTTTTTTATTGGAAATAGTTTTCAAGTCCTTTATAAATGGCTGCAGAAACAGTTTCCTGATATTTTTGGGAGGATACAAGCTGCTCCTCGTTTTTGTTGCTTAAATATCCGAGCTCAAGAAGTGTTGCTGGCTGCTGATTTCCCCTTAAAACAAAGTAATTATTTTGCCTTACACCACGGTCTTTTAATTCTGTTGATTCGATAATACTTTCATGCAGCACATTAGCAAGCTCCTTTTGGGAAGAGCTGTAATAATAGCTTGTCATCCCTCTGACACTGCTGTCTTTAATGCTGTCATAATGGATGCTGATAAATGCATCTGCTCTGTTAAGATTGCTGATATCAACTCTGTCCTGCAGTGTGATGAAAATATCATTTTGTCTTGTGATAATCACATTACTTCCAGCAGCCCGTAACTTGTCTGCCAGAAGATTGGCAGTGCGGATTGTCAGTGTTTTTTCCAGAGTGCCGATAGCTCCGATAGTTCCGCTGTCTTTACCGCCATGACCTGGATCAATGACAATTGTTTTCCCTTTTAAGTCACCAGTTTCATCACGATTACTTTTCTGTTCTGTGGTTGATGCTTGTCCACTTGCAGCCTCCTGCACAATCCAGTTGGCTACATAGCCTGTGTCACCGCTGTCTAGCTCAATCTTATACCAATCTCCAACCTCTTCTGTTGCCTGATAAGATTGTCCTTTTGCTGCAACAAGCAGCACAGAGGCATTAGCAGAAGCATCACTGCGAATGTTTGTCCCATCGTGAAGAATGGTGACAGACGTATCAATTGTTTGGTTCGAGGTCGACGACGTGCTTTCAACCTCGCCTTCCTCCTGAAGCAAGCTTTTATAAACCCAGCCAGTATTGCCTGAGAATTGGATTTTAACCCAATCTCCATTCTCTGCCACTATATGTATGACAGTACCTTCTGCCAACTTTCCGATGACCTCTCCATTTAAGGAAGCAGTGTCCCGAACATTAATATTGTTCTCACTAACAACAGCTGTTGTGTCATCCTGTGAGACCTCATCTGGGGCTTGAGTTGTTGCTGATGATATGTATTCGCTGTTTACCCAGCCTGTTCCTGATGGTGACTGAATCTTTGTCCAATTTCCATCGTTTGAAAGGATTGTAACAGTCATTTCCTTACTAAGTGTCGTAATAACCTGATAGTCAGTGCCTGGTCCTTTACGAAGTCTGATGCCACCCTCTGTTATTGTTCCGCTACTACCTTCACTCACAGTGGAAACAGTAGCTTCCCCACTTTCAGTGGAACCATCAGATTTAGTGACTAAATAAGCTGCGACCCAACCAACTTGCCCATTTCCCATATCAATTTTTAACCAATCTCCATTGTCTGTTACAACCGTGTAGTTTGTGCCTATTTCCATTTGTCCTTTAATCGCGTCTTCAAGACTTGGGCCTTCTCTTATATTAAGGACTGTCGACGATTGAACGGTTTGACTGCTTTCTGCATGAACCTCTAATGCAGGCAGGAGCATAAGCAGCAAAATGGGAATAACCCACTGTCGTTTCTTTATCATCTGGAAGCTTATTCCTCCTTTCCAATTGAAAGAGCTATTTCATTTGCATTTTAATACATTTCTCTGTAAGTAGACAATCTCCTTTGATAACTTTTCTCTTTTTCTTTTCAATTTTAGACAATAAATATAACATATAATGAAAAAATTTTTTACTCCTGGGGATAATAATAGAAATTACGAAGAAAAAGGGTGAAAACAATGAGATTTGGTGAAAAAAGTATAAAAACACATGATGTTAACTCGAAATTACTCGGTATTGATTTTCATGATTTTATTGAAAAGGAAGCATATTCGACTGCTGTTGAGCTTGCTTCTGAATTTGGCTTATCTGTCGGAGATGCAAAAAAACTGAAGAAGCAGGTTGGCAGGTATTAAGAAAGTGCACAGCAATTGACTATTGACAATCAATTGAACTCTTATTATTATTAATTAAATAATAAGGGATAAATTAAAAAAGCCAATGAGGGAGAAAAGTAGTTAGGATCCACATGGAAAGAGAGGAAATGCCACAGGCTGGGAGCATTTCTGCATGATGACTTAATGAATGAACACTCCGTAGGTTTTCTTCTGAACATGTTTTTAATAGACATTATTAGGTATGAAACGTTAGCAGGCGTTAACTGCAAAGTGGAAGATGCATTACTTTATTGCAATGTATTTCTTCAATTAGGGTGGCACCACGGGATATAAATCTCGTCCCTTGTATATGTTTTGATATACAAGGGGCGGGATTTTTTTGTTTGTTTGTTTTTCCGGCAGTGTGCCCCGATAATCCTATACATAGGCTATAACAGGAGGGTAAAACCATGCAAATAAATATTCCAAGAGGAACGCAAGATATTTTGCCAGGCACAGTCGAAAAATGGCAATACATCGAAAATCGTATTAAAGATCTATGTGATCGATTCCAATACAACGAAATAAGAACACCTATCTTTGAACATACGGAGCTGTTTTTGCGCAGTGTTGGAGATACAACAGATATCGTAACAAAGGAAATGTACACATTTGAAGACAGAGGCGAAAGAAGCCTGACTTTAAGACCAGAAGGAACAGCTTCTGTAGTCCGCTCATTTGTAGAAAATAAAATGTTTGGTTTGCCGTCACAGCCAGTTAAGCTTTTCTATTTAGGACAAATGTTCCGTTATGAGCGTCCACAGGCAGGCAGGTTCCGCCAATTCGTTCAGTTTGGAGTAGAAGCAATCGGAAGTAAAGATCCAGCGATCGATGCAGAAGTAATGGCACTAGCCTATTCCGTTTATGAATCACTTGGGCTGTCTAAATTGAAGCTTGTTGTTAACAGTCTTGGAGACAAGGAAAGCAGGCTTGCCCACAGAGAAGCGCTTATGGGCCACTTTAGCCCAAGCATCGGCGAATTCTGTAAGGATTGCCAAAGCCGTCTTGAAAAAAACCCGATGAGAATCCTTGATTGTAAAAAGGATCATGATCATCCGTTAATGAAGTCGGCTCCGTCTATTCTTGAATACTTAAATGAAGAGTCCAAACAATACTTCGAAAAAGTACAAGCTTATTTAACAGCCTTAAATATTCCTTATGTAGTGGATTCTAATCTTGTCAGAGGACTAGATTACTATAACCACACTGCGTTTGAAATTATGAGTGAAGCAGAAGGTTTTGGAGCGATTACGACATTATGCGGAGGCGGTCGCTACAATGGACTAACAGAAGAGCTTGGCGGCCCGGAAGCTCCTGGTATCGGCTTTGCGATGAGCTTAGAAAGATTGCTTGCTGCACTACAGGCAGAAGGAATTGAATTGCCAATCGAAAAGAAAATTGACTGTTATCTTGTAACATTAGGTGAGGAAGCGAAGGATTATAGTGTCGGACTTCTATATGAATTGCGCAAAGCTGGTTTTTCTGCTGAAAGAGATTACTTGGACAGAAAAGTAAAAGGGCAATTTAAAGCAGCAGATCGCCTGCAGGCTAAGTTTGTCGCAATATTAGGGGAAGATGAGCTGAAAGAAAACAAAATCAATGTGAAGAGCCAGGAAACTGGTGAACAGAAACAAGTAAATCTGGATCATTTAGCGGCGGCGTTAAAGGATTTTCAAAGCTATTAATAGATTAGAGACATTTAAAGGAGGATAAATATGTTTGGTAGAACGTATTATTGTGGTGAAGTACCAGAAAAGGCTATTGGCGAAAAAGTTAATTTAAAGGGCTGGGTTCAAAAGAGACGTGATTTAGGCGGGTTGATTTTCATTGACTTACGTGACCGTACAGGCGTCGTGCAAATTGTGTTTAACCCTGAAATAAATAAAGAAGCGCTTGAAGTCGCAGAAAAAGTAAGAAACGAATTTGTTTTAGATATTAAAGGAACTGTTGTTGCAAGGCAGGAAGGAACGATTAATGAAAACCTGTCAACAGGAAAAGTAGAAATCGTAGTGGATGAAATTTCGATTCTAAATGAAGCAAAAACACCGCCATTCTCTATTTCTGACAAAACTGATGTAGCAGAGGAAGTTCGCTTAAAGTATCGTTACTTGGATTTCAGAAGACCAGTTATGTTTGAAACATTGAAAATGCGTCATCAAGTAACAAAAATCATGAGAGACTTTTTAGATAGCGAAGGATTCTTGGACATTGAAACACCAATTCTGACGAAAAGTACGCCAGAGGGAGCAAGAGATTATCTTGTGCCAAGCCGTGTGCATCCAAATGAATTTTACGCATTACCGCAATCGCCGCAGCTTTTCAAGCAGCTGTTGATGGTTGGCGGAATTGAGCGCTATTACCAAATTGCCCGCTGCTTCCGTGACGAGGATTTACGTGCAGATCGTCAGCCTGAATTCACACAGCTGGACATTGAAACTAGCTTCGTAAGTCAGGAAGACATTATGAATATGATGGAAAGCATGATGGTAAAAATTATGCGTGAGGTAAAAGGAATTGATGTTCCTGCACCATTCAAAAGAATGCCTTATGATGAAGCAATGGCAAGATACGGATCTGATAAGCCTGACACAAGATTTGACATGGAGCTAACAGACCTTTCTGAAATCGTAAAAGACTCTAGCTTTAAAGTATTTGCAGCAGCTGTTGAATCAGGCGGCCAAGTGAAAGCAATCAATGTTAAACAAGCAAGTGATAAATACTCACGTAAAGACATTGATGCTTTAACAGAATTCGTGAAGGTTTATGGTGCAAAAGGATTAGCTTGGTTGAAGGCAGAGGAAGATGGTTTGAAAGGGCCAATCTCTAAATTCATTTCAGAGGAAGAGCAAAAAGCATTTGAAGCAGCACTTTCCATTGAAAGTGGAGATTTATTGCTGTTTGTTGCAGATAAAGCAAATGTTGTCGCAGATTCATTAGGTGCACTTCGTCAAAAATTGGCGAAAGAACTGAACCTGATTGACCCAGACAAGTTTAATTTCCTTTGGGTGACAGATTGGCCGTTGTTTGAATATGACGAACAAGAAAACCGTTTCTATGCGGCACACCATCCATTTACAATGCCAAAAAGAGAAGATATCGAACTGCTTGATTCTAATCCTAAGGCTGTTAAAGCACAGGCATATGATATCGTATTGAATGGTTATGAACTTGGTGGCGGATCACTTCGTATTTTCGAAAAGGATATTCAAGAAAAAATGTTCAGTATGCTTGGTTTCTCACAAGAAGAGGCGTATGAGCAATTTGGTTTCTTGTTAGAAGCATTCGAATACGGTACACCTCCACATGGCGGCATTGCAATCGGCTTAGACAGATTGATCATGCTGTTGTCTGGCAGAACGAATCTTCGTGACACAATTGCATTCCCGAAAACAGCAAGCGCAAGCTGCTTACTGACAGATGCACCTGGCGAAGTTTCTCAAAGCCAGCTTGATGATTTGCATCTTGCTCTTAAAGCACCGAAACAAAACGACTGATTGGAAGAGGCTGGGACATAAGCATGTGAACCAGCGTAAAGACCGAACTACTTAATCAACTAATGATTAAATGGTTCGGTTTTTTGTTTTTAGTTACAAAAAATTAGAAATTTTAGTGCAGCGGAATGGAACGAACTTATTTTGAAACTATATTCTATTTAGACACAAGCTGTATTTTTTAAAAATTAGATGTAATTTTATTATTCGTGTTTAGAAAGATTATCTTTTGTTTTGTCCCTGCATCTTTTCCCTTGTGCTAAAACCCACAAGGGCTAGAACCTGTCCACATTTTATGTTATAGTACAAAAAGGTTTAAGAGTTAATAATACTAGAAATTATAAATAGATATAAAGGAATGGCCAATTCCTGTTTGACTGTAAATCTTATAATGGAGTTGAAATAATAGATGTTGCACCAATTTTCAAGAAATGAATTAGCAATTGGAACAGAAGGATTAGAAAAGTTAAAAAACAGCACAGTTGCAGTACTAGGCATAGGAGGAGTAGGCTCCTTTTCTGCAGAGGCTTTAGCGCGTTCTGGTGTCGGCAAATTGATTTTGATTGATAAGGATGATGTTGATATCACGAATGTCAATCGCCAAGTAATTGCACTATTATCAACTGTAGGCCGCCCGAAAGTAGATATAATGAAGGAACGTATTGCTGATATTAATCCAGAGTGCGAAGTTATTGCGTTGAAAATGTTTTATACAGAAGAAACGTATGAAGAAATTTTTGCATATGGTTTAGACTATGTTGTCGATGCGTCTGATACGATTTCCTATAAAATTCATTTGATGAAGGAATGCTTAACAAGAAATATTCCCATCATTTCCAGCATGGGTGCAGCAAATAAAATGGACCCAACTCGTTTCCAGATTGCTGACATCAGCAAAACACATACAGATCCAATTGCTAAAGTAGTTCGCCTTCGTTTGCGAAAAGAAGGCATCCGCAAAGGAATTAAAGTGGTATTCTCTGATGAGAGCCCAATTGTTATTCGGGAAGATGTCCGCAAAGTGGTCGGCAAAGATAATGCACCAATTCGCAAGGCAAAAATGCCTCCATCCTCGAATGCATTTGTTCCTTCTGTTGCTGGCTTGATCATGGCAAGTGATGTTATAAAAGAATTGTTAGGCGATATTAAAATAGTGCGTGTTAACGACTAATAAGGGAAAAGCCCAGACTGGGAGCAGTCTGGGCTTTTTGTATGTTAAACAGTTGGTTTAAATTGACAAATTACCTCTTGATTACATAAATGTATTAGTGTACTATTTTGATAGTACACTAATACATTTTATCAGGGAGAGATATATGAATGCTTTTAAAGGCTTATTAAAAAAAGATATAAAAATTTCCATCGGTTATTTTTACACGATTTTAATTTTTATGGCGATAGCTTTTGCTGCGGGTTGGATATTTTCTAATTATTATGATGCCCGCATGCTTGTTGGAGTGATTTCATTTGCTTTAATTATTGCACATGTTATTTATTTGCCTGGATCGCTGTTGACATCTCTTAATCTGGAAGGGAAAACACAATTATGGCTTCATAATCCGCAAAGCAGTGTGAAGTTACTGCTGTCAAAGCTGACAGCCTGTTCCTTGCTGTCTTTGTGCTCGACTGTCCTCATCACAATTATTACGATTATCTTTATTACTTCTTTAAATGAGATGAACGAGATGTTTTCTACTGGTGATATTGTCATGATTGCTGTTGCGATTTGGGCGATATCGTTTTATATCAGTATTTGGGTCATTTTTTATTGGACTGTTTATCACAGTATCGCAAGAATTCAAGCTTTAAAAAAATTCCGCTGGCTTGTTCTCATCGCAATTTGGTATATATGGAAAATGCTAACTGGGCTATTTGGGAAAATTAGTTTTGTTCAAGCCTTAAAAGAAAAATGGATGTTGAATTTAGGCAACGTATTTCAGATGGAAACAGGATCAAATTCCTTCCAGGCTAGCTTTGAAATGATGGACATATCCATTTTTGTTCTAGCTGGCTATTGTTTGACAGCAATTCTTATCTTCTGGCTTTCTTCTTGGGCTTTAGACAAGAAAGTGGAGGTGTAAGGTGAATGTCTGATGACTTTAAAGCATCGAGGCCAATATATATGCAAATTGTTGATAAAATCATGCAGCAAATTGCGAGACAGGAGTTAAAAGAGGGGCAAAAGCTTCCTTCTGTTAGAGAAATGGCCATCGAGTCAGGAGTGAATCCAAATACAATCCAAAGAACCTACAGTGAGTTGGAGAGGATGAATATTGTGGAGACGAAAAGAGGACAGGGGACATTCATCACGGATAAGAGGGAAGTGTTGGAGGAAGTGAAGAAAAAACTGCAGTTTGATATTGTCAATCAATTTATCGCAAATATGAAAGAGCTTGGCATGTCTGAGGAAGAACTAATAACAGAGCTGACGCAGCATCTGAACAGAAGAAAGGAGGAAAAGTCTTGATTTCATTTCAACAAGTCACAAAAAAATACGGGAAAGAAACAGCCTTACAAGACATTGATTTTACCTTCGAAAAAGGCAAGATTTACGGACTGGTCGGTGCAAACGGGAGTGGGAAATCAACTACCTTGAAATTGATCGCAGGACTTGTCCAGCCAACCTCAGGAAATGTGAGTGTAAACGGCAAAAAAGCCAATAGGAAAATCGCTGCTGACGTTTCTTATTTAACCGAATTAGATATGTTTTACGAAGGTTTTACCGTATTAGATATGCTGAATTTTTCTGCCTCGCAATTTCAGGATTTAAATATGGAAACAGCTTATGAACTAATAAGCTTTATGGCGCTTGATAAAGGTAAAAAAATCAGAGAACTGTCTAAAGGAAACAGAGGAAGATTAAAGCTTGTTATCAGCTTAAGCAGGAAGGTTCCTGTTGTTTTGCTTGATGAACCATTTTCAGGGTTAGACCCAATGGTGAGAGAGTCCATTGTTAAGGGCTTGCTTCACTATATTGATTTTGACAGACAAACTGTCATTATTGCCACACATGAAATTGCTGAGATTGAACCGATCTTGGATGATGTGGTTGTCATAAATCATGGTAAGTTCGCAGCTCATTTTCATGTGGAAACACTTAGGGAAGAATATGGACTTTCTGTTGTTGAGTGGATGAGGGAAAATATAAATCAGTTATAGAAAGGAGAGCTAGTATGGCAAGTGTTGTAGAACTGAAAGCTGTTTCGAAAATCATTAAAGGCAGGAAAATCATCGACAGCTTAAGCTTCAATGTCGAAGAGGGGGAAGTGTTTGGCTTTCTTGGCCCAAATGGAGCAGGGAAAACAACAACAATCCGTATGATTGTTGGACTTATCAGCATGTCTGACGGAGATATTTTTATCTGTGGCAATAGTGTCAAAAAGGATTTTGAAAAGGCAGTCCAGCATGTAGGTGCAATCGTGGAGAATCCGGAAATGTATAAATTTATGTCTGGCTATGATAATTTGGTGCACTATGGACGAATGATTAAAGGAGTTAGCAAAGCGAAGATAGCAGAGGTTGTGGAGCTTGTTGGCCTTACCGACAGAATCAATGACAAGGTCAAAACGTATTCACTTGGCATGAGGCAAAGGCTAGGGCTTGCCCAAAGCCTATTGCATGATCCTAAAGTCCTTATCCTTGATGAGCCGACGAACGGCCTTGATCCTGCAGGAATACGAGAGATTCGTGATCATTTAAGAATGCTTGCAAGAGACAGAGGAATGGCTGTTATTGTCTCCAGTCATCTGTTATCGGAAATGGAAATGATGTGTGACAGAATCGGTATTATTCAGCAAGGCAAGCTTGTGGATGTTCAACTTGTGAAGGATTTTGTCAGCAATGCAGAAAAGCTTTATGAGCTGGAATTGGACCGTTTGGATGATGCGATGACCTTAATTGCCGAGCATTTGCCTGGTATAAGGCTTACAAAAAATGCATCTTGCCTGGAGGTACCTGTTAAAAAAGAGCAAATTCCTGAACTGGTCAAACTACTTGCGAAACATGATATTTCTATATTTGGAATAAGAGAGATATCGAAAACACTCGAAGATAGATTCTTAGAAGTGACCAATGATAAGGGGGAATTATAATGCTGCAGCTGCTTCAGAATGAATGGCTGAAAATATGGAAGCGCTCTGCCACACATGTAATGGTCGTATTATTGCTGCTGAGTTCCATCGCGATCGGTGCTATAACTAAATATCAGGAGTATGGCTTGTCAGTCCCTGATAATGAAAATTGGAAGCAGGGCCTTGAGCTTGAAATTAAGGAATATCAAAAACAGCTTGATGACGGAACAGTTGACCCAACTTCCATTGACTACACTAGACAACAGATTGCGATTAATAAATACAGGATAGAGCATAATATCTCAACGAATGTAGATTATTCGGCATGGGACTTTGTGTCAGATACTACAGAGCTTATTTCCTTTGCGGGGTTGTTTACGATCATCATTGCTGCAGGAATTGTCGCAAATGAGTTTACATGGGGTACAGTGAAACTGCTGCTTATTCGACCGATTAGCAGAGCAAAAATATTGCTGTCTAAATATTTGACAGTATTGCTGTTTGGAATTTTCCTGCTGTTAATTCTGTTTGCCTTCTCGCTACTACTTGGAGGAATATTATTCGGTTTCCCTGACACAAGTACTCCGTATTTGAATTATCATGAGGGAACTGTTAAAGAACAAAACATGGTTGTGCATTTATTAATATCATACGGACTTAACTCCATCAGTTTATTAATGATAACGACAATGGCATTCATGATTTCAAGTGTATTCCGAAACAGCTCCCTTGCTGTTGGAATTTCGATTTTCCTTATGTTTATGGGCGGTACGGTCACATTTATGCTTGCAACAAAGTTTGAATGGGCAAAGTATATCTTATTTGCTAATACAGATCTTAGCCAATATTTTGAAGGTACACCAATAGTTCAAGGGATGACAATGACATTCTCCATTATTATGCTATGCGTGTATTTTTTGATTTTCCATCTTCTTGCATTTTTAGTGTTCAAGAAACGAGATGTAGCTGCATAAATGTTTTAGGAGCGGATGGTTGCTGCCATTCCGCTTTTTTGTATTAAGGTCTTAACTTTACGTTTCCGCATGAATTTGCGATATAATAGTTAACAAAGAAGTGTGATAAAAGGTGTGAGTACAGTGAATGGAGAACCATTAGCATATCGAATGAGACCAACGACAATTGATGAGGTGGTCGGACAACAGGATATAATCGGTAAACAAACAAGTTTATATAAAATGATTAAAAACGGCTATGTACCCTCCATGCTTTTGTATGGTGAGCCTGGTATAGGAAAGACCTCCATTGCCTTTGCGGTTGCTGGGACGACAAGCTTGCCCTTTATTGCTTTAAATGCAACGACCGCAGGCAAAAAAGATGTGGAAGCAGTTGTGGATGAAGCAAGGCTAACAGGCAAGGTGCTGCTTTTTCTCGATGAGATTCATCGTTTTAATAAAGCGCAGCAGGACTATTTGCTTCCACATGTTGAAAGAGGAGATATTGTCTTGATTGGGGCAACAACGGAAAACCCTTATCACGATGTTAATCCCGCCATTAGAAGCCGCTGCGGCCAGATCAAGCAGCTAAAAAGATTGACAGATACAGATATTGAGGAGCTCCTCACACGAGCAATCAAGGAAGAACGCGGTCTTGGCGGTCTTGCAATTGAGATTACGGATGAACAAATAAAAAAAATTGCGCAAGGAACAAATGGAGATGCAAGAAAATCGCTCACCCTTTTAGAATCAATTGTGTACTCTTCTGACAAGGAAGATGGCAGATTTATCATAAAAGACGATATGGTGGAGGCGATGATTGAAAAGGTCGGAGTGTATGGAGATAAGAAGGGCTCCCATTTCTACAATTTGCTGTCAAGCTTGCAAAAAAGCATCCGTGGCAGCGATGTTGATGCTGCTCTTTATTATTTGGCCCATTTGCTCGAAACAGGTGATCTTGTCGCAGTCAACAGAAGGCTGCTTGTTATTGCCTACGAGGATATTGGACTTGCTAAACCGTCTGTCGGCAATAATGTACTTGCTGCTGTTACAGCCAGCGAACGGCTCGGCCTTCCTGAAGCAAGAATTCCATTAGCTGCTGCGGTTGTGGAAATGTGCTTATCCTCTAAGTCAAATGCCGCATACAAAGCACTTGATGCAGCAATAGCTGATGTAAGAAGCGGCAATGTTGGTGATATTCCGATGCATCTGCGCGACGGGCACTATGCAGGAAGCAAGGTGCTTGGACATGTCGGATATGTTTATCCGCATGATTATCCAATCGGTACTTTCGGCGGTTGGGTTAATCAGGATTACTTACCTGATAAGCTTAAGGGCACTAAGTACTATGAGCCGACAGAGGCAGGAGAAGAGAAAAAGCTTAAGGCTATTTATGAACGGTTAGCAGGATTCCGGACAGATAGCGCGAAAAAAAAATAAGGGAAGTGCAGCAGTATTGAAGATGGACAGAATTGAGCTTCTTCACTTAAAGATGCCTTTGCTTCATCCATTTGAGACGAGCTTCGGCAGACTGACAGAAAAGGATTTCTATCTTATTAAAATGTTCAGTGGCGAGCATATTGGTTATGGAGAGTCTGTTGCTATGCCTAATCCAGGTTATACAGAAGAAACTACAGGGACTTCCGCCTATATGATGAAGGAATTTTTAATTCCGCTCCTGTTTAACAGCAAGATAAATCATCCAGACGACGTTTCAGCCATTTTTTCGCCAATCAGAAGAAATAATATGGCAAAAGCTGCATTAGAAGGTGCAGTTTGGGATCTTTATAGCAAGAAAAGAGATATATCCCTTGCACATGCTCTTGGGGGAACAAGGGAAAGTATTGATGTTGGTGTGAGCATCGGTATCGAAAAGTCGATTGATGAACTTCTTTTCAAAATAGAAAGATACTTATCGGAAGGCTATAAAAAAATCAAAGTGAAGATTAAGCCAGGCTATGATTTGGAGCCATTGACTAGAATCAGAGAAAAATTCGGTTATAATATTCCACTTATGGCGGATGCGAACTCGGCTTATTCTCTTGATGATTTAGAGCATTTAAAGAAATTTGATCCCTTAAAGCTGCTGATGATCGAACAGCCCTTGGCATTTGATGATATGATTGATCACGCAGTCTTGCAAAAACAGCTGAACACACCAATCTGCTTGGATGAAAGCATCTGCTCAGCAGAAGATGCCCGTAAAGCGATTGAGCTTGATAGCTGCAGAATCATTAATTTAAAAATTGGCCGTGTCGGTGGTTTGACAGAAGCAAAAAGAATTCATGATTTATGCCAAAAAAACAATATTCCTGTTTGGTGCGGGGGCATGCTTGAAGCAGGTGTTGGCAGAGCGCATAATATCGCCATAACCGCTCTTTCAAACTTTACGATTGCGGGCGATACATCGGCATCGGACCGTTATTGGCAGGAGGATATTATCCAGCCTGAGGTGAAAATGTCTGCACCAGGAAAAATTGCTGTTCCGACAACTGCCGGAATCGGGTATGAATTAAACGAGCAAGTAATAAACAAGTACTTGATTGGGAAAAAGACATATACTAATGATATATAATGCTTTTATGCTAGTTGGAAATAACACAATCTCTCTTTTTGATTGAAGATTGTGCAAGGTTAAAATACAGAATATTCGGTATGCAGCATCGAACAAGGAGATGGAGGATATATAGTGAAAGAGAAAGTACAAGATTGGGTCGACAAAAAAGCAGCAGAAATGAAAGAAATGTATCATTATTTGCATGAGCATGCAGAAATCAGCTGGGAGGAGACAGAAACAACTAAATTTATTTGTAAGCAGCTTGATGCACTCGACATACCGTATAAGATATTTTCTGACCAGACAGGAGCAGTTGGTTTATGGGGAAATGGCAACGGTCCGACAATTGGTGTGCGTACAGATATGGATGCGCTATGGCAAAATGTGGATGGTACATGGAAAGCGAACCATTCCTGTGGACATGATGCACATATGACAATTGTGCTTTTTACCCTTAAATGCTTAAAGGAATTAGGCGTTGAACCAAAGGGAATGATTAAAAGCTTCTTCCAGCCTGCAGAGGAAAAAGGGGCTGGAGCACTTTCATTCGTACATAAAAACCTTTTGGATGATGTTGATTATTTACTGGGACTTCACCTGCGACCAATTCAAGAAATGAGCTTTAATGAAGCGTCACCTGCCATTTATCACGGAGCAGCTGCTTCATTTAAAGGACGGATTTACGGATTGCAGGCACATGCTGCACGTTATCATTTAGGAATAAATGTTATTGACAGTCTTACTGCCATTAATATGGCAATACGTTCTATTCCGCTAAATCCAATCATCCCTGCCTCTGCAAAAATGACGTTTGTTCAAGGTGGAGGGAAAAGCTTTAATATTATCCCTGATTATGCAGAGTTCGGGATTGATGTGCGTGCGCAGACGAATGAAGCAATGGATCAGCTTATCGATCAATTAAAGCGAAGCATTTATCATGCAGGAGAAGCGAATGGTGCAAAGGTGGAGCTTGAGCTTCTGTCAGAAATGCCTGCTGCAAGTAATAATGCGCTGATGGAAGAAGTAGTGTCTGCAAGCATTAAAGAAGTACTTGGTGAAAAAGGGTTAGTTTCTCCTCCTGTTACACCAGGTGGTGAGGATTTTCATTTCTATCCGAAAAGCATGAAGCACCTTCATGCAACAATGATTGGATTAGGAACAGACCTTAAGCCAGGACTGCATCATCCTAACATGTCATTTGAGCTAGACAGCTTACTCAATGGGGTGAAAATAATGGCATTAAGCATATTGAGGTTGAATGGAGATATAAAATAATATAAAGGCAGCTTACAATGAGAAGCTGCCTATTTGCTATACAGGACAAAAAATTCTAAAAGAAAATCACAAAAGCTGTGTAAAATCGAAAAAAATTGCAGAAATATGATATCCTATTGAATAGATAGGATATAACATAATTATAATGGAAAGTAACTAGCTTATGGTGCAAGCAGCATACAGACGAAAATATGTTATAATGCATAATGTTCGAATTGCTGCGGAGTAACGTAAATATGTAAAGGTGGATATTAATATGGATGCCGTATTGAAGGCAAGACAGCTCACATGGCGAACGGTAATATTTATTGTCGGCCTGCTTATCATGTCGTTTGGCATTGTCCTATTAATTAAAGCAGATTTAGGATCTGCACCATGGGACGTACTAAACATCGGCTTATTTTACCAACTTGGATTAACGATCGGAAGCTGGACGATAATAGTCGGCTTTTTTGTCCTTTTTGTCAGTGCTGTTCTGTCAAGAACTATCCCGAAAGTCGGCGCATTTCTTAATATGCTGCTAGTGGGGATTTTTATTGATTTGTTTTTGCTTATGCCGTTTATGAAGACACCAGAAGCACTGCTTGGCAGAGGTGTAATGTTTTTACTGGGCTTAGTCATTATGGCGTATGGCATGGGCTTATATATTTCCGCTAAACTCGGAGCTGGTCCAAGGGACAGTCTTATGCTTGTTTTATCACAAAGGCTTAGCTTGAGTATTTCCACGACAAGATTCATTATGGAAGCAATTGTGCTTTTTTCAGGCTGGCTGATGGGCGGACCTGTTTTTTGGGGCACGGTGGCGTATGCCGCTATCATTGGAAAAATTGCTGGCGTAAGTATCCCGCAATGCCAAAGCTGGACAGATATGCTTTTGGCGAAAGTTCAAAAATCACATCAATTAAATAAAAAAATGGTGAATAATAGGAGTGCAGATATATGAAAATCTCAACAAAAGGCCGTTACGGCTTAACAATTATGATGGAATTAGCAAAGAAGCATGGAGAAGGCCCGATTTCTTTAAAGTCAATTGCCCAGACAAATGATTTGTCAGAGCATTATTTGGAGCAGCTTGTTGCGCCTCTTCGCAACGCAGGCTATGTTCGCAGCATAAGAGGAGCATATGGAGGATATGTGCTTGGCGATGATCCAAAAAACATCACTGCTGGAGATATCATTCGGACATTAGAAGGCCCAATTAGCCCTGTTGAAGGAATCGAGGATGAGGAGCCTGCTAAAAAAGCTCTTTGGATGAAAATCCGTGATGCGGTCAAGGACGTGCTTGATTCAACAACAATTGAGGATTTAGCGAACCATAAAGAAGAAGGCGATTCAGATTCCTACATGTTCTATATTTAAGTTGTGCTAAAAAGCAGATAGTTGGCAAGTATTTGACTATCCTATTACTATAAGGTAGTTGGATTTTTAGAATAATAAATTTCAGTAGGTGAAGATGTTGGAACATATATATGTGGATCATGCGGCAACATCGCCGATGCATCCAAAAGTTATTGAAAAAATGCATGAAGTAATGCAGCAAGCTTATGGTAACCCTTCAAGTATCCATACTTTTGGAAGACAAGCCCGCAAAATTATTGATAATGCGAGAAATAGTCTTGCTGCGAGCATTGGGGCACAAGAAACGGAAATTATTATCACAAGCGGTGGGACAGAAGCAGACAATCATGCAATATTCGGTGTAGCAGACAGCTACTCGCATAAGGGCAAGCATATTATTACAACTGAAATAGAGCATCATGCTGTACTTATTGCCTGTCAGGAGTTGGAGAAGAAGGGCTTTGATGTCACATATCTTCCAGTTAATGAATTTGGTGTTATTGATCTTGATGTGTTGAAAAGGGAATTAAGAGACGATACTATTCTTGTAACCATCATGTATGGAAACAACGAGGTCGGAGCAATCCAGCCTATCACGGAAATAGGGCAGTTGTTAAAAAATCATCAAGCACTTTTCCATACAGATGCCGTCCAAACATATGGTGTAGAGGATATTAATGTGAAAAAGCAGCATATTAATCTGCTGTCCGTTTCCTCTCATAAAATCAACGGACCAAAAGGGATTGGCTTCCTTTATTTAGAGAATGGCATTCAGCTTTCACCACGTTTATTTGGCGGTGAACAGGAAAGAAAACGCAGAGCAGGAACGGAAAATGTTCCAGCATTAGCAGGCTTCCAGCTCGCAGCAGAGATTGCTATTTCTGAGAGACTGGAAAAAAGGCAAAAGTACGAAGTATATAAAAATATACTCCTTCAAACCTTGAAAGAACATAAAATTGAGTTCCAGCAAAACGGATTAGTTGAAAATACACTGCCACATGTTTTAAACTTAAGCTTTCCTGGAACAAATGTAGAGGCCTTGCTCGTCAATCTTGACTTGGCTGGCATTGCCGCATCAAGCGGTTCTGCTTGTACAGCAGGCTCCATCGATCCTTCTCATGTGCTTGTTAGCATGTATGGGGAGAATTCGGAAAGGACGAAAAACTCTATTCGATTTAGCTTCGGGTTATACAATACAGAAGAACAGATCAAGCATGTCGGAAGCGAGCTGTCAAAAATCGTGCAAAGATTGACAGCCAAATAATCCGTTTATTTGAACTGGACTCTTCTTAGATAGATGGACTTAGGAATACTGGGGGGAATGAAATGGAAAAAGCACCAAAAGATACACGCGTTGTTGTCGGCATGTCAGGGGGAGTCGATTCCTCTGTTGCTGCATTGCTTCTTAAAGAGCAAGGCTATGACGTTATCGGAATATTTATGAAGAACTGGGATGATACGGACGAATTCGGTGTTTGTACAGCGACAGAGGATTATGAAGATGTTATTCGTGTCTGCAATCAGTTGGGCATCCCTTATTATGCCGTTAACTTTGAAAAGCAGTATTGGGATAAAGTTTTCACGTATTTCCTTGATGAATATAAGGCTGGCAGAACACCAAATCCAGACGTAATGTGCAATAAAGAAATTAAGTTTAAGGCATTTCTAGAGCATGCCATGAATCTTGGCGCAGACTATTTGGCTACAGGTCATTATGCACAAGTTGTGCGCGAGGATGGTAAAGTTCGCATGTTAAGAGGTAAGGATGATAATAAGGACCAAACTTATTTTCTTAACCAATTAACAGAAGAGCAGTTGGTTAAGGTAATGTTCCCAATTGGCGGCATGGAAAAGTCAAAAGTACGTGAGCTTGCTGCAGCAGCAAACTTGGCAACTGCAACGAAAAAGGATAGTACAGGTATTTGCTTTATCGGCGAACGTAACTTCAAAGAATTTTTAAGCGGATATTTGCCCGCACAAAAAGGCAATATGGAAACATTCGACGGCAAGGTTGTCGGCAAACATGATGGGTTAATGTACTATACAATCGGGCAAAGACATGGACTAGGTATCGGCGGAAGCGGAGACCCTTGGTTTGTTATTGGCAAGGACTTAGCAAGAAACGTATTATATGTTGGTCAAGGCTTCCATCATGAAATGCTTTATTCAGACAGCATTATCGCTGACAATGTAAGCTGGGTTTCAACAGATGCAACTTCAAAAACATTTGAATGTACAGCTAAATTCCGTTATCGTCAACCTGATAACAAAGTGACAGTCGAAATATTAGACGGTTCCAAAGTGAAAGTAACCTTCCATGAGCCGATTCGTGCGGTGACTCCAGGACAAGCTGTCGTCTTCTACCAAGGAGAAGAATGCCTTGGCGGAGGAACAATTGACAAAGTGTTCCGTAACAACGAACAATTGACATATGTAGGTTAAAGAAACAGAGAAACTACATAACGCCCTGCTTTCGTTAAAAGGTGGTGCGTTGCGTTAGTTTCTCTTTTTTTTTTGGAAAGAATGAGACCTGTGGATTGGAAGATTTCTATATGGTCAAAATATGCTATACTTTTAGGGAAGAAACGGAGTGTGTTAATGGTGGAGACAAATCAATTAGGTATTAAATATATGCAAGAGGGTAAATGGGAAGAAGCAGCAAAAATCTTCATGGAAGAAATCGAGAAGGATCCAAGCAATGCTGTATCCTATGTTAATTTTGGCAATGTGCTGTCCGCATTAGGCGATTTAGATAGAGCGATAACATTTTATAAAAAGGCAATGGAAATAGATCCTGAAATGGCTGCTGCTTACTATAGTGCAGGAACTGTATATTTTGAACAAGACGAGCTTGAGTCTGCTAAAGCAATGTTTGAGGAAGCATTAGCGAAAGGACTTGAATCGAGCGACAATTATTTCATGCTTGGCATGGTACATATCGGGATGGAAAAACCGATGCTTGCCATCCCATTTTTGCAGCGCGCTGTTGAATTGAACGGTGAAGATGCAGAGGCTTTGTTCCAGCTTGGCTTATGTCTTGCGCAAGGTCAGTATATAGACGAAGCAACAGAAAAGTTTTTAAGCTGTATTGAGCTGGACCCAGAGCATGCGGATGCCTATTACAATCTCGGTGTTGCATACGGGTTTAAGGAACAGGTGGAAAAAGCGTTGGAGATGTTTAATAAAGCATTAGAAATCCAGCCTGACCACCAGCTTGCACTTATGGGTAAGCAAATTATCGGAGGCTAGAAAATACGAAGATCTAGGAAGGGGGGAAAATAATTGGAAGAGCAAAATTCACTGGATCTGTTCGCAGAACAAGGCAAATACGTAAAAGGACGCCATCTTGTTACTATATTTCATAATGAAGAAAACCTTTATACTGTGCTGAGAATAAGGGTGGATGAAACAAATGATACTTATGAAGATAAGGAAGCGGTTGTCACAGGGTATTTGCCAAAGATGCATGAGAATGATACATACACATTCTTTGGTGAATTTAAAGACCATCCTCGATTTGGACTGCAGTTCCAGGTTTCCTCTTTCCGTAAAGAGATGCCACAGACAAAACAAGGTGTTATTACTTATTTGTCCAGTGAGCTGTTTAAAGGAATCGGCCAAAAAACAGCAGAAAATATTGTCGAGTCTTTAGGAGAAAATGCGATTGCAAAAATCTTAAATGAACCATCCCTGTTAGACTCTGTTCCAAAGCTTCCTCCAGACAAGGCAAAAGCACTTTATGATACGCTTATGCAAAATCAAGGGCTAGAGCAAGCAATGATTTCATTAAACCAATATGGTTTTGGGCCGCAGCTTTCCATGAAGATTTATCAGACATATAAGGATAATACGCTGGAAATTATTCAGTCTAATCCATATAAATTGGTCGAGGATGTGGAAGGGATTGGTTTTGGCAGAGCAGATGATTTAGGGTCACAGATCGGGCTTGTCGGGGGCCATCCTGACAGGATTAAGGCAGGGTGTTTATACGTATTGGAGCTTGGCAGCAGCCAGGAAGGTCATGTTTATCTGGAAGCAGAATATGTGCTAAACAGGGTGAAGGATCTTTTAGAGGAAAATAAGCAAGAGCAAATAGACTTCTCCGCTATTGCCGATCAGATTGTTCTGCTGGAGGAAGAAAAGAAAATTATTGTCGAGGACAAGAAAATATTCCTGCCATCCCTTTATTATTCGGAAAAAGGTGTCGTTCGCCATATAAAAAGAATTATGGAGCAAAAGGAATATGAAGACCAATTTCCGGAATCTGAATTTTTGCTTGCTCTAGGAAATTTAGAGGACAGGCTTGGCGTTCAATATGCTCCCTCGCAAAGACAAGCAATTCAGACTGCTCTCATGGCGCCGATGCTTATGCTGACTGGAGGACCAGGGACAGGAAAAACAACCGTTATTAAAGGGATTGTTGAGCTTTACGGTGAGCTGCATGGCTGCAGTCTTGATCCGAAAGAGTATAAGAAGGAGGAGCCGTTTCCTTTTATCCTCGCGGCACCAACGGGAAGAGCTGCTAAACGGATGGCAGAATCGACAGGTCTTCCTGCTGTCACGATTCACCGTCTATTAGGCTGGAATGGCAGTGGCGGCTTTGATAAGGATGAGGAAAATCCACTTGAAGGCAAGATAATCATTGTCGATGAAACATCAATGGTAGACATTTGGCTAGCCTTTCAGCTTTTTAAAGCATTGCCATCTAATATACAAGTAATCCTTGTTGGAGATGAGGATCAGCTTCCGTCAGTTGGTCCTGGACAAGTTTTGAAGGACTTGCTTGCATCAGCCTGTATCCCGACAGTTCGACTTTCGGATATATACAGACAAAGTGAAGGCTCCTCTATCATTGAACTTGCTCATGAAATAAAAGGCGGCAGACTGCCTGCAAATTTAATGCAGCAGCAAAAAGACAGATCCTTTATTAAGTGTGCTTCAGGACAAATAGCTCAAGCAATTGAAAAGGTCGTCCTAAATGCAAAAAACAAGGGTTATGCGCCAATGGATATTCAAGTTCTTGCTCCTATGTACAGAGGACCTGCTGGAATTGACCGTCTTAATGTGATTCTTCAGGAAATATTGAACCCGAATCCAGACGGAAAAAGGAAGGAACTGAAATTCGGCGAAGTTAAATACCGAATTGGCGATAAAGTGCTTCAGCTTGTCAATCAGCCTGAAAACAATGTTTATAATGGGGACATGGGAGAAATTGTCTCGATTTTTTATGCAAAGGAAAACACTGAAAAACAGGACATGGTTATCGTCTCTTTTGATGGTATTGAAGCAACGTACACAAGGCAGGATTTGAACCAAATAACCCATGCTTACTGCTGTTCTGTTCATAAGTCACAAGGAAGCGAATTTCCGATTGTAATCATGCCGATTGTTAAAAGCTACTATAGAATGCTGCGCAGGAATTTAATCTATACAGGCATAACAAGAAGTAAACAGTTTTTGATTTTGCTTGGCGAAGTGGACGCTATGGAAATTGGTGTTGGCCGTAATGATGAGTTAAACAGGCAGACCTCCTTGCAAGAAAAACTGCAAGAGACTTTTTCAACGGATAAGGAAATAATCGAGCAAGATGGTGAAGTTTCCATATTCTACAGTGAGCGAATTACAGAAATTGACCCGCTTATCGGCATGGAAAATATATCTCCTTATGATTTTATGGAGCACACAGACACAAAACAATAGAGGAAAAGTTTGTAATACATTGTTCTGTTTTTGTAGCATAACCTATAGATGTCATCCATAATGGCTTTGGATGACATCTGTTTTTTTATCAAAATTATGCCGACTCCTATAAAAAACAATGTTTATTTTTTGTGTAAGTTGGACAGAATGGAAACACCAGTGACATTATCTTCCGTTCGTTTTTTAGATATTGTCGTAAACTAAATTTTTGAGGTGTTTTCAGATGTTAATCTGTCCTAATTGCCAAAGCAAAGATATCGGAAAAATTGGAATCAGTCAGTATTATTGCTGGAGCTGTTTTATTGAGCTTTCGTTAGTTAAAGGCATCATTCATACACATCAGGTGGAAGAGGATGGAAGCCTTAGCTCCTTAGATGATTTGTTTGAGGAAGATAATCGCAGATATAGCTGATAAAATAATCATGAATGAACAGAGGAGGCGTAATTCGCCTCCTCTGTTTCGTATAAATAATCTCCTTTTCACACAAATTATGGGTGGAGGGGTTTTGTATGGAAATAAGGGTCAAATGGTATTATCGGTTAGCTTTTACACTATTACTATTTATCGTATTGTTTATATTCTTTAAATTATCTCCTATTTGGACTCCGATTGTGCAACTTGTGATGAAGGTGATTTTTCCCTTTATTCTTGGTGCATTCATTACGTATTTGCTTCATCCAGTTGTTGAAAAAATCCATGAAAAAGGCTTGCATCGCGGTCTTGCGGTGGCATTGATATACATCCTCTTTTTTGGAGGTGTCGGATATGGTCTATACAAATGTATTCCGATTTTCATTGATCAAATGAGAGAGTTAACAGAAAGTGCACCAGAGCTTGCTAACCAGTATAGAAGCTGGATTGACTTCATTCAAGAAAGAACAAAAGCGTGGCCAGAAAACATGCAGACTAAAGTAGATAATGGGATAGAATCGTTTGAAGTAAAAATGGACGGGTTGCTGACAAAGCTTTTAAAGGGTGCAATGAACTTCGTTAATTCCTTTGTTATTATTATGCTGATTCCATTCATTACCTTTTATATGTTGAAGGATTTCGAAGCAGTAAAAAGGGCGGCATGGCAATTGACTCCAAGCAAATGGCGGGAAAGCAGTGTCCTGTTTTTGAAGGATGTGAACCTTTCATTAGGAAGCTACATAAGGGGACAGCTGCTTGTTTGCTTAATCATTGGCGGTATATCGTCCATCTCCTTTTATTTCTTTGGCATGAAATATCCACTTGTGTTAGGAATCGTTATTGGTATTACGAATGTTATCCCGTACTTTGGACCAATCATTGGAGCCGTTCCTGCCGTGATTATTGCCAGTACAATGTCTGTGAAAATGCTCCTTATTGTCATCATAATCATTGTTGTGCTTCAGTTTTTAGAAGGAAATGTTCTATCACCCTTCATTGTTGGGAAAAGCCTGCATATGCATCCCCTTTTTATTATGTTTGCCTTATTGCTTGGCGGGGAGATTGGCGGAATTGTCGGAATGGTCATAGCTGTTCCCCTTTTGTCTATTTTGAAAGTAGCTATTATCCACTTGCGTGTTCATTTTGGCAAAAGCAATAAACTAGACGCTATGAAGTGAATGCATGTTGACAATAGCAACGAAAAATCAGTATAATTCGAGAGAAGAACATATTGGAAAAATGACGATAGAATCAAGTAGATTATAGCCCACTTTAAGCGAATGCTGCAGAGAGGAATTCCCATGGCTGAGAGGAATCCAAAGTGAAGGATAATTGAAAGCTAGTTCTTGAATGCAGCTAATACCTGCCGTTCATCCGCGTTAAGGATATTGAGAGATGGCGGCATTATGCTGCCATAAATCAGGGTGGTACCACGAGCATACTTTCGTCCCTGTCCAGGGATGGGAGTTTTTTTTATGCTGAAAAACATACTTCTCCATTTTGAGAGGTCATACATAGAAGGAGGCAAAACCTAATCATGAAAGTATTAACAGGAGCAGAAATCAGAAGAAAGTTTCTCGATTTTTTCCAGGAAAAAGGCCATAATGTTGAGCCGAGTGCATCATTAGTTCCCCATGAGGATCCATCATTGCTGTGGATTAACAGCGGTGTTGCAACATTAAAGAAATATTTTGACGGTCGTGTTATTCCGGAAAATCCAAGAATTACAAATGCACAAAAATCAATTCGTACAAACGATATTGAAAATGTCGGAAAAACAGCAAGACACCAAACATTTTTTGAAATGCTAGGTAACTTCTCCATTGGCGATTATTTCAAAGAAGAAGCTATTGACTGGGCTTGGGAGTTTTTGACGGACGAAAAATGGATTGGTTTTGATAAAGAGAAACTATCTGTAACAGTTCACCCAGAGGATGAAGAGGCTTACGTATTATGGCGAGACAAAATCGGAATTCCAGAAAGCCGCATTATTCGTCTTGAAGGAAACTTCTGGGATATCGGTGAAGGACCAAGTGGACCAAACACAGAGATTTTCTATGATCGTGGCCAAGAATACGGCAATGATTTAAATGATCCTGAATTATATCCAGGCGGCGAAAATGACCGTTACTTAGAAGTATGGAACCTTGTATTCTCTGAATTTAACCACAATCCAGACGGCACATACACTCCGCTTCCGAAGAAAAACATTGATACAGGAATGGGACTTGAGCGTATGGCTTCTGTTATCCAAAATGTTCCTACTAATTTTGACACAGATCTGTTCACGCCAATTATAAAGGCAACAGAACAAATTGCTGATGTGAAATATGGTGCAGCTAAGGATACAGATGAAGCGTTCAAAGTAATTGCGGATCATATTCGTACAGTAGCATTTGCGATAGGTGACGGGGCATTACCTTCCAATGAAGGAAGAGGATATGTTCTAAGACGTTTGCTGCGCAGAGCTGTCCGCTATGCGAAAAAAATCAATATTAACCGTCCGTTTATGTTTGAGCTTGTTCCTGTTGTGGGAGAAATCATGGTTGATTATTACCCAACAGTTAAAGAAAAATCAGCGTTTATCCAAAAAGTAATGAAGAGTGAGGAAGAACGTTTCCATGAAACGCTAAATGAAGGCTTGTCTATTCTTGGTGATGTAATGGAAAAGGAAAAAGCGTCTGGAAATCTGCTTATTTCAGGTGAAGACGTATTCCGCCTTTATGACACTTATGGATTCCCTGTTGAATTAACAGAGGAATATGCAGAAGAGCAAGGCATGAAAATCGACCATGAAGGCTTTGAGAAGGAAATGGAAAGCCAGCGTGAAAGAGCTCGCAAAGCGCGCCAAAAAGTGGGAAGCATGCAAGTTCAATCAAGTGTTCTTGGTGAAATCAAAGTGGAAAGCGAATTTGTCGGCTACCAAGCATTGTCAACAACAGCAACTGTTACTGCGCTTTTAGTTGATGGTGAAATCGTAGAGACAGCAGAAGAAGGACAGGAAATCCAGTTTGTTTTGGACAAGACACCTTTTTATGCGGAAAGCGGCGGTCAAATCGCAGATGCAGGAACAGTTTCATCAGATTCAGTTGTCATCTTAGTTCAAGATGTACAAAAAGCGCCAAACGGACAAAACCTGCATCGAGGCGTTGTTCAATCAGGTGTGGTAACAGTTAATGATAAAGTGGAAGCTGCTGTTGACAGAAGCAACCGTTCGAAAATAATTAAAAACCATACGGCAACACATTTGCTTCACCAAGCACTGAAGGATGTACTTGGAACGCATGTAAACCAAGCTGGTTCGCTTGTACAGACAGATCGTTTACGCTTTGACTTCTCTCATTTTGGTCAAATTACAGCAGAAGAGCTGGAGAAAATTGAAAAAATCGTCAATGAAAAAATTTGGGATAGCATTCCTGTCCAAATTGACTATAAAGATATCGAAGAAGCGAAAGCAATGGGTGCAATGGCATTGTTTGGCGAAAAGTATGGGAAAGTGGTTCGTGTTGTTCAAGTGGGCGATTACAGCCTTGAGCTTTGCGGCGGTATTCATGTTGATAATACTTCTACTATCGGCCTATTTAAAATCGTTACAGAAGCTGGTATTGGTGCTGGCACAAGAAGGATTGAAGCAGTTACAGGACAAGCAGCATATCAGCAGCTGACTGAGCAGCTTAATATTCTGAAAGACGCAGCAGGCAAGCTTAAAACGAATCCAAAAGATGTGGGTACAAGAATTGATACGATCCAAGCAGAATTAAAACAGCTGCAGCGTGAAAACGAATCTCTTGCAGCGAAACTAAGCAATATCGAGGCAGGCAATTTAGTTGACCAAGTAAAAGATGTTGATGGCATCAACGTACTTGCAGCAAATATTAAAGGTGTTGATATGAACAACCTGCGCACAATGGCAGATGACTTGAAGCAAAAGCTAGAGTCTGGCATTATTGTTCTTGGTAGTGCAAATGATGATAAAGTCAATTTAATTGCAGCAGTTACAAAAGACTTGATGGATAAAGGCTATCATGCTGGTAAGATCATCAAAGAAGTGGCAACTCGCTGTGGTGGAGGCGGCGGTGGCCGTCCAGATATGGCTCAAGCTGGCGGTAAAGACCCATCTAAACTGCAAGATGCATTAAATCATGTCGAAGAATATATCAAATCCATTTGATAATGTGGCCAAGTAGTGTAAAATGTAGGTATCAATTAACAGAATCTGTCTGAAAATAGAGGTGTTGTATATGAGCTCATTTGACAAAACAATGAGATTCAATTTTCCTGAAGAACCATATGAACATGACGTAAAAGAAGTACTGAACCAAGTGTATGATGCTCTTCAAGAAAAAGGCTATAACCCAATTAACCAAATTGTCGGCTATCTACTTTCAGGAGACCCTGCATATATACCGCGCCATATGGATGCACGAAATATAATGCGCAAACTAGAGCGTGATGAGATCATAGAAGAGCTTGTCAAGTTCTATTTAAAACAGCAACGAGAGGATTAACCAAAATGCGGACAATGGGCTTGGATGTTGGCTCAAAAACGGTAGGCGTTGCCATAAGTGATGCTTTGGGCTGGACAGCCCAAGGCATTGAAACAGTAAAAATCGATGAAGAGAAAGAAGAATTCGGTTTTGACCGTTTAGGAGTATTGATTGTTGAGCATGATGTAAGTAAAATAGTGGTTGGCCTCCCAAAAAACATGAATGGCAGTATTGGCTTTCGCGGAGAAGCGAGTCAGCATTACGGTAAGCTTCTCGAGGAAAGATTCGGTCTTCCAGTTGCGTTTTGGGATGAGCGGCTGACAACGATGGCTGCTGAAAGAGTGCTGCTTGAAGCAGATGTTAGCAGAAAAAAAAGAAAAAAAGTAATTGATAAGATGGCAGCATCTATGATATTGCAAGGCTATATGGATAGCCAGAAATGATGAGGTGGAAATAATGGAACACGGAGAAACAAATACAATTACAGTAGTAGACGAGCAAGGAAACGAACAATTATGCGAAATTTTGTTCACATTTGAATCAGATGAATTCGGCAAATCATATGTCCTTTATTACCCAATTGGTGAAGATGACAGTGAAGATGACGAAATCGACATTCATGCATCTTCTTTCATTCCAAACGAAGAAACTGGCGATGGTGAGCTTTCACCAATCGAAACAGATGAAGAGTGGGATTTAGTTGAGGAAATGCTTAACACTTTCCTTGCTAAAGAAGAGGAAGAAGAATAAGAAAACGTTAGGGGACAGCGAATCGCTGTCCCCTTTGTTTTGCCTCCTGCAAAAGATGTTTGGACATGTGTTTAAGATATAACGGAAACTTATGTATCGATTATCGATTAAGCGTTCGATTTTATTTTTAATATGCAATGTATATTTGCGATACACTATTCTTGAATAATAACAAAAATGCCGTGTTTCGCTATTTTTTGCACTTTCTTTGTTAGAATATAGTATAATTAGTCGAGATATGGTTTAGATAGATAATACATACCCGGATTTTAGGAGGGAAAAAATAATTGTCAACAACAGAGGGGAATAATGATAGAAAAGATAAGAAGGAATTGTTTTTAGAAAAGATGGCTGAAAGGCGAAATGAAGCAAAAACAATAAGAAGAATTGTCGGCATGACTATCCTTGTACTGGCAGTTTTAATAGTTGCAGTATCACTTACAAGCTATTTTTACATTAAGTCAAGTTTGAAACCTGTCGATGCTGACAGCAAAAAAGAAATAGTTGTCGATATACCTATTGGCTCCAGTGTAACGTATATCGCTCAAACGTTACAGGACAACGGACTCGTCAAAAATGCCAGGGTGTTTAAATATTATGTAAAGTTTAAAAATGAGTCCGAGTTCATGGCAGGAGAGTATCACATGAATCCTTCCATGACAATTCAAGAAATCATTGACAGCTTAAAGACAGGTAAAATTATGCAAGAGCCAATTTTCTCGATGACGATACCTGAAGGCAAACAGCTTGATGAAATTGCCGCAATCATAGCGGACAAAACAAAACAACCAAAAGATAAAGTGTTCAAAAGTCTTAATGATGAGAAATTTATTCAGTCATTAATGAGCAAGTATCCAACGATTCTTACGACAGAAGTATGGGCGAAGGATATTAAATATCCGTTAGAAGGGTATCTTTTCCCTGCGACATACGCCTTTTATAAAGAATCTCCAAGCCTTGAAGAAATTGTATCTGTAATGCTCGACAAAACCCAAAGTGTTGTTGAGAAATACAGGCAGGATATTGAACGAGAGGATTTAACTGTCCACCAATTTCTGACGATGTCCTCACTTATTGAGGAGGAAGCAACAGAAAAGGCTGACCGAGATAAAATTGCAAGCGTATTTTATAACCGTATCAAGGAAGGAATGCCACTGCAGACAGATCCAACTGTGTTGTACTCACAAGGAAAACATAAGGAAAGAGTCACATATAAGGATTTAGAAGTGGATTCACCGTACAACACGTACAAGAATAAGGGACTTACACCAGGTCCGATTTCTAATGCTGGAACTATGTCAATGGAAGCTGCTCTTCATCCAGCGAAAACAGATTATCTGTATTTCTTAGCAGCTGGTGATGGTACTGTTTATTTTTCTAGTACTTTAGAAGAACATAATTCCTTAAAGGCTAAATATATTACCAATAAATAAAGCAATGGGGGAAGCAGTATTAATTAGCATTCCCCCGCGTTTTATGTTAAAATGGTACAAGTGTTTTTGAACAGGTACTTATTATGGCAATAACTAATTTGGCATATATACAAAAGTTAGGTTCTTTATAAAAGAAGCTAACATTTTTCAGGTGGAGGGGGAACTTCCCCTGAAAAAAACAGATAAACAAAAGATCATTATTTATTGTCTGGCAAATGTAAATAGAGGTGAATTCTGTTGCAGAATGAAGAGCAAGTGCTGAAATATATCGAGAATTTAATTCCAGATAGAAGTGAAGCCTTTAAAGAGATTGAACAATATGCAATTGAGCACGATGTGCCGATTATGGAGCTTGTGGGAATTGAAACATTGCTTCAGCTGCTAAGGATGCACCAACCGAAAAAAATCCTTGAAATTGGGACAGCAATTGGCTATTCTGCACTGCGTATGGCTGAAGCTTTGCCTGAATGTAAGGTAGTTTCGGTTGAGCGGGATGAGCAACGTCACAATAAGGCTTTATCAAATGTAGAGACAATGAACATGAGCTCACAAGTTTTCTTAATAAAAGGTGATGCATTAGAAGTAGAGCATCTAGTGAGCGAGCATGGCCCTTTTGATGTATTATTTATTGACGCTGCCAAAAGCCAATATCGGAAATTCTTTGATATATATTCGAAAATGCTTTCTCCTAACGGTGTGATATTTACGGATAATATATTATTCCATGGGCTTGTTGCCGAAGAGAAATTAGAAAGCCGGAATTTAAGACAGCTTATCCGAAAGATAAAAGAATTTAATATTTGGCTAATGGAACACCCAGATTACCATACAGCGATCATGCCTGTTGGTGACGGGTTAGCGATTAGTAAAAAGAGGGGATAAAAGATGAAAAAACCTGAATTGCTTGTTACACCAATTACAGTTGAAGACATTATTCCATTGATTGATTGCGGAGCAGATGCCTTTGTGGTCGGTGAACAGAAATTTGGATTGCGTTTAGCAGGAGAATTTAAACGCGATGATGTAAAAAAAGCGATTGAGCTTGCACATTCACAGGATAAAAAGGTTTACGTGGCAATCAACGGCGTTTTTCACAATGACAAGATTGATGAGCTTTATGACTATATTGCATTCTTAAAGGATGTATCAGCAGACGGCATTATATTTGGTGACCCGGCTGTGCTTATGGTGGCTCGTGAAGTTGCTCCTGACATGAAATTGCATTGGAATACGGAAACGACTGGAACTAACTGGTATACATGTAATTACTGGGGCAGAAAAGGCGCTAAGCGTGCAGTGCTAGCAAGGGAATTAAGCATGGATGCTATCATTGAAATGAAGGAAAATGCAGAAGTTGAAATAGAAGTGCAAGTGCATGGAATGACAACGATGTTCCAATCAAAACGAACTCTGTTAGGACATTACTTCCAACATCAAGGAAAAGACGAAGAAATGGCTGATAGACAGCGCGATAAAGATTACTTCCTTCATGATAAAGAAAGAGAAAACAAATATCCTATTTTTGAAGACGAGAACGGAACACATATTATGAGTCCTAATGATATTTGTATCGTGGATGAGCTTCAGGAATTAATGGATGCAGGAATTGACTCCTTCAAGATTGATGGAATTTTAAAAGATTCTGCTTATATTCAAAAGGTGACAAGCATTTATCATCGTGCCATTATGATGTATATAAATGACCCGGACCAATATGAGGAAGAGAAAGACAGCCTTTTAGCGGAAATTGAACAAATACAGCCGGCAAACAGACAATTGGACACAGGATTTTTCTTTAAGGAAACAGTGTATTAACGATTAGGAGGAGTTTAGACGATGACAGCAGTGAAAACACCTATCTCTGAAATACGAGATGGTAAAAGAATCATTGTCAAAAAACCGGAGCTTTTAGCACCTGCAGGTAATCTTGAAAAGCTGAAGATAGCTGTTGCTTATGGTGCTGATGCGGTTTTTATCGGGGGACAGGAATACGGACTCCGCTCAAACGCTGGAAACTTCACTTTTGAAGAAATGAAAGAGGGAGTGGAATTCGCAAAAGGCTATAATGCAAAAATTTATGTAACAACAAATATTTTTGCTCATAATGAAAATATCGATGGATTGGAAGACTACCTGCTTGGACTTAAGGAAGCAGGAATTCATGGCATTATCGTGGCTGATCCATTGATTATTGAAACATGCCGCAGAGTTGCACCTGAAATAGAGGTTCACTTAAGCACACAGCAATCTCTGTCTAACTGGAAAGCAGTACAGTATTGGAAAGAGGAGGGCTTAGAACGAGTTGTTCTTGCCCGTGAAACTAGTGCTGAAGAAATTGAGGAAATGAAAGAAAAAGTCGATATTGAAATTGAGACATTTATACATGGCGCAATGTGTATCGCGTATTCTGGAAGATGTACTTTAAGCAATCATATGACTGCAAGGGATTCTAACAGAGGTGGTTGCTGCCAATCATGCCGCTGGGATTATGATCTATACAGACTGGAGGGCGAGCAAGAAAACCCGCTTTTCTCTGAAGAAGATGCACCTTTTGCTATGAGTCCGAAAGATTTAAAGCTGATTGAATCGATTCCTCGCATGATTGA
Organism: Niallia circulans; assembly: GCF_007273535.1. Lineage (NCBI taxonomy): Bacteria > Bacillati > Bacillota > Bacilli > Caryophanales > Bacillaceae > Niallia > Niallia circulans. Next base: position 2,204,403 of record NZ_RIBP01000004.1, read on the forward strand.
AATAGGCATTGACAGCTTGAAGGTTGAAGGACGAATGAAATCCATTCACTACGTGGCAACTGTTGTCAGCGTATACCGTAAAGTGATAGATGCATATTGTGCTGATCCTGATAATTTCGTAATTGACCCAGAATGGTTAAAGGAACTTGATAAATGTGCAAACAGAGAGACAGCTCCAGCCTTTTTTGAAGGACAGCCAGGGTATAAAGAGCAAATGTTTGGTAATCATAGCAAAAAGACAAGCTTTGATTTCGCTGGTCTTGTTCTTGACTATGACAAGGAAGAAAAGATAGTGACGCTTCAGCAGCGTAACTTCTTTAAACCAGGACAGGAAGTAGAGTTCTTCGGTCCAGAAATAACTAATTTTACGACAGTTGTTGAGACAATATGGGATGAAAAAGGCAATGTGCTTGAAGCAGCTCGCCATCCGCTACAAATAGTTAAATTTAAAGTGGATCACCCTGTATTTCCAAATAACATGATGAGAAAGGAGCTCTAAAGCATGCAGCGCAAACCAGTTGTAATTGGTGTCGCAGGTGGCTCCGGATCAGGAAAAACAAGCGTGACCAAGGCTATTTTTGAGCATTTTCAAGGACATTCCATCCTGATGATAGAACAGGATTATTATTATAAAGATCAATCACATCTTCCATTCGAAGAAAGATTAGAAACAAATTATGACCACCCGCTTGCATTCGACACAGACTTATTAATCGAACATATTCAAACATTGCTTCAATATGAAAAAATCGAAAAGCCTGTCTATAATTATGCAATGCATACTAGATCAGATGAGACGATTGTTGTCGAACCAAGAGATGTTATTATTGTCGAAGGTATTTTGATTCTTGAGGATGAAAGATTACGCAATTTAATGGATATGAAGCTGTATGTTGATACGGATGCTGATCTACGCATTATTAGAAGACTAGTAAGAGATATTCAAGACAGAGGCAGAACAATGGACTCTGTTATTGATCAGTATGTTAGTGTTGTCAGACCAATGCATAATCAATTCATTGAACCGACAAAACGCTATGCAGATATCATCATCCCTGAAGGCGGGCAAAATCATGTTGCCATTGATTTAATGGTAACGAAAATACAGACAATCCTTGAACAGAAGTCTTTGTTATAAATAAATTCAAAGAATAAACTGGAAAAAAAGAATAAAAAGCAGCTTGTATTCAAAAACTTGGATATAACCTTTTAAACCCTTTTGTAATGGGATTTTTAAAAGAATTATTTCCCTAAAATAATTCATTTTAGGGAATAATTATTCTTTTTCTGAAAGAAAATGCTTTCTTTTTTTCGGATTACGTATTAAACTCATCCTATTAGTAATTAAGCTTGAGTTTACAAACTGCAATATTTAATACATATAAAACCAACAATCAACTTATATAGATTGTGCTGGATACTTTAAGGAGTGAACATTTTTGGCTATCGAAAAAGAATTTCCAATGACAGTTGCTGGTAAAGAGAAGTTAGAACAAGAACTTGAACAATTAAAGACGGTAAAACGTAAAGAAGTAGTTGAACGTATAAAAATAGCTCGTAGCTTTGGAGACTTATCAGAGAATTCAGAGTATGATTCAGCGAAGGAAGAACAAGCTTTTGTGGAAGGGCGCATCACAACGCTTGAAAACATGATCCGCAATGCAAAAATCATTTCTGAGGATGAGCTTGATCGTGACACTGTTTCACTTGGCAGCTCTGTTACATTCATCGAGCTTCCAGATGGTGACGAAGAAACGTACACAATCGTAGGTAGCGCTGAGGCAGACCCGTTTGAAGGGAAAATCTCCAATGATTCACCGATTGCAAAGAGCCTTATTGGCAAGAAGGTCGGCGATAAAGTGGTTGTTCAAACACCAGGCGGAGAAATGAACGTAGAAATCGTTACAATTAAATAACAAATTCAAACAGATTGTTTGAAATTCTTACACCTCGTCAACACTTTTGATGAGGTGTTTATTTATGTGGAGAAACAGGGCAATTTTTATCGGAGTGTTTTTTATATGCATGCTTGGCGTGCTGCTGGCAAGACTAGTTCAAATTCAGCTTATTGAAACAGAACATTTTACAAAGCATAATATTAACCTAGTTGAAGCAAGTGTCAAGCAACGATCACAAGAAATGGTATTGGATAACGGCAGAGGCGGTTTTTTAGACAGAGATGGGGAGTCGCTAACACAACAAACAAAAACTGTTTTGATTCTATTTCCGTTCCTAAAAAACATGGAGTGGGATAGCAAAAAAATTGCGGATATTATTGGCACAACAGAATATACTTTAACGAAAACAATCGCAGAGGCAAAAGAGCCGGTTGTGCTTGGGGGAAGCAAGCCTCTTGAATTGTCTGCAGAACAAATGACGGACATTAATAGTCTTAAAATTCCCGGTGTGTTTGCCGTAAATAAAAAATACAGGGTCCAAAACGATTTAGCAGAACAGCTCATAGGGATTACAGGACAAAATGAGGAACAGCTTGCCGCCAGATATCCTGATAAAAAGCTGTCCTACGATACATTAATGGGTCTGACTGGACTAGAGAAAAGCTTCGATGAATTTCTCCTCCCAGATGGTGAATCAAAGCTTGTTTATCATGTTGATGCAACAGGTGGTCCTTTGTTTGGCATAAATGTCAAATATGTGGAGCCGGGAAATCCTTTTTATCCAGTGAATATTAAAACAACCATTGATAAAGAGCTACAAGAAAATGCAGAACAATTAGCGGACAAGCATGGAATTAAAAAAGGCGGACTTGTGCTCTTAGATATGGAGACAAATACCGTCGCTGCCATGGTATCACGTCCAAATATAAACTCAAGCAGTCCTTATGAAACAGACGGAATTAATAACTTTATGCTAAAGCAGCAAATTGTCGGCTCTGTATTTAAGACAGTTGTTGCTGCAGCGGCAATTGATAATAAATTGGATAATAATGATGCTGTTTACAATTGCAGTCAGAAAATAAACGGAGATCCAGATCCAGTTTATCAGCATGGCATGCTTAACTTTACAGATAGCTTTGCTGTCAGCTGTAATAATACATTTGCGACGATTGCAAAGGATCTGCAAATCATCGATGAGCATATGCTGGAGGATTATGCCGATAAACTATCTTTAACGGCAACTGTTGGCTGGCAAGGATCTATTTTTCATTCGAGCGATTTCAAGCAAATACAGGATGAGGAAAAGGGCCGAGTGTTTTTATCAGAAGAAGCAAGAAAGGATAAGAATTATGTTGCATTAACAGGCATCGGTCAAAACGAAGTGAGAGTTACCCCTCTCGCTGTTGCGAATATGATGGCGACAATCGCGAGAGGCGGGGAAAAGCAGGCAGTTAGAGTCGCTTCAGAAATAGAATATAAAAATGGCAGCACATTGCTTACATTTGAGCAAAAACAACTGGCTGGGGACACGATTAAACCATATACAGCAGAGCGGCTTCAAAAGCTTCTAAGAGAAGTTGTCGAGAATAAAGAAGGCACTGGCAGATGGTTTCAGAACTTGCCATATGAAGTGGCTGGAAAATCTGGAACAGCAGAAACTGGCATATACAAAGGAAAAGAGCAGCTTCATAATAAGTGGTTTGCAGGTTATTTTCCGTATGATAATCCGAAGTATGCCCTTGTAGCCGTTAATCTTGAAGTATTTGCTGATGAAGGAGGAGTCAATCCGCTGTTTGCAGATATGGTTAAAATGGTGTATGACCATGATCATAATGAAAACAAGCAGGAGTAGTGAAATACCCATTTTCCTTTTCACTCAGCAAAAGTCATGATAGAATATGTACAGCCTTAACTGGTTAAAAAATAATGGTGATAATAAAGAAACATAATACAAATGTTTGGATATAGGGAGGAGAAACAGTTTTGAGCACAGACACTAACGATAATGTTCGAAGCAGATCGGAAAATCGATCAAAGAGGAAAAAGACGAATATTATTCTTAATGGCTTGATCATTCTTGTCATAGCATTAATTGTTTTTGTCTCATATTCTATTTTCAAGACAAAAGATGACAACAATGCAGAACAGCAAAATAACACAAACGCAGCTAAAACGGAAGAGACTGCTGCGAGTGAGGATAATGCTGCAAAAACGGACGATGACAAAGCCTCTGACACGGACAGCACAGATGAAGATTCGACAGAGCAAAAAGACGGGGATGAAGTCATTACAGATGGAGGCAGTGATTCAAACGTTATTAAAACGATTGAAAATTCATCATGGGAGTCTGTTGGCACAGCGCAAACTGGTGAACATACTGCTACCTACTCAGAAGGCGTTGATTGGAATGAGCAGGTAAAAGCACTTGCATATGGAACAGGAATTGACGAAAGCAATATGACTGTCTGGTTCTTAGGCAATAACAATCACGACCCTAATAAATCAATCGGCACTGTATCAACAAAAGATAAAAGTCAAAAATATCGTGTATATATTGAATGGGTAGACGGCAGCGGCTGGAAGCCAACTAAGGTAGAAGAAATTAAAGACTTGAATATCCGTTAAATCAATCGAGGCGGTATATGATTATTCATATGCCGCCCTCATTGTGTTCTTATTTTTTTATTTTAAAATGGACCATAACCGTATGGTACGGTCTGCCGTTTTCTTGAAGTGTTGTCTGATGATTGACAGAATGCACAGAAAGCAGAATACCTTTGTTTATTTCGATTTGCTCAGAAATTCTTTTTTCAATCGTTTTTAGGCTTTCTCCTTCAAAAAACTCGACTTTGTCTTGGATAATATCAAGCTGAAAATTCATATGGTACTTCCTCTCTTAGGATCTCTGTATGTATTTTAGCATAAATAGTGTAAAACAAGGAGAACGCTGATAAAAGCATATTTACATAAAAGTGCGTGGAGTCTTTGGTAAATGATGAACCTGACTCTCGTCCAATTCATAGTATATTTATGGGAATTGTTTGCTATGAAAGGGGAATGAGAAATGGGAAAGGAATTCATTGAAATTTTTGAAAAATGGGCGGACACTTACGATGTTAGCTTAACAAATGATATTGAATACAAAGAAGTGTTTCGCGGCTATGAGCAAATATTAGAAAGTGTTGCAAATAGAGCTTTCGGTGAAGTTGTTGAATTTGGACCAGGAACAGGAAATCTTACTGCAAAGCTGTTAGAGCAAGGATTGTCTGTGACAGGAATAGAACCTTCCCCTGCGATGCGAAAATTAGCGGACGAAAAGCTCAACGGGAAAGCAGTCGTGAAGGATGGGGACTTTCTTTCCTTTACTATAGAGAAAAAACCAGATGTTTTTGTCAGTACGTATGCTTTTCATCATTTAACAGATAAAGAAAAAGCAGAAGCCATTACTCTTTATAGTAATTTACTGTCGTCATCTGGTAAAATAGTTTTTGCGGATACAATGTTTCGTTCCGAAGAAGAATATGAAAAAGCAAAAGCAGCCGCTTCACAAAGCGGATTTCATAACCTTGCAGCAGACTTAGCACGTGAATATTATTCCACCATCCCGAAGCTTAAGGGGATGTTAGAGGAAAATGACTTCACGGCCACATTTACTCGTTTAAATGAGTTTGTCTGGATCATGGAAGGAATAAAAGTGCAGTAAGAAAGAGGGAAGTAAATTGAGAATAGCAATTATCGGAGCAATGGAAGAAGAAGTTTCTATACTAAGGGAACAAATGGAGAATAAAAAGGAGCAGACAATCGCTGGTTTTCAATTTATTGAAGGTAGTTTGGCTGGCAAGGAAGTAGTTCTGCTGCGTTCAGGCATTGGCAAGGTCAATGCTGCAATGAGCACAACGATTCTAATGCAGGCTTACAAACCGGATTATCTAATTAATACAGGATCAGCAGGTGGATTAAATCCTGACTTGAATGTTGGCGATGTTGTCATTTCAAGTGAAGTAAGACATCATGATGTAGATGCTACTATCTTCGGCTATGAATATGGTCAAGTGCCACAAATGCCTGCAAGCTTTGCAGCAGATAGTAGTTTAATTCATATAGCAGAGGAAAGCGCCAAGGAAATTGGCGAATATGCCGTTGTTAGAGGGCTTATCACAACAGGAGATTCCTTTATTAACGACCCTGCGAGAGCGGACTTTATTAAATCAAAATTCACTGGGCTTCAAGCAGTTGAAATGGAAGCTGCCGCAATAGCACAAGTTGCATATAAGCATGAAATTCCATTTGTGATTATCCGTTCCTTGTCTGATATTGCGGGCAAAGAGTCGCATCTATCTTTTGATCAATACTTGGAGAAGGCAGCAGTTCATTCAGCGAACTTAGTAGTTGGAATTGTTAAGAAAATGAAGTAAATAGGTGGGGGAAGACTTTTTAAAGACTTCCCTCTTTGTTAATAATTAAATCTGACTATTCAAATGGGGATATTGGTAATATAGTAATCGGCATATTTTGCAAACGGAATTAAGTGTAAAACAGGCAATGATAAATAGAAGGAGGGAAATGATGATGAGAGTTTACAACAATGTGCATCAACTTATTGGCAATACGCCAATGGTTGAAATAACCCATTTTCTTTTGCCGAATCATGTTCGTATATTTGCGAAGCTAGAGTTTTATAATCCGGGCGGAAGCATAAAAGATAGACTTGGGCTTGAATTAATCAAGGATGCTATTGAGAGTGGAAAGCTGACAAAAGGTGGAACAATCATTGAACCTACTGCAGGAAACACAGGAATAGGTCTGGCTCTCGCTGCATTAAATCAAGATGTGAACGTAATTGTGTGTGTGCCCGAAAAGTTCAGCATCGAGAAACAGCAAATTATGAAGGCTTTAGGTGCGGAAATTATTCATACGCCAACGCTTAAGGGCATGGCTGGAGCAATTGCAAAGGCAAAAGAACTGCAAAAAAGCATTCCAGGCTCCTTCCTGCCAGGTCAATTTGAAAATCCAGCAAATCCAGATACTTATTACAAAACACTAGGACCGGAAATTTGGGAGCAGCTTGATGGAGAGATAGATATTTTTGTTGCTGGTGCTGGTACTGGTGGTACCTTTATGGGAACAGCCAGATACTTAAAAGACCAAAAAAGCACAATAAAAACAGTTATCGTAGAGCCAGAAGGATCTATCCTGAATGGCGGAGATGCTGGGTCACATAAAACAGAGGGTATTGGAATGGAATTTCTGCCTAGCTATATGGACACTGCATATTTTGATGCAGTTCATACAGTAAGTGATGCAGATGCCTTTCAAAAGGTAAAGGATGCGGCTATAAAAGAAGGCTTGTTAGTGGGCAGTTCCTCAGGGGCCGCCTTGCATGCTGCCTTATTGGAGGCAGAAGCTGCTACACCAGGAACAAATATTGTCGTTGTGTTTCCAGACAGCAGCGACCGGTATATAAGCAAGAAGATATTTGAAGGAGGAATATAAATGAAACGTAAAACGAGACTTATCCATGGTGGAATACCTGGAGACCCACATACAGGTGCTGTCAATGTCCCAATTTATCAGGTTAGTACTTATAAACAGGATGGAATTGGAAATCATCAAGGCTTTGAATATTCTCGAACAGGAAACCCTACTCGTCACGCACTAGAGGAGCTTATAAAGGATTTAGAGCATGGCACAAGAGGATTTGCCTTTAGCTCTGGAATGGCAGCCATTACAGCTGTTATCATGCTGTTTAAACAAGGTGATCACCTGTTAATAACAGATGATGTTTACGGAGGAACATTCCGTGTCATAACAAAGGTGCTTAATAAATTTGGAATTGAAGCAACTTTTATAGATACAAGCGATATTGACAATATAAAAGAAGCAGTTCAGGAAAATACGGTTGCCCTTTATATTGAAACACCGACAAACCCGCTGTTGAAAATTACAGATATTTCAGCAGCATCCTTTGCAGCCAAGGAACTAGGCCTGTTAACGATTGTGGACAATACGTTCTCCACACCATATTGGCAAACGCCATTAACACTCGGTGCTGATATTGTCCTGCATAGTGCCACAAAATATTTAGGCGGACATAGTGATGTCGTATCAGGGCTTGTAGCAGTGAAAAATGAAAAATTAGGCGAAGATCTGCATTTTATCCAAAACTCAACAGGAGGAGTGCTTGGACCGCAAGATTCTTGGTTGTTGATTCGTGGAATGAAGACTTTAGGAATCAGAATGGAAGAGCACGAAAAAAGCGCAAAAGAGATTGTTGCTTTTTTAGAAAAGCACCCAGCAGTATCAAAGGTTTATTATCCTGGGCTTGAATCACATCCAAATCATGAAATCAGCAAAAAGCAAGCACTTGGATTCGGCGGCATGATCAGCTTTGATGTCGGCAGTGAAGCAAATGCTGATAAGCTTCTCAGCAAATTGAAGTATTTTACTTTAGCAGAAAGTCTTGGCGCAGTCGAAAGCTTAATATCCGTACCTGCAAAAATGACACATGCATCCATACCACAGGAAAGAAGAGCAGAGCTTGGTATTACCGACGGCCTTGTCCGCATTTCCGTTGGACTTGAAGATATCGAGGACTTATTGGAGGACTTAGAACAGGCGTTAACATAAGACAAAGATAAACCCCTGACTACCACGAAAGCATAATTTTGTGGTAGTCAGGGGTCTTTTTTTCTGGTTACCAAATCAATTGTGATAAAAAACCTTAGTGAAATGGCTAAGTGCGCTCAATACAAGTGCAGAGAAGAAAGAGCTGCAAAGCCTAAGAAGTTATTCTAACTCAAGAAGCGAGATTGAGAAGCAGCCATTTATTGCTTATTAACAAAACTGTTTAAGATGTTTTAGGTTATATTGTTTCTAGTATTTTCCTGACATGCTATCAATTGCTAAAGAAAAGTTAGCTAAGCTTATGGTAAAGTAGAGTTATAGAAAAGTAGAAAGCAGGGATAGCTTGGAAAAGACGTTGAAGGACTTGTCGGGGAGATTAGCGGATTACAAACGATTTGCGATTGTTTTGTTGGCTGTTGGGGTCTTTTTTTATTTAGGAGTCATTATACCAGCTGTGCATCAAGTTAAATGGCATGATGAAGCTATGACAATTACATCAGCAGTTACTTTATCAGCATCCATTTTCTTTTTTGCAAAAGTGAAGAAGTTCAGAAAAATGATCAGCGACATGACAGATGACGATATGTAAATTCATATATTGATAAATTAAAGAGAATGAATTATTCATTCTCTTTTTTTATGCCCTTTTCTTACTTAACGTAAACCACATTTTAAAAAAATAAGTAAAATATCTATTTTGAAAAAAAGTGGTTTACAAAAATGGAAATGGAGGATATAATTGCCAATGTAAAAACTAATTCTAAAGGAGGTTGAATGTTATGAAAAACGTATTAATGCAATCAGTGAGCAATATGACAACATTATATGGATTATGCACGAATTCAACCGCTGAGGAATGGAAATTCTAGTTTTTCTAAAATTACCTATTCAACCGCAGGCGAGTCGTGTCCTGCGGTTTTTATATGTCTTCTTTTAGAAGAAATATATCGCAGGGGCTTTCGACCTGCGGTTTTTTTGTGCCTTTTTAATTAAAATATCCCATTTTAGTTAATAATTGGTAATAGATGATGAAAGGAGGTGATATAATGACGCTTAATATTCTATTTATGACCATAACGATTAAAAGGAAGCAACAAACGTATGAGCAATTCATGCATGATCAGCTTACGGAACAAATAATCGAAGAAAGTAAACATAAGCAAGTAAGCTTAGGAGACTTTACAAGAAATACGTTTTAAGAGGAGTATGTTTTTACGAAAAAAGGGGGTGAAATATATGACACTGAATCTACTGTTCTTTACAGTTATTATCCGTAAACGAAAAACCAGCACAAAAGAATATTTACATCAGCAAAGAATTGAAAAATTAATGGATGAGCATAAAAACAGGCAAATCACGCATCAGCGTTTACTGTAATCTGCCAGTAAAAAATAAAAAGAAAGGTGTGAAGAATCATGATTATCATTTTGCAAAGACGTCAATCAATCCTGTGGGTGGAGAAGGATTCCACCTAACGAAATGAAGGGCTAGTGAGAATGCTATGCATATGTTTATATTGCTGCTGTCAGTTGAATGCAAATGGTGGGTGGAGACAATTAGGAAAACAATGTCTCGGTAATGAAAAAAGCTCATGCATCGTTTGATGCATGAGCTCCTAATTATCTCACTTTATATTTGTATTCAAGAAGATGCTGCAAATCATCTCTTTGTTCTAGCAATTTTTCGCCGATGTTTGTTTCCATTACTCTTTTTCGTTGCAGTTCACGATCAACGACTCTTTTGACAGATAAGACATCTGTTCCTGTTTGAAGAACATCCTCTTTGCTAATAAAGCGTTTATGGGCTACAAGCTGCATTCCGTATGAGTTATAGAGAAGCGTATAGCCCGCAATGCCAGTTTTCGACTGATAAGCCTTTGAGAAGCCACCGTCAATAACAATCATTTTGCCGTTCGCCTTAATCGGATTTTCTCCATTAATTTCTTCTACAGGCGTGTGTCCGTTGATAATATGACCGTGATCAGGATTCATATCAAATTCCTGTAGGATTGATCGACAAGTTTCTTCTTCTTCCCTTAATTTATAATAAGGATTTTTGTGCTCCTTATGTATTGCTTTGTCCTTAATAAAATAACGTTCAAATGTAGTCATGTCCTTTTTGCCAAATAGAGAAGAGTTCTCTCCAGTCCATAAATACCAAATCATATCTGTTGCAAGGTCATCGGTTATTTCTGGACGAGAAAAACTTTCCCGTAAATATTGCTCAAAAACGTCAAGCAGCTTTTTGCCACTGTAGTTCTTGCCGTTCAGCTCCATTGTTTTCATACTGCCATCCTGGTTTAATGGAATACATCCGTGGATAAGCAAATTGCCATTGTATTTTAAATAAAGATTGCCTTTTTTCATTAAAAAGGTCATATGTCGTGCCAGCTTTTCTGAATGCTGGATAGAGAAAAGCAGCTTTTCCAAAACTTGTTCCTCTTCAGGCAAAAGCTTCGCTGGATCATTTGGATCAAGCGTTGAGAAGCAGGTATTTTCAAGCTGATAGGTGTTTCCGTGCAAGAGAATAGTATTAGAATCAAAATCAATTTTATCGAGAATAAGGCGATGCTCCATGTTGAAATCAGGTCTTCTTTTAATAATAGGCTGTTCAAGCTTGAATTGAATCATGCTGATTGCCTGATGGATTTTAGTGATTTGCAGGATGTTCTCCTCACCAATTTCCTCTCTTTTAGCATTTAGCTTTGGGCGAAATGCAGAGTTATCATCATAGTATTTTTCTGCTAGATTCAATAATGGCCGTAAATTAATTCCATATGCATCTTCAATGATGTCGAGGTTATCGTAACGGGCGCAAATACGGATGATATTTGCAAGGCACACCTTAGAGCCAGCGTATGCACCAATCCACAATACATCATGATTTCCCCATTGAATGTCGACAGAATGGTAGTCCATCAATGTTTCCATGATTTTATCAGGATGTGGCCCCCTGTCATAAATATCGCCGACTACATGTAAATGGTCGACGACAAGTCTTTGAATCGTGTAAGCCAACCCGGTAATTAGTTTGCTTGCTTGACCAAGGGAAATGATTCGTTGCAGGATTTTTGAATAGTAATCTTTTTTGTTGTCTAGCTCGTCCTTTTTATACAGCAGCTCTTCAATAATATAGACAAATTGTTTAGGCAGTTCCTTACGCACTTTTGAGCGAGTATATTTGGAGGAAGCATAGGAAACTAACCGGATCATTTTCTCGATTGTATTCGCATACCATTTATACAATAATTGGTCATTTTCGAATGTGTTGATCACAAGCTGCAGCTTTTCTTCTGGGTAATAAACAAGTGTTGCAAACTCGTCCATCTCTTTTTTGGAAAGCTCCTCATGGAACAGCTCTTTGATCTTTTCCTTAACATTCCCAGATCCATTTCGAAGAACATGCTGAAAGGCATGGAATTCCCCGTGTAAATCACTGACAAAATGCTCCGTTCCTTTTGGCAGGTTTAAAATGGCATCTAAGTTAATTATTTCGGTTACAACCTTTTCTTCACTTGTGTATTTTTCTGTTAGCAGGTCTAAATATTTTGTGTCCATCTGTACCTCTCCTATCGAAAAATTGTCCAATTATTGCTAATGATGTGGCATAAGCCCATTTTATTCCTATTTTACATACAAGGGAAGGAAAAACCTTTCTTAATATGTCTTTTTTCATAAAGGAGAATACTGTTATTCCTGTTTTCTCCGTTTTAACCGCGTGTCCCCTATACCCATTGAATTTTAACTGTAAACGTAATTAAACGATATTTTCCTATTATTATTCGAGAAAGGACATGCAAGACATCCTACACCTTCACATAGTAATGAAGTATAGGCTAAAGTGGAGGTGGAACAATGTCTGGGATTATTTATTCACTCGGGCTTTTAGTAAAAGAACTGTTGTTTCTTGTTTCTTATGTAAAAAATAATGCGTTTCCCCAGCCGTTATCTGCATCAGATGAAAAAAAGTATTTAAGGCTGATGGCAGAAGGAGATTCACATGCGCGAAATATGCTGATAGAACATAATTTACGCCTTGTTGCACATATTGTGAAGAAATTCGAAAACACTGGCGAGGACTCGGAGGATTTAATATCTATCGGAACAATTGGTTTGATTAAAGGAATAGAAAGCTTCTCAGAAGGTAAAGGAACGAAGCTTGCCACATACGCCGCAAGATGTATTGAGAATGAAATACTTATGCATTTAAGGGCATTGAAAAAAACCAAAAAAGATGTCTCCCTACATGACCCTATCGGGCAGGATAAAGAAGGTAATGAAATCAGCCTTATTGATGTCCTGAAGTCAGAATCAGAGGATGTAGTCAATACGATTCAGTTAAATATGGAGCTGGAAAAAGTGAAGGAATATATCGATGTATTAGATGAACGAGAAAAGGAAGTTATTGTCGGCAGGTTTGGGCTTGATTTGAAAAAAGAGAAGACTCAAAGAGAAATCGCAAAAGAACTTGGCATTTCAAGAAGCTATGTTTCTCGTATTGAAAAAAGAGCACTGATGAAAATGTTTCATGAATTTTACAGAGCAGAAAAGGAAAAACGGAAAAAGGGGCAGGATTAGCTTTAACAAGGAAAAGGGCTGTGTTGTGCAGCCCTCTTTGTCATAACAGCAGTTTTTATTATTGTTTATATCGTAAATATTCCCGGTTAGAGGTAGGAACATTTTTGACGACTTCGCCTGCGCGATTTTTGTATATTTCATATTCTCTGTAAGTTTCCAATACGAATCCATCCTCAACCGTCGTATCTTCTAATTTATATTCTAATTCTGGCGCTCCGTACACTTCCTCAGATGTGCTTGCCGGCTCGCTTTCCGTTGTTTCACCATAATAATAAACATAGTCTTCATTTATTTTCGCAGTTGGTGTCTCCACATAGGCAATAAATGCTAGCAAAACAATCACGAATAGTAAAGCAAGGCGTTTCTTCATTCTCTCTCCTCCTTCCCTACATAATATGCATGTCCAGCCTACTTATTCGGCAATCTTAAAGGAATAGTTGGATAGAATGATAAAAAGGAAAATATTATCATTTTATGCTTGGAAGTAACATATTCATAAAAAAGTACATGCCCTCATTTACGGTTCCGCACATAATAAAAAAAGTTCGCTATTTGTAAATAAAATATAATATTAGTAATGTGAATGAAATATATATAACGATATAGAGTGAATATGCATGATAAGCCGGTAGGAGGATGAAAGTCAAATGCTATTGAAACAGCTGCTTTTTTTATCCGTGTTCGTTACTGCTCTTGTTTGGCCTTCACATCAGGAATATGACCGAGCACGAGCAAATGATGACAAAACATGTGAACGAAGTGATTCAGAATGGAAGGCGGCAATAAAAAGCCTCAAGGATAAAGAGGAAGTGGATGCAGTGCTTGGAACGAAGCATAAGGAAATAACGGACGAGATGAGCGGCACAAAAGTGTGGCGCTTTGACATATGCACGGTTGCCAATTACAGCTTTTTTGAACAATCTGACGCTGTTGATATAAGCAGCATTAGCGATGATTTAGTGGAGAGAATTATCTTTATTAGCTTTTCGAATGATGGCAGCATCATACAAAGAAAATCCATGTATTATAAAGGAAACGATGGCAATATAAGAGAGGCCGTCTATTTTCCGGATGGACAAGAAAAAGAACATATATTAGAGCTTTAAATATCTTCAAATTGAGATATTCGTACAAGCGCTTTTTCACCACCTTACTATAATATTAGCAAGGTGGTGAAAATAATGGCAAAAATATTTATTGATCCAGGCCATGGCGGCTCTGATCCAGGAGCAGTCGGGAATGGGATTCGAGAGAAGGATATTACATTACGCATTGGGACAATGGTCAGGGATATGCTTGTCAGTGAATATGAAGGTGTAACAGTTAGGATGAGCAGAACCTCTGATGAAACAGTAAGCCTTTCACAAAGGTCAAATGCTGCAAACAGCTGGGGAGCAGACTATTTTGTATCAATCCACGTTAATGCAGGTGGTGGAACAGGGTTTGAAAGCTATGTGTACACTGGAACAGGCGCACCAACAACAACCTATCAAACAGCGGTTCATAATCGAGTAATCAATCTTACTAATTGGGGCGACCGTGGTAAAAAACAGGCGAACTTCCATGTTGTAAGAGAAACGACTATGCCAGCTATTTTGACTGAAAACGGATTTATTGATACCGCATCTGATGCAAATAAACTAAAAAACGCTTCTTTCCTTTCCACATTAGCTAGAGGACATGCAGAAGGCATAGCAGATGCTTTCAATTTGAAAAAAAGAGAAACAACTGAAAATGATACACTTTATAAAGTGCAAATAGGTGCTTTTAGAAATAAAGCAAATGCAGACAGTCTTGCAGCACAGGCAAGACGTGATGGTCTTGATGCAGCAGTGTTGTTAAGAGATAACCTCTATAAAGTCCAAATCGGCGCATTTGCAAACCGCACAAATGCAGAAGCAATGGAAGACAGAGCTAAAGAAGAAGGTTACTCTACAATTGTATTGTCAGAATCCTAACGTTCAAGAGAAATAGGATAATTTAAGTTAAACCCGAACTTATTTTCGAATAGAGTTCGGGTTATTTTTAGTAAATGGATGTCAAAAGAAAATCACCTATAAGCAGGACCCCTGCCTAACCAACTATGGCAATTGCAGAATAGGTTATAAGGGAGGGGAGGTTTTGTTATGACGGCATTTGGTTATCCATACCAATCGGTGCCAGGAAATCCTTTTTTAGCAGGAGGATATCCGCAAGGTTATGGATATGGCTATGGGCAACAGCAAGGCTACGGGGCGTGGTATGCTTTATTGATTGTTCTTTTCATCATTATCATCCTGTTTTGGGGTATTTGGGCATTCAGCAACTGTTTTTATTATTAACATATATCGTAATCATTTGCCTATCACTTTTGGCAAATGATTTTTTTTAGGTTTAGAGGCAGATTGTCATTTTTATATCCTTTTATTTTGATAAATAGAAATTTTTCCACAATAAAACTATAATAATATAAGAAACAAAAAAGGAGTGGTATCATTTTGACAAACAAAATGTATGCAGATGTTTGGGATTTAGATGTTTTTTTCCCTGGAGGAAGCAGTTCACCAGAATTCACCAAGCATCTTGAGGAGACAGGAACTAAAATTGAAGAGTTCACCAACACGGTTAAGGAGTATGCTCCTGCAGACGGCATCTCTGACCGGAAAACAGTTCGACATTTAATCGATATGTTTGAAGGCACTGTGCAAAAAATCCGCCAGGCAGGTGCATTTGTCAGCTGTTTACAGGCACAAAACATGGATGATAAGGAGGCAGATGCTCTAAGAGGGAAAGTAACAGAGTTGAGTGCAGGCTTTCAAAATGGATTGACGATCTTTGATGGGAAATTATCTCAATATGAAAATGACCAATGGAAGCTGCTTCTTGAGGATGAAAAGCTTCATGAACTATCGTTTGTTCTGACAGAGAGACGAACGAATGCAGTTCAAAGGCTGTCTGAAAAAGAAGAAATGCTGATTAACAAGCTGAGTGTTGACGGGTATCATGGCTGGGGCCAAATGTACGATACAATTGTTGGCAGCATGCAAATTCCGTTTGAGGAAAATGGTCATGTGAGCTATTTGTCTGTTGGGCAAGCTGCCAATAAGTTCTCACATCCAAATCGTGAAGTTCGCCAAAAGGTCTTTGTGGAATGGGAAAAGGCATGGAATGAAAAGGGTGCATTATTATCTAAGACGTTAAATCATCTTGCTGGTTTTCGGTTAAATACATATGAGATGAGAAATTGGGATAATGTGCTGAAAGAGCCGCTTGAATACAATAGGATGGACGAAAAGACACTTACGGCGATGTGGCGGGTAATCAGTAATAATAAAAAGCCGCTTGTGGAGTTCTTGAACAGAAAAGCAAAATTACTTGGGGTAGATAAGCTGAGCTGGTTTGATGTTGATGCGCCAATTGGGAAAACTGAAACAAAAATGACTTATCAGGAGGGCGCAGAATTCATTCTTGATCATTTTGCGAAATTCGGGGAGGAAATGACGTCCTTTGCTAAAACGGCATTTGAAAACAACTGGATTGAGGCTGAAGATAGACATGGGAAAAGACCAGGAGGCTTTCACACTTATTTTCCTGAAAGTGCTCAATCAAGGATTTTTATGACCTATTCAGGAACGCCGTCCAATGTATCGACATTGGCACATGAGCTTGGTCACGGCTTCCATACTTATGCAATGAAAGACATGCATACACTTAACCGTAATTATGCGATGAATGTCGCTGAAACAGCTTCCACACTTGCAGAGATGATTGTTGCAGATGCTGCAGTGAAAAACGCTTCCTCTGAGGAAGAGAAACTCGTTTTGTTAGAGGATAAAATTCAGCGTTCAGTTGCTCTGTTAATGAATATTCATGCCCGGTTTATTTTTGAAACAAGCTTCTATGAGGAAAGACGCAAAGGTCTTGTTAGTAAAGAGAGATTGAATGAGCTGATGGTTGCAGCTCAACAAGAGGCTTTTGGTGATGCGTTAGCAGAATATCATCCGTCCTTCTGGGGATCAAAGCTGCATTTTTATATTACAGGTGTGCCTTTTTATAATTTTCCATATACATTTGGATACTTATTTTCTCTTGGCATTTATGCAAAGGCCATTCAAGAAGGCCAAGGTTATGAAGACAAATATATTTCCCTCTTAAAAGACACTGCCAGCATGTCTGTTGAAGAGCTGGCGAAAAAACATCTTGATGTAGATTTGACAGATGACGCCTTCTGGGAAAGTGCTATTAAGGTATGTATAGATGATGTAGAAGAGTTTTTAGCATTAACAAAGTAATTAAACGAAGAAATGGATGCCTTTTAGGCATCCATTTCTTATATTTTTTTCCACTTGAAATTGCCTATCATCAGGACAGATAGGATTAAAAGAAGAAACAAGTACAGATGTGGCGCAATAAAGCTGGCTCCTAATGTGCAGAAAGTAATAATACACCCTGCTGCAGTTATAGGAAGGCCAGTGAAAAAGCCGCTGTTTTCTGTAATGTTAAATCTCGCCAGACGAAATGCCCCGCAGCAAATATATAAGACGGTAAAGAAAGAGCCTACTGTACTGAATTCAAATAAAACTGCCTGGTAAAGCAACAGGGCCGGAGCCACTCCAAAGGATATAATGTCGCTCATAGAGTCCAGTTGTTTGCCTAACTCTGATTCAATGTTGAACTTGCGTGCTGCCATCCCGTCCAACCTATCAGCAAGTGCAGCAATAAATATTAATAAAAGGCTGAGCTGAATGTGGCCCTTAAGGCTATAAATAATGGAAAATCCTCCAAGGCCTAAATTGGTCAGTGTAAGGAAGTTGGCAATTTGAGCTTTTAGCTTTTTAGCGGTTTGTTCTAGCACTTCATGTAGAAACATCCCATTCACTCCCCGTATGAAATTTCTTCATACAAACTTTTTTATTATATAATAATATATAATTTTAATGTAATATATGATTGTTCGTAAAGAAAAATTTACAATTTACTGGAGGATTCTTAGTTGAAACAATTTTTTTACCGTTTTTTGATAGAACTGACTAACAGCAAGTGGAGTTCTTTACTAATAAAAAAATTTGCTAATTCAAATTTCAGTACTATGATTATTCCCTCCTTTTCCAAGGTGTATGAAATTAATTTAGAGGAAGCAGAAAAAAAGGCGGGCAATTTTTCCAGCCTGCATGATTTTTTTGTCAGAAAGCTAAAATCTGGAGCAAGAGAAATACAGCATACAAGCAATGGTGTGATTAGTCCTGTTGATGCTGTTATAGAAGATATCGGCACAATTAAAAAAGACAAAACGATAATAGTCAAAGGGAAAACTTACTCTATTGAGGAGATGTTGGGAACTCAGGATACGATAGGGCAATATGAGGGTGGTACATACTTGATATTCTACTTGAGTCCAAAGGATTACCATCGCATTCATAGTCCTATTGCCGGAGAAATAAGGAAGCAGTGGACACTTGGTGGAAAATCTTATCCAGTCAATAAATATGGTTTAAAGTACGGGAAAAGCCCGCTTTCCAAAAACTACCGGACGATTTCTGAAGTAAGAACAGCAAGTGGGCAGCATGTAGCGGTTGTTAAGGTAGGTGCCATGTTCATCAATTCTATTATTTTAAGTCACGACCATGAAATGGTAAGTGCGGGAGAGGAAATTGCTTATTTTTCCTTCGGATCAACTGTCGTTCTTCTTTTTGAAAAGGATGCTTTAAAAATGAAAGAAAACATAACAGCACCTTATCATGTTAAAATGGGAGAGCTAATTGGAGAATTCATGGATTAATAATTATATGTATGAAAAAAAACCCGCTGATCAGCGGGTTTTAAGAGGATACTTTCATTTTAATACTTAATGAACGTCGGTGAATTTCTGTTTCAATGAGACGTATAAATTCGGGGCTTAAATCCAGCTCCCTCGCTTTATGATATGACTCAATCAACAATTCATCTGACAGTTTGCGCATGTCAGAACCCACCTCCAATCCATTTTTTGTAAACTTTGTTAAACGTTAGTTAATATATTATCTAGTAACCTAACTTTAACAAAAATAAACATTTAGAACAACTGTTCTCTTATCCACAATCTTCCGTGGATAACCTGTGGTTAAGTTGTTTGTAAGTATAAAGATGTTTATTATAACAAAGGGTATAATGTGTATAAGGTTATCCACATACGCGGATATTTGCGTTTTTTGTCGAAAAATATTTTTAGAATATAAAAAAAAATAGTCATTAACTTCTTTTCATGGGTAGAAAAAGGTATAATATTACTTTCATTAAATTTGTTTTGCGGATATAAATTAATATAGTGTGACGTACATACAAACGGCAATGAACATAGAGTCAAAATTCTTCTGATCAACTAGTAGATAAAAGAGGTGTCCATCATTGTTAAATAATTTTTTGCCTGATCAGTTTGTTAAAAATATATTCGAAATTACACCAGAGCTTCTGAAAGAAAAAGGAGTAAAGGGAATTATAACGGATCTTGACAATACACTTGTTGAATGGGACCGTCCGTTGGCAACGCCACAGATATTGGAATGGTTCGAAGATATGAAGAAAAACAATATAAAAGTTACAATCGTTTCAAATAATAAGGAAGGAAGAGTAAAGTCCTTTTCTGATCCTTTAAACATCCCATTTATCTTTGCAGCAAGAAAACCAATGGGCAGAGCTTTTCGAAGAGCGCTTAAGGAAATGGAGCTCTCAAAAACGGAAGCAGTCGTTATTGGCGATCAGCTGCTTACAGATGTTCTTGGCGGAAACCGCAGCGGATTTCACACAATCCTCGTTGTGCCTGTAGCTCAAACAGATGGATTTGCGACAAGGTTGAACAGAAAAATTGAAAGAAGAATTTTAAATTGGTTCCGGAAAAAAGGAAAATTGACTTGGGAGGATTAATAAGTGACAGAAAGAATACATTGCTTTGGATGCGGAGTTGCCATTCAGACTGAAAATAAAGATGAGCTTGGTTATGCACCTGCTTCTTCTTTAGAGAAGGAGACGATAATTTGCCAGCGCTGCTTCCGCTTGAAGCACTATAATGAAGTACAGGATGTATCATTGACAGATGATGATTTCTTAAAGATTCTGAATGAAATCGGCAGAAGTGACAGCCTTATTGTTAAGATTGTTGATATATTTGATTTTAATGGCAGCTGGCTTCCTGGGCTGCATCGCTTTACAGGCAAAAACAAAGTGTTGTTGATAGGAAATAAGGTTGACTTGCTTCCAAAGTCAGTTAACAAACATAAAGTCATCAATTGGATGAAAAAAGAAGCAAAGGATCTTGGTTTAAGACCTGCTGATGTCTTTTTAGTAAGCGCACAAAAGGGTCAAAGCATTAAAGAAGTGCTTGAGGCTATTGAGTATCACCGCGAAGGAAAAGACGTCTATGTAGTTGGATGTACGAATGTAGGGAAATCGACATTCATTAACTCTGTCCTTAAAGAGGTTTCTGGAGAGGAAAATATCATTACAACATCTCATTTTCCAGGAACAACGCTTGATATTATAGAAATTCCATTATCAGACGGCAAGGCATTAGTAGATACACCAGGAATTATTAACCATCACCAAATGGCTCATTTTGTTGATAAACGTGATTTAAAGGTTATCACTCCGAAAAAAGAAATAAAATCGAAAGTGTTTCAGCTTAATGAAGGACAAACATTGTTCTTTGGAGGTTTAGCTCGCTTTGATTTTACAAGTGGTGACCGTCACTCATTTGTTTGTTATTTCTCTAATGAACTGGATATCCACCGCACTAAAACGGAGAATGCTGATGCACTTTATGAAAAGCATGCCGGGGAAATGCTGACACCTCCAAAACGAGATGAAATGGAGCAATTTCCTAAGCTTATTAAGCATGAATTCACGATAAAAGAACCGAAAACAGATATTGTTTTTTCAGGGCTTGGTTGGATTACAGTGAATGAGCCAAATATTAAAGTTTCTGTGTATGTTCCACAAGGTGTTCATGCTATGATCAGAAAGTCGCTAATCTAAAGAGAGAGAATTAACAGGGAGAGTGGATATGAAAAGGTTTGCGGTTATTGGGGATCCTATTAAACATTCTATGTCACCATATATGCATAATGATTTGTTTCAGCACTATCAAATCGACGCTCGATATGATAGGGTTCATATTGAAAAGGGAATGCTAGAAACGGGACTGGAACTCTTGAAAAAAGACGGTTTGGCCGGATTTAACGTAACCGTTCCTCATAAGACGGATATCCTCCCTTTTTTAGATGATCTTGATCCTCTTTGCAAAGAGATTGGTGCTGTTAACACTGTTGTTAATGAAAATGGAAAATGGATTGGCTATAATACAGATGGGGCCGGTTATCTGGCAGGTATCCTTAAAGTGATGCCTGAATTAACGGATAAAAAAACGTTAATGATTGGTGCTGGCGGTGCTGCTAGAGCTATTTATTTCACTTTAGCTCATCATGGTGTAGAAACGATTGATATAGTCAATCGCACAAAAGTGAGAGCAGAACAATTAAAGGCAGCTTGTCCTTATCCGGTTCAAACGGCAATACTGTCTGCTGAAGCAGCAGAACAGCAGCTCGGAGAATATGACTTAATCATCCAAACAACATCAATCGGAATGTCGCCAGATATAGATGATTCTCCATTAGATGTAACGAATATAAAAGAAAATGCGCTTATAAGCGATATTATTTATAATCCACTTGAGCCAAAAATCCTCCAAGAAGGTAAAAGCCGTGGAGCAATTGTTCAAAATGGGATTGAGATGTTTGTATATCAAGGGGCATTAGCGTTTGAAAAGTGGACTGGCCTGATGCCGGACACGGATAGAATGAGAAAAAATGTAAGGAAACAACTAGGAGGCAACTAAATGCTAAAGGGTAAACAAAAAAGATACTTGCGTGCAATGGCACATCATTTGAATCCGATTTTCCAAGTGGGAAAAGGCGGAGTGAATGAAAACATGATTAAGCAAATTGGTGAGGCACTTGAAGTAAGAGAGCTTTTAAAAGTGAGTGTGCTTCAAAACTGTGAAGAGGACAAAAGTGTTGTGGCAAGAGAGCTTGCAGAAGGAACTAAAGCAGAGCTTGTACAGTTAATTGGTTCAACAATTGTTCTATACAAGGAATCAAAAGAGAACAAAAGCATTAACTTGCCATCATAATCATAATCGTTAGAAGAGGCGATATCTTTGAGAAAAAAGATTGGAATATTGGGAGGAACATTCGACCCTCCTCATATCGGTCATCTGATTATTGCAAATGAGGTCATGCACCATGAAAATTTGGATGAGATTTGGTTTATGCCAAATCAGGAGCCTCCGCATAAAATAATATCAGGGAGTGCATCCAACGAAGACCGTTTAGCGATGCTACATCTAGCTATTAAGGGGAAGGAAGAATTCCAGGTTCAGACAATTGAGCTGGACAGGGAAGGCAAATCCTATACTTTTGATACAATGACTATCTTAAAAGAAATGCATCCGGAGTTTGAATTTCATTTCATCATTGGTGCCGATATGGTCGAGTACTTACCAAAATGGTACATGATTGATGAATTGCTTCAACTAGTCCGTTTTATAAGCGTTAATAGGCCGAACTACAGCAGTGATACAAGCTATCCCGTGCAATTTGTTGCAGTACCGGATATCAACATCTCCTCAAAGCTGATAAGAGGCAGGCTTATAAAGGGAGAAACTATATCGTTTCTTGTTAAGGAAGAAGTGGAACGATATATTAAGGAGAAGAGATTATATGAATCGTGAACAAGCGCTTCTCATCGTAAAAAAACAATTGACAGAACAGCGATATGTTCACACAATTGGTGTCATGGGAACAGCCATTGAACTGGCGAAGCGATATGATGAAGATGCGGAAAAAGCAGAATTGGCTGCTATTTTTCATGACTATGCAAAATTTCGTCCAAAAGAAGAAATGAAACAAATCATTCTTGATCAAAAAATGGATAAAACATTGTTGGCCTTTCATTCTGAACTTTGGCATGCTCCTGTTGGGGCCTACTTAGTCGAAAAGGAAGCAGGCATAAATGATCAAGAGGTACTTAATGCAATTAAATATCATACTTCTGGAAGATCCGGAATGAGCAAACTAGAAAAAATCATCTACTTAGCAGATTATATCGAGCCAGGAAGAACTTTTCCTGGTGTCGATGAGGTTAGAGAATTAGCGATGATCAGTTTAGATGATGCTTTTATAAAATCAGTTAAAAATACAATTTCATTTTTAATGAGCCGCAACCAAGCGGTCTTTCCTACGACATTTGAAATGTATAACAGCTTTGTAACGAAAACGGAGGTAGAATAAATGGAAGAACGTAATTTACTTTTGACTGCTGTTAAAGCAGCAGATGATAAACGAGCAGAAAATATAGTAGCATTAAACATGAAAGGAATCTCTTTAGTCTCAGATTATTTCGTAATTTGTCACGGTAATTCCGATAAACAAGTGCAGGCAATTGCAAATGAGATTAAAGATAAATGTGGAGAAATCGGTGTAACAGTTAAGCGCTTGGAAGGATTCCAAGAGGCAAAATGGATTCTTGTTGACCTTGGGGACATCGTTGTACATGTCTTCCACCGAGATGAAAGAACGTATTACAATTTGGAAAGACTTTGGGGAGATGCACCTGTTGAAAATATCCAAAGTGTGATTGAGCAATGAGTTATCAGCAGTTCGCTTATCTATATGACAGATTGATGGATGACGTTCCATATGATAAGTGGGTTGAGCTCCTATTAGCAGCTAAGCAGGAGTACAACATAAAAAGCAGTAATCTCCTTGATTTAGCCTGCGGTACTGGTGAGCTGTCTGTTAGGCTGGCCCAAAAGGGCTTTACTGTAACAGGTGCAGATATTTCTTCTGATATGCTGAGTGTTGCGCAAAACAAAGCGGAAGAACATAATCTTTCCCTGTTTTTTATGGAGCAGGACATGTCAGAGCTTGAGGATTTGCCATTATTTGATTTCATCGGTATTTTTTGTGATTCACTAAACTACCTGCAGACAGAAGAACAGGTTGTGAACACATTTAAGGGCGTATATGAGCACTTAGATGATGGCGGGTTATTTATGTTTGACGTTCATTCCTTGTATAAGATGAACCATCTTTTCCATAATCAGACGTATGCACTGAATGATGAAGATGTCAGTCTTATTTGGCTTTGCTACGAAGGAGAACATCCAAACAGTGTCGAGCATGATTTATCGTTTTTCCATTTGGACGAGTCTACACAGCAATATATGCGTTATGATGAATTGCATTTTCAACGGACTTTTTCGATTGAGCAATACAGCAAATGGATTAAATCCGCCGGTTTTTCCATTCAAAAAGTTACCGCGGATTTTCAGAATGGTGAAATACAAGAGAACGCAGAGAGAATCTTTTTTTACTGCCTGAAATAACTAAAGAAACACACCTTTTTTGAGGTGTGTTTTTTATGTACAATTTTTGTGGAAAAGTTAGTTAGAACTTAAAAAAACAAACTAAAAAGCAGGAATTTTCTTTTACGTCTCGAATGGTATAATAGCAGAAATTCCTAAATGTTTTTATGGATAACTAGGGAATTTTTGACTGACTGTAAATCCTCTTCAAATTTATGCTGTGTTGCCTGAAACAGTTGATTGAACGTATCGCCAATGTTCTTTTCCAATACGGTAATTCCTTCTCCTGTGACCCCGCCTTTTACACTAACCTTTTCTTGCAGTGTCGGTAATGTGTAATAACCCTTTTCTAAGAGCTGCCCAAGCCCTATCAGCATCTCACTTGCCAGCTTTGTGGCCGTTTCGGCATCAATTTCCGTTTCCTCAACAGCTCCATCAATAAAGCGCTGTGTTAAATAGCTGAAAAATGCAGGTCCGCAGCTGACGATATCTGACGCCACTCTCGTAATGTTATCAGCAATCTCAGTTGGTGTAGAGAAATTGTTAAACAGCGTATTCAGTGCATGCTTCCATTCTTGAGTGCAGTTGCTTCCATAAGAAAATAATGCTACCCCGCATAATGCTCTATTTGTTATGCTCGGGATAATTCGAGCAACAGAGCATGATAATGCACTCTCTAGCTGCTCAGTATTAATGGGGCTTGTGATGGACACAACACATTTGTCCGACGACAGATATGGAGCAATGTCTGAAGCTACACTAAATACATCATGCGGCTTTACACACAAAAAAATAAGATCAGCATTTTGCGCAACCTTCTTGGCTGTTTTTAAAACAGTAACTTGCGGATATATCTCCTTAATTTGAATTGCTTTTGCCAGCGTACGATTTTGAATCAGTAAGTCAGCAGGAGAAATAGCCTTACTGTCGAGCAATGCCTCTATTAGAATCTTCCCCATATTGCCTGTTCCAATCATTCCTATTTTCACGGTTTATTTCCCCCCTATAATGAGCGGTTTCTCATATAACGATATGAGTGTTTAACATGGATTATACCTAGAAAGGAAGAATACTGTCATGAAATGGCTTTCAGAAAAAAGACTAATAATATTGCTTTGTGCGGCACTTGCTGTGTTTATTGGGTATCATTTTGTTTCTAAGCAGAAAGAGGCTGCAGCAGGAGTAGAGCTAGGAGAGCTTTCTGGGGCTGGCGTGACAGAAGCGGAAGAAAAACAGGAGCCAGATATCTATGTCGATGTGAAAGGAGCTGTTAAGGCTCCTGGCTTGTATGAAGCGAAACAAGGAGAACGGGTCATGGATATAATTGAAAGGGCGAATGGATTCACAAGCGAAGCTGACGAAAATGCAATCAATCTTGCCGAAAGGGTGGAAGATGAGATGGTTGTTTATATTCCAGAGTTTGGTGAGGAGCCCAAAGGTGCTAATGGTGATGCAAAAGAGGATGGTGTTGCAGATCTTGTAAACATTAATGAAGCGGACAGCAGTCAGTTGCTTACATTGCCTGGAATAGGAGAAGCAAAAGCATCTGCGATTATAGATTACAGGGAACAAAATGGAGGATTTAAGGACGTAGCTGAATTAAAGGAAATAAGTGGGATTGGCGAGAAAACTTTTGAAAAGCTAAAAGAGCTCGTCACAGTAAAGTAGCGTTTCAAATGGCAAATTGACGTAGAGATTTCTTGCATATAAACTAAGGATAGTTTTTTAAGATCATTTTTTAGGAGTGACTATATATAATGGAAAGATTATCTTGGAATGAATATTTTATGGCACAAAGTGAATTGCTAGCATTGCGGAGTACATGTACTAGGCTTGCTGTCGGTGCAACAATTGTCAGGGATAAAAGAATCATAGCGGGAGGCTACAATGGCAGTATTGCAGGAGGGGTGCACTGTATAGATGAAGGCTGTTACGTAATTGATCATCATTGTGTCCGCACGATTCATGCGGAAATGAATGCAATCTTGCAATGTGCTAAGTTTGGTGTTGCAACAGCCTCAGCAGATATTTATGTTACTCATTTTCCATGCCTGCAATGCTGTAAGGCGATTGTACAGGCCGGTATTAAGACAGTATATTATGAACATGATTATAAAAACCACCCATATGCGCTTGAGCTTTTTAAACAGGCCGGTGTACAGGTTGAAAAGGTAGAAAAACAACAGGTTATTTTTGATAATAACAAGGCGGAAAAGAAGCTATTTGTAGAAAGCTTATTAAACACTCTGAAAGAGAGCAGAGAGGACATGGAAGGGATAGATGAATTAGAAAAGCAAGCAGAAGAGCTGTTTTCGATTATCCCTACAGAAACTTCTTCCGTATAAAGAAGAAGTTTCTCTTTAAATTTTATGAGCAGACAATATAATAACCTCCTCTATTATGCAATAGCTTCGCTTCTGGCAACCCTCTCTGCCTTAACATTTCTCCTTCCAATTGCTGCAACTTTTATCATGCTGGTCATTTGGCTCATTACTGTAAAAAGATGGTCGTATCCAGCTGTTTTATTGCTGATATCCCTTTTTATAGTCTTTTTTTTGAGAGTCCAATTAGATCAAAAAAACAATATCACTCATTTAAATGAAACTCAATCAACATTTGCGTTGACCATACAGGAAGTACCGAAAATAGATGGAGATAAGTGGACAGTGCTTGCTGAAGATACTGTAACTGATGAAAAACTTCTGCTTCAATATAAATTACGTACACCTTCAGAAAAGCAGCATCTTGCCAGACAGCCCTTTCTTGGGTAAACATGTACAATTACAGGAAAACTGATAAAGCCTTCTCCAGCTGCCAATGAAGGGATGTTTGACTATAATAGCTATTTGACAGGAAAGTCGATCCATTGGCTGCTGGAAGTAGAAAGGAAGGGCTTTTCCTCGTGCGAGCAAACAAATTTTCATCCACTATACTTCATTCTCATGCTCAGAGAGAAAGGAATCAGCTGGATTAACACTGTATTTACCGAACAAACTGCGCCAGTGGCAATTGCGTTATTGTTTGGAGACAGAGATTATATGGCTGGTGATATTCAAACAGCGTACCAAAAAATAGGGATAGTCCATTTGCTGGCCATTTCTGGGTCACATGTCATCCTTTTAATAGGGATGTCCTATTACGGCTTATTGCGAATAGGTGTCACGAGACAAAGGAGCATAACGATATTAATGTTTTTTTTGCCTGCATACACCATCCTGACAGGATTAAGTCCGTCTGTCATCAGAGCTGTGTCGACAGCCATGCTAGTGCTTATCCAAAAAAAGTGGCAGCGAACTAGTTATTCCTCGATTGATTTATTAAGCATCGCTTTTGTTATCTATTTGTTTTTGTTTCCAAGAATTGTCCATGATATTGGTTTTCAGCTGTCCTTCGTTGTCAGTCTGTTCTTATTGCTTAGCACCACTATCCTTAAACAAAAAGAAAAACAGCGATGGAAAATGTATATACTCACTGCCTATTTTTGTGAGCTGTCAGTACTGCCCTTTCTGTTAATTTATTTTCACGAATTGCCAGTGTTGTCCCTTTTGGCAAACCTTGTTTATATCCCCTTTTATTCTGTACTTCTACCATACTGCATAATAGTGTTCCTTCTATCGATGCTTTTTGTAAAAATGACCACACTGTTTCTTTATCCACTCGATCAGCTTTCCATGCTGTCTGACTGGCTTGCTTTAACAGCTGCAAAGCTGCCTCATGTTACAATGATTTTTGGCAAACCAGACAAGCTGGAACTGCTTCTGTATATCCTGCTTATTCCGCTATTTTTCTACCTGTACGAAGCCTTTCCTGACAAAAGGAAAAGCATATTTCTTATCCCGTTAAGCCTGCTTCTGTTTCAGCATGCGAACAACGTATGGAGCCCGTATGGAGAGGTTGCTTTTATTAATGTTGGGCAAGGCGACAGTGTATTGATTCACGAACCTTATAACCAAGGAACATATCTTATTGATACAGGAGGTACAGTTACCTTTCAACAAGAAAAATGGGCGGAGCGAGAGGATCGCTATGAGGTTGGTGAAGACACACTAGTTCCTTACTTGAAAAGCAAAGGAATTTCGAAAATTGATAAGCTTATTCTTACACATGGGGATTTGGATCATATTGGCGGCAGTACTGCTGTTATTGAAAATCTGCACGTTGAGCAAATTCTTATGGCTAAAACTAATTGGAATCTAACTGATGGGGAACTGGGAATATGTAAGCTTGCAAAACAGAAAAATATTCCTGTTTTGTTTGTAGAATCAGGGAAGCGCTGGTTGAGCCGAGATGCAGGTTTTCAGATTCTTGCCCCAATAGCAGGCGCTGAATATAGCGAAGGTGAAAATGATGGATCACTTGTCATTTCAGCGAGAATTGGCGGCATAACATGGCTGTTTACTGGTGATATTGAAGAGATAGGAGAAGGTATGCTTCTTAATAAAAACACAGAATTAAAGGCTGATATCCTGAAGGTTGCTCATCATGGAAGCAAAACCTCTACAACAGAAGCCTTTCTGCACGCAGTAGATCCAACCGTTGCCATCATTTCAGCAGGCAAAAACAACAGCTACGGTCACCCGAATAAAGACGTACTTGAAAGATTGCATGCAAAAAACATAACGGTGTGGAGAACAGATTTAAATGGAACCATTTCTTTTAAATATTCACAAAAAAAAGGCACCTTTTTTTTGCAGATGCCATAAACTATATCAAAACCACAGGGAAAACTTATCTGCATACTAGAGAATTACTTATTGTAATATCATACTTACATGCCATAAATGATCTGCTGGTATTTCCTGATTTGGTTTTAGTTTTCACCGTTGTTCTGTGTGAAAACACTAATAACAGTGTACCGCAGCGTATTAAGTATCCTAGGCCTTAATATGCTGCGTTCATTATAGATTGAAAGCGGGTTACCTAATAATGAATTGTAAATGCCTTCTTTGAAAAGCTACCACCAACGTTTTTCAAAGAGGGCTGGAGCTTTTCTATAAAATGGTTGCCCGCTTTCTAGTTTTATCACTTGTCAAAATGGAAATGCTTCTTTACGATATAAGATAGACGAAAAATAGTTGCTTGGCTAGTAGCCTTGCTCCCCAACCCGAGGGAAATGAACGGAGAGAATAAAGTTATGATGCAAGAAATTTGGAAAAAAATAAAAAGGCAGGAATTTGCGCCTGTTTATTTAATGTATGGGCAAGAGTCCTTTTTAATAAATGAAACAAAACAGCTATTAATTCAAACAGCATTAAATCCGGAAGAAGAGGACTTTAACCTATCGACGTATGATCTGGAGGAGGTCAGTATTGAGCTGGCAATTGAGGATGCGGAAACGATTCCGTTTTTCGGTGATAGAAAGGTTGTCGTCCTGCAAAATCCATTTTTCCTGACAAGTGAGAAAACAAAATCAAAAGTGGAACATGATGTAAAGAGACTGGAGGCATACTTAAACGAACCTTCTCCCTATACGATTATTGTTTTTACAGGAAGCTATGAAAAGCTGGATGAACGGAAAAAAATCACAAAAGAAATGAAAAAGACTGCTGAAATTCTCGAAGCAAAGAAATTAAATGAACAGGAATTAAAAAATTGGATGAAGCAAAGAGCTTCCTACAATAAAGTGGAATTAGACAATGATGCTCTCGATTCCCTTCTAAGTATTGCTGGGACAAATTTGTTTCTTCTGACAAGTGAAGTGGATAAAATGGCTCTTTATGTACAGGACTCAAAACTAATTACGAAGGAAATTGTCGAGGAGCTTGCAGCTAAGTCGCTGGAACAGAATATTTTCGCTCTTGTTGAGAAAATAATGAATAAAAGAATTGATGAGGCATTAAGGATATATTACGATCTATTAAAGCAAAATGAAGAGCCGTTAAAAATGCTTGCAATCATCACAAACCAATTCCGCCTTATTTATCAAGTGAAGGCACTAGCCAAAACAGGCTATGGACAGCAGCAAATCGCTTCTGTGTTAAAGGTTCATCCATTTCGAGTGAAGCTAGCAGCCGGCCAGGCAAACCGGTTTACTGATGAAGAATTGACAAGGTGTATCAGCATGTTTGCTGAGGCTGACTACCAGATGAAGACGAGCGGGATGAACAAGACAATGATTATTGAAATGATTCTGTTTAAATTAGGACAAGCTAATAGAAACGCATAGAAAAAAACGCTGCCTTTTGGCAGCGTTTTTTTTATGTACCAATTAAAAAGGCCACCAAATGAATGGATAGCCTATTTTAATTTAATTATGCATTGATCGCGTTTTTTCTCTTAGCTAGACGAGATTTTTTACGAGCAGCAGCATTTTTATGGATAAGACCTTTTGAAGCAGCCTTGTCTAAGTTGCTAGCAGCTACTACAAAGCTTTCGTTCGCAGCATTAGTATCTTCAGAAGCGATAGCAGCTTCTGCTTTTTTAACAGCAGTACGCATTGTTGATTTTACTGTAGTGTTTTGAGCGTTACGAGCGTTGCTAGTTTTTACGCGTTTAATAGCAGATTTAATGTTTGGCATTTACGTTCACCTCCTAAAAAGAAGCATCGAGAATTATATTTAAACTCGATTTTTACATTCCTAAAAAACTTAAAGAACAAATGATATTTTATCAAACGGTTTGTAATAATGCAATACTCTCCACTTAATTTGCCCCGCATATAAGCATTTTTTTATTTAAATATGTAAAAAAGCTGATTAAACTCTTTCTATTACAGTGAATTTTTTTTTCTTAGCAAGGAAAAGATAGAATATAGTAACTATTCGTGGGAGGGGAATATAAGATGAGTGAACAGCTAGATTTAAGTATGTATGCCGTTAGAACTGACTTGGCAATCGAAGCAAATGAATTGGCACTTAGCCAAAGAGCACATATTCAAACAGAACCGAACCAATCTCAGCTCGATGGAGTAATCATAAAGGAAAAAGAAGAAAATGGTATTAAAGTGTCTTATGTCGAAGTAACAGATAAAGGTGAAGAACTTATCGGCAAGAAAAAAGGCAAATATTTAACACTCGAAGTAATGGGTATTCGCCAGCAGGACAGCAAGCTGCAGGCGGAGGTTGAAAAATTATTTGCCAAGGAATTCTCTCAATTTCTAGCATCTAATAATATTTCTGCAGATGCCTCCTGCCTTGTAGTAGGTTTAGGTAACTGGAATGTAACTCCAGATGCACTTGGCCCACAAGTATGTGAAAATATTCTTGTGACAAGACATTTGTTTGAATTGCAGCCGCAAAACGTGGACAAAGGCTACAGACCAGTCAGCGCATTATCTCCTGGTGTTATGGGACTGACAGGAATTGAGACGAGTGACATTATTAAAGGCGTTGTGGAAAAAACGAACCCGGATTTTGTCATTGTAATTGATGCACTAGCATCAAGAAGCATCGATAGAGTTAATTCCACCATTCAAATTTCTGATACAGGTATTCATCCAGGTTCTGGTGTCGGCAATAAACGGAAAGAGTTAAGTAAGGAAACGTTAGGAAGACCAGTCATTGCAATTGGTGTTCCGACAGTTGTTGATGCTGTGTCGATTACGAGCGATACGATTGATTATATTTTGAAGCATTTTGGAAAAGAATTGAAGGAAGGGAACAGGCCTTCAAGGGCTCTAGCTCCTGCTGGGTTAAGCTTTGGAGAAAAAAGAGTGCTGACAGAAGAGGATTTACCTGAAGAGCATCAACGCAAAACATTTTTAGGTATTATTGGGACACTGCCTGAGGAAGAAAAGCGCAAGCTTATTTATGAGGTACTGTCTCCTATTGGCCACAATTTAATGGTAACTCCAAAGGAAGTGGATGTTTTCATTGAGGATATGTCCAACCTGCTCGCTAATGGTCTCAATGCATCACTGCATACTGCTATTAATCAGGATAATGTCGGTTTTAATACACACTAATTTAAAAAACGTCAGAAAACAATCTAGCATTTTTGAAAAAATTAATAGTTCTATCTCTCCTAGCATTTACATAATAATTAATAGACTTGCTAGGAGAGGTGAACATGAAACCATTACGAAAAAAACCAGAAGTTTACATATTGAATGCCAATGTAATGAATATCCTGCCCGTGTTGTTTATGCTGTTTATTGTAATGTTTATTCTAGTGATAGCTGTTACGTCGGTGAAGCAGGAAATAGACATGGGTGCAACTATCTTAAAGGAATCACCTAGCGAGATAGAAGGTAGCTTCTTTTACTCTTTGCTCGGTTCTGAAAATCATTACTTTTTGTCTGCTCTATCAGAAGAACAGCAAGATTTAGATATAAGTCAATTGTTTATAAAGCTAGCAACGAATATTAATTTAGATGACCCAAGAAGCCTGCTTGGAAGAGAGCTTCCTGCCTTTTCTTTATTTGACAGTGAAATACTTGTAGCAGGCGATGGAACAAACTATACGAATTTGCCTCTAGAATCAGCACCTCCACAGCCATTTATTGAGGCTGGAAAAGAAGCGGCGCTGCAGCGTACGGATGAAATAAAAAGACTGGAAGTAAAAGAGAAGAAACAAACTGCAGCCGCTCCCACAACAGGCGATAAAAAAATTGTCTATTTGTATTTTTCCCATAATCGAGAATCCTTCCTGCCATACCTAAAAGGTGTTAAGGACCCAAATCTTGCTCAACACTCCAAAATAAACATCACGAACTTAGGCGATGTCATGAAAGAGGAGCTGGAAATGAAGGGGATCGGCACAACGGTTGAAAAGAAGGATATTCAAAATCTGCTCAATAAAAAAGGATGGAGCTACACCCAATCCTATCAAGGGTCAAGAGAAGTGGTAACAGCAGCAATGTCGGACAACAGAGACTTAAGTTACTTTATTGATATCCATCGTGATTCTCAAAGACGAAAAAACACAACGACTACGATTGATGGCAAGGACTATGCGAAAATTGCCTTTGTAATTGGCGGAAATAACAAGAATTTTGAAAAGAATCAGCAGCTTGCAGAAGAATTGCATGGCATCCTTAAGAAGAAATACAAGTCCTTATCAAGAGGAGTAATCTTGAAAAAAGGGGCGTATACGAATGGGAAATTTAATCAGGACTTGTCAGAAAACAGTATATTAGTTGAAATTGGCGGTGTCGACAATACGTTTGAAGAGCTGAACAGGACTTCAAAAGCTTTGGCAGATGCTTTTAGTGAGTATTATTGGAAAGCAGAGAGTGTGAACGGTAATTAACAGAAATGAACAAGTAAGGAGGTGCTTAACAGAATGAAGATGTTTACCTTGAAAGCACTTGGTATTGCCTTTTTAATGTTTGCTTGTGTGTTATTCGGTATGCAGCAGGCAAATGGAGGCATTTTAAAGATGAAGGGCTATGAAGACGAAAACTTCAGCAGTGCTTTAGCAATTAATAATGAGCAAGGCGGTTTGGAAGCATCTATATTAGGAAGTGATGTTACAAGCCATGATTTGCAAAAAAAGAAAGAGCAGATGGAGGAAATGAAAACCTTTAATCTTCTTTCCGGTATTGGGAAGGGCGTCGCTGATGGCGTCTCTTCTCTTGCTCAAAAGGGTGTCGATTTAGTCAGCGGTGTCATGAACAAGGATAAAGATACAGGTAACCAGCCATGATTTAGGTTCACCTCTCCTTGATGGAATGGAAAGGAATCAGATGTGCGTACTTTTTCTTTCCGATAATTTCATTGAATCTTATCCATCACACTGCTATAATCAAAAATAGTGTATATGTGCGATTATTGTAGGAGTGAACTAGATGAACAGAGAAGAAATGCTTAATAGACAATCAAAAATCCGTAATTTTTCCATCATCGCTCATATCGATCATGGAAAATCTACATTAGCAGATAGAATATTAGAAAAGACAAATGCGTTGACAGCGCGCGAAATGAAAGACCAGCTTTTAGATTCAATGGATCTTGAAAGAGAACGTGGAATTACAATCAAGCTGAATTCCGTTCAGCTTAAATATAAAGCAAAAGATGGCGAAATTTATACACTGCATTTGATTGATACACCGGGACATGTCGACTTTACATATGAAGTTTCCCGAAGCCTGGCTGCTTGTGAAGGGGCTGTGCTTGTTGTGGATGCCGCTCAAGGGATTGAAGCGCAAACACTTGCGAATGTGTATTTGGCAATTGATAATGACTTGGAAATAGTTCCGGTTATTAATAAAATTGACTTGCCGAGTGCTGACCCTGAACGTGTTCGTAACGAAATTGAAGAAGTTATAGGCTTGGATGCTTCTGAGGCAGTTCTTGCTTCTGCAAAGGCTGGCATTGGCATCGAAGATATCCTAGAACAGGTGGTAGAAAAGGTTCCTGCACCTCAAGGAGATCCGGAAGCACCGCTGAAAGCACTTATTTTCGACAGCCTTTATGACGCATACAGAGGTGTTGTCACGTATATTCGTGTTGTCGAAGGTACAGTTAAAGCAGGCGATAAAATTAAAATGATGGCAACAGGCAAAGAATTTGAAGTAATTGAGGTCGGCGTATTTACGCCAAAGGCTACCAGTACAAATCAACTGTCTGTTGGTGATGTTGGCTACCTTACAGCAGCAATTAAAAATGTCGGTGATACAAGAGTCGGTGACACGATAACTAGCGCGAAAAACGGCGCAGTTGAAGCACTGCCAGGGTACCGCAAGTTAAACCCGATGGTATATTGCGGCTTATATCCAATCGATAGCTCGAAATTCAATGACCTTCGTGAAGCGTTGGAAAAGCTTGAACTTAATGATTCTGCGCTTCAATTTGAACCAGAAACTTCTCAAGCATTAGGCTTTGGTTTCCGTTGTGGTTTCTTAGGACTGCTTCACATGGAAATCATCCAGGAAAGAATTGAACGAGAATTTAAAATTGACTTAATTACAACAGCTCCAAGTGTAATTTATGATGTAATTATGACAGATGGAACAGAATTAAAGGTGGACAATCCATCAGCAATGCCTGATCCACAAAAAATTGATCATATTGAAGAGCCTTATGTGAAGGCGACAATGATGGCTCCGAACGAATATGTTGGAGCAATCATGGAGCTTTGCCAGTTGAAACGCGGCGTGTTTATTGATATGCAGTATATGGATGAAACTCGTGTCAAAATCGTTTATGAAATTCCGCTGTCTGAAATCGTCTATGACTTCTTTGATCAGCTTAAATCTAATACAAGAGGGTATGCATCGTTCGACTATGAGCTTATCGGCTACAAAACGTCTACGCTCGTGAAAATGGATATCCTTCTGAATGCAGAAAAGGTTGATGCGTTAAGCTTTATCGTCCATAAGGACTTTGCTTATGAAAGAGGAAAACTCATCGTTGAAAAGCTGAAGGAACTTATTCCGCGTCAACAGTTTGAAGTGCCTATTCAAGCTGCTGTCGGTCAGAAGATCGTTGCACGTTCAACAATCAAAGCGATGCGTAAAAATGTATTGGCGAAGTGTTATGGCGGTGATATATCCCGTAAGCGTAAATTGCTAGAGAAGCAAAAAGAAGGTAAAAAACGAATGAAGCAAGTCGGATCTGTAGAAGTGCCGCAAGAAGCATTTATGGCCGTATTGCGCATGGATGATACCAATACGAAAAATTCATGATCTTAACAAACGGGGTTAGGCTGCTGAAATATTAGCAGCGCTAACCTCTTTTCTTATTTATTTGCAAAAAGAAAGGACCGTGACATATTGATTAAAGCAGCATATATCCATATCCCATTTTGTGAACATATATGTCATTACTGTGATTTTAATAAAGTGTTTCTTAAGGGTCAGCCTGTGGACGAATATTTGGACGCCTTAGAAAAGGAAATCAAGCTGACAGCAGCTAAGAACCAACATGCACTTTCAACCGTTTTTGTCGGAGGAGGTACACCGACAAGCTTAAATGCTAAGCAGTTGGAGCGATTATGTGCAATTATTAGTGAAAATCTTGTTTTAGACAAAAATGCTGAATATACATTTGAGGCAAACCCTGGAGATTTGGCTCCAGATAAACTGAAGGCTCTGTATGATGGTGGGGTCAATCGTTTAAGCTTTGGTGTGCAATCCTTTAACGATGAATTGTTGCAGCGAATTGGAAGAACGCACCGGGCAAAGGATGTTTTTTCTTCTGTTGAAGCAGCGAACAAAATCGGATTTGACAATATTAGCATCGACTTAATGTACAGTTTACCAGGTCAAACAGTGGAGGATTTTGCGGCAACATTAAAGCAGGCCTTCACATTAGATATTCAGCATTTTTCTGGGTACTCACTGATTATTGAGCCGAAAACGGTATTTTATAATCTTCTTCGTAAGGGTAAGCTTTTAACACCAGGTGAAGATGCTGAAGCAACGATGTACCGTCTTCTTATGGAGGAAATGGAGAAACATGGCTACAAACAGTATGAAATAAGCAATTTTGCCAAAGATGGTTATGAAAGTATTCATAACATCACCTATTGGAACAATGCAGAATACTATGGCTTCGGCGCAGGAGCTCATGGTTATGTTAACGGATATCGCCGTTCTAATTTTGGTCCATTGAAGAAATATATGGAGCCTCTTGCAGAAGGGAACCTGCCGCTTCTTGATAATCATAAGGTTACCAGAACAGAACAAATGGAAGAAGAGCTGTTTTTAGGTTTAAGAAAAAACAATGGTGTTAGCTTAAAATCCTTTAAACAAAAATATAATCAAGACATCGAGATACTATTTGCAGAAGAACTGAAAGGGCTGTTGGAAAGAGGGTTAATTTCCATGGATGATGGAAATTTAAAGCTAACATACAACGGACGTTTCCTAGGAAACGAAGTGTTCCAATCATTCATTGGAATTCTTTAACGCCTTCCTTGCAGGCAGATAAAATATAGCAAAGAATTTCTTTACGAAATAAGAACCAAATTATTGACATAGTCCCCTTGTATTTGATAATTTATAAATAGAATTAGCACTCGGTGCTAATGAGTGCTAACAGAGGTGATGAATGTGTTAACAGATCGTCAATTATTGATACTGCAAGTGATTGTTGATGATTTTATAGCATCTGCTCAGCCGGTTGGTTCAAGAAGCCTGTCGAAAAAGCCCGAGATATCCTTTAGCTCTGCCACTATCAGAAATGAAATGGCTGATTTGGAGGAGTCTGGTTTTTTGGAAAAGACTCATTCTTCATCTGGACGAATTCCGAGTGAAAAGGGCTATCGTTTTTATGTAGATCACTTATTATTGCCGCAAAAGCTTCGCAAAGAAGATGTGTTGACACTGAATTCCGTTTTTGCTGAAAAGATTTACGAATTGGAAAATATGGTCCAAAGATCAGCGAAAATACTGTCAGAGTTAACAAACTATACGACAATAGTGTTGGGTCCTGCTGTTAAGGAAAACAAGCTGAAAAAAATTCAAATCGTCCCATTAAATGCTCAAACAGCGATAGCCATTATCGTAACAGATACAGGACATGTCGAAAATAAAATGTTTCATTTGCCGGAATCTACTGATGCAAATGACATTGAAAAGCTTGTGAATATCCTTAATGAAAGACTTGCCGGAGTCTCTATCGAGAAGCTGCACAACAAAATTTATAAGGAAGTTGCTTCCTTATTAAAACTTCATATTAATCATTATGATTTATTTTTGAATTCTATCTACGATGCTGTTAAAATCGATACTCATGAGAAGCTTTTCTTTGGCGGCAAAACAAATATGCTGAGCCAGCCTGAATTTCATGATGTCAATAAGATTAGAGATTTGTTGACCATGATCGAAAAAGAGGAAGGCATCCATGATTTGATCCGTAATAATTCAACAGATATCAGCATTAAAATCGGTACGGAAAACAATGTTTCAGCAATGGAAAACTGCAGCGTCATTTCTGCTTCCTATTCATTAGGAAAAAAACAGCTTGGCTCCATTGCGATATTGGGTCCTACGAGGATGGAATACTCTAGGGTTGTCAGCCTGCTTAACTTGATGACACATGATCTCACAAAAGTGTTGACAAGGCTGTATCAAAACTAACATCAAAGGATATAGTTAATAAATAGTTGTCCCTTAAAACAAAGATAGTTTTGAATGTTGGCAGGGACAAGATTTTTTTAAAAAAATGATAGTTTCTGGAAGCATTATATAGGCTGATTATGTATAATAGTTCACTGTGAAGACTATTTATGACAAATAATTCATTTAAGGGAGGTGAATATGTTGGCAGAAGATAAAACAACGATGAATGAAGAGCTACAAGAGGAAGTCGCAGCTGATGAAAAGACGGAAGCGGTCTTTGAAGAAGTGAAGCAAGAGGAAACGACTGCTGATGCCCAAGAAGGGTCAGACTCACTTGATAAGGATCTTCAGGCAGCAAATGCTAAAATTGCTGAACTTGAGGCGAAAGTTGAAAGTGAATCAAACCGCTATTTACGTCTTCAAGCAGATTTTGATAATTCCCGCCGCAGGGCAAAGCTTGATTTAGAAGCGGCGCAAACATATAGAGCACAAAGCATCGTTATGGATTTGCTACCAGCAATCGATAACTTTGAAAGAGCTATGAAGGTTGAAGCGACTGAAGAACAAGCAAAAAGTTTATACACTGGTATGGAAATGGTATACAGAGGGTTGTTGGATGCACTTGAAAAAGAGGGTGTTCAAGTAATCGAGTCTGTCGGAACTGAATTTGATCCCCATCTACATCAAGCAGTAATGCAGGTAGAAGTGGAAGGTACAGAACCTAATATTGTAGTAGAAGAGTTCCAAAAAGGCTACAAATTAAAAGACAGAGTTATCAGACCAGCTATGGTTAAGGTTAGTCAGTAAGATCTACATATTAAAAAAATTGGAGGGAATTTTTCCATGAGTAAAATTATTGGAATTGATTTAGGTACAACAAACTCATGTGTTGCTGTATTGGAAGGCGGAGAACCAAAAGTTATCCCAAATCCAGAAGGTAACCGCACAGCTCCATCTGTAGTTGCATTTAAAAATGGAGAGCGTCAAGTTGGGGAAGTGGCAAAACGCCAATCTATTACAAACCCAAACACAATCATGTCTATCAAACGTCATATGGGTACAGACTACAAAGTTGAGGTAGAAGGCAAAAACTATTCTCCTCAAGAGGTATCTGCTATTATCCTTCAATATTTGAAAGGTTATGCAGAAGAATATCTTGGCGAAACAGTAACAAAGGCTGTTATTACAGTTCCTGCTTACTTCAATGATGCAGAACGTCAAGCTACTAAGGATGCAGGTAAAATTGCTGGTCTTGAAGTAGAACGTATCATCAATGAGCCAACTGCAGCAGCACTTGCATATGGACTTGATAAAACAGAAGAAGATCAAACAATTCTAGTATATGACCTTGGTGGCGGTACTTTCGACGTTTCCATCCTTGAATTGGGTGACGGTGTATTCGAAGTAAAGTCAACTGCTGGTGACAACCGTCTAGGTGGAGACGACTTCGACCAAGTAATCATTGATTACTTAGTAGATCAATTCAAAAAAGAAAACGGTATTGACTTAAGCAAGGATAAAATGGCTCTTCAACGTCTTAAAGACGCTGCTGAAAAAGCGAAAAAAGACTTGTCTGGTGTAGCTTCTACACAAATTTCACTTCCATTTATCACTGCAGGAGAAGCTGGCCCGCTTCATTTAGAAGTAACGCTATCTCGTGCTAAATTTGAAGAAATTTCTGCTGATTTAGTTGAACGTACAATGGGTCCAACTCGCCAAGCATTAAAAGATGCTGGTTTAAGTGCTTCTGAAATTGATAAAGTAATCCTTGTTGGTGGTTCTACTCGTATACCTGCTGTACAAGAAGCAATCAAAAAAGAAACAGGTAAAGAGCCTCATAAAGGTGTTAACCCTGACGAAGTAGTTGCAATGGGTGCAGCTATCCAAGGTGGAGTTATCACTGGTGACGTTAAAGACGTTGTTCTTCTTGACGTAACACCATTATCATTGGGAATTGAAACAATGGGCGGCGTGTTCACAAAGCTTATTGACCGTAACACAACAATCCCAACATCTAAGTCACAAGTGTTCTCAACTGCTGCTGACAGCCAAACGGCTGTTGACATCCATGTGCTTCAAGGGGAGCGCCAAATGGCTGCTGACAATAAAACATTAGGTAGATTCCAATTGGCAGATATTCCGCCAGCACCACGTGGAATTCCACAAATTGAAGTAAGCTTTGATATCGATAAAAACGGTATTGTGAATGTTCGTGCGAAAGACCTTGGAACAAATAAAGAGCAAACAATCACAATCAAATCTTCAACAGGTTTATCTGACGAAGAAATCGACAAAATGGTTAGAGAAGCAGAAGAAAACGCGGAAGCTGATAAAAAGCGCAAAGAGGAAGTTGAATTGCGCAATGAAGCAGATCAATTAGTGTTCACTACAGAAAAAACACTAAAAGATTTGGAAGGCAAAGTGGATGAAGAAGAAGTAGCAAAAGCTAATGAAGCAAAAGATGCGCTTAAAGAAGCAATCGAGAAAAACGAATTAGAAGAAATTCGTGCGAAAAAGGATGCGCTACAAGAAATCGTTCAAAATCTTTCTGCTAAGCTTTATGAAGAAGCAGCGAAACAAGCTCAAGCAGCACAAGGTGCTGAAGGGCAATCAGCTGGTAAAGATGATGATGCAGTAGATGCAGAATTTGAAGAAGTAAAAGACGACAAATAAGCACATGCCAAACAAAAAAGTCAAAGTCAGGTAATCCTTGGCTTTGGCTTTTCTTTATAATAGCTAAAAAAAACGTTCATAATGCTAATGTATTTTATAAAAAAAGAGCAGGCTTTTTCTTAGTCGTTAAGAATAAACTATTGTACATTAGAATTGCAAAATGTTACAATATCATCTATGTGAAAAGAATCGGGGAGTGGCAATTATAAATGGATAAGCGAGATTACTATGAAGTCCTTGGCGTTGCGAAAACAGCTTCCAAGGATGAAATAAAAAAGGCATATCGAAAACTGTCAAAAACGTATCATCCTGATATCAATAAAGAAGCTGATGCAGACGAAAAGTTTAAAGAAGTAAAAGAAGCATACGAAGTGCTCAGTGATGAACAAAAACGTGCTCAATATGACCAATTTGGCCACACAGATCCTAACCAAGGCTTTGGTGGTGGAGCTGGTGATTTTGGCGGCTTTGGCTTTGAGGATATATTCAGCAGCTTCTTTGGCGGTGGCGGCGGTGGACGCAGACGTGATCCAAATGCGCCAAGACAAGGAGCAGATCTGCAATATACGATGACACTTTCCTTTGAGGAAGCTGCATTTGGAAAAGAAACAGAAATTGAAATTCCTCGTGAGGAAACTTGTGAAACATGCAGCGGTACAGGTGCAAAGCCTGGAACGAAACCTGTTACTTGTAAGCATTGTAGCGGAACAGGTCAATTAAATGTGGAGCAAAACACGCCATTCGGGAAAATTGTCAATAGAAGAACGTGTCAGCACTGTAATGGTACTGGGAAAGAAATTAAACATAAATGTGGCACTTGCGCCGGCACAGGAAAAGTGAAAAAACGCCGTAAAATTAAAGTGAAAATTCCAGCTGGTATTGATGATGGGCAACAATTACGCGTCAGCGGTCAAGGGGAGCCAGGCGTTAATGGCGGTCCTGCTGGAGATTTATATGTCGTATTCCATGTAAGAACACATGAATTCTTTGAGCGTGACGGTGAAGATGTTTACTGTGAAATGCCTATTACCTTTGCGCAGGCTGCACTTGGTGATGAAGTGGAAGTGCCGACATTGCATGGCAAGGTTAAACTTAAGGTACCCGCAGGAACACAGACAGGAACGAAATTCCGTCTGAAAGGAAAAGGTATCTCCAATGTACGCGGCTACGGTATCGGTGACCAGCATGTCATTGTACGCTTAATTACACCGACTAAGCTTTCGGATAAACAAAAACAATTGCTGCAGGAATTTGCAGAGCTAACTGGAAATGCCCCTCAAGGGGAAGAGGAAGAAAGCTTTTTCTCAAAAGTAAAAAGAGCCTTTAAGGGTGAATAAAGATTGATTGGAGTTGGTAGAAAATGAAATGGTCTGAAATCACAATTCATACAACAAATGAAGCGATTGAACCTATTTCGAACATTTTGCACGAAGCAGGTGCTAGCGGGGTGGTAATTGAGGATCCCTTCGAATTGATAAAAGAAAGAGAAGACCGTTTTGGCGAAATCTACCAACTCAATCCTGACGATTACCCCGAAGAGGGCGTTTTGGTTAAAGCATATCTGCCTATCAACAGTTTTTTAGGCGAAACGGTAGATGAAATTAAAGAAGCAATCAATAATTTAATTTTATTTAATATCGATATTGGGTTAAATAAAGTGTCAATTATGGAAGTGAATGAGGAAGAGTGGGCTACTGCCTGGAAAAAATATTATCATCCTGTTAAGATTTCAGAGAAATTCACCATTGTGCCGACTTGGGAGGACTATACTCCAGTAAACAGTGATGAATTAATTATTGAACTGGATCCTGGGATGGCGTTTGGAACAGGAACACACCCAACAACAGTATTATGTATCCAAGCTTTGGAAAGAATAGTAAAAAAAGGCGATACAGTTATTGATGTTGGTACAGGTTCTGGAGTGCTGAGTATTGCAGCCTCCATGCTCCAAGCAAAATCAGTGCTTGCCCTTGATTTGGATGAGGTTGCTGTTCAATCAGCAAAGCTGAATCTGAAGTTAAACAAGGTGCATGAAACAGCTACAGTCCAGCAAAATAATTTACTTGATGGAATAACGCAAGAGTCTGATGTGATTGTTGCTAACATACTTGCAGAGGTAATTGTCCGCTTCACAGATGATGTTTACCGCTTATTAAAAGAGGATGGCTATTTTATTGCTTCAGGTATCATTCTTCAGAAAAAAGAAGAAGTAAAGGCTGCCATCATTGCTTCAGGGCTTGAAATTGTTGAAACAGTCCAAATGGAAGATTGGATTAGCATCACAGCGAAAAAAGCAAAGTAAACCTAAAAAGAAGTTTGTTCGTATTACTGCAAACTTCTTTTAGTATGCTTATAAGGCTCTTTCTTTCACAGCGGGAATTCCTTGATTATATGTAAAGGCAGGTTTTAAGCAGTGCAACGTTATTTCGCGGAAAATGTAGAGAACACATTCCTTATAAAAGAAGATGACTTTCATCATATTACAAGAGTTATGCGCATGAAGCTTGGCGATGAAATATATTGCGTCAATTCTAATCAGCAAACAGCTCGCTGTTCTATTGAAAATATTACCGAAAACGAAATCGAAGCAAAAGTGGTACAATGGATAGAGGCAGACATGGAGCTGCCGGTCACTGTAACAATAGTAAGCGGCCTGCCAAAAGGGGATAAGCTGGAATGGATTATCCAAAAAGGCACAGAACTAGGTGCGCACGAGTTTATCCCTTTTATTGCATCTCGCTCGATTGTAAAATGGGACGCAAAAAAGTCCGATAAAAAAATCAGCCGTTGGAATAAAATTGCCAAGGAAGCGGCAGAGCAGTCGCATCGCGCTGTTTTACCGAATGTCTCCACACCAGTTTCAGTGAAGGAGCTTATCACTAAAGCTGCACAATATGACGTTTCAATCGTCGCATATGAAGAAGAGGCTAAGCTAGGGGAAACCGCTAATCTTGCAAAGGCACTTTCTTCCTTGAAAAAGGGACAAACGCTGCTTGTAGTATTCGGCCCTGAAGGCGGCCTGACTGATTCAGAGGTTGAGCTCCTTTTGGAAAACGGCTTTATAGCTTGTGGACTCGGACCAAGAATATTAAGAACGGAAACAGCACCATTATACTTACTTTCTGCTGTTTCCTATCATTTTGAACTATTGAATAGATGAGGTGAACAATATGCCAACAGTTGCTTTTCACACATTAGGTTGTAAAGTAAATCATTATGAAACGGAAGCTATATGGCAATTATTTAAAGAGCAAGGATACGATAGAGTAGAATATGAAAACATGTCAGATGTTTATGTCATCAATACATGTACGGTTACAAATACAGGGGATAAAAAGAGCCGTCAGGTTATAAGAAGAGCTGTTCGAAAAAATCCTGATGCTGTCATTTGTGTTACTGGGTGTTATGCACAAACATCACCAGCTGAGATTATGGCAATCCCTGGTGTCGACATAGTTGTTGGAACACAGGATCGTGTGAAAATGCTTGATTATATCACACAATTCAAAGAAGAACGCCAGCCGATTAACGCAGTTGGCAATATCATGAAAAACAGAGTGTATGAA
The DNA here is from genome assembly GCF_007273535.1 of Niallia circulans. Classification (NCBI taxonomy): domain Bacteria; kingdom Bacillati; phylum Bacillota; class Bacilli; order Caryophanales; family Bacillaceae; genus Niallia; species Niallia circulans. Next base: position 2,249,060 of record NZ_RIBP01000004.1, read on the forward strand.
GAATTAGACGTTCCAGCATTTACTGACAGAACGAGAGCTTCCTTGAAAATCCAAGAAGGCTGTAACAACTTCTGCACATTCTGTATTATTCCATGGGCCCGAGGCTTAATGAGGTCAAGAGATCCGCAAGAAGTAATCAGACAAGCACAACAGCTAGTTCATGCAGGCTATAAGGAGATCGTTCTTACAGGTATCCATACAGGTGGATACGGTGAGGATATGAAAGATTATAATCTTGCCAGACTTCTTCGAGATTTGGAATCTCAAGTAAAAGGACTGAAAAGACTTCGTATTTCTTCCATTGAAGCTAGTCAAATTACAGACGAAGTGATTGAAGTATTAAATGATTCGAAAATAATTGTTAACCATCTTCATATCCCGATTCAATCAGGTTCTGATACTGTATTGAAAAGGATGAGAAGAAAGTATACGATGGAATTCTTCGCTGAAAGAATTACCCGCTTAAAAGAGGCACTTCCAGGACTTGCGGTTACTTCTGACGTTATTGTCGGCTTCCCAGGTGAAACAGAGGAAGAGTTTATGGAAACATACAACTTCATAAAAGAGCACAAATTCTCTGAGCTTCATGTTTTCCCATATTCAAAGAGGACAGGAACGCCAGCTGCAAGAATGGACGACCAGATTGACGAAGAGGTAAAGAACGAGCGTGTACACCGCCTTATCGCTTTATCTGATCAGCTTGCAAAAGAATATGCCTCTAATTATGAAGGGGAGGTCGTTGAAGTGATTCCGGAAGAGAAGTATAAGGAGTCTGAAGGTAACGACTTATATGTTGGTTATACAGATAACTATCTGAAAGTCGTATTCCCTGCAACAGAAAACATGGTTGGCCAAATTGTAAAAGTGAAAATTACAAAAGCAGGATATCCTGTTAACGAAGGTCAATTTGTACGTGCTTTGGAAGAATATACAGAAACAGAAAAGGCTATTGTATAATAGAATAGCAGACAGTTTCTAAATGGAAAAGTATCAGAATGGATGCTTTTCCATATCCCTTTGTAAGACAAGATCTATACATACTATTGTTAAAAGGAGCCATTAAATATGAGCAGCCAAATTGCAAAAATGATTGATCACACATTATTGAAAGCAGATGCAACAAAAGAACAAGTTAAAACATTATGTGAGGAAGCAAAAGAATATAGCTTTGCTTCTGTATGTGTAAACCCAACATGGGTGCAATATGCAAGTGAGCTTTTGGCAGGTACAGAAGTGAAAGTTTGTACAGTTATTGGATTCCCATTAGGTGCGACTACTTCAGCTACGAAGGCTTTTGAAACAGCTAATGCGATTGAAAATGGTGCGACAGAAGTAGATATGGTTATCAACATCGGTGCATTAAAAGACAAGAACTTTGATCTTGTGAAGGAAGATATTAAAGCAGTAGTTGATGCGGCAAAAGGCAAAGCACTTACAAAGGTAATTATTGAAACTAGTTTGCTTACAGATGAAGAGAAAGAAAAAGCATGTGTCTTGGCTGTTGAAGCAGGCACAGACTTCGTGAAAACGTCTACTGGCTTTTCAACTGGCGGCGCAACAGTAGAAGATATTGCGCTTATGAGAAAGACAGTCGGCCCAGAAATTGGTGTTAAAGCGTCTGGCGGAGTTAGAAGCAGTGAAGATACAGAAAAGATGATTGAAGCAGGAGCGACTCGTATTGGTGCGAGCTCTGGTGTTGCGATTGTCAATGGACTTACAAGCAACAGCGACTATTAAATAAAAAGGATGGCTACCTAAAACAGGTAGCCATCTTTTTTATTTATGAAGCCTCATAATCCACCTGCCAAACTGTTCTGCAAACGGAAGAACAATAATGGAGGATAGAACATTAAATAAGAGGCTTGCATGGGCAAGCTGTACGTCTTTGGCACTTGTCATAAATTCTACAGCATCCTTCAATTGGCCGATGAAGGGATAAAACAGCACCGCACCGCCAATATTGAGCCATATATGGGCGTAGGCGCAAAGCTTGGCCTCTTTGTCTGCACCAAATGAAGCGAGATAGGATGTAATGCATGTGCCGATATTCGAGCCGAGCATAATGGCAATGCCAGCCTCGATTGACAGCATATCTGCAGTCAAAAAACCCATAATGATGCCAATTGTTGCTGTGCTTGATTGGATTAACGCTGTAATCAGGATGCCGAGAGCTAAAGCCCAAAAAATATGATTAGACAAATGGGTGAGGAAGGTCTGCATAAGAGGAGTTTCCTGTATAATCCCGGCAAAGTATTTAAATCCTTTCATTGCTGTAAAGACAATCGAGATGCCAAGTAATACAAAGCCAATGCTTCTTAGCTTATATTTGTTGATGAATATGCCAAGTGCACCAGCAGCAGCTAACGGAAGCAAATAGTCACTGATATCATAGGTAATGAACTCTGTTGTAAAGGTTGTCCCGATATTTGTTCCAAGAATAATTCCGATTGACTGGGGAAAAGTCAGTACGCGTGCTGCTATTAAGCCGATTGTCAAAACCATAACAGCCGAGCTGCTTTGCAGGACTGCTGTTATGACAATGGCAGCAATCATTCCCTTCCAAGGCTTGTTCGTCAGTTTTTCCAGCAAGGCTTTAAGCGAATGGGAGGACAGATTAAAAAGGCCTGTTCGCAGCATTGTCATACCATAAATAAACAGCAGAATTAACAAAATAAAAAGTCCAATATACAGCATATTGTTCACTCCTTCAAAAAAATATATGAAAAAAGAGGAAAGGACATGCTAAAAATGAAAAATGATAGAGATATACAAGATTTAAAGTTGTATTTTGTGGTAATATATAAGTGTGAGAATGGACAATGAGGGATACTTGTTTAGGAATCACAAAAAAAAAATCAAAACAATTTTCGGTACAGGGCTAAATACAGTTGACCTTGCTTCCTTGATATATTATAATGTCAAGGTACATGGTATCCATGAGATGTTAGTGTGTTGTGTTTCGGAGGGAGGGAAAGAGAATGTCTAAAACCGTCGTTCGTAAAAACGAATCGCTTGAAGATGCTCTTCGTCGCTTCAAACGTTCAGTATCAAAAACTGGTACTTTGCAGGAAGCTAGAAAGCGCGAATTCTATGAAAAGCCTAGTGTTAAACGTAAGAAGAAATCAGAAGCAGCAAGAAAACGTAAGTTCTAAGAGAGGGTGTATTAATTGAGTCTTCTCGAACGCTTAAACAATGATATGAAGCAAGCGATGAAAAACAAAGATAAAGATAAACTCACTAATATCAGAATGTTAAAAGCTGCCATTCAAAATGAAAGCATTAAGATTGGCGGAGATCTTTCTGAAGAGGATGAGTTAACTGTCCTTTCTCGCGAAGTGAAACAACGCAAGGACTCCCTCCATGAGTTTGAAAAAGCAGGTCGCCAAGATCTTGTTGACAAAGTACGTGCGGAGTTAAAGCATGTTGAAATATATATGCCTGACCAGCTTTCAGAAGAGGAGTTATCAGCTATCGTTACTTCGGTAATTGCAGAAACTGGTGCTTCTTCAAAGAAAGATATGGGAAAAGTGATGGCTGCTTTAATGCCAAAGGTTAAAGGTAAAGCAGATGGTTCACTAGTAAATAAACTTGTACAACAACACCTTTCATAAATTGATTTTGTTTTAAAGGCTGCAGTCCTAGATTGCAGCCTTTTAACATTTTATTTTTAAAAAAAGATGTCAATAATATTAAAATAAATGAAACCTTTTCAAAACCGATTCGTATATGTACTATAACCAAACGAACAGGAAAGGAGGAGAAACTTGATTAGGAAAAAAATATTGTTAGTGCCTTTTCTTTTCAGTATTTTGTTATCCTTTTTTCCTGCAGTCAGTTATGCTAACGACCAGCAATTAGTCTATATCGTGCCAATAAAGGATACAGTGGAAATGGGCTTGAGTGAATTTATAAACAGAGCCGTAGAAACAGCGGAAGAGAAACAGGCAGATGTTATCATTTTTGAAATGGACACACCTGGTGGATCAGTAGATGCGGCCGTTTCCATCGGAAAAATAATTTCCGGCACAAGCTTGGAAACAGTCACTTACATTAATCAGGATGCTATCTCGGCTGGTTCCTTCATTGCTTTAAACACTGATAAGATTTTTATGGATGGAAGAGGCAGGTTTGGAGCAGCAGGTGTCATCGATAGTCAGGGTAATACTGCCGGCGAAAAAGCCCAGTCATATTGGCTGTCTGCGATGAGAGGGGCTGCCGAAAAAAGCGGTAAAGATCCTCGCTATGCCATGGCAATGGCGGATAAATCAATTGCCATTCCAGAGCTTGGCGATGATGAGGAAGAGTTTCTTACGTTGACCGCCGCTGAAAGTCTTGAAGTCGATTATTCAAACGGCACAGTCAGTAGTTTAGATGATTTGCTCAAAGCTCTCGGTATGGAGAATGCAACAGTTGAAAGAATGGATGAAAGCTTCGCTGATAAGGTGGCGCGGTTTGTGACAAATCCAATCATCATTCCTATTCTTTTAACGATAGGAGCGCTTGGATTAATTTTTGAGCTGTTTTCGCCTGGTTTTGGCATTGCAGGCTTTATTGGAATATCCTCTCTGCTTTTGTTCTTTTATGGCCATCTTGTTTCAGGTCTGGCAGGGTATGAATCCATTATCCTGTTTGCAGCAGGAATTATCCTTGTTTTCCTTGAGTTTTTTATAGTTGGCGGGATAGCCGGGATTTTGGGCATAGCTGCAATTATAGGCAGCGTCTTTCTCGCTGGTGGCAATGTATATCATATTGCCATAAGTGTTCTTATTGCGGTAGCCGTATCGATTATCGCCACTATTCTTTTAGTAAAGGTGTTTGGTAGAAAAATGAAATTCTTCAAAAAAATTGTGCTGAGAGACTCTACTAGTACGGAAGAAGGATATGTTTCCAATAAAACGAGAAATGACCTTGTTGGAAAGACCGGTGTTACGATGACGGCATTACGACCTTCAGGAACGGTCCTAATTGGAGACGAACGGATTGATGTGGTCAGTGAAGGTAGTTTTGTTGGCAAGGATGTTAAAGTCAGTATTGTCAAAGCAGAAGGTTCAAGAATTGTTGTAAGAGAATTGACAGACATTGATCTGCATAAGGAGGATAAATAATGGATGTATTGAGCGGAACGGCAATCTTTTGGATTGCAGTCATAATTATAGGGGTTATTCTACTTGGAATCCTCCTGACATTTGTACCTGTTATGCTGTGGATTTCTGCATTAGCAGCAGGTGTTAAAATCAGCATTTTCACATTGGTTGGGATGAGATTGAGAAGGGTTATCCCAAGTCGTGTTGTCAATCCACTAATCAAGGCACATAAAGCTGGTATAAACGCAACGATAAATCAGCTGGAAAGCCATTACTTGGCTGGTGGTAATGTTGACAGAGTTGTGAATGCATTGATTGCTGCACACAGAGCGAATATTGAATTGTCCTTTGAACGCTGTGCTGCCATTGACTTGGCTGGACGTGACGTTCTTGAAGCAGTACAGATGAGCGTTAACCCGAAAGTAATTGAAACACCGTTTATTGCTGGTGTGGCAATGGATGGGATTGAAGTAAAAGCAAAAGCAAGAATAACTGTTCGTGCAAATATTGAACGCCTTGTTGGGGGAGCAGGAGAAGAGACGGTTGTAGCCCGTGTTGGTGAAGGGATTGTCTCAACTATTGGTTCGTCAACCAATCATAAAAAAGTTCTTGAAAATCCAGATATGATCTCCCAGACTGTTCTATCAAAAGGATTGGATGCAGGTACTGCATTTGAAATCTTGTCGATTGATATTGCAGACGTTGATATAGGTAAAAACATTGGGGCGGAATTACAGACAGAACAGGCTGAAGCAGATAAGAAAATCGCCCAGGCAAAAGCAGAGGAACGCCGAGCGATGGCTGTTGCCCAAGAACAAGAGATGAAAGCGAAAGTCCAAGAAATGCGTGCGAAAGTTGTTGAAGCAGAAGCTGAAGTACCTATGGCGATGTCTGATGCACTTCGTTCTGGAAATATTGGTGTAATGGATTATATGAACTTGCAGAACATTACAGCTGATACGGAAATGAGAGGATCAATCGGCAAGCTTAATAGCGACAATAAAGATGAGGATAGTAAAAAGTAAGGCAAGTGAAGGGAGCAGTCTCTCTTGGAATATATTTCGATTATTGTTATAGTGGTAGGCTTCCTGTTTTCCTTGTTCCAAAAAAAAGCGCAGGAGGAAAACAACAAAGAAGGTCAGAAAAAGTCACCGCCTGTTAAACCGGATTTCACCAAGCAAGTAATAAGAAAAATGGAGCAGGCGTTTGAAGCGCCTGTGAAAAAAGAAACAGTGTCCAAAAAGGTTAACGAGCTTACCGAATTGGAGGCACTAAAAAAAGAACGGGATGCCCTCAAGCAGAAGCTTAAGCGGATGGAGGCAGCTTCTGTAAGGCGCGTAAAGGCTGAACAGAAGGCGGAGCCACTAGTAGGCGATAAAGGTCTTCTTGAAGGTCATTCCTTGGCTGAGGCGGTCGTATTTGCAGAGATAATCGGTGCCCCGAGAGCAAAGCGTCCCCATCCAGCTACTCGTAAAAAACAAGGTGTTAAACAGTAAGGAGAAATTCTGCATCATAGGTGAATTTTTCCTGAAAAATAGGTGCTAGAACCCCCTTTTGTCTCATACATATGAGATGAAAGGGGGTTCTTTTTTTATGGCTAAAAAATGGGGAAATACGTTACGGAGCTGGATGATCAAAAACTTAGAGCTTCCTCAAGATGTCATGATGGACTTACCCAGGATCACAATGATTGGCCAAATCCATATATATATTGAGAACCACCGTGGGCTGCTGACTTTCTCAGACAAGGAACTAAGGCTGCTCTTGAAACAGGGCCAGCTTTTAATAAAAGGCAAGGGATTTGTCATCAAAACGATACTGCCAGAAGAAATATTGCTGGAAGGGAAAATTGATCAGGTGATGTACATAAACGAATAATATGGGAGGAAGCTATGAAAAATCATTGGATAGAATTTTTTACTGGGATTGTTACAGTTAAAGCGACGGGAAAGGGCTTAGAGCGTTTCTTGAATAATCTTTTAAGAAAAAAGGTAGCTGTGTGGAGTGTCAAAAAGCATGGGCCACATTCTATCACCTTTCAAATGGGACTTAAAAGCATAAGCAAGTTTAGAGAGGTCGTAAGAGGGAGCGGAATAAAAATAGAGTTTCAGCGTGGTGCTGGAGCTCCCTTTCTTTATAAAAGAATCTTGAAAAACAGCGGGTTTGCAATAGGCGTATTTTTGTTTTTTGGACTAGTTCTAACCCTTTCCAACATGGTATGGGGAATTGACATAAAGGGTGCTAATCCAGCAACAGAGTATCAGATACGCAAGCAGTTAGATAAGATGGATATAAAAATTGGCGAATTTCAATTTTTTTCTAAAGAATTGGACGAGATACAGGCAGAACTGACCAATAATATTGACGCGATAACCTGGATCGGTGTGGAATTAAAAGGGACAACTTATCATTTTCAAGTAGTAGAGAAAAACGAGCCAGAAAAAATGGAAGAGGAAAAGCCGCAAAATTTAATTGCTGCAAAAAAAGCGACAATCGTGGACTATTTCATTGAGGAAGGCGATCAAGTCTTTTCTATCCATGATGTGGTGAAAAAGGGCCAACTATTAGTAACCGGAATATATGGGAAAGATAAAAACACAAAAGCAGTCTCAGCCAGAGGAGAAATCTGGGGAGAAACATGGTATAACTCCAAAGTTACCATACCTTTAGACAGCACCTTTCAAGTGTTTAATGGCAACGAAAAGCAAAAGCATTATTTGAAGCTTTTCGGGTACGAAATTCCTGTTTGGGGTTTCGGGAAGGTAGAGTATAAGGAATACGAAAAAGAGGAAAACGAAAAAAATGTTAAGTTTCTTAGATGGGAATTACCACTCAAGGTTACTAACAAGACATACAGGGAAAAAGAAGAAGTGACGAGAAGCTATACGGAGGAGGAAGCCCTTAAAGCTGGTAAGGAAAAAGCGCGCAAGGATATTCAACAAAAAATTGGTGAAGATGGCAAAATTAAAAAAGAAAAAATTTTGCGACAATCGGTAAAGAATGGTAAAGTAATACTAAATATAGATTTCACAACAATTGAAAATATTGCGGAAGTACAACCTATAACTCAAGGAGACTTGGAATGACAGAAGATTTGAAGACAATGAATGTAAAATTAAATGGCCCAGAAGAGGCAGTAGCTTTGCTTGGAAACGGGGACCGCAATCTGGAAATTTTAGAAAAAGAGCTTGATTGCCAAATCGTAACAAGAGGCGAAACTTTGCATGTTTCCTCCACAAATCCAGACAGTATTGAACTGGTAGGGGAAATTGTTGAAAAAATTTTGCAGGTGATAAGGAAAGGAATTTCTGTAAGCCAGCGTGATGTCAGCTATGCGATTGAAATGGCCAGAAAAGGAACCTTGGAGTATTTTGGAGCACTTTATGACGAAGAGATTGCCAAGACAATAAAAGGAAAGTCTATTAGGGTCAAGACAATCGGCCAAAGCGAATATATCCGGTCCATCAGAAAAAATGATTTAATTTTTGGAATTGGACCAGCAGGAACTGGTAAAACTTATTTAGCTGTTGTAATGGCAGTTAGTGCTTTAAAAAGCGGAAAGGTAAACAGGATTATCCTGACAAGGCCGGCTGTTGAAGCTGGAGAAAGCCTGGGCTTTTTGCCTGGTGATTTAAAAGAAAAGGTAGATCCTTATCTTCGCCCGCTATATGATGCCCTTCATGATGTTCTTGGAATGGAGCATACGCAACGTTTGATTGAGAGAAATACGATTGAAATCGCACCACTTGCTTATATGCGTGGACGAACCTTGGATGATGCTTTTGTTATCCTTGACGAAGCGCAAAACACAACACAAGCACAAATGAAAATGTTTTTAACAAGGCTTGGATACGGATCTAAAATGGTGATTACCGGTGACAGAACACAAATAGACCTACCTAAAGGTGTTAAGTCTGGGCTAGTTGCAGCAGAGCATATCCTTAAAAATGTTTCTGGTATTTCCTTCAGCTACTTATCGGAAACGGATGTTGTAAGGCACCCACTAGTAGGGAAAATTATAAAAGCATATGACGTGATTGAAAGCTGATAAAAAGGGGCAAACCATCTTAAATTGATAAGCATGGTTTGTCTTTTTCTTTTTTTGTGTGAAGTTTGTTTCAGCTAAATTGAGGTCAGAATGGTAAATAGCTCAATTTTTGTTGAAATTGGGCCCTATTTGCCTGTTTGAATTGGAATAGTAGAGCTCATATCGAGAAAAAAGGTGAAAACATCACGAAAAACTGATATTATTTTACATAAATATCAATCTTTTGAGTTTTGGGAAATTTATACATAAAGGATAGTGCTCTTGTTTATAGATAGGAGGTTACAATGGAATTTCTTCAAAATATCATCCAAAATAAGAACCGATACTTAAATAAAACAGCGGTTCGAATTTTGCTGTTTCTGTTTATTGGGGCAATTTTATTTTTCTCTATGTACAGCAATGTTAAACCAGAAAAGCTTAATGTTGATGTATTTACCGTTGCAAATGAGACAATCCGTTCACCGTTAACAGTTGAAGATACGGAAAGCACGGAAAAGAAAAAAGAAGAAAACAAAAATCAAGTCCAAGATGTGTACGTAGTTAATAAAGAAATAGCTCAAAATCGTGTAGATTTAATCACCTCTATTTTCGATTCTGTGACAGAGGTTAACAATGAAGCAGAGAAACCGACAGAAGCTGATGGAGCAGACAGTAAATCATCTTCTGCAACGAAAATTACACCTGATAAAAAGCTGTCTCTGCTTAAAGAAAGACTAACAGCCAACGTTACAAATGAAATTATGGATAGCACATTAAAAGAATTGCTCGCTTCCTCAGAAACGGAGCTTGAAATTGCTGAAGATATAACGGTAACTGCTATTAATTCTGTAATGAGCAGCAAAATCCCAGCAGATGAAGTAGAAAATGCGAAGAAACGAGTCGAGGATGAATTAAGAAACAGCAGCGGCATTAACAGTGATATAAAAAGCTCTATCATCGACCTAGGACGATTTGCTATCATCCAAAATGAATTCTATGATCCGACAGGCACTGAGGAGCTCAGGCAGCAAGCTGTCGATAGTGTGGAGCCTGTAAAAATCCTTCAAGGACAAATTATTGTGGAGGAAGGTCAGCTTATCAGCAGGGAAGTATACCGCCAGCTTGGATTAGTCGGGCTGTTAGATACAGATCATACGAGTAAGCCCTTTATCGGTCTTGGATTAATTGTCTTGTCTATTGTTTGCTTATTTTATTTTTATATTACAGCATACGAACGTGGTAACAAGCGAAATAAAGGCACTGCTATGATGTTTTCCATTATTTTTATTATTTCTATTCTTATTATGAAAGCCCTCAGTCTGTTTCAGCAAGAGGATATTATTGAAGTTGGATACTTTTTTCCTGCAGCGATGGCAGCGATGCTAATAAAAATCCTGATCGAAGAAAAGCTGGCGATTTTTGTCACTATCGCCCTTTCTGTTAGTGGGATGATTATGTTTAATGAAGGCACTGCAGGAGCATTTCATGTCGGAATGGGAATATATATATTAGCAGGAGGAATTGCTGGCGTCCTTTTCTTGAAAAAGCATAATCAGCGCTCCAGTATTTTGCAAGCCGGACTGCTTGTTTCATTAATTAATATAATTACCATTTTAGGCATGCTTTACATGCAAAATGGCCAATTGGAAGCAACGGAATATGGATTTTATCTGTTAAGTGCGATTCTTTCGGGGATTGTGTCAGCTGTTTTGACAATTGGGATATTGCCTTTCTTTGAGACCGGCTTTAATATACTGTCAACGATGAAGCTAATCGAGCTTTCTAATCCGAATCATCCATTATTACGAAAAATATTGACAGAAGCCCCGGGAACTTATCATCATAGTGTTATGGTTGCAAACCTTGCCGAAGCGGCTTGTGAAGCAATTGGTGCCAATGGTTTACTAGCCAGGGTTGGATGTTATTATCATGATATTGGAAAAACGAAAAGGCCGCAGTTTTTTATTGAAAATCAGCTGAATATGGGTAACCCTCATGATCGTCTTCCTCCGCAGGCAAGTAAGAATATTATTATTGCACATGCGACAGACGGGGCACAGCTGTTAAAAAGCAGTAAAATGCCGAAAGAGCTTATTGACATTGCTGAGCAGCATCATGGCACATCCTTGCTGAAGTTTTTCTATTATAAGGCAAAGGAAAAAAATCCAGATGTAGCGGAAAGTGAATTCCGGTACCCAGGACCGAAAGCGCAATCTCGTGAGGCTGCTATCATTGGAATCGCCGATAGTGTGGAAGCAGCAGTTAGGAGTCTTAGTTCACCTACACCAGACCAAATCGAAGCACTTATTAAAAACATCATTGCAGATCGCCTTCAGGATGGACAGCTTGATGATTGTGACCTCACATTAAAGGAATTGGATCAAGTAAGAAATACACTTTGTGAAACACTAAAAGGGATATTTCATTCAAGAATTGAATACCCTGATATGAAGAAGTAAAGGATGAATGGAAATGAATTTAGAAATAGATTTTATTGATGAAACAGAAAAAGTGGAGGAAGCTGATCAGGCAAAAGTCGAGGAATTACTTATATTAGCTGCCCAGAATCAAAAATTGTCTGGCGATATCGAGCTTTCGGTCACATTTGTTGATAATGCCCGCATACAGGAGATCAATAAAGAGTACCGCAATAAAGATCAAGCAACAGATGTTATTTCCTTTGCAATGGAGGAGCTTGGAGAAGGGGAAACAGCGCTGATTGGCGCAGATATGCCTCGGGTGCTTGGAGATATCATTATATCGATTGATAGAGCAAAAGAGCAGGCGGAGGAATATGGTCACAGCTATATGCGCGAGCTTGGCTTTTTAGCAGTCCATGGTTTTCTGCACTTGCTAGGTTACGACCATCTAACAAAAGAGGATGAGGAAGTTATGTTTACTCTACAAAAGGAAATTCTTGATGAATTCGGATTACAAAGATAAACGAATTCAGAAGAATAGTCAGCTGTCGTCCTTTCGCCTTGCCTTTTTAGGTATCTGTTCTGCTGTTAAGAAAGAAAGGAACTTGCGGATTCATTTTTGTTTGATGGCCATTGTTGTCATTTTAGGCTATGTTTGCCATATTTCCTTACATGAATGGATGTTTATTCTTATCGCTATTGGCCTTGTTATCAGTATGGAATTAATGAATACGGCACTTGAGCGAGTTGTGGATCTTGTAACAGAGGAATATCACCCATTGGCAAAACAAGCAAAGGACATTGCTGCAGGGGCTGTTTTGTTCGCTGCCATCATTGCCCTATTAATAGGTATTATTATTATTTTGCCAAAATTATTGGATCTATATTTTTATTAGGAGGCTGGGACATAAGTATGTGACCCAGGGTAAAGACCGAACTACTTAATCAACTATGAAATGCCCCCTGTCAAGTAGACAGTTGAAATAATAAAAAAGATTTAAACAGCTTGAGCTCTATATTCCATAGGGCTTAAGCCGTTTAATCGCTTTTGATATCTTTCATAATTATAAAAATGAATATACTCCTCTATCGCATGTTCAAGTTCCTCAAATGTATTATATTTATGTATATAATACTTCTCACATTTCAGTGTTCCCCAAAAAGATTCCATCGGTCCATTATCAATACACCGACCAACTCTTGACATACTCTGCGTCATTTTCGCCGCATCTATCCTTTGCTTAAATCCTTTGGAGGTATATTGATACCCACGATCACTATGGATAAGTGGATGTTCCTCCTCTAATAATAGTGCAGTTGCTTGGTCTAGCGTCTTAAATACAAGTCTATTATTATTGGAATGTCCTATAACAAAACTTACAATGGAGCCATCATAAAGGTCACGAATCGCACTTAAATAAGCCTTCCTTGATTGGCCATACTTAAATTCCGTTACATCTGTAACCCATTTTTCATTTGGTTTTTCCGCAGTAAATTCTCGATTTAGTCTATTTTCCGCCACCTGTTTAGGAGTAAAGTGTTTATAACGTTTTTTCTTGGTGCGGATAATCGAGCGTAAGCCCGCCACTTTCATTAGTCGATAGATTCTTTTATGATTAAGTTTCTCTTTAAACTGTCTATTCATGTGAAGCGTCATTTGACGATAACCGAAGGTGCTATCCACTTTTTCATGAAGAATCTTCATTTCTTTTATGATTTTTTCATTCAGTAAATCCTGGGAAGTAGGGAGACGATTCAGCCATTTATAATAGGCGGATCGTGCTATTTTGACTATTTCACAAAGTAAAGAAATACTTATGTTTTCTTCCCTGTGAAGCTCCTGGATAGCGATATATTTATCCTCGAATCGGATAGGCTTTATTTTCTCCTCCTTTCTATCTCCTCCAACTTTTTTAAATACAAATTCTCCGCACGTAACCGTTCATTTTCTTTTTCTAGCTTTTTCATTTGAAGCTTGAATTTTTCTTCTGGAGTTAGCTTTGATTCCTCTTTCCTTTTACCACGTCTATCTTTCAACGCTTCTTCTCCGCCATCTTCATACTTCTTTACCCAGTGATAAACTTGTTGATAAGAAACTTGATACGTATCCGCTGCTTCTTGATAATTTTTTCCGTTCCCCAAGCAATCAAGTACAATATGTAATCGTTCTTCCCAAGTTAGTTTGCTTTCATTAGTCATAGAGCCCGTCCTTTCTTGTGACGCATCTTTTAATTCACTATGACTATTATACTTCCTAATCCAACTTCTGAGGACAGAGGGATGGGATATTTCATACATTCTAGAAACCTCACGAATCGAAGAACCACCGGACAAATACTCTTTTATGGCGGATAACTTTAGTTCTTCCGAATATTTTTTCCATGCGGAAGACTCCTTTAATCCTTCTAAGCCAAAGGTATCAAACTTATATTTCCATTCCAAAACGGTGGCATGATGTACTTTATAAATGGATGCCACTTTAAGTGAAGAAAGTGATTCATCAAACGCCTTCACTATTTCATATTTTTCTTCTGCAGAGTAAAACTTTCGAGACATAAAAAATACTCCCCTATAGTATCCAGATTTTATTTTTTAACCTGTCTACCTATAGGGGAGCTTATCACTATTGATTAAATGGTTCGGTTTTTTTGTTAGCTTTAATAAAATAATTAGAATTCTTAGTGTAGCGCAATGAAACGAACTAATTTTAACTCCCTATTCCATTTAGTCACTGCCTTCATTTTTTAAATTTAATTGTAATTTTACTATTTGTGTTTAGGAAGGTTATCTTTAGTTTTGTCCCAGCCTCGTTTTTACTTTTTACTAAGATAAGACAGTATAGCTAATTAACTTTCATCAGGAAAGAAGTTAGTATATAATTTTTATAGATGCAGTTTAAGCTTACATAATGCATTGGCAGAGAAAAAGGAAACTGCTGATTTGAAAACGTTCTAATCTTTTTATAAAATAATGAACAACACGCCTTGCCTTAAGGTAAGCAGCATACACGAAGTGTAATAAATCGAAACGGAGACGATTTTATGAAAACAGAAGTGCTGATACAAGAAGCAAAAGCAGCAAGAGAAAAGGCATATGTTCCTTATTCTAAATTTCAGGTAGGAGCAGCCTTGCTTTCTGAAACAGGAAAGGTTTATCATGGATGCAATATAGAAAATGCTGCGTACAGTGTGACAAATTGTGCAGAGAGAACAGCATTATTTAAAGCAGTTTCAGAAGGCGACACAAAATTTGTTAGTCTAGCAGTAGTTGCAGACACAAATGGACCTGTTTCACCATGCGGAGCATGCAGGCAAGTTATTTCTGAGTTATGTCCAAGTGACATGGAAGTTATATTAACAAACCTGAACGGTGACGTTCAAAAAACAACAGTGGCAGAATTACTGCCAGGAGCATTTACATCGGAGGCATTAAATGAACATAAATAATACGAGCAACAACGAGCATAAATCAGGATTTATTTCCATCATCGGAAGACCAAATGTTGGAAAATCAACATTTTTGAACCGTGTTATCGGACAAAAAATTGCAATAATGAGCGATAAGCCGCAAACAACTAGAAATAAAGTGCAAGGCGTACTAACAACTGATGATTCACAGCTAATCTTTATTGATACACCAGGTATTCATAAGCCTAAGCACAGACTCGGCGACTTCATGATGAAAGTGGCGCAAAACACATTGAAGGAAGTCGATCTTATTCTGTTTATGGTTAATGCAGAAGAAGGATTCGGCAAAGGGGAAGAGTTTATTCTTGAGAAGTTTGAAAATATTAAAACGCCTATTTTCTTAGTCGTAAATAAAATCGATACGATTCATCCCGATAAGCTGTTTTCTGTTATTGATTCTTATAAGGAAAAGTATCCCTTCAAAGAAATAATTCCAATCTCTGCTTTAGAAGGCAACAATGTGGAAACATTGCTGACACAAATAAAAAAATATATGCCAGAAGGTCCACAATTTTACCCGGCAGATCAAGTAACAGACCACCCAGAAAGATTTATCGTTTCAGAACTAATCAGGGAAAAGGCGCTTCATTTGACAAGGGAGGAAATTCCGCACTCTTTAGCCGTTGTTATTGAAAAAATGGAAAAGAAACAAAATGATGTTGTCCATGTAATGGCTACGATTGTTGTGGAACGAGATTCCCAAAAGGGCATTATCATTGGTAAACAGGGTGGAATGCTTAAAGAAGTCGGCAAAAGAGCACGAACAGATATCGAGAACTTACTTGGCAATAAAGTCTTTTTAGAGCTTTGGGTTAAGGTCCAAAAGGACTGGAGAAACAAGATGACTCAACTGAGAGACTTTGGTTTTAGGGAAGACGAATATTAATAGTCATTAAACCTGGTTCTAAAATTATGCGGGAATAAATTAGCAATATTTTCGTCTCATGTTTTTACCAAAGACAGGCTATGATAAGGTCAAGGTATTAATTAAGCTAGTATTAAAATCAAAAAAAGGTGGGGGTTTATCATGTTAGACTATACCTGGAAGGTTTTTTCGCAGACAGGTAACATAGACACTTATCTACTTTTTAAGGAAATAGAAAAGGCTAACCATGAAATACCGAATACTCAGAATGAAGAGCTAGCAGATATTGATTATCCCATCTCATAGTCCTGTCCCATAGATAGGGATGGTGAGGGTGATGCAAGAAAAATGTGAAGGCATCGTCATTAGAACAACAGATTATGGAGAGACAAACAAGATTACAACATTATATACCCGCGAATGGGGCAAGGTTGGTGTAATGGCAAGGGGAGCAAAGAAGACAAACAGCAGGCTTTCTGCTGTTACCCAGCCTTTTACATATGCTTATTATTTAGTACAGCGCTCAAGCGGGCTTGGTCTTATGCAGCAAGGTGAGATGATAACAGGCTTCCGAGCAATTAAAGAGGATATTATGCTGACAGCTTATGCGAGTTATGTTGCTGAACTGACAGATCGATGTACAGAGGATAAAAAGCCAAACCCTTTTCATTTTGAATTGCTGCACCAAACAATGAATTACATGAATGAAGGCTATGATGCACAAATATTGACAAACATTTATGAAATGAAAATGCTCAATGTGCTTGGCATGTATCCTGTTTTGGATAAATGCACAATCTGCGGTGCTACTGACGGGCAGTTTTCCTTTTCCATTCGAGAGGGTGGCCTTATATGTCATCGTTGCTTAGAGCATGATCCGTACCATTATAAAATGTCCCAGGCAGCTGTTAAGCTGCTGCGGATTTTTTATTATTTTGATTTAAGTAGACTTGGTAACATCTCTGTCAAGGAAGCTACAAAGGAAGAGTTGAATACCATTATTTCAGCTTATTATGATGAATATTCAGGCTTATACTTGAAATCAAAAAAATTCCTGCAATCAATGAAAAATTTTGGCAATGACTTTATGAAAAATAGCCCAAATATTAATAAGAACAAAGACGAAGGTTGACAATTGAAATTATTTTCGTTAATATTTTTTGTAAATAAACAGTTGCGTTGAAAAGAAAGTAGTACTTAAACAACTCTTGATCCAGCGAGCCTAGGATAGTGAAAGCTAGGTGCAAGAGCTTTAAGGAAGGCGTTCGTGGAGCAACACTCACATGAAAGTGGCTGCAATATGTTTGCAGCAAATAGGGTGGAACCGCGGGTTAACTCTCGTCCCTATGTCAATCATTGGCATAGGGGCGGGAGTTTTTGCTGTGTAAAAACAGCAAAAATATATGTTGTACATAATTTCTTTCGCTTCTATCTATTGAGAAAAAAACTATTTGGAGGCTAGAGCTGACATGAATATTCAAAACATGATATTAACACTGCAAAAGCATTGGTCAGATTATGGTTGTATTTTAATGCAGGCATATGACGTAGAAAAAGGGGCTGGAACAATGAGCCCGTATACTTTCTTAAGAGCAATCGGACCTGAGCCTTGGAATGTGGCTTATGTTGAGCCATCCAGAAGACCTGCTGATGGACGTTACGGGGAGAACCCAAACCGTTTGTATCAGCATCACCAATTTCAGGTTATCATGAAGCCATCACCAGATAATATTCAAGAAATGTATTTGGACTCTCTTAAAGCACTGGGTATTAACCCACTCGAGCATGATATTCGTTTTGTTGAGGATAACTGGGAAAACCCATCATTAGGATGTGCTGGTTTAGGCTGGGAAGTTTGGCTTGATGGAATGGAAATCACTCAATTCACATACTTCCAGCAAGTTGGCGGTTTAGAGTGTAAGCCTGTTTCTGTTGAAATCACATATGGTATTGAAAGATTAGCTTCTTATATTCAAGATAAAGAGAATGTATTTGATTTAGAGTGGACAGACGGCTTTACAATCAGAGACATCTTCTACCAACCAGAATTTGAGCATAGTAAATATACATTTGAAACATCTGATGTGGATATGCTTTTCCATTTGTTCAGTGTATACGAAAAAGAAGCGCATCGCCAAATGGATGAAGGACTTGTGCATCCGGCATATGACTATGTATTAAAATGCTCTCATGTATTCAACCTTCTTGACGCAAGAGGTGCCATTTCTGTTACAGAGCGCACAGGCTATATTGGAAGATGCCGAACGCTTGCGCGCAAAGTTGCTAAAACATTTTATGAAGAGCGTGAGAAATTAGGATTCCCTATTTTAAAAGGCAAGGAGGTTTGATTAGCATGAGTAAAAAAGATTTATTGCTAGAGATCGGTTTAGAAGAAATGCCTGCCCGTTTTGTCACAAGCAGCATGAACAGCTTAAAAGAAAAGGTGGAAGCATGGCTGAATGAAAAACAATTGCAATTCGATGCAATTGAAGCATTCTCTACACCAAGACGTCTTGCGATTTTAGTTTCCCAAGCAGATGAAGCGCAAAAGGATATTGAGGAAGAAGCAAAAGGCCCTGCTAAAAAGATTGCTCTTGATGAAAAAGGGGAATGGTCTAAGGCAGCTGCCGGCTTCACAAGAGGTCAAGGTGCGACGGTTGAAGATATTTATTTCAAGGAAATCAATGGTGTGGAATATGCACATGTTAAAAAATTCATTAAAGGCCAAGCAACAATTGATTTGTTGCCTGCATTAAAGGACATCATTTTAAGCTTGACGTTCCCAAAAAACATGCGTTGGGCAAATAATGACCTGCGTTATATTCGTCCAATTAAATGGATTGCCGCGTTATTTGGCGATACAGTCGTTCCATTTTCGATTACAGGTGTGGAAACAGACCGTAAATCGCTTGGCCACCGTTTCCTTGGAGAAGAAATCAGCTTTGCTCAGCCTAGCAATTATAAAGAAGCGTTGCTAAGTCAGTTTGTCATTGCAAACCCTGAAGAACGTAAAGCAGCTATTCTTTCGCAAATTAATAAGATTAGCGAAGAGAATGATTGGATTATACCAATTGATGCGGATTTGTTGGAAGAAGTTAATAATTTAGTTGAATATCCGACAGCTCTTTTCGGTAAGTTTGAAGAATCCTTTTTGGAGCTTCCAAACGAGGTGCTGATAACAAGCATGAAGGAGCATCAGCGTTATTTCCCTGTTAAATCAAAGGATGATACATTGCTTCCTTACTTTATTACAGTCCGCAATGGTGACCATAACCATTTAGAAAAGGTCGCAAGAGGGAATGAAAAAGTGTTAAGAGCTCGTCTTGCAGATGCTGCGTTCTTCTATAAAGAAGATCAAAAGCAGGATATTGACAAGCTTTTGGCGAAATTACAATCCATTGTATATCACGAAGAAATAGGCACTCTTTCAGAAAAAGTTGCAAGAGTACAAGGGTTAACAACTAACATTGCTGATACCCTTAACTTCTCAGCAGAAGAAAAGAAAAACGCAGATCGTGCAGCCCAAATCTCAAAATTTGACCTTGTTACTAACATGGTTTACGAGTTTCCAGAGCTACAAGGGCTTATGGGTGAAAAATATGCCCTGCAAAAAGGGGAAGCTTCTGCTGTTGCTAAGGCTATTAACGAACATTATATGCCGAGACACGCAGACGATAACACTGCCTCAAGCAATGAAGGTGCAGCACTTGCTCTTGCAGAAAAACTGGATACAATCGTTTCCTTCTTTGCAATCGGCTTAATTCCAACTGGTTCACAAGACCCTTATGCGCTCCGCAGACAGGCTACAGGTGTTGTGCAGACCTTGATGGATAAAGAGTGGGATTTATCTTTAGAAGAGCTTGTATCACTTGCTATGCATAATGTAAAAGGCTTTGCAAAAACTTCTGAAGAAGAACTGCATAAAAATCTAATCGATTTCTTTAAGGCTCGTATTAAGCATATCCTTCAAGCAGAAGGCATTCGTTACGATTTAATCGATGCAGTTCTTGGCGATGCAATTGGCAGTCCTGCAAGCTTGCTTAAAAAGGCTAAGGTGCTTGATAGCCATAAAAATGATGCTAACTTTAAAAATGGTATTGAAGCATTGGCGCGTGTCATTAATATTTCCAAAAAGGCAGAAGTTAAAGGCTCTGTTGATTCAGCCTTGTTTGAGAATGAAGAGGAAGGCAGCTTGTTCCAAGCAGTGCAATCAGTGAAAGAGAAACTGACAAAGGATACAGAGGCAGAAGTATACTTCACTTTGCTGCTCTCTCTTGAGTCCTCTATTGCCTCGTATTTCGATAATACAATGGTAATGTCAGATAACCCGTCTTTGAAAGAAAATAGATTAAATCAAATGACAGAGCTTGCAGACATAATAAAAGGCTTTGCTAATGTATCAGAAATAATGGTGAAATAAAAAAAGTGTGGTGGAGATTTCTCCACCTACTTTATTTTAAATGACTTCCCATATGAGCCGTCAGGAAGACGCTTTACTTTGCGAAGGTGGTGAATGAACGATAAAACTGAATAAACGCCAACAGCAAATCGTGGAAATCGTTAAAGCAAATGGTCCAATAACGGGAGAGCATATTGCTGAAAACTTACATTTAACTAGAGCGACATTACGTCCCGACCTTGCCATCTTGACAATGGCTGGATTTCTGGATGCCAGGCCTCGTGTCGGCTATTTTTATACTGGCAAAACGTCAGAGCAGTCAGAAAGAATCGGTAACTTGTATGTGAAAGATTATTATTCCTGTCCTGTTGTAGCAAGTGATACAACATCTGTATACGATGCGATTGTTACGATGTTTACAGAAGATGTCGGGACGATTTTTATCGTTGATGCTAATAATGCTCTTGCAGGTGTTGTTTCAAGAAAAGACATGTTAAGGGCAAGTATCGGCAAGCAGGAATTGTCGTCATTGCCTGTTACCATTATTATGACAAGGATGCCGAATATCACGTATTGTTACTTGGACGACAAATTAGTTGATGTCGGTAAAAAGCTAATAGAGAGAGAAATAGATTCTCTGCCTGTTGTAAAAGAGGAACAAGATGGTCTTAAAGTAATCGGACGAGTGACAAAGACAAATATAACGAAAGCACTTGTGAACTTATCCAATGAATGATAGAAGAGGAGGAAGTTTTCATGACTGAAAGACAAATCATATATGTAGTATCCGATTCTGTCGGAGAGACAGCCGAACTCGTAACGAAAGCCGCAATAAGTCAGTTTTCCGGTCATAATGTGAATGTATCCATAAAAAGGTTTCCTTTTGTGGAGGATAAGTCAAATATCCGTGATGTGATTCGTCAGGCCAGACAAGAGCACGGAATGATTGCATATACACTCGTAAAGCCGGAAATGCGGAAATACATGCAGGAACTTGCTGTTGAAGAAGGAGTATATGCTGCAGATATCATTGGACCAATCATCGATCAGTTTCAAATGCTATGGGGCAAAACACCGCTTTTTGAACCAGGTTTAGTCAGAAAGCTGGATGAAGACTATTTCAAAAAGGTAGAAGCAATTGAGTTTGCCGTTAAATATGACGATGGAAGAGACCCAAGAGGCTTGGAAAAGGCAGATATTATTTTACTTGGTGTTTCCAGAACGTCTAAGACACCTCTATCACAATTTCTTGCCCATAAGCGGGTGAAGGTTGCCAATGTTCCGATTGTCCCTGAAGTAGACCCTCCAAAGGAATTATTTGAGGTTCCAGCACATAAATGCTTTGGCTTAAAAATCAGCCCTAAAAAGCTGAATAATATCCGCAAGGAAAGATTAATTTCCTTAGGACTAAGTGATAGTGCAAGCTATGCACAAATTGAACGCATTGAGCAGGAAATGGCTTACTTCGAAAATATTGTGGACAAAATAAAATGTCCTGTCATCGATGTGACAAATAAAGCGGTCGAAGAAACTGCCAATATTATTTTTAATTTATATTACCGCGCTAAAAATAATCATTTTTAAATAGAAATAAAAAACTGCAGAAGAATGGTTTTCTGCGGTTAAAAAAAGCTGGATTAACTTTTTAATTCAAAACCTGTCCATTTCTTGAAAAATACTGTTGTTTTTTTCGGAAAATTTATGGTATAAAGCTAATTTATGTACTATAATAGAAAATTGTGATAAAAAAGTATTGTAAATAGGTTTAGAGTTGGCTCATAACGAATAAACTATTTACTGTGAGAAGTCAAGAGGAAGAAAAAAATAATTTTCGACAACGACTCTTTCCATGAAAAAGTATTCATGAAAGAAGGAATATATGGAGTGATGTAGAATTAGTAGTACATTGGATAAATGCATCATATATGTTGACGCTGATTCTTGTCCTGTGAAAGAAGAAATTGTCGAAATGGCTACAAGCAGATCTATTGAATTAATTTTTATCGCTTCCTATGCTCACATGAAACGGCATGAAGACGGAACAAACTGGAAGTATGTTGACAGTAGCAAGGAAGCAGTAGATATGTTTATTATGAACGCCGTAAAGGCAAATGATGTTGTAGTAACACAGGATATTGGACTGGCAGCAACACTGCTGCCCAAAAGAGTTTATGTTCTTACTCCAAGAGGAATTATCCTTGAGGAAAAAGATATTGGGACAGCTCTGGATATGCGCTATCTTTCTGCTAAGGCAAGAAGAAGAGGCATATACGGAAAAGGACCTAAGCCATTTGAAGAAAAGGATCGGCAGAAATTCAAAAAAAGTTTCGAAATCGTTTTGTCGAAAGTTGCAGGAGAATAAGCTGATTGTGTCGAATGTCTTATGTATAGGAATGCTAGTAGTAGGGAGATGTGTTGAAAATGGTTGAGCGCATTCCTGATGAGAAAGTAAACGAGGTCAAACAGGCAATCGACATAGTTGATGTCATTGGGGAGCATGTTGCATTAACAAAGCAAGGACGCAATTATTTGGGATTGTGTCCATTTCATGGCGAAAAAACCCCCTCATTTTCCGTGTCACCTGAAAAGCAGATATTTCATTGCTTTGGCTGTCACGCAGGAGGAAATGTATTTACCTTTCTAATGGACTTACAAGGCTATTCCTTTCAGGAAGCAGCTTTCCATCTTGCAGAAAGAGCGAATGTTGATCTCGGTGTAGAATTGCAGGAGTCAGGTAATAAACCTGCCATTTCTAAAGACTTGCAGCAAATGATGGATGCTCACGATCAGTTAACTAAATTTTACCATCATATCCTTGTAAATACAACGGAAGCTGAGCATGCTTTACAGTATTTGCTTGACAGGGGCTTTACAAGAGAAGTCATTGATAAGTTTCAAATTGGCTATGCACCGAATCAGTGGGACTTTGCGGTGAAGTATTTAAAGAAAAATGACACTTCCATAATGGAAAAAGCCGGCCTAATCATCAAAAGTGAAAAAGGGGATAAATATTTTGACCGCTTCCGCGATCGGATAATGTTTCCTATTTATGATCGTAATGGCAATCCAATTGCATTTTCCGGACGTACACTAGGGGACTCAACTCCCAAATATCTAAACAGTCCGGAGACACCAATTTTTAATAAAAGCAGCACCCTTTATAATTTTCATATGGCGAGGCCAAGCATTAGAAAAACACAGCATTCTGTCTTATTTGAGGGATTTGCTGATGTAATTGCTGCTAACCGTGCAGGTGTGGAAAACAGTGTCGGAACAATGGGTACATCCCTTACAGATGAGCATATCGCTATTTTAAAGCGAAACTCCCGAACTATAACCATTTGCTATGATTCAGATTCAGCAGGAATCGAAGCAGCCTACCGGGCAGGAAAAATGCTTGCTGGCGTCAATTGTACAGTTAAGGTTGCCATGCTTCCAGATGGTCTGGATCCGGATGATTACCTTAACAAATATGGGGAAGAAAAACTGCAGCATGAAATCATGCAGGCGAGCGTTCCATTTATGAGCTTTAAGCTCATATATCATCGCAGAGGAAAAAATCTGCAAAATGAAGGAGATAAGCTTAGCTATATAGAACAAGTATTGGGAGAAATCGCTCAGCTTGGGAATGCAGTCGAAAAAGACCTTTATTTAAGGCAGCTGTCATCGGAATTTTCCATCTCTCTCGATGCATTAAAAATGCAGGAGGAAGAGCTTGCCGGCAGGCAAACAATAAATAAGCCAAATAAAAGCATGAATGCACCAGTTAAGCAATATAGTGTAAGAAAAAGATCTAACCACTTATTGCCGGCATATCATACTGCCGAACGAAGGCTGATTGCCCATATGCTTAAAAGTGAGGACATTGCATTGAAGGTCCGGGAAGCTTTACAGGACAGGACATTCAATATTGATGAACATCAAGCGATTTTCACTTATTTGCTGGCTTTTTATGAAACAGGACAAAGTTCTGATTCAAGCGCCTTCCTTAATTTCATTCGTGACGGTGAACTGCAGCGGATTGTGGCAGACATTGACATGATGGAAGTAAATGAGGAGGTCGGTGATCAAGAGCTTACCGATTATTTAAAACAGCTGTTGAATTACGAAAAAATGCTGGAAATTAATGAAAAGAAAGCATTGCAAAAAGAAGCAGAGCGACAAAATGATTTTCTAAAGGCAGCAGAAATAGGAATGGAAGTCATGTTGTTAGTAAAATCATTAAAATAAATTTGATTGTCTTGATTTTTTGGAAGGAGGGGGACATATGGCTGAAAAGTCAGCCCGTTCAAAAGAGGTTGAAACGGAATTGACCCTTGATCAGGTAAAGGAACAATTAACAGAAGTTGGAAAGAAAACTGGGGTGCTTGCATACGATGATATTGCAGAAAAACTGGCCAGTTTTGAATTAGACTCCCATCAAATGGATGAGTTCTATGAAGTATTAGGTGATCAAGGAATAGAGCTTGTTGGAGATGGCGAGGATGAGCCACCGAATGTTCAAGAGCTTGCAAAAGGCGAGGAAGAGTTCGATCTTAATGATTTAAGTGTGCCTCCTGGCGTTAAAATAAATGACCCTGTACGTATGTACTTAAAGGAAATTGGTCGTGTCGACCTACTTTCCGCAAAAGAAGAAATTGTATTGGCAAAACGCATTATGGAAGGCGATGAAGAAGCAAAACGACGCCTTGCAGAAGCAAACTTAAGACTTGTGGTAAGTATCGCGAAGCGTTATGTCGGACGTGGAATGATGTTCCTTGATTTGATTCAGGAAGGAAATATGGGCCTAATCAAAGCAGTTGAAAAATTCGACTACGAAAAAGGATTCAAATTCAGTACGTATGCGACATGGTGGATACGCCAGGCAATTACAAGAGCAATTGCGGACCAAGCCCGCACAATTCGTATTCCAGTCCATATGGTCGAAACAATTAACAAATTGATTCGCGTTCAGCGTCAGTTGCTTCAGGACTTAGGCCGCGAACCGACTCCGGAAGAAATTGGCGAAGATATGGATCTTACACCAGATAAAGTAAGAGAAATCTTAAAGATTGCACAAGAGCCAGTTTCCTTGGAAACACCGATTGGGGAAGAAGATGATTCCCATTTAGGTGATTTCATTGAAGACCAAGATGCAACATCTCCATCAGAGCATGCAGCATATGAACTTCTTAAGGAACAGCTTGAAGATGTTCTTGATACATTAACAGACCGTGAAGAAAATGTTTTAAGACTTCGTTTTGGTTTGGATGATGGTCGTACGAGAACACTTGAAGAAGTCGGAAAAGTATTTGGGGTTACGCGTGAACGTATTCGCCAAATCGAAGCTAAAGCACTTAGAAAGCTTAGACATCCTAGCCGCAGCAAAAGACTGAAAGATTTCTTAGAATAAACGAGCTAATATAAATTCAAGTAATGATTGCCAAGAAATAGTTTACTTCTTACAATAGAAGTGACTGTTTCTTTTTTTTTAACCGTATTAACATTAAGGATGGATGTGCTGCTCATGAAGGATAATAGAAAAACAGTGATTATCCAAGAAATACTTTATTGGAAACAAAATAAAATGCTCCCGGAACATTACTGCGATTATTTGCTCACTCTTTATACAGAAGGAAACAGAATAGAAGAGGAAGAGCTACCAAAGCAAAAAGAAAAACAAAAACATTATATTTCCAGTGCAATCTTTTTATTGTTTATTCCAATTACAGTAGGTTTCTTATATTTTACTGAATTGTCTTTCATTTTGCAAATGGCTATTTCACTAATTTTTCTGATAATTTCCGCAGCGGGCATTTACTATTATCAGGTGAAGGGTCTTGGAAACGATATTCCCGTAACAGTAGCGGCTTTTATTGTCCTGCTGTTCAGTGTCAAAACTGTACTTGAATATTTTCCTGAACAAATAATATTCTTATATATTATTTTAGCGATAAATTGTATCATTTGGTTTTGGATAGGACGAAAATTTAAACTCATTTATTTTTCGATATCCTCCTATATCGGTTTTCTGATGATAATACTCCTCGTTTTTATGTCTTTTCGCTAAAATCAACACGAGCTTAAAGGATATGAGTACCTTTTCAAGTATTATCAAAAGGTAAATAGTGGTTCTTATGGAATTCTATAATTAATTATGTTACAAATAGGTAATAGAAAAACTTTGTACAGAAAAAGCAATGAAATGTGGTGTTAGGGATGAATACAGACAGATTATCTAATCGTCTTGAAACAGTGGCAAAATACATACCGGCAGGAGCAAAGTTCGCAGATATTGGCTCAGATCATGCTTATTTGCCATGCTATATGCTGAAAAAACAGAAAGCTGCTTTTGCAATTGCAGGAGAAGTAGTTGATGGACCGTTTCTATCTGCTCAAAAGCAAGTAGTTAATGAAGGTCTTTCAGATGTTATTTCAGTTAGAAAAGGAAACGGATTGGAAGTCATAAGTGATGGAGAAGTAGACTGCATCACAATCGCAGGAATGGGCGGCTCTTTAATAGCGGCAATTTTAGATGATGGAAAGGACAAGCTGTCAAGCGTTAAACGACTTGTTCTGCAACCGAACGTTAGCGCCTATTCCATTAGGATTTGGCTTGTGGAGAATGACTGGTCTTTAGTGACAGAAGAGATTATCGAAGAGGACGATAAGATATATGAAGTGCTTGTCGCTGAAAAAGGGGATGGAAAAAAACCTTATTCTTCTCATATTGATGCAGAGCTTCTACTTGGTCCTTATTTAAGCAAAGAAAAAAATCAAGTCTTCCAAAAGAAGTGGAGCATTGAAAAAGCAAACTGGGAAAGAATCATAGGACGCTTGGAAACTGCAAATGAAACAGAGGAGACTGCTGCTAAACGACAAGAGTTAACATGGAAAATTGCACTTGTACAGGAGGTACTCGGAAATGAAAGAAATTAATGGGTTTGAACTTATCTCACTGTTTGAGCAATTTTCACCAAAGGCTTATGCAATGGAGGGAGATAAAATTGGCCTTCAAGTGGGCGATTTGAGCAGACCTGTTCATAATGTCATGATTGCTTTAGATGCTACTGAAAAAGTAGTCGATGAAGCAATATCTTTAAAAACGGATTTAATTATTGCACACCATCCTCCGATTTTTCGCCCTCTAACAAAGATAACAGCCGATAATCCTGCTGGAAGACTTATGCAAAAGCTGATTAAACATGATATTGCTGTATATGCTGCACATACAAATTTGGATGTGGCAAAGGGTGGTGTTAATGACCTGCTGAGTGATGCATTGGGGTTAAGAGATTGCGAGGTTTTGGTACCTACATATGAAAATAAGTTAAAAAAACTAGTAGCATATGTTCCTGTGGATCATGCAGAAGCCGTTAAGGAGGCACTTGGCAATGCAGGAGCTGGAGCGATCGGGAAATACAGCCATTGCAGCTTTACAGCATCAGGCAAAGGGGAATTTAAACCAGGCGAGGATTCTAATCCATTCATTGGGGAGCCAGGCAAGCTTGAGGTAGTTGATGAAATGAGGATTGAGACTATTTACCCTCAATCACTCGAAAAAACCGTTTTAAACGCGCTTAAAAAGGCACATCCTTACGAAGAGCCTGCATTTGATGTTTATGAGGTCGCACAGCAGGGCAAGCAGCTTGGCCTTGGCAGAATCGGCAAAATCGATGAGATGACTTTAGCTGAGTTTGCAGAGCATGTCAAAAAGCGGCTTGATGTCCATGCTGTTAGGGTAGTGGGAGACATGAAGGCTAAGATTAAGAAGGTTGCTGTACTAGGCGGAGATGGCAATAAATACTTTTCTCACGCAATAAGAAAAGGGGCGGATGTATATGTAACAGGTGATATGTATTACCATGTTGCTATTGACGCCAATGAACTCGGCTTGAATATTGTGGACCCAGGACATAATGTCGAGAAGGTTATGAAAAAGGGAGTCGCATACAAGCTCGTAGCCATGTGTGAAGAGAGAGGTTATAAGGTTAATATTTTCCCGTCAAGCCTCCACACAGATCCGTTTCAGTTTGTATAAAATAAAAAGCGATGAAGAATGATTATTCTTCATCGCTTTTTGTTATTTTTTCTTCACCTTAGGAAGAATTTTGTTTAATGGAACCTTCTTTTCTCGAGACCATGTTTCTTCATTCTCTGGTTCGTATTGCTCTAAAAAGGCAATCACTTCTTTTGTGATTGGTGTTGGTGTTGAAGCACCTGCTGTAACAGCAACAGACTGGGCATTTTTAAGCCATTCTAATTCAAGTTCTGAAACGTCTGCAATACGATAGGCTGGAGTGCTGGCGATTTCTTCTGAAACTTGGGCAAGACGGTTGGAGTTGTTGCTCATTGGATCTCCAACAACAATAAGAACATCTGCCTCGCCTGCCTGCTGTGCAACTGCTTCCTGCCTTACTTGAGTTGCAAGGCAGATTTCCTTATGGAACTCCGCATGAGGGAACTTCGATTTAATGCTGTCCATCAAATCTGCGACGTCCCATTGGCTCATTGTCGTCTGGTTTGTGACAATAATTTTTTCGTTTGTTATCGTAAGATTTTCAATATCCTGAACTGTTTCAACAAGGCTCACCGCGTGTGGAGCAACGCCGACAGCACCTTCTGGTTCTGGATGTCCTTTTTTTCCGATGTAGATGATATAATAGCCTTCTTTTTCTTTTTCGCGTATTAAATCATGTGTTTTAGTCACATCTGGGCAAGTTGCGTCAAGTGTGACAAGGCCTTTTCTTTTGGCGATTTCTCTGATTTCTGGTGAAACACCATGTGCAGTGAAAATGACGGTCCCTGTTTCAACCTTTTCAATGATGTCCTTACGGTTTTTCCCGTCTAATGTAATGATACCATCCTCTTCAAAGGCATCTGTTACATGTTTATTGTGAACAATCATTCCAAGGATGTAAATTGGACGCGGTAATGTTTTATCTAAGGCCGCATTACGAGCAATTACCATGGCATCAACTACTCCATAGCAATAGCCGCGCGGGGCAATTTTTATTACTTTCATTGTAATCCTCCCACTAGAAACCTCTTTATCCGAAATATATTACGAATAAGTTATAAGGACTCAAAAAATATCTTATCATATTCTATTATATAAAACTTATTAAAATAAGACAAAAATATTGAGGCTGGAAGAAAGTACAAAAAAATAAAAGACCCAAGGCATGGGTCTGTAAAGGTCTATATATACATTCTCGGAACAGATACTCCGCCTTCTTGCGGACCGCTTTCAGGTGTTGCTTCTGGAATTGCAGTTGGTGCGGCACCGTTGTTGTTTATTTCTGTTTCTCCAACTGTTTTTGTGTTTTCAACTTTGTTGATAGTCTTTGATTCGGCTTCTTCTGTTGTATCACTACTAGAGGAACTCAAGCCTTTGTAAAGCTTCCACATTGCCGGGATGTTTCTCACCATTGGTCCATACTGGCTGATCATCGGACCAACCTGGCTTGCAGTCGAAAGAAATTTTTGTGAATTTGCAAGGAAACCGTTTATGGAAGCAGGGTTTGTCAATGTCTTTAAGATACCGCCCCCGCTTGCAGCTGCGGCATTTCTTGTCCCTGCGCCGATCGTGGCACCTAAACCTCTTTGTGCACTATTTGTGTCTCCGCCTTTTCCCCCTCCAAGCAACTTGGAAAGTATGCCTCCGCCTCCATTTTTGGCAGGTGCTCCACCGCCTCTTCCCATCATCTGCCTTTGATAAGGAAATGGAGCAGGGCCTTGTTGCATCATTCTTCCCCCCATGCCTCTTGGCTGCGGCATACGCGATCTTGGTGGCATGCTGCTGCCTCCTTTCTATATTTACCTGAATTGCTCGCTACTAGTGTATGCAAAATAGTTGTCACTTGTTTAGGATTTAGCGGAGAAGAGCAAAAGAAATGTAATTTAATTGTCCAATATAAAAAACAGCAAATAAGGAAAAAATAAAAAGGAAGAGGCTAAGTAGGAGTATTATAGGGGATTTTCTAGTTATTTCGGGAGCTTTCGGCATTATTCCTTAGATTTAGTGGTGTTTTCATGAGATTTTTATTATAATAATATGATGGACTAGTGAAGCCACGGCAATTTATATCTTGCCTGAACATAAAGGAGTTTTAAAAATGAGTAAAACAAAATTCAATAAATACGAATTACAGCCGTTCATCCTGAAAGCAGTCGATGAGCTTGGCTTTTATGAACCAACTGAAATACAGCAAAAGGTGATTCCGTTAATCTTAAAAGGCGAAAGTGCGATTGGACAATCTCAAACAGGAACAGGTAAAACCCATTCCTACGTATTGCCAATTGTCCAAAAAATCGTTGCACAGGAAAGTACTGTGCAAGCTGTTATCACGGCACCAACAAGGGAGCTTGCAACACAGATTCATCAGGAAATCCTTAAAATCACAAAACACGCGCCAGAGGCTATTACTTCTCGTTTGTTCATTGGTGGAACGGATAAACAGCGCGCGATTGAAAAGCTGAAAAGCCAGCCCCATATTGTTGTGGGAACACCGGGCAGAATCAATGATCTTGTGAAAGAGCAAGCCTTGTTTGTCCATACATCATCTATGCTTATCGTCGATGAAGCAGACTTAATGCTTGATATGGGCTTCATAGAAGACGTGGACCAAATTGCTGCAAGAATGCCGAAGAATTTGAGCATCTGTGTTTTCTCCGCAACAATTCCGGAAAAGCTAAAGCCATTCTTGAAAAAATATTTGGAAAATCCTAAATATGTTCATGTTGAACCAAAACAGCTAACTGCAGCAAAAATTGAACATGTGCTTCTTCCTTCAAGACATAGAGACAAGGTTGCGACAGTATATGAGGCGTTAACTGTTTTTAACCCATTTTTGGCAATCGTGTTCACGAACACGAAACAAATGTGTGATGAAGTAGCAACAGGTCTTTCTCGAAAAGGACTTAAGGTTGCTAGACTTCATGGAGGACTGACACCGCGCGAACGCAAAAAGGTCATGAAGCAAATCCTAGATCTTGAATATCAATTTGTTATTGCAACGGATTTAGCTGCAAGAGGAATTGACATTAAAGGAATCAGCCATGTCATCAACTATGAGCTACCAACTGATTTGGATTTTTATGTTCACCGTGTCGGAAGAACGGCAAGAGCTGGTTCTTCAGGGATCGCATTGACGATTTACGAACAAGCGGATGAGGATAAGTTGAATCATCTTGAAAAGCTTGGCATTGAATTTAAAAACATCGATTTGAAAAACGGTGAATGGGTCGAGATTGACGATAGAAACCGCCGTAAGAAACGTCAACGCTCAGCAGATGAAATCGATGCGAAAGCAAAATCACTTGTGAAGAAGCCGAGCAAAGTAAAACCAGGCTACAAGAAAAAAATGCAGCGTCAAGTGGAAAGCATCAAGAAGCGTGAAAGACGTCTGAAAAGCCGAAACAAATAATTAACTTTAGTGGGAAGGGAGAGAGAATATATGGTGAAAATAGGTTCACATGTTTCCATGAGCGGCAAAAAAATGCTTCTTGCAGCAAGTGAAGAGGCATTGTCGTACGGAGCTAACACCTTCATGATCTATACAGGTGCTCCCCAAAATACGAGACGCAAGAAAATAGAGGACTTGAATATCGAAGCAGGGCTTCGTCATATGCAGGAGAACGGGATTGCAGATATCGTCGTACATGCTCCGTATATTATCAATGTAGCCAACACAACAAACCCTGCCACATTCGAGCTTGGTGTTAATTTCCTAAGATCAGAAATTGAACGAACAGAAGCACTTGGCTCTAAACAAATTGTTTTGCATCCAGGTGCCCACGTTGGCGCTGGTGAGGAAATCGGTATTAAGAGGATTATTGAAGGTCTTAATGAAGTGCTGACAGGCAAAGAAAATTTGCAAATCGCACTGGAAACAATGGCTGGAAAAGGATCAGAATGCGGTAAGACTTTTGAGGAACTAGCAATGATTATGGATGGTGTCACACATAGTGACAAGCTGTCTGTCTGCTTTGATACATGCCATACACATGATGCTGGGTATAATATTGTCGAGGACTTTGATGGCGTTCTGGATGAGTTCGACCGTATTATCGGCTTGGACAAGCTGAAGGTGCTGCATATCAATGACAGCAAAAATGCTGTAGGGATGAGAAAGGACCGTCATGAAAACATTGGCTTTGGTCATATCGGTTTTGATGCATTAAGCAAAATCGTCCATCACCCACAGCTAGTTGATATTCCGAAAATCCTTGAGACACCTTTTGTCGGGGAAGATAAGAATAACAAAAAAGCTCCATACAAACATGAAATAGAAATGTTGAAAAGCAAAACATTCAATGAAAACCTATTAGATGAAATTCTAAAAGGATAAAAAAAGGACCATTTCCCAAAAGGTGAAATGGTCCTTTTTTTTAAAATAGCAGTGTAAATTCAAAGGCTAAAAGCTGCTCCAAGCCCGATGAGAAAAAATAAGAAGGAGCCGACGTTGAAACAATTGATGGACAGACTGCCTATGGTCCTTTTTAATTTATAGCTGTTTTTAAATCCTAAAGTGCTTGCTGCTGTTTTCATTTCACTATAGTTAGAGAAAAGTCCTCCAGTCCTTGAAAAGAAGATAAACAGTAAAGAAAAGACTAAGCCAACATAAAAGATTGAATCAAGTAATAGGAGATTATATTTTTGTGCTAGAAGCAAAGAAATAGCCAGCTCTACAAGGATAACTGCAACTGTTAGAATTAGAAACCTACCATATTTCATTTAATCCCTCCCCTAAATATTTCCTTCTTATGTTATTATATCATAATATACTGATATTTCTGAAATTAACAAAAAGCAAAGACTACAAATGTGGTCTTTGCTTTTTGTTAATTTTGTCGATATACATATGGGTCATTGGGCTCTGAAACCTTTTCCCATTTTGTTACCTTCAAGACAGGGATTGACTTTTTAAACGGTTGATAATACATCGTATCGAGGGTTCCGGTTATTTGCAGCCACTCGTCATTGCTTGTTTTTAAGTCGTCTGGTAAATCAAGCATGATGCCATATACCCCTGAATCGGCAATACAATGAATAATCCCAAAACGCAGCAGAAATGCTTGGTTACTCGAAAGCTCCTTATCCTTATATGCAAAGCCTGTTAATGTCATTTCTTCCCCCATGAACTCGCCTGGATAATTATAGACAGTTTCAAGGTCATTCAAAAAGGTATCTCCCTCTAAAGTGATAGAGTCTTCGTTATTTAATTTTTTCAGACCCTTGTCCATCACCTCAGAATAGCCTTCCTTACCGTAATAGCTGCTTGTATCTGGTTGCAGGAACTGGTGCTGGCTGTATTGATCTCCTTCGTCATAAACAGGGAAAAACAGCCCCTTTTTTTCAACGATATTTGAATCGAGTGTGGCAACAGGCAAAAACAAGCCTGTCAGAACAGGTGTAATCATAATAAGAAAAGCAAAGCCTCTATTCCAACGATTTTCCTCATGCGTATGATCATGTCCGCAATCGACGCCACAATTATGTCCATGCTCATGTTCATGCTTATCACCTTTTATATAAAAATAAAGGGATATCAACGTAAACAAAATAAAGATATAAATTGCAGATTCGGATATATAAGAGTACTTCATATTGATATATTTGGAAATATCACCAGAAGCATGCAGATGGAAAAAAAGGTATGTAAACCCGATTAATACAAAAATCCGAAACATATACATGCCTCCTTAAAAAACTAATGTTATAACAAGAACAGTAACGGTAATTACTGTACATAAGACAGCAACAAATTTTGCTTTAAATGTACTTAGCAGCATCATTGTGTTTTTAATATCAAGCATCGGTCCAAAGAGCAGGAAAGCGAGAATCGAGCTTGTTGAGAAGCTGCCTCGAAAGCTTGCCGCAATAAAAGCATCTGCTTGTGAGCAAAGGCTTAATACATAAGCGAGCCCCATCATCACTACATGGGAGGAAACAGTACCGTTTCCAATGGAAACAAGTGTGGATGTTTTTATAGTTGTTTGTACAAGTGCAGCTATCAGAGATCCTGCTACTAAATATTTTGCGACAGAAAAAAACTCATCAATGGAGTGTTTCAGCATGGCCGAAATTTTTTCTGAAAAGGAATGATAATGAGCAGCATGGCTGTCTGTTGATTTTAATGGCGAGTCCTTCACAAAAAATTGTAGGAAGATGCCAATGATGATGGAAGCCAGTATAGCCAATAAACCACGGTGTAGCACCATGCTCCAGCTGTTTCCAAATGCAATATAGGTCGAAAAGAGAACGATTGGATTGATGATTGGTCCAGTAATCATAAAGGCTACCGCAGCAGGGACGGATACACCTTTAAGAATAAGCCTTCTTGTTATAGGAATAATTCCACATTCACACGCAGGAATGATAGCACCTAAAAGAGAGGCAACTAGTATAGCCAAGATAGTATTTTTTGGCATAAGCTTCGCAATCATTTCTTCTGAAATAAAAACTTGAATGATACCGGAGAAGATAACACCAATAAGAATAAATGGCAGAGCTTCTATGACAATGCTTATAAAAATGGTGTTTAATTGCAGTAATGATTCCATATTCATATTATTGCTCCTTTTAACTTCCAAAAAATAAGACAAGCAATTCTTGTCCAAGGACAAATTTTAGCATAACCAGATGAAAAAAGGATGAGAATTACAAGAAATTATTATTTCGAGCGAAGCCTCTTTTCTAATGGAAGGGGAAAAAGACAGTTTTGTCTTTGTGAAATCTTTATACTTGATGTTAAACAGAGAAA
Source organism: Niallia circulans (assembly GCF_007273535.1). NCBI lineage: Bacteria > Bacillati > Bacillota > Bacilli > Caryophanales > Bacillaceae > Niallia > Niallia circulans. The sequence continues at coordinate 2,284,069 of NZ_RIBP01000004.1, forward strand.
TTAAATATCGGTGCATGCTTTTATGCTTTATTGTGCCGTGATTCTTATATGGGTAAACTCATTTATAAAAGACAAAAGCCTCTTTTCTCTGGAAAGAAAAAAGAGGCTTTTGATTAAGGCTATTGTTTTGCGAACAGGTTGAATAAGTTATTAACTTCTTTTGCAGTGGCTGGGCTCGTAATGGTGGCAAGCTCTCTGATAAGCTGGGCTCTTTCTGATGGATTAAAGATATTGACTTTTTTGCTGTTCAAGTGTTGTGCGAGTTTTTCTGATTCTGTGTCTGAAATAGGTATTTTAAACTGTTTGCTGTATTTCAGCAGTTCTGTAGGTGTAATCGTATGGATTTTGTGGTTTATTATATTTTCAAAAATTTTCATGTCATCACTCCCCATTCTAACATATGAGTGTTGGACGAAAATGTGTCATGAAAATTTGAAAAAATTAAATTGATTTATCAGGAGAAGCGGTAACTTTACAATTATAGGGCATTCTTGTATACTAGTTTAGATAAAGTATTAATCAAATCGTAACGATTACTATATATATTCCATAAATTGGGAGGTGTCACCATTGAATGTTGCACAAGCTTTGGACATACTGAAGGAAGAGGGCTATAAGCATACTGGGAAAAGAGAAGATATGTTAGAGCTGTTTGCTACAAAAAATAAATATATAACAGCTAAAGATGTACTTGATGCTCTGAAAAATGATTATCCTGGCTTAAGCTTCGACACCATATACCGCAACCTATCCCTTTTTGTAGATCTAAATATTTTTGAGATGACAGAATTAAATGGCGAAAAGCATTTTCGCTTTACTTGCTCTCACCATAACCATCACCACCATTTTATTTGTTTAGAATGCGGGAAAACAAAAGAAATTATCACATGCCCAATGGCAGAACTGACAGATAATCTTAAGGGATACGACGTGTCTGGCCATAAATTTGAAATTTACGGAAGATGCCCGGAATGTGTCCAATAAAAAAAATCTACTGCTCATACAGTAGATTTTTTTTTATGTTTATTTCATTTTCATCCAATTTTCAACCCAATCAGAAGCTTCCTGCCAGCTTGTTACTCGGATGACTCCTTCAGGAATCGGGTCCCTGTTGTAAGGTGTATCAAATAATATGACAGGAATGCCACATTCCTTATTTATCATCACTGCATTATCATGCTTATCCTCAAAAAAGATATCGACCTCATGTTGTTTAACAGCAGCTATTTTATGATGCGTGCCAATTAATTCAATATGGTCATAGGAAATACCGTTATTAACAAACCATTCCTTTGTGACATTGAGCAGATGCTTGCCTCTTGCACTGATAAAATACAGCTCATGCTTGCCTGCCCAGCTGCTTAAAACGATATTAGCCCCTTCTGCAAGAGGGGAAGCAGTATAAATGCGCGGTTCATTATCGACGAACCATTTGTCAAATTCCTCCTGTGAAACTGAAACAAGAGGGTATAAATCGTATTCCTTAATATCATCAAGCGTAATATTCAACTGAAAGCTTTCATTCAAATAGGGAACGAAGGTATCCGGACTAGTGACAGTACCATCAATATCAATCCCAAACCGTAATTTTTTCATATGTACTCCTTTTTATTTGGTTTTCACGAAGAATTCTAACTTAGGATCCTTCTCTTAAGCTTAACAAAGATATGGACAAGGAGAAAGTCATAACTCCCCAAAAAAAGCCACATTTGCTGCCAAGCTTTTACACTTATAATCATTGCTGTTTTGGCCATTATAATAAATGCTCCTATTATAGAAAGCGAGGGAATGATCATGGCAGACTACAATAGCAATGAAGAAAAGAATCGCATCGATAGAGAGCAAGACGATTCACGTACAACTGATTACTTGGAAGAGACATCTGCAGAGATTGTCAATCCAATGCCTTTTAATACAAGTGTCCCGATTCGTCAAAGGGTAGAAACGACGAATGAAGAAGCCAGAATGGCAACCACTGACCGCAGGGAGCATACAGAAAGCAATGGAAGAGGAGTCGGGATTACAGCACTGATTATCTCGATCATTTCCCTGTTTGTGATGCCGATCATATTAGGTATCGTCGGGATTGTTGTAGGATTGGTAGCACGCAGACGCGGTGCAGTAACGCTTGGCTCTTGGGCGATTGCGCTTGGAGCATTGTCCATCATCATTGGCATATTTATAGCACCGTTCTTCTAAGGAATCCCTATAACAGTAACAGGCCGGCAGCATTAAAAGTAAGCTGCCGGTTTTTTTAATGAAAAAAATTATAATATTTTTTTATAGAAAGCGTTGACAATGATTTTGGAGCATGTTAAATTTAGCTTATAAAACTTAATGAAACCGCTTTAGGATTGTTACTGATAAGCAGGCAAAACCTAAACTACGTTCTTGTTTAATGGGGATTTTATATCCTTATTCATGGGCGCAGTTTAGGTTTTTTTTATGGAGTTAAAGCTGGAGGGATGTTAAGAGCAGAACAAAAAGGTAATTAAAAAAGCTGTAAATGGGCGGCCACCCACATACAGCTCATGCAAAAACAATATTTCCCCTAAAAATAGGAGGTACTATCATGGATTATAATAAATTATCAAAGGATATTTTGCAACAAGTTGGCGGTGAAGAGAACGTAGATAATGTTATTCACTGTATGACAAGATTGCGCTTTAACCTAAAAGACAACAGCAAAGCAAATCGTCCTCAAATAGAGGCACTTGAAGGTGTTATGGGTACAAATATTAGCGGAAGCCAATTCCAAATTATTATTGGAAATGATGTTCCGAAGGTTTATAAAGGAATTATTGATAACAGTAAATTAAGTGGCGAAAAAACTAGCGGAGGATCTTCAGGTCAAAAGAAAAATCCGATAAGTGCTGTGTTTGATGTCATTTCAGGTGTGTTTACTCCGATACTTCCAGCAATAGCTGGAGCTGGTATGATTAAAGGTATTTTAGCTATTCTTGTAGCGTTAGGCTGGCTTTCTAATACAAGCCAAACATATATCATATTAACAGCAGTTGGTGACGGTGCGTTTTACTTCTTGCCAATCATCTTAGCTGTAAGTGCTGCACGAAAATTCGGAAGCAATATGTTCGTTGCCGCAGCAATTGGTGCAGCAATACTGCATCCTGATTTAACAGCATTATTCACTGCAGGTGAACCAATTTCCTTTATCGGGCTTCCTGTAACAATTGCTACTTATTCATCAACAGTTATTCCAATTCTGTTAGCAATTTGGATTGCTTCTTATGTGGAAAGATGGATTGACAAAGTTACACATGCATCTTTAAAACTTATCGTAGTACCAAGTGTTACGTTATTAGTAGTTGTTCCGGTTACATTGATCACAGTTGGACCGCTTGGAGCTATTCTTGGTGAATATCTATCTGGAGGAATTAATTTCTTATTTGATAATGCAGGACTATTTGCGATGATCCTTCTTGCAGGTTCATTCTCGCTTATCATCATGACTGGAATGCACTACGCATTAGTGCCAATCATGATTAACAATGTTACAGTTAACGGTTTTGACTATTTAATGCCGGCAATGTTCTTAGCAAATATGGGGCAAGCTGGAGCTGCATTTGCAGTTGCAATGAAAACGAAAAACAAAAAATTCAAATCACTATCTTATTCTGTCAGTGTCACAGGACTAATGGGTGTAACAGAACCAGCAATGTATGGTGTTAACGTTCGTCTTAAAAAGCCATTCATCGCAGCACTTATTGGTGGTGCAATCGGTGGTGCATATTTAGGAATTACGAAGGTTGCAGCATATATCATGGGTGGTAGTGCAGGTATCCCAGGGGTTACATCATTCATTGGACCAGGACTTAACTTTGTAAACGCCCTTATCGGTATGGCAATCGCGTTTGTCGCTGCGGCAGTTGCAGCATATCTAATCGGATTTGAAGATGTTCCAGCAGAGAATTCAGAAGAGCCGACTCCAGATGCAGACGCAGAAGCGGCTGCAACGAAAGAAGCAGGTATTGTTTCAGAACAGGTTTTAAGCCCAATCGTAGGAAAAGCAGTTTCATTAAGCGAAGTGAATGATCCAACATTTGCTCAAGAAATAATGGGGAAAGGGATTGCTATCATCCCAGAAAAAGGAGAAGTGCTTTCTCCGGTAAATGGTGTGATTACGACTCTGTTCAAAACAAAGCATGCTATCGGTATTACAAGTGATAAAGGAGCTGAGATCCTTATCCATGTTGGCTTAGATACGGTTCAGCTTGACGGTGAGCACTTTACAGCACATATGAAAGAAGGCGATGCTGTCAAAGTTGGAGACAAAATCACTTCCTTTGATATTGATGCATTAAAAAAAGCAGGCTTTGACACAATCACGCCTGTTGTTATTACAAACACAATGGAGTATAAAGATGTAACACCACTTAAGAGTGGTCACACAAGCTCTAATGAGGCAGTGCTTGACTTAACTGTAGTTTAAGTAAAAAAAGGGACCAAAATATGGTCCCTTCTTAATACAATGAAGAGGTGAATAAAATGGGAAAAAGATTTCCAGAAGGTTTCTTATGGGGCGGCGCAGTAGCTGCTAACCAGCTTGAGGGTGCATATAAAGCAGACGGAAAAGGATTGTCTACAGCAGACGTCTCTCCGTTTGGAATTATGAGCCCGCCAGATGAGTCAATGACTGCTTACAATTTATATCATGATGGCATCGATTTTTATCATAAATATAAAGAAGATATCGCACTATTTGCAGAAATGGGCTTTAAAGCCTTCCGTCTATCGATAGCTTGGACGAGAATATTCCCAAATGGTGATGAAACGGAACCAAATGAAAAAGGCTTAGCGTTTTATGACAATGTATTTGATGAATTGAAGAAATACAATATTGAGCCTGTAGTGACAATTTCACACTATGAAATGCCTCTAGCTTTAGTAAAAAACTATGGCGGCTGGAAAAATCGTAAAGTTGTCGAGTTTTATGAGCACTTTGCAAGAACGGTTTTCACACGTTATAAAGATAAAGTGAAATACTGGATGACGTTCAATGAAATCAACGTTATTCTCCACGCACCTTTTACAGGCGGGGGACTGTTGTTTGAAGAAGGAGAAAATCAAAAGAATTCTCAATATCAAGGTGCACATCACCAGTTTATTGCAAGTGCACTTGCTGTTAAGGCAGGACATGAAATTATTCCTGGCTCTCAGATCGGTTGTATGATTGCTTCCATGGTTACTTATCCATATACATCCAAGCCTGAGGATATGTTTGCAGCAATGCAGCAAGACCGTCAGACTTTATTCTTCTCTGATGTTCAGGCAAGAGGCAGCTATCCAGGATTCATGAAGCGCTTTTTCCGTGACAACAATATTGAAATTGTCATGGAGGAAGGCGATGAGCAGCTCCTTAAAGACGGCACTGTCGATTATATTGGCTTCAGTTATTATATGTCGTTTGTTGCCAGCACAGATCCAGAGCATCAGAAAACGAGCGGAAACCTGCTAGAAGGTGTCAAAAATCCGTATTTAGCTTCATCTGAATGGGGTTGGCAAATTGATCCTAAGGGATTGCGAATTGTCTTAAATCAGCTTCATGACAGATATCAAAAGCCATTGTTTATTGTCGAGAATGGACTTGGCGCAGTCGATACACTTGACGAGGATGGTACTGTTCAAGATGATTATCGGATTGATTATCTGCAAAGCCATCTTGAAGAAGTGAGAGAAGCGATTGAGGATGGAGTCGAACTAATCGGCTATACTTCTTGGGGACCAATCGACCTTGTGAGCGCATCTACAGCAGAGCTAAGAAAACGCTACGGCTATATTTACGTTGACAGAGACAGTGAGGGTAAAGGCACTAATGACCGTATTAAGAAGAAGAGCTTCCATTGGTATAAAGAAGTAATTGAAACAAACGGTGAATCACTGTAAAAAAACCAAAACCCTTAGCGGCTTGCTAAGGGTTTTGTCGTGTAGTAAAAACCCCAATCAAATCGATTGGGGTTTTAAAAAAATTATTGTGAAAGCATATCCTGTTTCTTCTGTTGTTCTTCCGCTTCCTCTGCCGCTTTTTTAGCAAAATACTCCTCGGCAATAGCGTCGATTTCTTTTTTCAATTCGTCTACCATTGTTTCCTCTGGCACCTTACGGACGATTTTCCCTTTGCGGAATAGCAAGCCTTCGCCTCTAGCTCCAGCGATGCCGATATCAGCCTCTCTCGCCTCACCAGGACCGTTAACAGCACAGCCTAGCACTGCTACTTTAATAGGTGCTTTAATAGTAGAAATATATTCTTCTACTTCATTTGCGATAGAAATGAGGTCAATCTCAATCCGTCCGCATGTCGGACAAGAAATCAATGTAGCTGCATTAGCAGACAATCCGAATGATTTAAGTAGCTCACGGGCAACCTTAACTTCTTCAACAGGGTCTGCACTTAAAGAAATACGAACCGTATTTCCGATTCCTTTGCTAAGAATGGCACCTAAACCTGCCGCGCTTTTTACAGTTCCTGCAAATAAGGTACCTGATTCAGTTATCCCAAGGTGCAGCGGATAATCAAAAGCTTTTGCAGCCTTTTCATATGCTTCAATGGCAAGGTTAACATCAGAAGCTTTCATGGAAACGATAATGTTATGGAAGTCAAGGTCTTCTAATATTTTAATATGATGAAGAGCACTTTCTACCATACCGTCTGCTGTTGGGTATCCGTATTTCTCAAGAATTCTTTTCTCAAGAGAACCGGCATTAACACCAATACGAATTGGAATCCCTTTTGCTTTTGCAGCTTTAACAACTGCTTCAACCTTTTCCCTTTTCCCGATATTACCAGGGTTAATTCTGATTTTGTCAGCGCCACCCTCAATTGCTTTTAATGCAAGGCGATAGTCAAAATGAATATCAACAACAAGTGGGATGTTAATTCTCTTTTTTATGTCTGCGATGGCATTTGCTGCACGCTCATCAGGACAAGCAACACGGACAACTTGGCATCCAGCTTCTTCAAGTCGATTGATTTCTGCAACTGTAGCTTCCACATCATGTGTTTTCGTTGTGGTCATACTTTGGATAACAACTTCATTGTTTCCGCCAATTGTCAAATTGCCAACTTTTATTGGTCGGGTTTTAGTACGATGTATAATTTCACTCAATGGTGATTCGCTCCTTTAATAATTGGAGAACCTTAAAATAACTTGATTCTCAAATAAATTCAAAAGTACATTCCTATTGTAACAATGAAATACTTATATTGACAAGAAACTTGCTGTTATTAACAACTGGAAAATTGCAATTAGACGTTTTATTGCTGATTACTGTAATCAGGAAAAGCATATGTTTTTCCTACTTGGATATCCTCTGGAGAAACCCCTTTATTTAATTGCTTGAAGTCTTCAATTAGTGTATCAATGCTGACAGGGAGGGTTTTGGTTGTCTCTTTCTCCATAATAGTCAATACCGTTTCTCCTGCTTTCACTTCATGTTCAAAAACTCCTGTGTTAGCAGAATCAGGGGAAGATGCTTGAACCTCGATGGAAGGCTCTTCTTTTACATTTAATGTACCGTGATTTAAATCATAGTAGATGACATAGATTGTCAATAGACATATAAAAATAGTGAAGAGCCTTTTCATATCGAGTTCCTCCTGCCATGTTTTATAGTAAAGAATATGCACAAAGAAAAAATGATAGAACCTTTTTTCTATCATTTTATCCAGCAGCTAAATTTTTAAGAGGAATCTTGGTATATAATTTTTTTCGGAATAAGGTAAATAAAGCGTAGGGATGTTTCTCGGCACTGTCCCTTTATACAGTGTATTCGAAGTTTTGACACTGCAGCGTATATTCATATAGTTCTATCACTTATGTATTCTTGCTTCTATCATTTCTTTGTAAATAGTAGTTTTGGATGCAAAAAAAAACCTGCTCCGTTTTACTAGAGCAAGTTGAAAATGGGTATAAGTCTATTAACTATTCTTTGATTGGTGTCTTTGTTTCGATTTCTTTTATGGACAGGAAAACGATAAATAACGTAATGAACCAATTGAGAAGACTGCCATTCGGTACATTTGTTTCAAGGCTGTCCATAATAAAGAAGAACAGAGTCGGAATTGTCATACTGTAAACCGTGATTTTCCAAGTCTCCCTATATGTTAAGCCTTTTCCTAAAATTCTTGCAAAGAAGGTGCCGAAAATGGCCAGGATAAAGGCTTCAATTGCTTTAGAAGCAGCTAGGAAGATAAAAAAGACTACGGCCATTATACCTGTTAGCATTGGTATTATCGAATCAAAGTATTGGGCAAGATCCGTCAAATCGCTTTTTGTGGCAGTTATATTTCCAAAGTAGGAATATTCAAACGACTGTGCTTGTCCTGCAGTCACAATTACAAACTCTTTTTGAAGGAGTGCGACAGTATTGCCAGAGCTGCTGATTTTCTTTTCGTTGTAGGTTCCTGTTGAATCAATGATAATTGTTAAATCCTCTTTATTGATTACTTTAGGCTCCTTTAAATCTGAATGAAGGGAATTGTCTTCGATTCGGAAATCTGGGACATCCTCTTCCATTGTGGAAGCCAATGTATGTATTCCATCATTCATGCCCTTGTTCAAATAATAGATGGTAGGAATGGAGGTAATAATCGACAGGATGAGTAAGTATGCGATTGTTTTCCAAATTCCTTGAGTTCGGAAGCTTGCTATATCTTTTGGTGAATAGATGCTCCGATAAAATTGCTTAAAAATATTCATTCAATTGACACACCCTTATAAAGATTCACTACTATTTTATCTTTGCCTAAATGCATATACAAGCATAAGCCGTTGATTCACGAAAAAAACTATGTTAAACATATGATAAGAATAGAAACATTACTTCTTTTCGTAAAAATCATTATTAGGAGGCGAACAATGGATATCATTTATTGGGTAATAATTGTAGCACTATTTATTGTAGCGTATATAGGATTGGTATACCCAATTATTCCAAGCGTTATATTTATTATTGGAGGTTTTTTGCTTTATGGGCTGTTCTTTACCTTCCAAGAATTTTCATTATTGTTCTGGATTATTCAAGGAGTATTCGTCGTATTATTGTTTATCGCTGATTATATGACAAACTTAATCAGTGTTAAGAAATACGGCGGATCTAAAGCAGGTATATGGGGGAGTACAATCGGGCTTTTAGCAGGCCCATTTCTCATTCCAGTTGCAGGTATATTGATTGGTCCATTTATAGGAGCGGTTATCGCAGAGTTACTCGTTAATAAATCGCATTGGAAAGTAGCCCTTAAGGCAGGTGTCGGTTCATTAGTCGGTTTCTTAGGAAGTGTCGCAGCAAAAGGGCTCATTCAAACGATTATGATTGTCTACTTCCTTATTGCAATTTAAGTAATTATGAAAGCAGCTAATGATTTAATTAATTAAGACCGCACACTTCTATGGGGCAGCTTTGGCAGTCCACAGCCCTTTTCAAGAAGGCAAGGTCCTTAACAAGTATCTTTTGGGAGGATATAGAGATGATTCCGTCATCTCTTAATTCCTTCATTAAACGCTGGATAACTTCGCGCGTTCCGTACGTTAAGTTTGCAAGTTCTTGATGTGTAAGGGGAAAATCAATAAGGATACCATCACAAGTCCTCTTACCGAAAGAATGGCATAACCTGATAAGAATGCTGTACAATCCACCCTTTTTTCCATTCATGATTAAATCTTGACACTTAATGTTTGCTTTCAAATAGCCAGTGCTTAAATAGGAAGTGAGCGAGGCAAGCAGCGCTTTGTCGTGTAAAGCACAGTCCTCGAATTCAGCCCTTTCAATGACAAGCAGCTCGCAATCTGTGATGGGCTTAGCGAAGTGAAAATACTTTGGTGCACGCTTAAAGATTTGATATTCAAGAATTAAATCTTCGTCTGTAAGAATCTTCATAATAAATTCCTTGCCGTTTTCATGAATTCTACCTACTGACATTTTTCCATCCAAAAGGATATATATATTATTGACAAGGTCACCTTCTTGAAATAGTAAGCTCTCTTTTGGAAAAACCTGAATATTATTTAACGAAAAAAAATGCTGCAGCAGCAGACTGTAAAGTGATAATGTCCCTTCCTTCATAGCTAGCACTCCCTTATTTGTCTCTTAAGTTCGATTAAAAAATATTGTGAATATATTGTCAAACTAAAAATGTAAAATTTTAGGTTGTTTGTTAGGCGTTATTTTTCCTGGATCCTTTATATACCAACGAATAACCGCTAATGTGTCTATTTAACGAAACTTTCAAGTGGGAACTTATTCCATGTTGGGAAAAGGTGTTTGCTGATGTCAGCAAGTTGGTATAAAAAGAGTAATCATAAAGATACTAACCGAAGTATGCAGAGCTAATATTAAGGCAATCCGTCTAAATAAAAAATAATCCGTCTAAATAAGGCAAATTATTTGAAAGGAATGGCTTAATTTGGTACTGTTTTATTAGAAAAAACTTCTCCCATACATATTGTCAAAATAGTGATAATAATTTAGGGGAAGCAAAAAATATACCTAATACATAGGAGGAATAACAAATGTCTTTCTCATTACCACAATTACCATACGCTTATGATGCATTAGAACCGCATATCGACAAAGAAACAATGAATATTCACCACACAAAACACCATAACACATATGTAACAAACCTAAACAACGCTTTAGAAGGAAATGCAGAATTGCTTTCTAAAACAGTGGAAGAAATTGTGTCAAACCTTGATGCAGTTCCAGAAGCAGCACGTACAGCTGTACGTAACAACGGTGGCGGACATGCTAACCATTCACTATTCTGGGAAGTGATTTCTCCAAATGGCGGCGGACAGCCTTCTGGCGACCTAGCTTCAGCTATCGACAGCAAGTTCGGAAGCTTTGAAAACTTCAAAGAAGAATTCGCTAAAGCTGCTACAACTCGCTTCGGTTCTGGTTGGGCATGGCTAGTAGTTAACAATGGTGAAATTGAAGTAACTAGCACACCAAACCAAGACAGCCCGCTTATGGAAGGTAAAACACCAATCCTAGGCTTGGATGTTTGGGAGCATGCTTACTACCTAAACTACCAAAACCGTCGTCCAGAATACATTAATGCATTCTTTAATGTAATTAACTGGGATGAAGTTTCTAAAAGATACGCTTCAGCAAAATAATCGATACATGTAAAACTTGCCGGCTTATAAGCCGGCAAGTTTTTTTTATGTCTTTTTTAAATGGTGCATAAGCCATCCCTCTTTGATAAAAACTAGCGAGACAAAGGGGAGTTTTTATCATGAAATTAGGGAAATTGATAGGCGATATTAAGTACACGAAGGAATTAGGATTATTGCTGACAATCGGGGGGCTCTATGCGCTTAGCGTTGCTCTTTCTAACACATTTGTAAATATTTTTCTATGGAAACAATCCGGAGAATTTAAAGATTTAGGATTGTATAATATGGCTATTATTGTCCTTCAGCTTATTACCTTTACATTGGCAGGGCGTTGGGCAAAAAAAATCGACAGGGTTATTGTTTTCAGAATCGGCGTAATTTTTCTTGCAATGTTTTATTTGACAGTGCTGTTCATAGGCGATAATGCGTCCAGATTTTTACTTCTGTTAGGATGTTTGCTAGGCATTGGCAATGGCTTTTATTGGCTTGCTTTTAATGTACTGACATTTGAAGTTACCGAACCAGATACAAGGGACTTTTTTAATGGCTTTCTTGGCATTCTTGGATCTGTCGCAGGCATGGTTGGCCCAATGTTGGCAGGGTACATTATTTCAACATTAACGAAGACGACTGGTTATACGATCATATTCGGCATTTCACTTGGTTTGTTCTCCCTTGCGGTTGTATTGAGTTTCTTTCAAAAAAGGAGACCTGCTAGCGGTCAGTATTTATTGAAGCGTATTATTAAGGAGCGGAAAAACGACTTGAATTGGAAATTAATAACGAACGCGCATTTTTTTCAAGGATTGCGCGAAGGAACATATGCATTCGTTATTACAGTATTTGTCTTTATCGCAACAGGCAGTGAAATGGCTTTAGGTACATTTGGGCTCATCAATTCAGGAATTTCTTTTTTGGCTTATTATATTGTTTCAAGGAGTATTAAAAATGAACGGCGCAGTAAGTCAATATTAGTGGGGGGAATTCTGTTATTCTTGTCCATTTTCATTATTGTCTTTGACTTCTCTTACATTCGGCTTCTTATTTATTCGGGAATCATTGCTGTCGCCTATCCATTAATCTTAGTTCCGTATACGAGCTTAACATATGATGTGATAGGAAGAGGCTGGAATGCAGGAGAAATGAGAATTGAATATATCGTTGTCCGCGAATTGTACTTGAATTTTGGACGGTTAGTATCAGTTCTAATATTTATTGCAGGTGTGATGATATTTAATCCAGAAAAATCAATACCAGTTATGTTATTTATTCTCGGCTGCGGCCATTCTGTTATTTATTTCTTTACAAGAAAAATCCAGCTTTCTCCTGCACCGCGTGTTCATGGACAAGAGTAGCGAAAAATGACTAATTCTTTTATCGACCTTTAAGCAGTCGGCAAACTCATGATTATAAGTTTGCCGATTTTTTTGTTTTGGCTCCAAAACTAATGGAACACTGATAATCCCAACTAATAAGAAGACTATGTTAAATTTGTGAATTATGTTAAATATTGATAGAAAGAACCATAATTTTACTTTAAAATAAAGGAGAGTGACATATAAAAAGAGAGGTATATATATGGGGGAAAAAAAGAGAAAGAGGAAGTTTCAGCTTTCCTTACGGTTAAATCTATTGTTTTTGGTGATTTTCTTGCTTTTTTCGGCGTTGATTTTTCGGTTAGGCTTTGTGCAGATTGTATATGGCGACGAATATAAACGTGTAGTAGATAAAACTGAGGATATTGTGATCAGCACGACTGTTCCTAGAGGTGAAATATATGATCGGAACGGAAACAGCATCGTAAGCAACACAGGCAAAAATGCTATCCTGTTTACGAATTGGAAGTACAAACCTAATCAATTGAAGGAAACAGCTGGAAAGCTTGCAGACATAATTGACATGGATTCAGACAAGGAGTTAAAAAAAATTACAGACATAGACAAACAGGATTTTTGGCTACTTCTGCATCCGAAACAAGCAGCAAAGAAAGTAACTGCAAAGGAAGATGTGGCATTAAAGGAGAAGTACGGCAGCAAGAATTATCAGAAGAAATTTAATGAACTTCTCCGCGACAGGGTTACAAATGAAGAACTCGAAAGTTTAACAGCACATGATTTAGAAACATTGGCCATATACAGACTTATGAGCAGCGGCTATTATTATTCTCCACTTGTAATTAAAAATGACGGAGTAACAAATGAAGAACTTGCAAAAGTCAGTGAAAATCTTTCCTCCATGCCTGGTGTAGATACTGCTAAAGACTGGGACAGAACATATCAATATGGAGATACACTTAAAACGGTGCTTGGTAAAGTCAGCTCCACACAAAAAGGGATACCAGCAGAGCAAAAAGAGGAATATCTTGCAAAAGGCTATAACATGAATGACCGTGTCGGCTTGAGCTATATTGAAAAACAATATGAGGATGTTTTGCGCGGGAAAAAACAAATAGTCGAGTATGTTAGGGATAAAAAAGACCAAATTGTCTCTTCCAATACAGTTTCAGCTGGGAAGGCTGGCAGTGATTTATTCCTTTCCATTGACATGAACCTCCAGCTCCAAGTCGAAAAAATAATTGAGGAAGAATTAAAAAAGACAAAAGCAGGCTATGCAGGTACGCAGTTTCTAGACAGAGCATTTGTCGTGTTAATGGACCCACATACAGGGGAAGTATTGACGATGGCAGGGAAGCAGCTTGTCAGGGATGATAAAACAGGTAAGCAGGAGGTTCAGGACTTCGCATTAGGCAATATTACTACCTCTTATAATGTCGGCTCTGCAGTCAAAGGAGCAATGGTGCTTACAGGGTATAAAGAGGGTGTTATTCGCCCGTATACGACAATGCTTGATGAGGTAATGAGGATAAAGAAATCACCTGATTTCAAATCATGGACTGTGATGAACACCATAAATGATTTACAGGCACTCCAACGTTCTTCCAATGTGTATATGGCTAAAACAGCTATCGCAATAGGAAAAGGTCATTACGTAGCAGGGCAGCCTCTTGATGTCGATCCAAAAGCGTATACAACTATCCGTAATACTTTCGGAGAAATGGGCCTTGGTGTGCGGACGAATATAGATTTACCAAATGAAATGACCGGATTTAAAGGAGAAGTGAATCCTAATCAGCCAGGTAATTTGATGTTTTTATCGATTGGCCAATATGATACGTATACAAATATGCAGCTTGCACAATATGTTTCCACGATCGCCAATGGAGGTTACCGAATTCAACCACATATTGTTAAGGAAATTAGGAGCTCCTCGAATAACACAGAAGAGAAATATGGTGTTCTGGAGCAGGAAATTAAACCAGTTGTGTTAAACAAGCTTGACATGAAAGAAAGTTGGATGAATCAAGTGCAAAAAGGCTTTCGAATGGTGATGCAGCAGGGTGGAACAGGCAGTGTCTTCGCTGGAGCTTCCTATACACCTGCTGGCAAAACAGGAACAGCACAGGCCTTTTACGATGGTCCTGAGCGTGATAACTATAAGGAGCCGCCACAAGTCATGAATGTCAGCCTTGTTTCGTATGCACCATACGAAAACCCAGAAGTCGCAATGGCGGTTATGGTTCCATGGGTGTATACAACAGCAAATGGTCCATCACCTAACTTAACAATTGGAAAAAGGGTCATGGATAAATACTTTGAAATGAAAAAGGATTAACAGGAATTGCTTAGCAATTTCCTGTTTTTTTGTGTAATTATCGCCAAAATTCCACAATATAGAAAGGCGAAGAAAGCATTTTTCGACTTTTGCAGTATATCCCAGCAGGTTATTAATAGAAATATTAACGAAATTCCATTACAATAGATTTAGAATGATTGAAGGAAGTGTGGTATTACATTGGGAAACAAGAAGAAGAAAAGGACGTTGCCGATTCGCCTTAACCTTATCTTTTTTGCAGTCTTTTTGCTCTTTTCCGCCCTGATTTTAAGGCTTGGATTTGTGCAGATTGTTTACGGGGATGAGTATAAAAGGAAATTGGAAAGAACAGAGGATGTTACGGTTGATACATCTGTGCCCCGCGGAAAAATCTATGATTCGACAGGAAAAGTAATTGTCGATAATAGTGCAAAAAATGCGATAACGTATACAAATACTGGCGTCAAATCAGAGGAAATGCTGAAGACTGCCGAAACGCTGGCAAAATATATTAAGAAGGATACAAAAAAAGTTACTGAGCGTGATAAACAGGATTATTGGATTATGAAACATCCTGATGAAGCAGAAGCCTTAGTAACAGATAAAGAAAAAACCGCGCTTGCGGAAAAATATACAGATTCGGATGAGTATAATTCAGAAGTGTATAAATTGCAGCTGGATCGAATTACAGAGGATGAATTGAAATCTATATCAAACGATGACCTTGAAGTCTTGGCTATTTACCGTGAGTTTGCAAGCGGCTATAAAATGACACCGCATATTGTGAAAAATAATGATGTAACAGACAAGGAAATGGCGGTTGTCAGTGAAAATCTAACTTCTTTAAAAGGTGTTGACACCACAACAGATTGGGACAGATCTTATGCATTTGGGAACACACTGCGTTCTGTTCTTGGAAGTGTCAGCTCATCAGAGGAAGGTCTTCCAGCCGAATCGTTATCCTATTACCTGTCAAAAGGCTACAGTCGAAATGACCGGGTCGGAAAAAGTTATCTGGAGCTTGAATATGAGGACGTTCTAAAAGGACAAAAGGAAAAAATCCGCACGCAAACAGATAGTGACGGGAAAGAAACGACGGAAGTGATAACAGAAGGTAAGCGTGGCAATGACCTTGTGCTTGCAATCGATATGGAGCTGCAGCAAAAGGTCGAAGACATTATTGAAAAACAGCTTAAAGCTGCGAAGCAAATGTCTGGAACTAAATTCCTTGACCGTGCTTATGTTGTTCTGATGAATCCGAATACAGGCGACGTACTGTCAATGGCAGGAAAAAGGCTTGTTGCAGAAAATGGAAAAACAGAAGTGCAGGACGATGCGCTTGGAAATATGACGACATCCTACAACGTTGGTTCTGTTGTTAAAGGTGCAACCGTATTAACAGGCTATAAATACGGAGCTATTAGCCCTGGAACCGTTATTAATGATACACCGGTAGTGATTGGTGAAACGAAAAAGGCATCTTGGACAAATATGGGGATGATTAATGACTTAACAGCATTAATGCGTTCCTCAAACGTATATATGTTCCAAACTGTTATGAAAATAGCTGGTGCTCATTATGTATACGGTCAGCCACTGTCTGTTGACGCAGAGGACTTTACAAAAATGAGAAATGCCTATGCTCAATACGGCTTAGGTATTCGGACAGGCATTGATCTTCCAAATGAGCAGACAGGCTTCAAAGGTACAGATACATCTGTTCCTGGTAAGCTTCTCGATATTGCAATCGGTCAGTATGATACGTACACGAATATGCAGCTTGCACAGTACATCTCGACGATCGCCAATGGCGGAAACAGGATGGAGCCACATATCGTGAAGGAAATTCGCAGCCCTGTCTCAGAGGACGGGGAGCTTGGTGCGATTGTTGATTCCATTGAACCGAAGGTGTTAAACACGGTTGATGCGAAGTCAGAATGGATTGATCGTGTCCAAACAGGCTTTAAGATGGTTGCACAAAGTCCGAAGGGAACAGCCTATACGTATTTAAGCGGCAAGTCATACTCTCCTTCTGCTAAAACAGGTACAGCAGAGGCCTTCTATGATGGTCCGCAAAAAAGCAATTACAAAACATTGCAGGAAGTTATGAACTTGAGCTTGGTTAGCTATGCACCTTCAGATAATCCGGAAGTGGCTATGGCAGTCCTTGTCCCATGGGCATATAACGGCTCTATCGATAATAAAGCAAACTTAAAAATAGGTGAACAAGTATTAGATGCTTATTTTGACTTGAAAAAAGAGCGTCAAAAGGATGAGGACTAAACAGTCTCCTTTCATCCAAACGAAAGGGCTGTCCGAATGGACAGCCCTTTTTTTCGTTATTTTGTAATTTTTTCGGCAATTTCTCTGAAGCTCATGTCGCTATAAACGCGAAATGTACCGACTTGTACCTTCGTATGATAGTCGTTATCAATTAAAAATGCTTCAAACTCATCTTTGTCTTTAATGATTTTTTGCTTTGCTAATGTCTCCGCAATTTCAGCAGGATTCATGCCACTTTTGATTTTCAGCTTATAGGATACAGGCTGTGTATCAGCCTTGTCCGTTTCCTTTTGCTCCGCTGCTTTTTTGTCTGCATCTGCTTTTGCCTGTTGTGCAGCCTTATCAGCCTTGTCCTTGGCAGCGATGAGCTCTTTATACTCGTCACTTTTGATAGCAGTATAGCCTGCGGTTGAAAGGACTTTTTCTGCTTGCTCTGTTGTAATCTGTTTGTCTGTTTTCTCTGCAGTGCCAACCCCGCCGCTGTAAACAGTATATGCACCAATGATGCTAGAAGCTGCAAACAGCCCGAATGCAAAGGAACGTAAACTACGTTTATTCATTCCGCAAATCCTTTCTTAACAGCATCAGTAATAATTTGCTGCACTTGAGCTGTCGATAAGGATGATTGGGAAGCGATTTTTTCAATTGAGACACCTTGTGAGGCAAGGGACCAAACTTGATTTTTAATGATGGCATGAATTGGATTGGCAGAATCGTCTGCACGAGGCTGACTGTCGACAACAGGAATGGCAGGACTCATATCCACCTCATCAATAAGGAGCTCTTCTTCAAGTACCTTCAGTTTCTTTTTTATTTTATATATTTCTTGCACTTGTTGGATAGAAAGCTGGTCAATATCCTCTTGCAGCTTTTTATAGGGATCCTTCATAAACAACGACACGATGAAAAGAAGTACAGCTATCCCTAATAGACTATACATTAATATGAACAAAATAAGACACCTCTGCTAAATAGTTTGTAAAATACAAGACTTTTTCATTCTACCACTACCTTTGCACATTTCCTAACAGTAAATATAGAAACAATGCTAGTCTGGACATAGGAGAAGTGTAAATATGGCCAGCAAAAAATGTCGGATACAAACTAATTTTATTAATAGTCATTGTCGAATTGCTGTTTTTTATTCAACATGCAAAAAATTTTATCACCCTTCATCTTAACAGGGAGAATCATTAGCATGATACGACAAATTCCGTTTATTGTAGGTTCTATCATTCGATGATACCATATAGGAAGAAGCAAGAATCAGTAAATTGACTAGTAGCCTCTAAATTCGACCGGTACAATACGTTCAAACATAAACTTTAAAATAGTATGAAATGAAAGGTGCTGATTCCATTGTTAGAACAAATTATTCATTTAAGGAAGGAAGGCATGTCTTTCCGCAAAATTGCGAAAGAACTGGATATGAGTCTTGGGAAGGTTCAATACCAGTGGACAAAATATACGAAAGAAGTGGAGAAGACGGAGGATAAGGAGAGCGCACTTCCTAAAGAGTATGCAGAAGCAAGTCCTGCTATACCACCTTTTTTATGGACAAGCATTCAAACATTAAAAAAGAGTAACGGCATGGAGGCGTGGGTAGCAGGAGAAAATAAAGCATTTATTTTCTGGAGTATCCCTACAGCTAAATGGAAGCTTATTTCCTCATACTGCGGATTCCTTAATGATGATTTGTCATTAAAAATGCGCATCTACGATATTACTAGCATTTATTTCGATGGAAGTAATGCTCATACAACATTGGAAATTCAGTTAGATCATGACAAGAATCAGCTTGTTTTTGAAGGATTACAGCCAAACAGAAGCTATTGCTTTGAAGTTGGCATACAGGATGGAAGTAGAGCTTTCATGCCGTTATTAAAGTCTAATCCCCTTCATACACCAAGGACAAGTATATCCCAGTCAGGCGAAAATACACAGGATGTTAAAGACTGGAGCGAAGGGAAAACACCGCTCCCAAATTGGATTGAACACGTCAGCACTTACAGTTATTATGAGACAGAGGCAAAGGAGAGTGTGAAAAAGCAATGAACGTATCGTATTTTCAATTAATCGTTCATGCAGACCTTCCTGTCATGAATTATTATTCCAACAAAAAAGAAGACAAACAAGCATTTTACAAAGCATCCATCGCCTTGCTTACTTTCATGAAGAGCATGGAAAAGAAGGTATTGCCATACAGCGTTTCCTTTGTCCTACCTCCTGTCTTTATAGAACTAACTGAAACAGAAGGCTACCAAGAAGAGATAACTGAATATTTAGAAAAGAATAAGTGGCAATGGGAAGAGGAGTATTCCTATTGGCTTAGAATAGACCGTAAAATGACAACAGGCTTAAAAAGACTGATTTCTGCCCACAAGTTAGAGATACTTGCAACTACAGCATCCTCTACCTCGATGACAGCACTTTCGACGAAAAACGGTGTGAAGCTTCAAATTGAAACAGGCCTTTCAATCATAGAGGATCATTTAAATATCCGTAATGGCGGATTTTGGCTTCCAAACGGCGCTTATGCACCAGGAATTGATTTGCATCTTAAGAAGTCAGGTATTCTATTTAGCTTCTTACACCATAGTACATTGACGCTGACTGACCCTCTCCCTGTACCTGCAGGCATGCCGGTGAAGTCACCACATGATTTATGTCTGATTCCATTAAGACAATGGGCAGAGCTTGGAGAAACCGTTGCAGATAAGGTTAACTGCCTGAAAGACATAACAAAAACACAAGATACGATGAATGCTATTGCCTTAAGCTTAGCAGAGGTAAATGAGCACAGTGCTGAAATAGGAGAGGTTTTTGGTGAAAGCGAATCTCTGATGCCATTATCACCTGAAACTTATATTCGACAATTTAGCGATAACCTTGAGAAGGTTCACATTAGCTCCACTGGTTTTGACCAAGAAAAGCTTTCAAGTTTACAAAAAGACGGTAAGAACTATGCAAAGCTGTCTTTCCTTGAAAAAGAAATAGAAGCATGGCGAGAGCGGAAGCTTCCAAATGAGGCGGAAAGAGTATGGAAGCAGCTTAAAAAGGAATGGCTGATGGCCCACGCTGTAATATCCCAAAGAGATTATCACGAAATGTTCTTGCAGGGATTTTTCGATGCAGCAGACAAGCTTAGTACTTTCTTGCAAGGCGATATCGATGAAAACTGGTTACAAGAAAGGGAAAGACAACAATCTGTATTTAGCGTATTTCCTTCTGTGTTCCCAGAAACGAGCATACCGGTAATGAAGAAAGGAAATAAGAAAAAGATTCTCCTTCTCTCTTGGGAATATCCGCCTAATATTATTGGAGGACTGGGAACACATGTCGCTGGGTTAGCAGAAACATTAGCAAAACAGTATGAAGTCCATGTTATTACAGCACAGGATATGAATAAAAATCCAGCAGATGAAGCTGTGCATGATTCGCTGTTTGTGTATAGAGTTAAGCCTTTGCATCATAGGGAAAAAAACTTCCTCACTTGGATTGGTGGCTTAAATTTAAGTATTTGGGAAAAGGCAATGGATTTGGCTGCTTCTCATTCCTTTGAATTAATTCAAGGCCATGATTGGTTAGTAGGTGCAGCTGCCGTTTCCTTAAAAGAAGAACTAGGCATACCGTTAGTTACGACAATGCATGCAACAGAGCATGGCAGAAACGGCGGGATCTTTACTGAAATGCAGAGGTTTATTCATGAGAAGGAACGACAGCTATTAACAGAATCTGATACAGTGATTGTATGCAGCGAATATATGAAAACAGAAGTATCCTCGCTATTTGCTATAAGTGGCAGCAAGCTCCATGTCATTCCAAATGGAGTAAAGCTGGATAAAAAGCCACTGCAAAATCCAGCAGAAGAACTAGGGCTGAATCCAAGCAAGAAAACAGTCTTTGCAATCGGGAGAATGGTGAAGGAGAAAGGATTTGAAACATTGCTTGAAGCAGTGACAATGCTTAAAAGAGATGATCTTCAATTTGTCCTTGCCGGCGCTGGTCCGATGTTCAACGAATATAAACAATATGTGTCAACACATGGCTTAGAACATAAGGTTCACTTAATTGGTTATTTACCAGCAGACAAAAAGAACGGCTTCTTTCAAGCAGCAGATATAGTTATTATCCCAAGTTATTATGAGCCTTTCGGAATTGTTGCATTAGAGTCACTACTATTTGAAAAACCAACAATTGTTTCTAATACTGGTGGATTGAAGGGAATTGTAGAGCACGGAAAAACAGGCCTGCTGATGGAGCCAGGAAATACAGGAAGCATGCTAGAGCAATTGCATTGCTTATTGGAAGATTCGCTGTTGGCTGAAGAAATTGGCAGAAATGGCAGGATCCTTGTCGAGAAGCTATTTGGCTGGAGTAGAGTCGGTGATGAAACCTCAAGGGTCTTTGAAGAAACGATGTTAAATATGAGAATGGCAGAAAAGGCCTCTTTAAAGGAATAAAAAATTTATGAAAAAAAGGTGAGTAGGATGAAAACGGAGATTTCTTTACAGTCTGATTTTCAGAATGTCGACAAAGAAATGACAAGAGGCAAGTTGGTCAACACTCCTGGATTATGGATTAACGGCAAAATTTGCTGGCTCCAAAACGGTTATGAAAAAATACTGCCAGAATACTCAGTTTCGGTACATGTTAAAAGTGTTCAAAAGCATTCGAAGGTCCAATATAATGAAATTTATGTGAGAAATCATTCAAAAGAGAATATTGAGGTAAAGGTATTGCTTCTCAGTCATTTCTCCAAGTCAGATCAGAATCATCTCGCCTTTGTATCACCGACAGATAACGTCATTTTCCATTCTGTTGAGGATCAGCTTATACTTGTTAATGGAGAGTTTAATGGGTCAAGCTTAGAACAGAGAACGGTTCAGCCAATATGGAATGTGCATACAGATTTAATATGGAAGAATCAAGATAATGGCAGCCTGAAATATTTGCCGATGGGCAAGGGAGGATATGTCAGTATTTGTTCTCTCCATATGAATCTAGCTCCCCAAACCTCCAATATGGGTAGGACATGGACAATATATGGTAACAATAAAGAAGTGATTATGGACTTAAATCAGATTCTATTGAAAAACAGTACTAGCATTTCATAAAAAATAATGTTATCATATAAAAGTCGTATGCACGAACTAGTATAGCAATAGTTTGGAGGGAAATAACCATGCGTGTCAACATTACGTTAGCTTGCACAGAGTGTGGAGATCGTAACTACATTTCTAAAAAAAATAAACGAAATAATCCAGACCGTCTTGAGCTTAAGAAATATTGCTCAAGAGAAAAACGCACTACAACACACCGCGAAACAAAATAAGACAGAGGGGGTAACCCTTCTGTTTTTTTTGTATATAAAAAAACAATACATATAATAATACAATATTGTAAAAGGAGAGGGAAATTGCTATGAAAGAAAGTAAACATGAAATTAGAAGCAGGGTCCTTGCAGATCTTCGGTCCATCTCTAAGCCAGCATATGAGCAGCTTTCTTATGAAATAGCCCAAAATCTGTACAACCATCCTCTTTTTCAAAAGGCTAGTCATGTTGGGGTGACCATTTCAAGATTTCCAGAAGTGGACACTTATCAAATTATTAGAGCCGCTTGGGCACAAGGCAAAAAGGTAAGTGTTCCGAAATGCCTGCCCAAAACACGCACGATGGAATTTCGTATACTTGAACGCTTTGATCAGCTAGAGTCTGTTTATAGTGGACTCTTTGAACCAGTGGAAGCAGAGACTGAATTAACAGATGTAAATGAAATAGAGTTGCTGCTTGTCCCCGGGGTTGCTTATTCTAATGATGGCTATCGCATTGGGTTCGGAGGCGGATACTATGACCGTTTTCTAAAGAATTTCCCTGGCACGACCATCTCACTTGCATTTGAGCGCCAATTGGAGAAGTCATTACCGATTGAAAACCATGACATTCCTGTTGAGCATATCATAACAAATAATGGCGCAATGGTTGTGGGAGCAAATGATTAGTATCATCATTATCTTGCTTGCTGTCTTTTTTGCCTGGAAAGAGGGATATTTAAGCAAGAGCGGCAGTATTGCAGCCTTTTTTGTCGGGATAGGCATTCAATTCGGCTTCCATTATCAAGGCTTTATTTTACTTGGTGTCTTTTTTCTTACGTCTAGTTTGCTGTCAAAGTTTAAAAAAGACAAAAAAGCCAAGATGGAGGATATGCATGAAAAGGGGTCTACGAGAGACTATATGCAGGTGATAGCAAATGGCGGGGCAGCAGCGCTTGTTAGTTTGCTTTATGGCTGGACTGGTGAACACAGTCTAATCGTTCTGTTTGCCGTGTTGCTTGCTGCAGCCAACTCTGATACTTGGGCGTCAGAAATTGGCCCATTAAGTAGAAATAAACCATTCTCTATTAGAACCTTTAAAAAAGCAGAGGCAGGAACTTCTGGTGCGATGAGTATTACGGGGACATTTGCCGGGATTTTAGGATCGTTGCTGATTGGACTATGTGCATATATGCTTTTTTCCATAAGTATCGGTGAATTTTTATTGATATTTGTCTTTGGCTTTATCGGTAATTTGATTGATACCCTTTTAGGTGCGTTTGTACAAGCTGAATATCAATGTACAGTTTGCGGTGCCAAAGTGGAAAAGCGAATACATCATGGAAGGAAAGCTAAGAAGATAAAAGGATTTACTGTTTTAAACAATGATGCTGTCAATATCCTTTCAGGTGTTATTGCAGCCCTTTTTGCAGCCTTGTTTGTCTTGTAATTATCGGAAAAAAGTTGGATAAAAAAAAGCTGCTTATCCCAAACTAATCAATAGGAGGGATGAAAATGTCTAGAATTTTATCCATTGTATTGATTGGCATCGGTGGTTACATGCTATTAACTAGAAGATACCGCATTTTAAACACTGTATTGAAAAGCCCGATTGTCAGACAATATTTAATAAAAATAGTCATGAATTTTCCAGGCTTGCGCAATAAAATGATGAGCAATGTATTTTCTAAGCCGACTGTGTACCAATAAGTAATAGGATACCCCCATTTTTAAGATTGGGGGTATTTCCTATTAAAACATTATTTTACAATATAAAAATTATATGCTGTATCATCCTGCAGAAATTTGCTGTCTTAAAATAACAGGCTCATTATCGGCTGTTGTAAAGAGGACAAGCAGATGGTCCTTAGCTAATAGAATGACAGGAACCGTGCTGCCAATCGGTTTTGTGACTGTTCCATCCTCTTTTGTAATTCCCAGGAAATAATTTTTGTATAATCCTTCTGTCAATTGTCCGATAATTGTCGCCGTCTGTGCCTGTGTAAATCCTGGAAATGGTTTGTCATTATAGGCTGCAAGGTCTGTTAGTAAAATTTTATAAGGATAATCCTCTGAATGAACAGAAAAATGCTTTAATGCGTTCTTTACATGATAATTAATAACATCCTCTGTTTCTTTATCTAGTAATCCTTTCCATTCCTTTTGCACCTCTGTTTCAGGTGTAGAAAAACTGAATGCACCTTTATCAAACTTAGAGTTAACTACATACATATGGTTAGAGGAGAGCTTCTGAGAGCTAAAGATCCGATCATTTTCATCATGGATTTCGGCATAGTGAAAGGCGATAGCTTGAAACAGTCTACTTTCTCTTTCTACGACTGTTTTATCCTCTGTCAATTCCATCGTGTTTTGCTTCCAAGCCCCCATTGTGTTTAGCAGACGTCCGTTTGCATAGAGCAATCCCATGTTTTGCCTTAAGTAAGCTTTTTTATTAACATTGCTCTTCGTTTCCCACAGAACACTGTATTCGTCATATCTTTGTTTTCCAAGCTCCAAATTAGTTGCTGCTGTTGGAAAGGAAACACTTGCATCAATTGGAAAGTAAGTAATACTTTCTTTAGCAATTTGATTTTGCTGAAAAAAATAAACAGAACTAATGATAATAACTAATGATATGGTTAAAACAATATAATCCTTCTTCACAATAAACACCACTTTTCCCTTTGGATAAACGTAAAGGACAACCTTTTTCATTTGTTACAATATATGAAGAGAAAGGGGCAGAAATTCATTGTTTTTTTTACGTTTATCTATTGGAGAAGTGCTGACTTGAGCAATATCTCGTTCTTGAGTAAAAGCAACTTTTCAATTATACTAAAAAATGAAAACGATTTAATGAGGAAGGAAATTCCCGTAACTAGGGAAGTTTTAAGGGCATACAATGAAGACGATTTACGATGTGCAACAATTTTTGAAAAGGTTCGGAACAATCATATACGTAGGAGACAGATTAGGGGATTTGGAGCTGATGAAGGCTGAATTAAATGATCTCTCTCATACAGAAATAATTGAAAAACAAGAATTTGAGATGGCTGTGCTACTATTGAATCAAGAAATTCAGAAATTAAGAGAGACGCAGAAATAGAAATTAGTTTGGGGGAGAATGCATATGCAGGAAAAATGGGTGGTTGGAATCGACTTAGGCGGTACAACAGTAAAAATCGCCTTCTTAGCAACAGATGGCAGTATGATTGATAATTGGGAAATTCCAACCGATAATTCAAACGAAGGTGCAAATATCACTAGTGATATCGCCAAATCTATTAATGAGAAACTAACGGAATGGAAGCACAACAAGGAAGACGTGCTAGGCGTCGGAATGGGTGCCCCTGGTCCGTTTGATTATGAAACAGGTGTCATTTATAATACCGTTAATTTGGGCTGGCCAGATAATTTCCCTCTTAAGGATAGCCTTGAAAGGGACCTTGGCTTGCCTGTTATCCTTGATAATGATGCCAACTGTGCTGCTCTCGGTGAAATGTGGAAGGGTGCTGGTGAAGGCTATAAGAATCTTGTCTGCGTTACTTTAGGAACAGGAGTTGGCGGCGGTATTATTATTGATGGGAAGATTATACAGGGAGCAAAAGGTGCTGCTGGGGAAATCGGTCATATAACATCAATAGTGGAAAATGGCGCACCTTGCAACTGTGGAAAAACAGGCTGTTTGGAAACTATTTCGTCAGCAACAGGAATTGTTCGAATTGCTAAAGAGAAGCTTGCGGAAAATCCGAACGGCAGTTTGCAGCAAATTCTACTAAACAATGGCACAATTTCTGCCAAGGATGTATTTGATCAAGCAAGTGCTGGAGATGAGCTGGCAAATGATGTTGTTTCCTTCGTTGCACTTCATTTAGGTCTGGTTCTTGCTAATATTGCAAACACATTAAACCCAGAGAAAATAGTGCTTGGCGGCGGTGTTTCAAAAGCAGGAGACGTTTTATTAAAGCCTGTTAACGAGTACTTCCAAAAATACTCCTTCAGTGCTGTCGCACAGTCAACGATAATTGATGTTGCTACATTGGGGAATGCTGCAGGTGTTATTGGAGCAGCATGGCTTGCAAAAAAGTAAAATGATTTAGGGCTTGAATTCTAAAAACTTCAAACTATTAGGCGGTTTAACAAATGATTCGCTTAATGGTTTGGGGTTTTTTGCTGTGTTTGCGATCAAATTGCTTTTTAGTGAATGGAAATAATGATTGTTATTGCCTTATTTTTTGTTGTGTCCTAACCTCTTTTCTTATGCTAAGGAGTTACTGTATGTTATAATTGGAATAAATTAGGTTTTTTAGTGATTAATTAAATTTAAGAAAAAGAATCGTTTTCATTCTCCCATCATAAGTATATACAGATGAAAGGAGTGTATATTTATGGAGGTTGTGGCAAGGAATGGTGACACTCTATCGTATTACAGCAGGCTGTTTATGATACCAATCCAGCTGCTTATTGACAGTAATCCTGCTTGTAATTCAGAAAGCCTAAAAAAAGGAGATTGCATAAAAATCCCAGGGTTCCAAGCAGAACAACTCCAACTACATGATGGAGATGCATTGTGGAAAATAGCAGGAAATAGAAATATTTCAGTAGATAGCTTGCTTTTACTTAATCAAGCTTTATGCATGAAAGATATGGATGCTGAAACAACAGTAATTGCGCCAAAAAGAGTAATACAAAAATCAGTTGATGCAAGAAAGAAGTATGATTCACAAGCATTAAGAACCGATTTAGAAAAGCTTAAGGAGCATTATCCTTTTATTCAAATAAATATCTTAGGTAAAAGTGTACTTGAAAACGATATATATGAAATTAGAATTGGCCGTGGAAGCAGAAAGGTACATATGAATGGAAGCTTCCATGCAAATGAATGGATTACTTCGGCAATTTTGATGTCGTATGTTAATGAGTATCTGTTAGCTGTTACAAATGGTGGCAAAATCAATAAATTAGAAACATTTCCTATCTATCAAAACGTCGACATCTCGATTGTACCAATGGTTAACCCAGATGGAGTCGATTTGGTTCTTAACGGTCCCGATGATCGTGTTCGGGAAAGGGTAGTTAGTATAAATGAAGGCAGCATGGACTTTACGGGATGGAAGGCAAATATAAACGGAGTGGATTTGAATAATCAATTCCCGGCGTTTTGGGAAATAGAGAAGGAAAGAAAAGAACCGAAAAGCCCTGCTCCACGTGATTATCCTGGGGAAGCTCCTCTTTCAGAGCCTGAAGCAAAAATCATGGCAAAGCTTGCAGAAGAACGAAATTTTAGCAGAATGATTGCTTTTCATACACAGGGGAAGGAATTCTATTGGGGTTATGAGAATTTCGAACCGTCTGAATCAGCCCTGCTTGCAACTGAATTTGCCAGACTAAGTGGCTATAAAGCAGTCCAGAATGTTGATAGCCATGCTGGGTATAAGGACTGGTTCATTCAAGAATTTCGGAAACCAGGCTTTACCCTTGAATTGGGGAAGGGGATTAACCCGCTCCCATTATCACAATTTGATGATATTTATAAAGACGTGCTTGGAATATTTTTGGCATCCTTGTATTTGTAAAATCTACTTCATAATTAGCGAAAATTATTAGAAATGGTCGAATATGTTCACAACTTTTATGTTAATATTCAAGATAGTGAACTGCTACAAAACATAATAAAAGGGTGTGAAAAGGATGGTATGCCTTTCAAAGAGAAATGTGCATGGATTATTTCTTCTCTTGCTCATTTTCACACTTGTTTTATCTGGATGCTCCCATAAACAGAAGGAAACAACGAGTAAAGAGGATGAGAAAGACAATCAAAAAAAAGAAAAGATACAAACGTTGGCACTGCCAATGCAAGCAGAAAATGGGGAACTTTTGGAAGTGTCTGGATGGCTTGATGACCATACAATTTGCTATATAAGCAAGGGCGATAGCTATTATGTTTTTAAATATGATATTTATTCAGGCAAGCATACACTTTTGTATACGAGTGAGAATGAGATATCTGCCTTGAAAATTAGTCCTGATTATTCGAAGCTGCTTGTTTTTACAAATGAAGAAAATTATAAAGGAACGATAGCCATTTTAAACAACGAGGGAAAACAGCTTTTTTCTGAACAACTGAAAAGCTATGAAGCAGAATTTGTTTGGAATCCTTTTGACGAAGATAAGCTGTTAGTATCTTCCTTTACAAAGGAATGGGCCAGCAGCTCTTATCTGCTATCGCTTAAGTCAGGAACATTGGAGGAAGTTAGTCTTGATAACCCATTTATTGTTTGGGCAGACAAGGAAACTTTCGCTTACTTAGGCTGGCAGGAGGATACAACGAGTAAATCTTCACCAGTAACAAGTAAAAATATTTATACTGGTGAACAGTCGGAACTAGAAAGCGACGCCTACTCTATCGGTAGTAAAGGCTCTTTTGTCTTCACCATTGCAGATGATCCAGAAAATATGCTTTCAGCTCATTACACCTTTTATAATAAGCTGAAAGCAAAATCAGCGGTTTCTCTGCCGCGGTTGTCTAATTTTTCGGATTGGCTTATTCCGTACTATGATATTGCTGACGATAAGATGTACACCTTTTATCCCGAAGAGTCAGGGGATGCAACGACATATGCGGGAGCGTACACTTTTGTTTCCATTGATATGTCAAGCGGAGAAACAGAGAACGTGTTAAAAAAAGACTTGGAGAACGAGCCAATCAGCATTTCACCTGATGGGAAATGGTCTTTATACGGATTTTATATGGAAAATATCATTAATCTTGAAACAGGGGAAATTATTCCCCTGTTTTAATGTTTACATGTAGATGCTTGAGATTCGCTATAAATTATGACATTATTAAGAATACAAACTAAGTACAAAAGGAGTTTTTTTTTATGGCAATTGTAGATGTAACAGTAATACCTATCGGAACAGAATCGCCAAGTGTCAGTGCGTATGTAGCAGATATACAGAAGGTGTTAAAAGCATACGAGGAAAAAGGGGCGATTAGGTTTCAGCTGACACCAATGAATACTATTATAGAAGGAGAATTGCCTGTCTTGTTTGAAGTAATCCAGGCCATGCACGAAGTACCATTCTCTAAAGGATTGGTTCGTGTTGCAACAAATATCCGCATTGATGACAGACGTGATGTAAAAAGAAAGATGGAAGAAAAAGTCGATAGAGTTTTAAGCCATCTGCAAGATAAATAAAAGGGATACGGTGACAAATATGATTCAATATAAACAGATGCCATTAGGACCAATCCAAACAAATTGCTATGTAATTTGGAATGAACAAAAGGAATGCTTGATTGTCGACCCAGGCGAAAATGGAGCGAAAATCGTAAAAACAATCGGAGAATTGGGTGTGCAGCCAATTGCCATTTTGCTTACACATGCTCATTTCGATCATATTGGTGCTGTTGAAACAGTTCGTAAAGAATTTGGAATACCTGTATTTATACATAGTAAAGAAGATAATTGGCTAACAGATCCGAAGTTCAATGGTAGCTCTGCCTTTAGGCTGCCAAAACCTGTTGTTTGTGAGCCTGCAGATTATTATTTGGATGAAAATCCTGCAATGACAATTGGCAGCTTTACTTTTGCGGTTTTGGAAACGCCTGGTCATTCACCAGGCAGTGTGACGTTTTATTTCGCAGAAGAAGGTGTAGCTTTTTCAGGTGATGCCTTGTTTTTTGAAAGCATTGGCAGAACAGATCTCGCAGGAGGGAATCAGCGTACATTGCTTAACAGTATTCATGACAAGCTGATGACATTGCCAGAAGAAACAGTTATTTTGTCAGGGCATGGTAAAAGCACAACAATTAGTCACGAAATGGATCACAATCCTTATATTAATGGATTTTAAAAAGACAAGCGGTAAGGGCAACCTCTCCGCTTGTCTTTTTATTTACTTATGTGAGCAGGTTCACATACATATGCTTTATACGCACATTGTTGACAGCCTGAAAGCATATTATGCCGTTCTGATAGGCGTACATCTGGGAACACAGCTTCAAACATGCCAATAAAAAACTGTTGATGCATCATGCAGACTTTATCTTTATTCTGCTTTGCTGCTTCCTTGAAGGGGCAGTTAAATACTTCGAAGTAGATGCTAGATTCTTCTTCATCCCATTCAAACTCAGGCTTCAATCCTGCAATGATGGCGGCATGCTTTAATAATTGAATTTTATCGTTGTTGGATAATTCTTCTATTCTGCTTGATATGCGGTGAAGCTCCTGCTCCATCATTTCCTTGCCGAAGGAGTATCCGGTTTCATAAAGTGCTTTGCTGCCCTCTGGACCAAGCTTCTCTAATGATTGCAGCAACATGGTGCTTAAAAGCTGATAGTTGCGAAAAGGAAAGCTTAATTGGATAACCTCTGAGGATAGGCGGTATAATTTGCTTGGCCGGCCACCTCTTCCAGTTTTTTTTGTTTCAGAATACAGCATGCGTACATCTTCGAGCTTGGATAGATGGAGTCTTGCTACATTAGGGTGAATAGAGAATTTGTCGGCTATTTCCTGAACAGTCACATCACGGTGGCAGTTAGTAATATACTGATAAATATAAAATCGAGTTGGATCTGATAATACATTTGTAATTTTTAATGTATGTTCCATAAGTATTTACCTCCTGGAATTTCAGTATTTTTGTTCATTATAATATAGTAAATCACCATATCCACCGTACTAACTATTTGTTTTTAAAAAGTTCACATCTTAGAAAATAATTTTTCACAAAATAGTCACTTTTACAGCATTTGTACAATTTTCATATTGTTAACCTTTTTGCCATGCGCAAAAAAAAGGTACAAAAAGCTACGCTTTTTGTACCAGACTGGGCTAGCTGGATTTGAACCAACGAGTGACGGAGTCAAAGTCCGTTGCCTTACCGCTTGGCTATAGCCCAAAATATTTACTTTGTATTTATATTATGGATATATTGTTATTTCTTTATACCCGTCATTTATTAATAAACATAAGAAGTACCGATGATGATCAAAAGAATGAACAACACAACAAGCAATGCAAAACCTCCGCCAAATCCAAAACCTGTTTCTCCCATTTCTGTGCACCTCCACTTTTTAAAACATAATGTATCGTATGCCCTTAGTGGATGTCCTGTTTTCTAAATAGGCTCTTTCTTGGCAAAATAGACGTATGCCTATATAAAAGAGCTGCTGATTCATTTCAGCAGCCTGTCGTATTATTTATCCTCTTTTTTGTATCTTTACATGCTTTGGTCGTTCAGGGTAGGAAGCTTCATTAGCTTTTGGTGCGGTAAGTGTATTTCTTTTATCCAAGACTTTTCCTGAAAACTCAACTGGATCGCGTCTATCCATTCGAAAACCACCTCCTCTTTATATCATGGTCAATGTGTGCAACCTAATGCATCGGAAAAAGGAAAAAAAGATTGGAAAAATTAAAAGGGAATATAGCAAGTATTGTCGAAATTTACATATAACCCAAAAGGAAAGGATGTGCTATGTTTATTGATTTCCATTGAAGCATTAGCAAACAGACTCATAAGAGAGGCTGTTGAAGCGAATGCCACTGATATTCATATCGTCCCCAAAAAGAAAGAATCCCACTTGCAATTTCGCATCTCTCACTCCTTGCACCACAGAATGACATTGCCTCAAGCTCAATGTGACAGACTTATCTCTCACTTTAAATTTACTGCATCCATGGATATAGGAGAAAGACGACGGCCACAAAGCGGTGCTATCAGCACCAATCTTAATGGTCAGGACATTAGCCTCAGGCTCTCCACATTACCTGCAACCCCGCATGAAAGTCTTGTTATACGCTTGCTGGCTGACAACAGCACCATTCCAATCGACAAAATTTCTTTATTTCCAAACACTTCAAAAAAGCTGCTTTCACTGCTGAAATATGCACATGGTCTTGTGCTATTTACAGGACCGACTGGTTCAGGCAAAACCTCCACTTTATACTCCCTTCTTAAAGGCAATTCCCATCTTTACAAACGAAAGGTCATAAGCCTCGAGGACCCCATAGAAAAACCACAGGATAACGTTCTGCAAGTACAAGTAAATGAAAAAGCTGGAATTACGTATGCTTCTGGCCTGAGGGCGATTTTACGCCATGATCCAGACATAATTATGGTCGGAGAAATAAGGGATGCAGATACTGCACGGATAGCTGTAAGGGCGGCGCTGACAGGGCATCTCGTGCTTGCGACAATGCATACAAGGGATGCAAAGGGAGCTATTTACAGATTGCTGGAATTTGGTGTCAGTAAAGTAGATATCCAGCAAACGCTTATAGCTGTAACAGCACAAAGATTAGTGGAGCTTGTTTGTCCATATTGCAGCACCGATTGTCCGCCTTTTTGCTTCAGCGACCAACATCGCAGCAAAAGGGCAAGTGTATTTGAAATCATGACAGGAAATGTTATACAAACGCTGCTTGCTGAAACATACGTTCAAAATTTGCAGCCCAAACCTGCACTAAAGGAGGCAATCGGCAAGGGGATTGCACTTGGCTATGTAAAGGAGGCTGAGTATGCCCGTTGGATTTATGAAGATTAAGAAGGACAAGTGGAGTTTACGCGAACAATCGCTGTTTTTAAAATGTATTGGCGAGCTGCTGACACAAGGATATTCCCTATCGGAAGGTGTCCGCTCAAGTGTTCATTATCTGCCTGCTAATAAACAGGAGGATATAATGTCTGTTCTTGGATCATTGAAAGGCGGAAACTCCTTTTGTGATAATCTGGCAAGACTAAAATTCAATCAGCAGACAATCAGTTATGTTTACTTCGCTGAAAAACACGGCGGATTTGCGAAGGCTTTTCTTGATGCCAGCACCATTATGCAAAACCGGCTGCGAACGCTGCAACAACTTAAGAAAATTCTTTATTACCCCCTATTTCTAGTCCTTTTCACCATCATTTTGTTCTATTTTGTCCATCAAGTTTTGCTTCCTCAGTTTTCCTCCTTATTTTTATCAATGAGTGTAGAAACAAATCTATTTATGTCCTTCATAATAGGTGCAGGCAAAGCAATGCCTTTTGTTTTGCTGTTAATTGCTGCCTTTCTCCTGTCATTAAGCTTCTATTACCTTCGATTTTTCCGCAAAAAAAATGCTTTGGAAAGGCTGCGGCTTTTGGCGGCTATTCCAATCATTGGCAAGTGTTTTTCCCTTTATTACACCTATATTTTTTCCTTGCAGCTAAGCCATTTGCTGCAAGGTGGATTTTCCATTTTTGAATCTCTTAAGTTCTTTCAGGAAGTCACAGATAATGCTCCCTTGGCACTTGCCGGTGAGAGGGTCATAGAGCATTTGAAAAAAGGAGAGAGGATGGAGCAGGCGTTTTTATGCCTTACTTTTTTAGAAAAGGAATTTTGCAGGATTTTGCAGCATGGACAAGAAAACGGCAAGCTGGAGCAGGAATTGTATTTCCTCAGCCGATTTTGTATGGAAAGCTTGCAGGACATGGTAAATCTCCTCATGAAGAAAATACAGCCGGTTATTTATGCCATTATCGGAATCTTGGTTATATCTATTTATTTGGCCGTTTTGCTCCCAATGTTTCAACTATTGAATGGCTTATGAAAGGAGAAAAAATGAGAAATGAAAGAGGCTTTACTTTAATAGAAATGATGATTGTTTTATTAATAATTTCGATTTTATTAATTATTACATTACCAAATATTACGAAGCATAATTCAAAGATAAATTCGACAGGCTGTGAGGCATTTATCAAGATGGTAGAAGCAGAGGTACAAGCCTATTATATGGACAACAGCAGCTATCCCGACTCTACGGAGGATTTAGTTGCAGACGGCTACTTAAAAGAAGGTCAGACGACATGCCCAAACGGGAAGGAGCTATCGATTAATAATGGCTCGGTGGATGTGCGGCAATGAAACGTAAATTAACACAGTCTGGTTTCACCTTGCTTGAGATGCTAACAGCTTTATCCATTCTCCTTGTTATCCTTGCAGTCATTCCGATGCTGTTAAAACCGCAATACGAGTTGCTGCAGGAAAGAACCTTTTTTACTCAATTGCAGACAGACTTGTTATATGCTCAAAATTATGCTTTATCCCATCAAAAAAGTATCTATGCTCAATTTAATCCGACGGAAAAACGATATTATTTTCGTGCTGATTTAAAAACAGGCATGATTGTGGACAGACATTATCATAAGAGCATAACAATAAATGAAGATTCGGTTCCAATTAATTTTACAATAACGCCAAGCGGGAATGTATCTAAGTTCGCTTCATACCGAATAAGCATTGGAGAAAATAAATACATCTTCACAATCCAAATTGGAAGAGGGAGGTCGTATGTTAAAGAACAGTAAGGGAATTATTTTGCCTGAGTTTTTTCTTGCCTTTAGCATATGGCTGGTTATTGCCCTCTTTTTTATTCCGGCTTATATCCAGCTGCACATGCAAATGAAGGCAAACGAACATGATTTGCTGGCACATCAGCTTTTATATGAAAGCTTATTGAAATGGAAGGCAGAGGATGGATTTATGGAGAGCCATAATATAAAGGAAGGGAATATCATGTTCAGATTCAGGTGGGAGGAAGGGAAGGAGGCTTGTGTAGAGTATGAGGGGGTATCGGAAAAAACAGCCAAGATTTGTGAAAGCATATAAGGGAGAGACAGGCTTTATTTTGGCAGAAATGCTTGTTGCCTTGTCGTTATTTTTAACAATATGCGCCTTTTGTCCTCTAACAATTAAGCTTATTACAGAAGGCAGTACGGTTTCCTACAGTCTCCGCAGTCTTGAATGGGACGTTTTTATTCATCAACTCAAAAAAGAGGTTCGTTTGGCTACATCTGTGCGCGTATCAGAACAAAAGCTGAATTTAACGGTAGAAGGAGAAAATGTTCAGTATGAGAAATATGAAAATAAAATAAGAAGAAGAGTGAACGGAGCGGGACATGAGGTATGTCTTCAGGAGGTAGAGCAGGTAGAGTTTGCACAAATAGAGAGTGGTGTGAGAATACTAGTGACAGATACGTCATTGTATAAAAGAAATGCAGCAGCCCGCTCCTTTATAAGCCTGAATGAGGCTGAACTGAAATGACGAAGTGTCAAAATGGCTTTATCTATCCCATAACCTTAGCTATTTTTCTGCTTGTCCTCAGCTTTTTTTTGGTGATAACCAGTCTGTTTTTAACGGAAAAAAGAATACATCACAATTCGAAGGAGCTTCTTGTTCAGGAATATTATTTTATGAGTTCTGTAAAGGCTGTTGAGAAGGAGCTGCAGCTGGATGAATATGGGCAACAGGGTGCACTTCCATTCGAAAAAGGTTCTGTTGAGTATTCGATTGAACAAACGACAGATACTATATTAAAGGTAGAGTACCGCCTCCGCACAAAAACTGTTGAAACGGTAGGGTACAGTTATTTTGACAGGCACGAAAACAAAATGACAAAGTGGGTCGAGGCGAAGTAATGTATAAAAGAAGTGTTGACCGGATACACTAACATCTAAAAGGACGATGCAGGTGAATTATGAAAACAAATGATTATGTAAAATATTTAACGCAAACATTTGTGCAATACATGGACCAGCCCAAGGAAGAGCGAAAAAAAATAAAGCAAGAAAGAAGGATAAATAAAGAGCCCTTTATGCTGAGATGGTTCGGCATTCTTCCATATGTATTTGCCTACTTCTTTAAGAAGAAATACTGACAAGATAAAGGATGAATCCTAAACTGGATTCATCCTTTTTTACATTGCCTCAGAAGCGAGATAGAATAGCCCGCCATTGATGATGGAAACATTGACTTTCGGCTCATATTGCTCTTTTAAGGCAAGTCTTTCCATTTCAAGGCTTTCTATACGTTCCTCCTCTGCATCCTCATAAAAATGCTCCAGCAGAGTTAAGTCCTTCTGCCATCTTTCCCTTGCATCTGCAGCCCATTGATGATCTTCCTGCAACACTGCTTGTCTAATGGTGTTTTCGATTCGAATCATTCCACTTTTTGGCATGATCAGTGGCGAAAGTGTAAAGCAATAGTCAGGTATTTTGGCAGAAAGATTAAACTTTTGAACTGTTTCATGAAAATTATCAACAAGCTGACCGTTGATAAGCTGTAATCCAATGGACCGGAAAATATCTCGTTTCCGATCACATTGATAAGAAATCTTCACATTCATGGAAAGCCAAGGCTTTAGTGGTACATGTTTACTCATTTGTCCTGGAATATTTTCATATAAACGAATATAACCAGACAGCTTTTTGGCGCAGGCAAATAGTTGATGCAATCTTGGTGAACCAAAATGAATTAACTCGCCCTTTAAATCCTTTGGTGCACTATTAGGATCTGTAATCAATGTTAGCCTGGCAGGATTGGGAACTCCGCCGGTTTTTTCTAAATAATGCCAATAGAAGGGGCGATTCATTAGCTCTTTATCTAAATCAATGGTTAATTGCACAATCATATAGCCATGTTGGATTTCAACAAGCTCACAGTCATTAGCGAGAAAAAAACGTTTAAGAAATTGATGAATTTCCTGCTGCTTCATAACTATCACCATCCTTGAGATTTTGGGCAAATTCAATCATGCTAGTCAGGTTATCCATTTTGATTCTCATTTCACCTTCAGATTGGGAGTTAACAAAGATATCATTCATATAATCATCCATATTGCCGAATTCAAGCTTTGTGAGAATATCGTCTAAGTCTCCAATAACTTTTTCAAACAAGTGGATTTTTTCATAGAGCAATTTAAGAATATGGTCTTCTACCGTGTCTTTAATGGCGAAATTATAAATCATCACATCCTTTTTTTGTCCAAGTCTGTGAATCCGGCCGATTCGCTGTTCAAGCCGCATTGGATTCCACGGAAGATCAAAGTTAATTATATGGTTGCAAAATTGCAGGTTTATTCCTTCACCGCCAGCCTCTGTAGCAATCAGCACTTGAGCATGGTTTTGGAATAAATCGCGCATCCAGTCCTTTTTGCCACGTTTGAACCCGCCTCTGAACGGAACAGAAGTAATACCATGCTGTTTTAAATACCATTGGAGATATAATTGTGTCGCTCTGTACTCTGTAAAGATAATTACTTTATCATCAGCCCTTTTTATGATTTCAAGGGCTTTTTCAGCTTTGGAGTTTTTTGTAATAGCATTAATTTTGCTTGTTAACAAATTTATTCTATCTTGAAATTCCTGAGAAGGATTTTCGGTTTTTTTCATCATGTTTTGTAAAGTATAATAAACGGATTCTCTGCTGCTGCAAGCTTCCCTTTGTAAGGTAATCATAGAAAAAGGACTCCTTGCTCCAGCAACATTGTTGTCATCGGCCTCATATCCTTTAAGCGATTCTATCGTGTCATAAAGAGCTCTTTCCTCCTCTGTAAACTCGATTGTAACCGCCTCAACCACCCGTTTCGTCCACTCGATGCCAGTATCACTTCTTCTGTTTCGAATCATGACTTTATTAACAAGCTCTTTTAAATGCTCATCATCATTAACAGAGCGTGAATCCTTTTTATATTTTTCATAGAAGGCAGTCTCACTCCCTAAGTGGCCTGGCTTTAATAAGGAAACGAGGTTGAAGATTTCACTGACTCTGTTTTGAATAGGTGTTGCTGTTAGTAATAGACAGAATTTCTTTTTGAGATTTTGTACAAATTCATAGTTTTTTGTCTTATTATTTTTTAGTTTATGTGCCTCATCTATGATGACAAGATCGTAGTCGAGGTTATTAATAATTTCCCGGTGTGGAGCTCTTTTAGCTGTATCAATAGAGGATACGACAATATCGCATTGCTCCCAAACATAGCTTTTCCGTTGTGAGACTGCAGGGATAAAAAACTTACTATTCAGCTCTATTGCCCATTGTGTAACAAGGGAAGCTGGAACAAGAATCAATACTTTTTTCACTAAACCACGAATCATATATTCCTTTAAAATAAGCCCTGCTTCAATTGTTTTTCCAAGTCCTACTTCATCAGCCAAGATAGCCTTTCCGTTCATATCCTCAATAACTTTTTTCGCTACTTCAAGCTGATGTGGCAATGGCGTTAAATCAGACAGATGATTAGGTGCCTGCAAGCCTTCGAATTCAGGAATGATTGTATGCTGCTCTACTTCTAATGCTAATTGGTACAGCTCCCAATTTGCCCATGGTCCATCATCATTCATACGTTTTGGCAATTCTTCATTCCATATTTGGTCAAAGTTGATTTGGATTGTCATCTGCTTGCATCCTTTCTTGTTTGTTAAGGAAAAAGATAAAGTCAAGTGAGTTGGCTGAATTATTAAAAAATATTAAAAAATCATAAAAAAGTTATTGCCTTGATATGATTGCAAATGTTAGGATGAAGGTGTAAAAAGTTTTCTGTTTTGTCGTAATTTTTCATTTTTTGCAGGCAAAACATGAACGAAATTTGTAAGAATATATATAATTAATCGTCTTTATTTGACATACAGCCTATAAAGATTTTTTCATAGTTACATATTAGTATGGCCATAATGCAGCAATCTATCCATTTTTCATGAAGAAATGCTTCGAAAAGCCAACGGAAACTGGCGCAATTACCGTATAATTTATAAATACATATAAATATAGCGGATGATAAATAGGGGAGAGACTACGTATGTAGCGCCGAAGGAGCAAGCAAAAATTTTGTGAATCTCTCAGGCAAAAGAACTCTATTTTGACGCAGCTCTGGAGAGTGCTGGGATTTCGATCATAAACTGAAATCAGCTGAAGTAATTTTACGCATACTTCTGCCAGCCACCAAAGGGGACACCCGATTTATTCGGCAAACTTTCAGGTGCAAGGACAGAGACCTTTCTTTATCCAAGGATAAAGGGGAGGTTCTGTCCTTTTTTGCGTACTCTTTTTTTAAGTACGTATCCCTTCCTTGGATAATAAATTAGCGTAGTCATAAATGGTCCATATGCTTTTAACAATATTCATTTGGAAATGGGGATGAAAGAATGAATGAATTAAAACAAACCCCTTTGTATGATTTATACAAGGAGTATGGTGGCAAAACAATAGATTTCGGGGGATGGGCTCTGCCTGTTCAGTTTTCGAGCATAAAGGAAGAGCATGAAGCAGTTCGTACGAAAGCTGGATTATTCGATGTTTCCCATATGGGCGAAATCGAGGTCAAAGGCAAACATAGTTTGGACTTCCTCCAAAAGATGCTGACAAACGACGTTTCTAAAGTACAGGTTGGTAAAGCACAATATTCAGCCATGTGCTATGAAAACGGCGGAACGGTTGATGACCTTCTTACATATAAGCTTGGTGACGATCATTATTTATTGGTTGTAAATGCATCCAATATTGAAAAGGACTTTGCATGGCTTGCAAGCCATGTAGAAGGGGAAGTGGAGCTTGCGAATCTTTCTGGTGACTATGCTCAATTGGCATTGCAAGGGCCGCTCGCTGAAGAGACGCTAACAAAACTAACTGCTGAAAATACAGCGGAAATTGGGTATTTCCAATTTCGACATACAGTAATAGCAGGTAAGGATATCCTGTTATCAAGAACAGGATATACAGGCGAGGATGGCTTTGAGATTTATTGCAGCAGTGATGATGCTGTACATTTATGGAAGGAAATATTACAAGCAGGCAAGGATTCCGGTGTGCTTCCATGCGGTCTTGGCTCAAGAGATACTTTAAGATTTGAAGCAACTCTAGCATTATATGGTCAAGAGCTTACAAAGGATATTTCCCCATTGGAGGCTGGCATTGGGTTTGCTGTTAAATTGACCAAAGAAGCAGACTTTATCGGGAAGTCGGCACTATTAAGCCAAAAGGAAGCTGGTTTGCAAAGGAAGCTCGTTGGAATTGAAATGATCGACAGAGGAATTCCACGCCATGGCTATAAGGTTTATAGCACTGGCCAAGTGATAGGGGAAGTGACAACAGGCACGCAGTCACCAACATTAAACAAAGCAATCGGGTTAGCATTGATTACGAGTTCTTTTGCTGAAGCTGGCAAAGAAATAGAGGTAGAAATTAGAGGGAAGCTTGTAAAAGCGAAAGTAACAGCTACTCCATTTTATAAAAGGAATAAAGCTTGAACATGACAGGAGGAAAAATGATGAAACACCGCTATTTGCCAATGACCGAGGATGACAGAGAAGCCATGCTTAAAGCGATTGGGGCAGCTTCTGTAGAGGAGCTGTTTTCTGATATCCCAGAAAGTGTCCGTTTTAAAGGGGAATACAATATTAAGAACGCAAAAAGCGAATCTGCACTCTTGAAGGAATTAAGCAAGCTTGCTTCAAAAAATGCAGATAGTAAATCCCATGTTTCCTTTTTAGGTGCTGGAGTCTATGATCATTACGCACCAGTCATTGTCGATCATGTCATTTCAAGATCAGAGTTTTACACAGCTTACACTCCATATCAGCCAGAGATCTCTCAAGGAGAACTACAGGCAATTTTTGAATTTCAGACAATGATTTGTGAATTAACAGGCATGGATGTTGCCAATTCCTCCATGTATGATGGCGCAACATCTTTAGCTGAGGCAGGCAGCTTAAGTGCAGGTGTAACGAAAAGAAAAAAAATCCTGATTTCAAGCTGTGTTCACCCTGAGGCAAAGGAAGTTGTGAAAACATACGCAAAGGGTCAGTACATCGAAGTGATCGAGGTGCCGCATAAGGATGGGGTTACTGATACAGAAGCGTTGAAGCAGTATATGGGTGATGACGTGGCTGCTGTTATGGTGCAATATCCTAATTTCTTTGGCAGAATCGAACCGCTTAAGGAGCTAGAGGAAATTATTCATGGCAATAAAGCGATGTTCGTTGTTTCAAGCAATCCTCTTGCTCTAGGTGCCTTAACACCTCCAGGCGTGTTTAAAGCAGATATTGTTGTTGGTGATGCACAGCCTTTTGGTATACCAGCCGCATTTGGCGGACCGCATTGCGGCTATTTTGCTGTTACCTCTAAGTTAATGAGAAAGGTACCAGGCAGACTAGTTGGGCAGACGGTTGATGAAAACGGGGCAGTTGGATTTGTTTTGACCCTTCAGGCACGGGAGCAGCATATCAGACGTGATAAAGCGACTTCTAATATTTGCTCCAACCAAGCATTAAATGCTTTAGCTGCCTCTGTAGCTATGACTGCATTAGGCAAAAATGGTGTGAAGGAAATGGCTTTGGCAAATATTCAAAAGGCATATTATGCTAAAGAGAAATTTAAAGCAGCTGGTTTTGACATTCGCTTTGAAGGTCCATCCTTTAACGAATTTATCGTAGACTGCAAGTCTTCGGTTTCTGCCATTAATAAGACATTGTTGAAAAAAGGGATTGTTGGTGGCTATGATCTCGGCAGGGATTATAAAGGATTTGATCAATTTATGCTCGTTGCAGTGACAGAGCTGCGCACAAAAGAAGAGATAGACGAACTTGTCAAAGAATTGGAGGATTATCATGCATAAACATCAACCGCTCATTTTTGAAAACAGCACACCTGGACGAATCGGCTACAGTCTGCCTGAAATGGATATTCCAGAGCTTGATGTTAGTGAGCTTATTCCTGCTGATTATATCCGCTCAGAACCTGCTAAGCTACCGGAAGTATCAGAATTGGACATTATGCGTCATTACACAGCATTGTCCAAACGAAATCATGGTTTAGATTCAGGTTTCTATCCACTCGGTTCATGTACGATGAAATATAATCCAAAAATAAATGAAAATGTGGCAAGATTCAGCGGATTTGCCCATATTCATCCGTTGCAGGATGAAAGCTCTGTTCAGGGAGCTTTGGAGTTGATGTATGATCTTCAGCAGCATTTAATCGAAATTACAGGAATGGATGAAGTAACGCTGCAGCCTGCAGCAGGAGCGCATGGAGAATGGACTGGATTGATGATGATCCGTGCCTTCCATGAAGCGAATGGGGATGTTAAACGGTCAAAAGTCATAGTGCCAGACTCTGCCCATGGTACAAATCCAGCTTCAGCGACGGTAGCGGGATTTGAAACAATTACAGTCAAATCAGATGAAAAAGGTCTTGTGGATTTAGAAGATTTGCGCAGAGTGGTCGGTGCGGATACGGCAGCACTAATGCTGACAAACCCGAACACACTTGGTCTTTTTGAAGAAAATATTTTGGAAATGGCGAAAATTGTTCATGATGCTGGCGGAAAATTATATTATGATGGTGCAAACTTAAATGCCGTTCTTTCCAAAGCAAGACCTGGCGATATGGGCTTTGATGTTGTCCATTTAAACCTTCATAAAACATTTACTGGCCCGCATGGAGGGGGTGGACCTGGTTCAGGTCCAGTCGGAGTTAAAGCAGATTTAATTCCGTATCTTCCAAAGCCGATTATAACAAAGTCTGGAGAGGAATATGTATTCGATAATGACCGCCCATTATCGATTGGCAGGGTGAAGCCGTATTACGGAAACTTTGGAATTAATGTTCGTGCATATACGTACATTAGGTCAATGGGTCCAGATGGTTTGAAGGCAGTGACGGAAAATGCTGTTCTTAACGCCAATTATATGATGAGAAGTTTAGCTGAATATTATGATTTGCCTTTTGACAGACATTGTAAGCATGAATTTGTATTAAGCGGCAGACGTCAAAAGAAATTAGGTGTGCGCACATTGGATATAGCGAAAAGGCTGCTAGACTTCGGCTACCACCCGCCGACAATCTACTTCCCGCTTAATGTAGAAGAGTGTATCATGATAGAGCCGACAGAAACAGAGTCGAAGGAAACGCTTGACCAATTTATTGATGCAATGATACAAATAGCGAAAGAAGCAGAGGAAACGCCAGAAATCGTGCAAGAGGCTCCACATACTACAGTAATCGGCCGTCTTGACGAAACGCTCGCTGCAAGAAAACCAGTTCTTCGCTATATGAAAGCGGACTAAACAGATGAACCCATTGCCTTAGCATTGGGTTTTTTTAATAATGGCTCCATTATATTTTAATAAGTAATGTTATATTCAAGCTAATGAAAAGAGAGGTTATACTTTGTTAGATTATATTTGGATTGATGACAAGACACCTATACTAAAACAACTTCCGAGCAAATTCAAATCCGCAGCCATATTACTTCACCCTTTTATCCAAATGCCTTCAGGGTGGGAGGGAATGACGAAGCAAAACACTTGCCAACACGTCCATCCAAGTAATGAAGAGGTTTATACTATTGCGAAGCCTCTTTCTTGGGGGGAAATAATGTCTTATAGCGGGCTAGAGTCATACAAAGCTGTTGCCTTAGCCTTGTTAACTACTATCTGTGCGTTAAGAAAAGAATATAAAAGAGAGGACTTGTCTTTTAAGTTAAATTCCAACCTGAAATCAGACATTTTTTATCCAACAGATGATAGTACTTCTGTATTTTTATTAGCCAGTTTACAGAAAGTCCTAAGTTCAAAAGGTGCTAACAAGTTATATTATTTCGACCCAATTTTGGATAACAATGGGGAATTCAATTTAAATGAAACTACGTCTTTAGATATAAGTAATCTATTG
This sequence comes from Niallia circulans, assembly GCF_007273535.1. Lineage (NCBI taxonomy): Bacteria > Bacillati > Bacillota > Bacilli > Caryophanales > Bacillaceae > Niallia > Niallia circulans. The sequence goes on from NZ_RIBP01000004.1 coordinate 2,327,930, forward strand.
TATAAAGAGATAATTGTGACTGATGAAAATAGGGATTTCGCTTTTATGAGTTTGTATGAATCCTTTGCAACCTTATTATTTGCGAAAGACAAAAATATAGAACATATTGTTCAATCAATGAATTGTGAAGCCATTGTATGTGACGAAACAACATTTATTAACTGGTATTCTAAATAAGGAACTTTTAACGTAGCTGTTTTCATTTCTATGAAAAACAACATGGTTTTAACAATAAAAAAGGACACTGTTTCAAGTGTCCTTTCGTTCATTCATTAATTTTTTGTTTTAACTTTTCCAGACCATTTTTTGAAACCGCCTTGAAGCTGTGACATTTGTCTGTAGCCTTTGCGGTGTAAAAATTGAGCTGCTCTTCCACTTCTCATACCATTTTGGCAATATAAGTAGACAGGCTTGTCTGAACGGATTTCCCCTTTTCGCATTTTCAATTGGGAAAGAGGAATGTTTCTAGCTCCGAGAACGTGACCTGCACTGAATTCATTTGGTTCCCTAACGTCAATCAGCTGGGCTTTTCTGTAGCCTTGACGGAACTCCTCTTCTGAAATCGTCTTAACTATCTTGCGTTGATAGAGATATACGATTATAGAATAGATAGCAAAAATTGCTACCGCGATTAATAGAGTATAAACTGCTTGCAATCTTCATTTCTCCTTTCGAATACACGATGCTCTACTTCTATTATATAAGTGAAACCTTATAGTAGTAAAGCAATAGTTTATCGGAATGCTGGCAAGTTTTTTTATATGCTTGTTCCTTTTCAAGCTTGTTCGTTTTTGATAGACTTATTCACGGATATATATACATATTTTAACGTAAAGAGGGTTCATGATGACAAAAGAAACATGGAGATTTATTGATACTGGTAACAGTTCCCCTTCTTTTAACATGGCATTGGATGAGGCGCTTTTAGATTGGCATTCGACAGGGGATTTTCCGCCAGTCATCCGTTTTTATGGCTGGAATCCGGCAACATTATCGATTGGATATTTCCAAAAAGTAGAAAAAGAAATTGACATGGACGCTGTGAAGGAATTGAACTTAGGCTTTGTGAGGAGACCAACAGGAGGAAGAGGAGTGCTGCATGAGCATGAATTGACATATAGTGTCATTGTCTCAGAGGAGCATCCTGATATGCCGAAAACAGTGACGGAAGCTTATCGAGTTATTTCAGAAGGCATTCTGCAAGGTTTTCATTTACTTGGACTTGACGCCTATTTCTCAGTGCCGAAAACGGAGGCGCAAAAAGCTTCACTCAAAAACCCGCGGTCTGCTGTATGCTTTGATGCACCAAGCTGGTATGAGCTAGTTGTTGAAGGCAGAAAAGTAGCTGGAAGCGCTCAAACAAGACAAAAAGGAGTTATATTGCAGCATGGTTCCATCCTGTTGGATTTAGATGAAGACAAGCTGTTTCGTCTTTTCAAATATTCAAATGACAGAATTAAGGAAAAAATGCAGGCTGCTTTCAAGGAAAAAGCAGTTGCAATCAATGCAATAACGGATAAGCAGATTACGATTGACATGGCGAAAAAAGCGTTTAAAGAGGGTTTTGAACGTGGTCTTAATATTGAGCTTCAGGAATATGAGCTAAGCCCGCAGCAGCTTGAATATGTAGAAAAGCTTGCAAAAGATAGATATGAAAGTGATGAATGGAATTTCAGAAGATAATAAAGCGGTTTGGATGGGGGAAATTCCCTGTCCTCTTTTTTATATTTTGGCAAACATTATATATTATAGCCAGAAAAATAAAAGAGAGGGCGATTTGCCGACATGAAGCCATTTGTACCACAACTAGTTTATATAGAGCCGAAAGCATTGGAATATCCGCTAGGACGGGAATTAAAAGAAAAGTTTGAGAAAATGGGTGTGGAAATAAGAGAAACGACCTCACACAATCAGGTCAGAGGAATCCCTGGTGATACAGAATTACAGCAATACAGAGTCGCAAAATCCACTCTTGTGGTCGGCATAAGAAAAACGTTGAAGTTTGAAACCTCTAAACCTTCTGCAGAATATGCAATTCCATTAGCAACTGGCTGTATGGGACATTGCCACTACTGTTATTTACAGACTACGCTTGGAAGCAAGCCGTATATAAGAACGTACGTCAATCTGGAAGAGATCTTCGACCAGGCACAAAAATATATGGATGAAAGAGGCGAACAAATAACAAGATTTGAAGCAGCCTGTACGTCCGATATTGTCGGTCTTGACCATTTGACTCATTCCTTAAAAAAGACAATCGAATATTTCGGAAAATCAGACAAAGGTCGTCTCCGGTTTGTAACAAAATACCATCATGTCGATCATTTGCTTGATGCAGAACATAATGGGCATACTCGATTCCGATTCAGTGTTAATTCCCGTTATGTAATAAAAAATTTCGAGCCAGGAACTTCCACCTTTGATGAACGGCTTGAAGCGGCAAGGAAGGTTGCTAATGCAGGCTATCCGCTCGGGTTTATTGTGGCACCAATCTACTTGCATGAAGATTGGAAGGAAGGATACTTCGAACTATTCCAAAGGCTGTCAGATAGCCTGCAAGGAGTTGATCTTTCCAATCTGACGTTTGAATTGATTCAGCACCGCTTTACAAAACCAGCTAAAAGAGTAATTGCCAAAAGGTACCCGAAGACAAAGCTTGAGATGAATGAGGAAAAACGAAAATATAAATGGGGCAGATACGGTATCGGAAAATACGTGTATCAAGACGACGAGGCAAAAGATTTGGAGAGTACAATCAGAGGATATGTAGCACAGTTCTTCCCAGAAGCAGAGGTTGCTTACTTCACATAAGGTATATATATTTGCGGGCGCATAAACTAAGTTTATGCGCCCCATTTCATTAATAATAATAGCCTCCGTACGGATAACCAAAGCCTCCATATGGAGGATAGCCATATCCACCGTATATTGCAGGACCAAGAAGTGCTCCTGTTGCAAGTCCGCCAAGTACACCAAGCCCAAATCCTGCTCCTCCGAATCCAGGTCTTCCATAACCAAAACCAGGTCTGCCAAATCCAATTGGTCTTCGCACATTATGATTCATGATGCTTACCTCCTGCATTTTCTCTTCTGTTCGTCATAATATATGTACAGCAGTCTACCTGCGATTGGATGAACGTCCCGACTGTAAAAAAATCAATGGTGTGTTGTGGATTTATTAAATAAATGGCTTGCCTGCTGTACTATTTTTCTGATTTGAGGATTAAAGTGTATCAATGCTGCAATAAAAGGGGAGAAGGCATTATGCACATAGATGGCGTGTTTTCAGGAGGAGGCATAAAAGGTCTTGCCTTAATAGGGGCATATGAAGTGTTGGAGGAAAAGGGGTTTAAATTTGAGAGAGTAGCAGGGACAAGTGCTGGTTCCATTGTGGCTGCATTTGTGGCGGCTAAGTATACTGGTAATGAAATAGCCGGGATGCTCGAGCAGCTTGACCTGTCCACTTTATTGGACGAAAGAAAGCTTCTCATCCCTTTTCCTTTTGCGAAGTGGCTGTTTTTGTATTGGCGACTTGGTTTATATAAAGGCATTGCCTTAGAGAAATGGCTGGAGGCAAAGCTGGCAGATAAGGGAATCAGGACATTTTCAGACTTACCGAAAGATTCCTTAAGAGTCATTGCCTCTGATATTACAAATGGAGTCATGTTAGTGCTTCCAGATGATCTGCCTAAATACGGGATAGACCCGGCCAGTTTCTCTGTCGCAAAAGCGATAAGAATGAGCTGCAGTTTGCCGTTCTTTTTTGAACCTGTAGCCCTTGGCACAAAGCAAAATAAAAGCATTATTGTGGATGGAGGAGTTCTCAGTAATTTTCCAATGTGGCTGTTTGACAAAGAAAATGTTAAGAAGATAAGGCCAGTAATTGGCATAAGGCTTAGCCATAAGCAGTCAGAACACCCGAAACATATGATCAAAAATGCCTTTCATTTGTTTGGAGCAATGTTTGAGACAATGAAGGATGCACATGATTCCAGATATATTTCCAGAAAGCACGAAAAAAATATTATCTTTATCCCTTCAGAAGGAGTCATGACGACAGAATTTACTTTAACGAAAGAAAAACAAGAAGAAATCATCCAGTTTGGAAGGGATTATGCGAAGAAATTCCTGCGAACATGGACGTACTAAAAAAAAAAACCGAGCCTGCTCATTGGAGAAGGTCGATTTTTTTTTACGGCACTTGGCTTATTTTGAAATTAGAAGCATTTATATTAGGCAAAAAGGATGCAGGGATTTGCCTTCTTTAAAACAGGTCAAAATGTTGCCCGGTTTTTCTTTTTGCTCTTTTTTCCTTCGATAACAGTCAAGTGTGCACTGCTTGCGCTTCTTTTTTTGCCCTTGAAGGTTGCTGTTTTTACTTGCGCACCTTGTTTAGGCAATATTTTTCCTTTTGTGTGCTGTTGTCTTTTCTTTGATCTTTTTGCCGCTTTAACAAAAGCTTTTTGCTCTTTTCTTTCAGGGCTAGCTTTGGAAAATCGTCTAACAATAAACCAGATGAGCAGTCCAATAACAACTAATGAAAGTATGTTTTGCATAAACCCAACAGGATTGGAAACGACAGATGATACTAATCCTATTAAAGCGAATAAGCAGACAATCCCAATAACAAGAAAAGGAATTCGATTCTTCAAGAAAAGCCACCTCCCTAAAAGCATGATGAGCATTTTTTACAACTTTTAAACTTCTATTAAAAAAAGTTTATTCACATCATTTAATTTTGTTGCTTTAATGAAGCGCTAAACAAAAGATTTTTTTAAAAGCCTTACATTAAGCTATATCCCCGAATTTTAAGGATGTTAATCTGCTGCAAGAATGGCTTTTTCCGATTCTTCTTCTCTGCGCTTTAATTCCTTAAAGGAATAGATGGCTACTTCCACCTGATCGTCAGTCGGCTCTTTTGTTGTTAAAAGCTGCAGCCAAAGACCTGGCAAGCCTAAATATTTCAATACAGGAATATTGCGCAGTTTATTAGTTAATTGAAGTACTTCAAACGAAATACCAAGGACAACAGGAATTAACGCAATCCTGCTTAATATCCGTTCTATAAAGGAGTCTGTTGGGAAAAGTAAATAAAGAAATAAACCAACAAACACTGTAAATAATATAAAGCTGCTTCCACAACGATAATGAAGTCTTGACTGTGCTTGCACATTTTCGACCGTAATTTCTTTGCCGTTTTCAAATGCATTTATGACTTTATGCTCTGCTCCATGGTATTGAAATACGCGTTTAATGAGAGGAGTCAGAGAGACAAAGTAAATATAACCAAGTAAAAGAAGAAGCTTGAAGAAGCTTTCAAGTAATATTTGAGCAACGTGTCCGCTGATAACAGGCTTGAAAAATTCCGCTAAAAAGGCTGGTACTAATGTGAAGATGAATTTACCAAACAGGAAGGAAAGGATTCCAATTGCTGCAACTCCTAAAATCATCGTCATTTTGGAGGGTTCTTTTTCTTCTAACTTTACGTCTTCACTTGGGTCGACATCATAGCGATCTGTTGAGAAGTTTAGATGCTTTGTCCCATTCCCGCTCGATTCAATAATAGCGACAATCCCTCTAATGAAGGGGATTTTTTTTAGTTTGGTCAGCTTCGGGTTATGTTTTCTCGGCAAATGAAAATAATCAATGGATTGATCCTTGCGCCTTATTGCAGTCACGTAATGATTTTTGCCGCCAAACATGACGCCCTCAACTACTGCCTGTCCTCCGAATACTGGTTTTTGCTCATTTGACATGAATATTTACACCAACCTCAGGTTAAATTAGGGTGGAAAAGCAAATGCTTAATTGTTTTCTCTGTTGGATGGATATGTTGTTCCATCACTATAAATTCCCCTATTTACATATTACTAAAAATTTAGAGAAACAACTAGCCTAACGAATTTTAAGTAATTTATAGGTCTTATTACAGAGAAGAAAGCTAAAATATTCATAGCAGGAGGCATATGGAAATGACAAAGGAAAACGAAGCGGAAAATCACAGTGGAATAGCAAAAGAGCCATCCATGCATTTCATTACACTTGTTATATGGACAGGGCTATTTGGGGGAATATTTTGGTCCTTCATGGGATTTCTCGCTTATTATTTTAATATGACGGAAATAAGACCGAATGTCATATTGGAGCCGTGGGCAATCGGAAGCTGGAAAACTGGTTGGCTTGGGACACTTATAAGTATTGGAGCAATCGGGTTCTTTTCTGTAATGGCTGCATTTGGGTATTATCTTTTACTTAGAAAATTCAAGTCCTTTTACATTGGCGTCGGTTTTGGAATAATGGTATTCGGTGTGGTTTTCATCATTTTAAATCCTATTTTTCCGAGCATCAAGCCATTTATGCAGCTTAGTTTAGACACGATAATCACTTCTATATGCCTTTATGTGCTGTGGGGAGTGTTTGTCGGCTATACGATTTCTTATGAAGAAAGTGAAATTAGAACGAAGAAACAAAAAGAAAACAAACGTGAGGCGAACATTTCGGGTAGTGAAGGATAATTAATATATGATAGAATGTTCTACATGAGCATTCTTTTTTTTAGCATTGCCAATGTTCAGAAGCTTTTACATAAATTCTATCATTTTAGTGGAATAAAATTTTAGTAAAAAATTAGTATCGGGGAGAGAACCATAATGGAGAAATTAACGAAATTACGGGAAGCTTTAGCAACTGCTGGTGTGGATGGTATTGTTATTGCCAGCAATTATAACCGCCGCTATATCAGTAACTTTACTGGTTCTGCTGGTGTTGTGTTAATCAGTGGAGAGGGAGCTAAATTCATTACAGACTTCCGCTATACAGAACAGGCTGCTAGTCAATGTGTTGGTTTTGACATTGTTAAGCACAGTGGTCCAATTCAAAAGGAAGTGGCAGAACAGGCGGAAAAATTAGGGATCAAAAAGCTTGGTTTTGAACAGGATTATTTGACTTTTACTGAATACAGACTGTATGAAGCTGTATTTAATGGCGAACTAGTTCCTGTTTCTGGTCTTGTGGAAAAGTTACGCTTGATTAAGACTAGGGAAGAGATTAAGATATTAAAGGAAGCAGCGGAGATCGCAGATGCCGCTTTTGCCCATATCCTTAAGTTTATTAAGGTTGGGAAGACAGAACTGGAAGTATCGAATGAATTAGAGTTTTTTATGAGAAAAGCAGGTGCGGTATCATCGTCCTTTGACACGATTGTCGCTTCTGGAACTAGATCTGCATTGCCACATGGTGTGGCGTCAGAAAAGCTAATCGAAGCAGGCGATTTTGTGACAATGGATTTCGGGGCATATTATAAAGGATATGTGTCTGATATGACGAGAACAGTTGCCGTTGGCAAACCAGACGAAAAGCTAAAGGAAATATATGATATTGTCCTCCAAGCTCAGTTAAAAGGAATGGAAGGTATTAAACCGGGACTTACTGGCATTCAAGCTGATGCATTGACACGTGATTACATAAGTGCGCATGGATATGGTGAGTATTTTGGCCACTCTACAGGTCATGGAATCGGTTTAGAGGTCCATGAAGGACCAGGGCTTTCTTCTAAATCAGAGACAGTTCTTGAGTCAGGCATGGTTGTAACGGTTGAACCAGGCATCTATATTCCAGGTCTGGGCGGGGTTCGCATTGAGGATGATACTATCATAACAGATGATCATAATGAAGCTTTAACCCATTCACCAAAAGAATTGATTATTTTATAGGATTAACAGGAGGATCATTTATGATTTCAGTAAACGATTTTAAAACAGGTTTAACAATTGAAGTGGATAACGGAATTTGGCGTGTATTGGATTTCCAACATGTTAAACCAGGAAAAGGCGCTGCATTCGTACGTTCTAAATTGAAAAACCTTCGTACAGGAGCAGTTCAAGAAAAAACGTTCAGAGCAGGCGAAAAGGTTGCAAAAGCACAAATTGATAACCGTAAAATGCAATACTTGTATGCAAGCGGTGATCAACATGTGTTCATGGACCAAGAATCTTATGACCAAATTGAGCTTTCTGCAGATGCAATCGAATACGAATTGAAGTTCTTGCAAGAGAATATGGAAGTATATATCATGATGTACCAAACAGAAACACTTGGTGTTGAGCTTCCGAATACAGTAGTGCTTGAAGTAACAGAAACAGAGCCTGGTATTAAAGGTGACACTGCTTCTGGTGGAACAAAGCCTGCCATTTTAGAAACTGGCCTTTCTGTGCAAGTTCCTTTCTTCATCAACCAAGGCGACAAATTGATCATCAATACAGCTGAAGCGAGCTATGTATCTCGCGCGTAATTTTAGTTTACGGTTTTTACCATTTGCGTTTCAAGAATGGATGCTGTATTATATAAATATAAACGCTGCGTTGTACGTTATCGTATGAAGTTTCAACCTTTATCGTTAATTAGGGAGTTCTATATTAAAGAAGGATCAGCATGCCTTATGACTAGCTCATTAGGACATATGAAGAAATCTTTTGCGAACACCCACCTGGTGGAGCAGGTTTTGAAACTCCATACACCTAAGCGGCAAAGGCGGCAAAAAAGAAGAGAACATTGTTCTCTTCTTTTTTTTGTGCAAATAAAAGTACTTATGCAGTCAGCCTTCAGGAATGACAAGCTTTTGACCTGCATAAATTTGGTTAACATTTTGAATATTATTCGCTTCAGCAATCGCAGAAACTGAGACACCGTATCGTTGGCTTATTGCTGATAGTGTGTCACCGGCTGCAATCGTATAAGATTTAGCAGGTGTGCTTGGAGCAGAGTTTTGCTGGTTTTGGCTTTCATCTAAATAAGGAAGCGGATTAACTGCATTTGATTTAGCGCTATTCCATCTTCCACGATGAAGTTCAAAATGCAGATGCTGTCCTGTCGATTGGCCAGTGTTGCCCATAACGCCAATAGTTTGTCCAGCTTTGACTCTTTCACCAACAGAAACCCTTCTTGAACCAGAACGCATGTGAGCATAAACAGTTTCCCAAACCTGTCCACCAAACTGATGGACAATCATGATGCACTCCCCGTAGCTTGAGGAAACATAGGAGCGAGAAACAGTCCCATCAGCTGCAGCTGCAATCGGGTTTGTGCCAGATTTCGCAAAGTCAACTCCAAAGTGCTTGTTAGCACCAGTAGTTCGGAAAGGGTTGCTGAGATTGGTAACGGATGTTGGTCGCCTAAACATGGAAATCACCTCCAAGATATGTTATGCACAAAAGAGGAGGGAAGCTTGGACACTTATTCTTTATAAAAAGAAAAAAAGGCACAGCTTAAAGTTGCTGTACCCTTTTGTATATGCTTAATTTCCAAAGTCATAGCCTTTCATATTAGCAATAATCTTTGAAATATCTGTATTATCAATGACTCCATGGAACTTTTCTGCACCTTTTCCATAAGCAAATAAAGCAATCATATTCCCTGTATGGCCTCCTGTTGTGTGGCTGAGCTGCTGTGTAGTGCTATCCAGTATGCCAGCATGATAATGGCTGGCAATAATTCTTCCTATTTCTCTGCCGACCTTTTGCTCTGGATAAATACTGCCATCTTTCTTTTTAATACTTTCCTTAAAATGCACCAATTCTTCGTTTGTTAGCTTCACATTTGCGTATTTTTGAAAAACCCTCATAATACTTTCTGTTGAATAATCTTTTGTGTTCGCATCCTTTGTTAATTTTTGCGCCATTAATTCTGGTGTTATTTGAATGTTCTTTAATGCCTTAATGTCCATCGGTTCTGTTACCGAAATCCCCATTGTTTCATGATCTGCTGCAACGATCACTAAAGTGTCCTGCCGTTTTTGTGCCCATTCCACACAGTATTTGACAGCTTCATCAAACTCAATCGTTTCTTTCCATATACTTGTTATATCAGTCGAGTGAGCAGCATGATCAATTCTTGCGCCTTCTATAACAGCGAAAAATCCCTTATTACCGTTTACAAGGGCTTCAATTGTTTTACCAGCCATCTCTGTCAATGTTGGCTCCGTGCTTTTTAACTCCTTTCGATCTTGTTTAAAGGAAAGGTGTTTGCTCGCAAAAAGACCAAGTAGTTTGTCTCCATTTGCTGAGGCAAGCTCGTTTTTTGATGTGACAAATGTGTAGCCTTGAGCTTTGTATTTTTTTATTAATTCCCTGTTTTTCCCGAAGTACATAGACCCGCCGCCCATAACGACGTCAATGTTGTTTTCTAATTGCTGCCTCGCAATTTCCTCCTGATCTGCCCATCTATCCTTAACGCTAGCTGTAAAGCTTGCCGGAGTGGCATCTGTCACACTGTTAGTCGAAACGATTCCAGTTTTGTTTCCATTTGCCTTAAAAACATCAAGGATGCTTGGAGAGTTTTTCCCATCCTTTGTCATTCCAATCATGCCATTGTTTGTTTTCTTTCCAATAGCGATGGCAGTTCCTCCTGCTGCTGAATCTGTCACATTATTATTTGCAGAGTACGTTTTGACAAGGGCGGTGTTGGGCAGTGTTTGCAAAAATAACCTGCCTTCTTTTCCATGCTCAAATAAACTCGCTATTTCCATTTGGCCAAGACCCATTCCATCCCCAATCAACAGAATGACATTTTTCGGACCGTTTGCTGCTAAAGCATAAGGCGAGCTTCCAAAAGCCATCCAAATAGTGAGAAGCAGACAGATGCAGCGGAATAATTTTGTTTTCATGCTAAAAGACTCCTTTTTAAGTAACTGTTTTTTATAGCTTTTGGAATCTGCCAGCTTTTTAGTCGTAATTATAAAACTGCTTAAGAAAGAGAACAGGCAGTCATATTATTGTTCTTCGTGCATACATTTTAATAAGTCGCATTGTAAGCCAGTGATTTTAGTGAGTTGGACAACCTTAAAAAAGGAGAAAAGCGCTGTGAACACATTCTATTCATTCTTGCCCAAAAAAATAGCTGATCAACTACTCACACTCTCTCCTGCTGAAAGAGAGCGAATAGAAGAAATCAGAATCCGGATTGGGAGGCCATTAGAAATATCTCTTCATGACGGTGTACGATTTATCGATATGGAAATGACGAAGGAGGATGCCTTTCAGTTTCTTAATAAACTCAGTCATTACTCTGTTTATACGATTGATGAAGAGCTGAAGAGGGGCTACATCACCGTCGAAGGCGGCCATCGCATTGGTCTTGCAGGTAAAGTTATCTTAGAGGAAAGTTCAGTCAAGGCGATTAGGGATATAGCTTCCTTTAATGTGCGCATAGCAAAGGAGAAAATTGGCTCTGCAGAACCATTCGCCCCGTTTCTCTATAATGGAGCAAAATGGCTGCATACGATGATTATTGGGCCGCCACAAACAGGGAAGACCACAATTTTACGAGATTTAGCAAGAATTGTCTCAACAGGACATGCGTTGCACAACATCCCAGCCCTTAAGGTCGGTATTGTCGACGAAAGGTCTGAAATAGCAGGCTGTTTGGATGGCATTCCTCAGATGACGTTTGGAACAAGGGTAGATGTTCTTGATTCCTGTCCAAAGGCAGAAGGAATGATGATGATGATTCGTTCCATGAGTCCCAATGTCCTTATTGTCGATGAAGTTGGCCGCAAGGAGGATGGAGAGGCTATTTTAGAAGCTGTTAACGCAGGTATTCAGCTGATGATGACTACACACGGCACTTCCTTTGAGGAAATTAAAAACAGACCAACACTTAAACCGATTATGGAATCGGGAATTTTTGAAAGATATGTAGAGTTGAGCAGGGCAAATGGTCCGGGCACTGTTAGTGCTATCAGAAATGGACATGGACAGATCTTAAGGGAAATGAAGGTGATGTAAATGATGAAGATAATTGGTGCAATCATCATTATAGCCACCACAAGCCTTGGAGGAATGGAAATAGCAAGATCATTTAGTGAAAGACCTAAGCAGCTTAGGCAATTGAAATCGGCTTTGCAGTCTTTAGAAGCAGAAATTATGTACGGTCATACACCACTGCATGAAGCGGCTAGACGTTTAGCTGAGCAGCTCCACCAGCCCTTGAGCACTTTTTTTGATAATTTTTCGCAAAAGCTCATGACAGAAGAGACAACGGTAAGGGATGCTTGGACAACCTGTCTTGATGACATTTGGAAAAGGACGGCAATGAAAAAGCCTGAATTGGAAATCATGAAGCAGTTTGGTGAAACGCTCGGCAGACATGACAGGGCTTCCCAGCAGAAACAAATTATGCTGACACTAACTCATATCGAAAGAGAAGAGCAAGAAGCAAGAGACCATCAATTGAGATATGAAAAAATGTTTAAGAGCTTAGGCGTGCTTTCAGGGCTATTGATTGTCATTTTATTGATGTAGGTTTAGGAGGAGACATAATGGGTTTAGAGGTGGATATTATCTTCAAGATAGCTGGTGTCGGCATCGTTGTTGCTTTTTTGCACACGATACTAGACCAGGTTGGAAAAAAAGAATATGCACAGTGGGTAACATTATTTGGCTTTATCTATATTTTATTTATGGTTGCCAACATCGTAGATGACTTATTCCAAAAAATCAAATCGGTTTTCTTATTTCAGGGATAAAGGGGGATACGATCATTGAGATTCTTCAAATAGTCGGGATTGCCCTTATTTCGACCTTTTTAGCCTTAATCATAAAAGAGCAAAAACCCAATATCGCCTTTTTGCTTGTTGTTTTTGTCGGCTGTGTTATTTTTCTATTTCTCGTTGATCAAATTGCTTCCATCATTGAAATGGTGGAAAGCATCGCTCTTAATGCGAAAGTGAATACCGTTTATGTGGAAACAATCTTAAAGATTATCGGTATTGCTTATATTGCTGAATTTGCTGTCCAAATAACGAAGGATGCTGGACAAGGTGCAATAGCATCCAAAATTGAATTGGCAGGGAAAATTTTAATCTTGGCAATGGCTGTGCCTATCCTCACAGTCCTTGTAGAAACAATCATTAATATGATTCCAAATTAGGTGTAAGATGTTTAATCTTGGGGTGAACTAATGAAAACGAAACTAAAAATTGTACTAGTATTCTTATTCACATTCTTTTTATTCATTAATCCAGTTGTACAAGCAGAATCTCCTCAAGACGATACAGAAGAAGAAGCAACAACGAGTCAGGCATTTAGCCCGGAAGAGGTCGTTCAATCCCAAATTGACAGTCTTGATTTAACAGAGCTGAAAGGTTTTTGGGAAAGCATAACTAATGAGTATGGAGGCTATCTGCCAGAGATTCAGAAGGGAAGTCTCTATGACTTTATTAAGGGCGAGAAGGATTTTGACTTCAGTATGTTTTTCTCTGGCTTGACGAAGTTTATCTTTCATGAGGTTGTCGTCAATGGCAAGCTGCTTGGATCGCTTATTCTATTGACTGTTTTCAGCATGCTGCTTCAGATGCTGCAAAACTCCTTTGAAAACAGCTCCATTAGTAAGGTAGCTTATTCTATTGTGTTTATGGTCTTGATTATTTTAGCACTTAATAGCTTTCACGTCGCGATTACCTATGCCAATGAAGCGATCACCACCATGACAAGCTTTATTTTGGCACTCGTGCCGCTCTTGCTTGCATTAATGGCAGCATCAGGTGGTGCGATATCGGCAGCGTTTTTCCATCCTGTTATTCTGTTTTTAATGAATACAAGCGGCATGCTGATTTCCTACATCGTATTACCGTTATTGTTCTTGTCCACATTGCTGCATATTGTCAGCAGTTTATCAAGTCAGTATAAAGTGACACAGCTAGGTAATTTGCTGCGCAATATCAGTATAGGCATTCTTGGGATATTTTTGACGATCTTCTTAGGCGTCCTATCTGTCCAAGGAATATCAACTGCTGTTACAGATGGAATTACATTGCGGACAGCTAAATTTGTGGCAGGGAATTTTATTCCAGTAATAGGCAGGATGTTCACAGATACCGCTGATACTGTTATAAGTGCTTCTCTGTTGCTGAAAAATACAGTCGGTATTGCCGGTGTTGCCATCCTTTTAATCATTGTTGCTTTTCCGGCATTAAAAATTCTCGTCATCTCGATTATTTATAAATTTGCAGCAGCATTGCTGCAGCCGCTTGGAGGGGGTCCTGTCATCAACTGCCTGGACATTATCAGCAAAAGCGTTCTGTATGTTTTTGCAGCCTTGGCAATTGTTTCTCTCATGTTCTTTTTAAGTCTTACCGTTATCATCGCTGCAAGCAATGTGACGATGATGATGAAATAAGGTAGGTGAATAATATGAGTTTTATAACAGAATGGGTTACTAATATCATTCTATTTGTTTTGCTGGCGACAGTGATTGATATGCTGCTGCCGAATTCTACGTTTCAAAAATACGCAAAGCTCGTTTGTGGTCTTTTGCTGATCACCGTTATCCTGACACCAGTGTTTAAGCTTGTTTCAGGTGATTTTGAAAAAGTGCTTGAGGCAGCTACTATCAATCTTCCAGAAGAAAAAAATATAGAAAATTCGATAGAATCGCAAAAAAAAGAAATACAAGCATCACTTGATGAATATACATTAGAAAAAATGGCTGTCCAACTGAAGGAGGATGCCAACAAGGAGTTGATAGCAGACTACGGAGTCGAAATAGATTCCATTAAACTATCGTTAAATGATCAATCAAAAGAAAGCTTTCCAGACAATTTAGACAGACTTGTCCTAGTCCTGAAGGAGGCGGATGAGGAGTCACAAGGGGCAGTGGAAGCAGTCAGTCCTGTATCCATTGACACACAGCAACCCCTTCCAGAAAGCAGTGGCAAAGAACAAGTGGATACAGCTAATATTGTTTCATTTCTATCAGGTAAATGGGATGTGCCAGAAGGTAACATCGCCATTCTAGCTAAAGGAGGGGAGTAGTGCAGATATGGAAAAAGACAATGACAAGGATAAGGATAAGGCCACGGATAAAGATAAGGCACAAGGTCCGATTACTTTTCTAAAAAAAATGCTGTCTGGCAACAACAACAAAAAGCAAGGGAAGGCCCAGTATTTAATTATTGTTGTATTGTTCGGGGCTGCCATTATGCTGTTAAGCAACATGTTCTTTAAAGATGGGAACGCAGATGTTTCAGCTTTTAATCAAAACGAGGCAGCAAGCACAGACCAGGCAGAAGAGGTATTTGGTCAGAAATCCGGCAATTCAACAGACATTACTGATTACGAAAAACTCTACACAGATCAAATCAAAGACGCGATCAATGCAATGGCTGGTGTGAAGGATGCAGTTGTTTATGTCAATATTGATGGCTCTGAGACGAAGGTGTATGAAAAGAATAAGACCAATTCAAGCCAGACAACACAAGAAGAGGATCCTCAGGGCGGAAAGCGAACTGTCGAAGAAAACTCCTCAGAAGAGAGTTTGGTAACAGTGCCAAATGGAGATAAGCAAGTTCCAATTGTTGTGGAAACGAAGAAGCCGACAATTAGAGGTGTTCTTGTCATTGCAAAAGGAGCTGAAAATATAAAAGTGAAAAGCATGATAGTTGAGGCGGTTACAAGGGCATTGGATGTCCCAAGCCACCGGGTATCTGTTCAAGCAAAACAAAATTAAGGGGGATTCATAAATGTTATTGAAAAAGCAAACGGTATGGTTATTGACAATGTTAAGCTTAGTGGTTGTATTGACAGTGTATTACACAACATCACCAGAACAGACAAATGAATTTGCGACAACAGAAGACGCAGCGAAGGAAAACACAGCAAAAGAAGAAGCAGCTACTGAAAATGCGAAAGGAGATGCTGCGGCAGAGGATGGCAGCTCTGTATCAACGATTGCCTCTGACGAAGTATTTGAAGAAATGAGATTGCAATTGGATGAACAGCGCAGCAAACAAGAAGAGCAGCTGACTGAAACAATGTCAGAAGCAAAAACAGCTGAGGAAAAAAGCGCGGCTCAAGACAAAATTGAGGAGCTGCAAAAGCTGTCTGATAATGAAAAAATGATGGAAACACTGATTAAAGCGGAAAATTATGATGATGTGCTTGTCCGTGCTGTTGACGGAAAAGTAAATGTAACTGTAAAAGCTGGCGAGCTATCTGCTGAAGCAGCCAATGATATCGTCCAATTAGTTAGAGAAAACTTAAACCAGCCAAACGCCTTTGTTGCAGTGAAAATCGATCCTAAATAAGAAAAAAGGCAAAAAGGGAAGACAGCTTTCCTTTTTGCTTTTTTTTATTTTTGTCAGAAGAAAAAATGATGTGAATAGTTATTTTCTGCAGAAAATGGTATGATAATTTAGCAGAAGGAATAAATAACTGCAAGAAAAATGATACTGAATGATAGAAGTGGTTGAACTATTAGAAGGTCTTATCGTATGATATTAGTATCTAGTCATAAAGAATTGTAATGAAGGAGTGCAAAAGCATGTTAAAAATAGAAGAAATCAAGGATCTGATTAACCTTATCAACGATTCAAACATTAGCGACTTCGTATATGAAAATGAAGGAGCGAAAGTAGAAATCAAAAAAAATCGTCCTGAGGTTCAAGCAATCGCAGCTGTAAGTGCACCTGCACCTATACAGCAGATTCAAGCAGTTCAGCCGCAAGCAGCACAAGTAGTCCAAGAAGAAGCGGCTCAAGCTCCTGCGGTAAGCTCAAATGAGAACTTACATAAAGTAACTTCGCCGATGGTAGGAACTTTCTATCAATCTGCAACACCTGATGCACCTGCATATGTGTCTGTTGGAGATAAAGTGTCAAAAGATACAGTAGTATGTATTGTGGAGGCAATGAAGCTATTCAACGAAATCACTGCAGAGGTTGAAGGGGAGATTGTCGAAATTCTTGTTAAAGACGGCGAGCTAGTAGAATACGGTGAACCTTTATTTTTAGTGAAGGCTCTGTAAAGAGAGGGTTTAACATATGATTAAGAAGCTATTAATCGCAAACAGAGGAGAAATAGCGGTACGGATTATCAGAGCGTGCCGTGAAATGAATATTGAAACGGTAGCAGTATTTTCAGAGGCGGACAGAGAAGCCCTTCATGTTCAGCTCGCAGATGAAGCTATTTGCATCGGGCCGACTTCCTCTAAGGAAAGCTACTTGAACTTTACAAATATTATCAGTGCAGCAATGCTGACTGGCAGTGATGCAATCCATCCTGGTTACGGATTCTTGGCAGAAAATGCCGACTTCGCAGAGCTTTGCCGTGATTGCAACATAACTTTTGTGGGACCAAGTCCAGAAGCCATTAATAAAATGGGAACAAAAGACGTTGCGAGAGAAACAATGCGCGAAGCTGGTGTTCCGATTGTGCCAGGATCTCAAGGCATCATAAAGGATGTGGAGGAAGGCATCAGTCTTGCAGAGAAAATTGGCTATCCTGTTATCATTAAAGCAACTGCAGGCGGAGGCGGTAAGGGTATCCGTGTTGCAAGAACAGAAGAAGAGCTTATCAACGGAATTAACATCACTCAACAAGAAGCTTTAACAGCTTTCGGTAATGCTGGTGTTTACTTAGAGAAGTTCATTGAAGACTTCCGTCATGTTGAACTGCAAGTACTTGCTGATAACTACGGCCAAGTAATTCATTTAGGTGAAAGAGACTGTTCTATTCAAAGAAGACTGCAAAAGCTTTTGGAAGAGACTCCTTCACCAGTATTGACAGAGGAAATTCGTGAAAGAATGGGTGCAGCTGCAGTTAAGGCAGCAGAAGCTGTGAAATACAGCGGTGCAGGCACGGTTGAATTTATTTACGATTACCAAAATCAACAGTTCTACTTCATGGAAATGAACACTCGTATTCAAGTAGAGCATCCTGTTACAGAAATGGTAACGGGTATTGATTTGATAAAAGAGCAAATACTAGTAGCATCTGGAAAACCATTGGCTGTAACGCAAAAGGATGTTGAATTTAATGGATGGGCGATAGAATGCCGTATCAATGCTGAAAATCCTGCAAAGAATTTCATGCCGTCAGCTGGAAAAATCAATATGTATCTTCCGCCAGGTGGTTTAGGTGTTCGTGTTGATTCTGCAGCATATCCAGGCTACACAATCCCGCCATACTATGACAGTATGATCGCGAAGGTGATTACATATGGCGCGACAAGAAATGAAGCAATCGCACGTATGAAGCGCGCACTTAGTGAATTTGTTATTGAAGGCGTTCATACAACAATCCCGTTTCACTTGAAACTCCTTAATCATGAAAAATTTGTAGAAGGAAACTTCAACACAAAGTTTTTAGAGATGTATGATTTGATGAAATCCGAAGATTAAAGGGAGGAACCAAAATGAGCGAATCAACTATTTTAGATATGAACCAGGAATACACTGGCTTGGGAAAAGTGGAAATTGCTCCTGAAGTCATCGAAGTAATCGCTGGGATTGCAGCATCTGAAGTGGAGGGTGTAGCCCAGATGAGAGGAAACTTTGCTTCTGGAGTTGTGGAAAAGCTGGGTAAAAAGCTGCACAACAAAGGAGTTAAAGTGGAGCTCGCTGAAGATGGCATAAAGGTGGATGTCTATTGTGTGATGAACTTTGGCATTTCCATCCCGCAAGTCGCACAGCAAATACAAGATAATATTCGCCAAACACTGCTTAATATGACAGCGTTAGTAGCGGAAGAAATTAATATACATGTGGTTGGCGTTCAGTTTGAGAATGCGAAACAAGACACAGAAACACAGCAAGAGATGTAAATAAATAAGCTGCTTTGAGGATATGCTTAACTTTTTCTACATATAGCGTTCCAAGCTATGTGTAGAAAAAGCTGCAATGGCTCTTGGCAGCTTTTTTAGTGCGGAAAGTTTCCAAAAGTTTAATGGTGAATAGAAGTTTCTGTCTATATATGCTATTATCTTTTTAGCATGTTAAGATGGTAATAGGAAAATGGCCGAATGACATAATGATAAAGAGTCCAAGACATGGATTCTTTAAAAGAATAATGGACAAGCATGTTTTACATGCAAGTGTTTAAAGGAGCATAAAAGAAATGAAAAGAAGAACGGCAAGAGAAAAGGCGCTTCAAGCGTTATTTCAAATTGACCTAAGTGAAATAGACAAGAATGAAGCAATCATCCATGCACTTGATGGCGAAAAGCCGGATGTATATCTGTCTGCACTTGTTAATGGAGTACTAGACCACCAAGTGTCAATTGATGAGCAAATAAGCAAGCATTTGGAAAATTGGACAATCGACAGAATTGCCAATGTAGACAGAAATCTTTTAAGAATTTCTGTTTATGAACTTTTATATGGTTCCGAGGAAGTGCCGGCAAATGTTGTCATTGACGAAGCGGTAGAAATTGCAAAAGCATATGGTGACGACAAGTCCAGCAAGTTTGTTAATGGACTGCTTTCCAAAATCAAAAACAGTTTGTAAAGTTTATGAATAGGGAATAGAAAGAATCGTTCACAATAGAGATACGCGAACACATTAAAGGGAAAGCAGATATACTGCCATTCCCTTTTATCCTGTAAGGGAGCGTTTAAAATGGAAAATAGGTATTTGACAATACAAGCTTTAACGAAATACATAAAAAGAAAATTCGACGCCGATCCCCATTTGCAGCATGTCCATGTTAAGGGCGAAATATCAAATTTCAAACAGCATAGCAGTGGACATATGTACTTCACCTTAAAGGACGATAAGGCAAGAATCCTTGCTGTCATGTTTGCGAGAAGTGCCCAAGGGATGAAATTTAAGCCGGAAAACGGGATGAAGGTCCTTGTGAAGGCTTCCGTTACTGTGTATGAGCAAAGCGGCCAATATCAAATGTATGTTCAAGAAATGAGTCCAGACGGTATCGGCGACCTGTATTTGGCTTATGAACAGCTTAAGAAGAAGTTGGAGGCAGATGGACTGTTTTCTGCCGCTCATAAAAAACCTATCCCTAAATATCCTGATACGATTGGGATTATCACTTCTCCAACAGGTGCAGCTATCAGGGACGTACTTATTACCATCAAAAGGCGATATCCAATTGCCAAAATCATCATTTTTCCCGCCCTTGTGCAAGGAGAAGCAGCAGCACCATCTATCGTGAAAGCTATCGGCAAGGCTAACAGCATGGAAGCCCCGCAAATCGACGTATTGATTGTCGGTAGAGGTGGAGGGTCCATTGAAGAGCTTTGGGCATTCAATGAGGAAACGGTAGCAAACGCGATTTTTGCCTCTTCCATCCCTATTATTTCTGCTGTTGGTCATGAAACAGACTTTACAATCGCTGACTTTGTAGCAGACCTAAGAGCACCGACGCCAACAGGAGCAGCCGAAATGGCAGCACCACATATGGAGGAGCTTATGGAAAGGCTGCTAACAAGAAAAGCCAGATTAATTCGGGCAACAAAGGAAAGAGTCGATAAGGAAAAGAACAGGCTTGGAAAAATGGAAAAATCCTATGCTTTTCGTTATCCAAAATTGCTGCTTGACCAAAAAATGGAGCAATTGGACAGGCAAAATGAATTATTACAGCGCAATATAAATAAACTGTTTTTGCTTAAAGAGGAAAAGCACGAGGTAATCACAAGACGTCTTAACAGAAGTCATCCGCAAGAGCTGCTGCATAATGCAGACAAAAACAGAGTTAATTTGGAAAAGAACCTCGTCCGAAACATGAATCTAATACACCAGAAAAAATTACATATGTTCCAATCGGTTATTGGGAAAATGGATGCGTTAAGCCCGTTGAAAATAATGGAAAGAGGCTATAATCTGGCTTATTCTCCTGAGGGGAAATTGATTTCCAGCATCAAGCAGGTAAAAGAGGATGAACAAATTGAACTGCGTCTTTCTGATGGAACAGTGGAGGCACGTGTAACATCTATTAAGGAGTGAAAGAACGATGTCTAAAAATGGATTGTCTTTTGAAGAAGCAATGGAAGAGCTAGAGAAAATTGTAGAAAAGCTTGAAGAGGGAGATGTTCCTCTTGAAGAAGCAATCAATACATACAAAAGAGGCATGGAACTGTCTAAGTTTTGTCATGATAAATTAAAAAATGTGGAAGAGCAGCTTGCAGAAATTGTGTTAGACAATGGGCAAAAAGAAGCTTTCTCCATAAACGAGGAGGAATAAGCGATTGTCTGATCTCTCTTTAACAGCTTTTACAAACAAATATAAGAAACTTGTAGAACAGGAACTGAAACACAGTGTATCACAGCTGGCAGCACCAGAAATTATCTTGGACTCGATGCATTATTCACTTTCTGCTGGAGGAAAAAGAATTCGTCCATTGCTAACCTTTGCGACAATGTCTGCATTCGGAAAAGATCCGGAAACGGGTATGCTTCCTGCAGCAGCAATTGAAATGATACATACGTATTCATTAATTCACGATGATTTACCAAGCATGGATGATGATGATTTGCGAAGAGGCATACCAACAAATCATAAGGTTTACGGAGAAGCAATTGCTATATTAGCTGGTGATGCGCTTTTAACATATGCTTTTCAGCTAGTGACCGCAATGAAATTTGATGCTGAAACAAAAATAAAAGTGCTTGAAATTATCGCTAAAGCTGCAGGTGCAGAAGGCATGGTTGGCGGACAGGTTGGAGATATAGAAGGTGAAGGGAAAAAACTTTCTAAAGAAGACCTTGAATATATTCACGTTCACAAAACCGGGAAAATGCTTGAAGCAAGCATCCTGGTAGGCGCAGTCCTTGCAGGTGCGGATAAGGAGCAGATGGAGCTTTTGACAAGCTTTGCCTACCACTTAGGTCTTGCTTTCCAAATAAGAGATGACATTTTGGATGTGGAAGGTGATGAAGAGCTGATTGGCAAACCGCTTGGTAGTGATGTGCATAATCATAAGAGTACATACCCTGCTCTTTTAACAATGGATGGTGCTAAAAAAGAGCTGACATACCATATAGATGCTGCTAAGGAAAAACTTAAAGAGCTTTCACTTAAAACGGGGCTTTTGGAGGAAATGACTGAACTAGTCGGGAATCGCAACAGCTAAATCGTGTTTAATGCAGGAAGAATAAGGGTATATAGTGAGGAAGAAACCGCTTTATACAAGACGATTTAACCTTATACATGAAGAATATGCTGATATGTGGCCGCTATCACTTTGTGTTAGCGGTTATTTTTAGGAGCTTTATGTTAAAATAATCTTATATGCACTTTTGACCGAGAAACGGTTCAAATGGAGAAATCGCACCAACAGATCCTTTAACCACATAATAAGGCCTATATAGAATTACTTCCTATTAAGGATGGTTGAATGGTATAATACATATTTAACATGTATAGCTAGTAATAACACGAAAGATTATACTTAGCATACATAACAATAAATTAACGTAAAAAGTAAAAATAAGCGCAAATTCATAATATAAGGTTTAAATTGAATGAAAGAGAGTTGTTAACGATGGATTTATTGTCAATAAAGAATCCAGCCTTTCTAAAAGACTTATCAATGGAAGAACTCGAGAAGTTGAGTGAAGATGTTCGTACGTTTTTAATAAATACCTTGTCGACGAAAGGCGGACATATCGGCCCGAATCTTGGAGTTGTCGAATTGACAATTGCTTTGCATAAGTGCTTTGACAGTCCGAAGGATAAATTTATATGGGATGTTGGCCACCAAGCTTATGTCCACAAAATTTTAACTGGTAGAGCGAAGGATTTCGATACATTAAGACAGTATAAAGGAATGTCTGGCTTCCCGAAAATGAATGAGAGTGAGCATGATGTATGGGAAACAGGCCATAGCTCTACTTCATTGTCAGCCGCAATGGGAATGGCTGTCGCAAGAGATTTAAAGAAGGAAGACTCCTTTGTGGTGCCAATCATCGGTGATGGTGCCTTGACTGGCGGAATGGCTTTAGAAGCATTGAACCATATTGGTGACGAAAAAACGAATATGATTGTCATTCTTAATGACAATGAAATGAGTATTGCACCAAATGTAGGTGCATTACATCATGTACTTGGTAGATTAAGAACTGCCGGCAAATACCAATGGGTAAAAGACGAGCTTGAAATGCTGTTGAAGAAAATTCCAGCAGTCGGTGGAAAGATGGCCGCAACAGCAGAAAGAATCAAGGATAGCTTAAAATATCTGCTTGTTTCCGGTGTGTTTTTTGAAGAGCTTGGATTTACTTACTTAGGTCCAGTGGACGGCCATAATTATGAAGATTTAATCGAGCATTTAAATTATGCTAAAAAAACAGAAGGACCAGTTCTTTTGCACGTAATAACGAAAAAAGGCAAAGGATATTCTCCTGCTGAAGAGGATAAGATCGGAACATGGCATGGAACAGGCCCTTATAAAATTGAAACAGGTGCTATTGTGAAGCCTGTCAATACTGCACCTGCTTGGAGTAAGCTTGTTAGCGATACAGTGCTTAAGCTTGCAAGGAAGGATGAAAGAATTGTTGCGATAACACCAGCAATGCCTGTTGGCTCTAAACTGGAAAGCTTTGCAGCAGAGTTTCCAAATAGAATGCTTGATGTGGGGATTGCTGAACAGCATGCTGTTACTTTGGCAGCAGGGCTTGCCACGCAAAATATGAAACCATTTTTAGCGATTTATTCCACATTCCTGCAAAGAGCGTATGATCAAATGCTTCACGATGTGTGCAGGCAAAACCTAAACGTCTTTATCGGGATTGACCGTGCTGGTCTTGTTGGAGCAGATGGTGAAACACATCAAGGTGTTTACGATATTTCTTTCTTGCGTCATATGCCGAACTTAGTACTAATGATGCCAAAGGATGAAAACGAAGGGCAGCATATGGTAAATACGGCCATTTCATATGATGCTGGTCCGATTGCAATGCGTTTCCCTCGTGGTAATGGACTTGGTGTCCCAATGGATGAGGAATTAAATTGTATCCCAATTGGATCATGGGAGGTTCTGAGAGAGGGAAGCGACGTAGCAATCTTGACTTTTGGAACAACAATTGGAATGGCAATGAACGCAGCGGAAATTCTAGAAAAGCAAGGAACATCTGTGAAGGTAATAAACGCAAGATTTATTAAACCATTAGATGAAGCGATGCTTACGGAATTGTTCAAGCAGCAAATGCCAATATTAACGATAGAAGAGGCAGTTCTTCAAGGTGGATTTGGAAGCTATGTGCTTGAATATGCACAAGAAACTGGCTTTGGTTCCACTGTGATTGACAGAATGGGAATTCCTGATCAGTTTGTTGAGCATGGGGATGTAGATTCCTTATTAGCAGAAATTCACTTAACAACAGACGAAGCAGTTAAAAGAATTAACTCGATTGCGAGAAAAAAACAAAAAAGGGCTTAGATAATAAATGAAGAAAGAACGCATTGATGTTTTATTAGTGGAGCAAGGATTATTTGAAACAAGAGAAAAAGCAAAAAGAGCGATTATGGCTGGAATCGTCTATTGCGACGAAGAGAGATTGGATAAACCAGGAGAAAAAATCGCCGTGGAATCCAAGCTCACAGTGAAAGGAAAAACACTTAAATATGTAAGTCGCGGTGGCTTGAAGCTCGAAAAAGCACTTGAGGTGTTTGATTTAACTGCAAAAGATAAAGTATTGCTGGACATTGGCGCGTCAACAGGCGGCTTTACAGATTGTGCTTTGCAAAACGGTGCAAAAATGTCCTATGCATTAGATGTCGGTTATAATCAGCTGGCTTGGAAGTTAAGACAGGATGAAAGAGTTATTGTAATGGAGCGCACGAATTTCCGGTATGTAACTCCTGCAGACTTGCAAGGGGAAATGCCAAACTTTGCATCGATCGATGTGTCGTTTATTTCATTAAAGCTGATTCTTCCTGTTTTAAAAACCTTACTTGCTTCAGGCAGCGATATTATTGCATTAGTAAAGCCGCAATTCGAAGCAGGCAGAGAGCAAGTCGGCAAAAAAGGAATTGTCAGGGATAAGAAGGTGCATGCAGATGTGCTGGAAAGAATCATTGCATTTTCCAAAGAAGAAGGCTATCAAATCAAAAACCTTTCCTTCTCACCGATAACAGGCGGTGATGGCAACATTGAATTTCTGCTTCATCTTCACTGGTCAGAACTTGGTGCAGAAGACAATTTAGTTGATGTAAATGCAGTGGTTGAAAGTGCACATGAGGAATTGAAGAAAGCAAAGCAATAAGTTAATAAGGACTCTTCCAAAGGAATAAGTTCAACTTATTCCTTTTTGGATTGCAAAAGAATACATACAAATTATAGAATAAAGATACAATGAAATTACAAGGATATAGCAGTTTTTTGTCGAAATATAGGAATAGAGCCTAAACGCCATAATTTCAGGCTTAAGGAGTGGACAGCGAGCTTGCTTCACAAATCCAAAAAAACAAGTGGACAAAATGTCCATTAAAGGAATGATAGTAATGAATAAAGGACAAAGGCATATAAAAATTAGGGATATTATCTCCAATAATGAAATAGAAACACAGGACGACCTTGTCGACGAGCTGAAAAATGCTGGATATAATGTAACACAAGCAACGGTTTCCAGAGATATTAAGGAGCTGCATCTTGTAAAGGTACCTCTGCAGGACGGACGATATAAATACAGCCTTCCAGCTGATCAGCGTTTTAACCCACTGCAGAAATTAAAAAGGACATTAATGGATGCATTTGTAAAAATCGATTCTGCCGGCAATTTACTTGTATTAAAATCATTGCCAGGAAATGCCCAAGCGATAGGCGCATTAATTGATAATTTAGATTGGGAGGAAATTCTCGGAACTATTTGCGGTGATGACACATGTCTGATTATCTGTCGCACGGCAGAGGATGGCCAAACAATTACAGATCGTTTTCTTGAAATGCTGTAAAAGAGGTGACAAATTTTGCTTAATGAATTATCTATCAAAAACTTTGCCATTATTGAATCACTTGCCGTCTCCTTCCGTAAGGGATTAACGGTTCTGACAGGGGAAACAGGTGCTGGGAAATCGATGATTATTGATGCGATTAATCTGCTTGTTGGCGGAAGAGGCTCCGCAGAATTTGTTCGTCATGGAGAGGAAAAGGCAGAAATTGAAGGGCTGTTTTACATTGAAAATGGACATCCTTGTTTTCAGAAGATGCAGGAATTTGGTATAGATATTGAAGAAGGTACGATTATCCTTAGAAGGGATATTTCTGTTTCCGGCAAAAGTGTTTGCCGTATTAACGGGAAGCTTATAACAATCTCCACATTAAGAGAGATAGGCTCAAGTCTTATTGATATACATGGCCAGCATGAGCATCAGGAATTGATGGATGAAACAAAGCATCTCATGCTTCTTGATACGTATGCAGCTTCCGAACTTGCACCTGTATTTAAGGAATATGAAGGATTATTCCGTACGTATGCGCAAACACAAAAAAAATTGATGAACTTGACTGAAAACGAACAGCAGATGGCACATCGTCTCGACTTACTAACATTTCAGCACCAAGAAATCATCAATGCAAACTTACAGAAAAATGAAGATGAAGAACTGCTGGAGGAAAAAAAGCGGCTCGGCAACTTTGAAAGAATTTTCGAAAGCATCCAAACAGGCTACACAGCCTTAAAGGGTGAGCAAAAAGGGCTTGATTGGCTTGGCGAAGTGATGGGCCATATGGAGGAAGCTGCAAGTCTTGACCCGGAATATGCAGATATTTCAGAGTCTGTTTCTAACAGCTTTTATATTCTTGAGGATGTTGCAAGCAGGCTGAGAAACAGCCTTGATTATCTCGAATATGATCCTGAACGGCTGAACAGTATTGAAGCAAGGCTGAATGAAATAAATTCACTTAAGCGGAAATATGGGAAATCTGTTGATGAAATACTAGAATATGCAGCTAAAATTGAGGAAGAGCTTGAAACACTCCAAAATAAAGAAACACATATTGATATGCTCGAAAAGGAATTATTGAGCATTAAAAAGGATTTACTTGTCGAAGCAAATGAACTTAGCTCACTTCGCAAAAAAGCAGCTATTCGATTAACAGACGATATTCATCAAGAGCTGAAAGAGCTGTATATGGAGAAAACCGTCTTTGAGGTTAGATTTAACTCAGACGAGGATAATATCTCCAGAGCGGGGATGGATCAAGTGGAATTTTATATTTCTACAAATCCAGGCGAACCGCTTAAGCCTTTGTCTAAAATCGTCTCAGGTGGAGAGCTGTCGAGAATGATGCTCGCGTTAAAGAGTATTTTCTCAAAGCATCAAGGTGTCACATCGATCATTTTTGATGAGGTGGATACAGGCGTAAGCGGCAGAGTCGCACAGGCGATCGCAGAAAAAATCTCAAGCGTCTCCGCTGGCTCTCAAGTGCTTTGTATTTCCCATATGCCTCAAGTAGCGGCAATGTCTGATACGCATCTGTATATTGCGAAAGCTATTCATGATGGAAGGACATCAGCAACGGTTACACCATTGGAAACACAGGATAAAATAAAGGAAATTGCGAGAATGATTTCCGGTACTGAAATAACGGATTTAACAAAAAAACATGCAAAAGAGCTGTTAAAATTGGCCCAAAAGGTCAAGAATAAAAGATAGAACAAGGAAACCCCTGTTTAACAGGGGTTTTTATTTTTAATATGAAAAGAATCTTGTAGGAGATTTTAACTATTAGGTAAAGGGCATTTTGCTTAATCCGTTATTCACGTTTTACAAAATTGCTATTACTAACCAAAGTGTGCAGGTTTTTTATAGTTTTTACAGTAATAAATGACCACCATGCAGGCAAACTTATATATAAGCCAAGAATTTGGTGATTAGAAGCGAGGAGAGTGAATGATATGAAAATGGATTTCCTAAGAAAAATAATTGGTGGAATTCTCCTTGTTTCATTAATTTCTATAAGCTTTAACAAACCCTTTCAAGAATATCTTCATATCCCAAAAAGCGTCACTATCTTTGAAGGCCAGAATACAGTGATAAGCAGTTCATCCATACCCGCATCAAGCATGGTTACGGAGGATAACTCAGTCGTTGCCCTAAGTCAAGATGAAGGGGAGTATTCGCTGCATGGTGAAGAGAATGGTAAAAACGAGATGGTTTTAGAGCTGGCAGGCTTTCCGGTTAAAAAGGTTGATGTGAATGTTTTAAAAGACTTTAAAGTAATCCCCGGCGGACAATCTATCGGGGTGAAGTTAAATTCAGTTGGCGTACTGATTGTTGGACATCATCAGGTGAATACGGTTGAAGGCAAAGCATCACCAGGTGAAAAAGCAGGCATTAAAGTAGGAGATATGATTACAGAAATCAATGGCAAAAAAATTGAAAAGATGGCAGATGTGGCACCATTTGTCCAAAGTGCAGGAGAAACAGGAGATCCGCTTAACTTAACAATATTACGTGACAAAGACACAATCAAAACTAAATTAGAACCTTTAAAGGAAAAAGGTTCCGACACATTTAAATTAGGCTTGTATATTAGAGATTCAGCAGCTGGCATTGGAACGATGACGTTCTATCATCCTGAATCAAAAAAATATGGAGCTTTAGGTCATGTTATTTCTGATATGGATACGAAAAAACCAATTGTCGTGGATGACGGTGAAATTTTACGATCAACGGTCACTAGCATTGAAAAAGGTGAAAATGGCAACCCAGGTGAAAAGCTGGCACGCTTCTCCTCTGACAAGGAAGTAATCGGCAATATAACAACAAACAGCCCATTTGGAATTTTTGGAGAACTAAATAGGGGAATGACAAATGGAATTATGGATAAAGCTATGCCAATCACCTTATCAGATCAGGTGAAAGAAGGACCAGCCCAAATTCTAACTGTTGTTGATAATGATGAAGTGAAGCTATTTGATATTGAAGTGGTCAGCTCTGTACCGCAAAAGTTCCCAGCAACAAAAGGAATGGTCATCAAGGTAACAGACAAAGAGCTTCTCAAGAAAACGGGAGGCATTGTACAAGGAATGAGCGGAAGCCCAATCATTCAAGACGGCAAGCTGATTGGTGCCGTTACCCATGTGTTCGTTAATGACCCGACAAGCGGTTATGGTGTCCATATCGAATGGATGCTGAATGAAGCAGGAATTGACATATATGAAAAAGGAAAGCAAAAAGCTTCCTAAAGAGAGAAAAAGCGCACCCTTTACGGTGCGCTTTTCCTTATAGTTTTGAGAAGATAAAATCAAGCAGGATGCCGATTCCTAAAAACAATCCAAAAAATGTATTCGTTTGTGCCGTTGATTTCATCGCAATTGGAGTTTCACTGCGGCTTCCTTTGAAGCCTTTAATTGCTTGAATCGGTTTTTTAATGCTAAGAAACACAATTAATAACCACGGACTGCTGATACCAAATATTACAAGGCCAAGAATCCAAACATAAGAGATGATAAACAATGCAGCAAGAAGCTGAACAGCTTTTTCAAATCCCATTAAAATGGCAATTGTTTTTCGGCCGCCAAGTGTATCTTCTTCAATATCTCTTATATTGTTAGATAAGTTGATGCATCCGATTAAAATCGCAATTGGTACTGATATTAAAATGCTTTGTTCATTAACAAAACCTGTTTGAATATAGAAGGAAATCAAAATGAAGATTGTTCCCATGCAAATCCCTGAAAATAACTCACCAAATGGCGTATATGCGATAGGAAGCGGCCCGCCTGTATAAAGATAGCCAATAGCCATTCCTAACACCCCAACAAGGGCAATCCACCAGCTCGTGCTCATGCAGATATATACACCAAGCAATAGGGAAGCAGTATATAAGGCAATCGCCAAATTCATTACTGTTTTTGGTTTCATACCATGCCTTACAATAGCTCCACCAATTCCAACTGAATCAGCTGTATCCAATCCCCTTATGAAATCATAGTATTCATTGAACAAATTTGTGGCTATTTGAATGAACAAACAAGCAAATAACATGGCTAAAAACAAGCCAGTATGAATCTGTTCATATTGTAATGCTAAAACTGTCCCAATAAAAACGGGAACAAAAGAAGCAGTTAACGTGTGTGGTCTCGTCAGCTGCCACAATACTTTATGTGTGGGCTGATCGTGCTTTGCAACATTTTCCATGAAAAAAATCCTTTCTTTAAAACCATTTCTAAAAGTACAATATGTGAAAGTCCACCTTATATAATAACTTAAATTTCCTATCAGCAACAAGAGCGTATTCATAAAATCGCCATATTTTTTTAGTTATAAAAATCTAAAATGGTTTGTTTTCTTTGATGATACTTAAAAATATATGGTGTTTATGATTTATTTCTTTATTATTACCATATAAAGGGTGTATAATGAATCTATAAAGATTATTCGACAAATGTTCATCGAGGGAAGTAAAATGGCGAATGAGGTCGAAAATGAGAGAATACATGAGAAAAAACGAGTTTTTCTATATTTTTTTATAAAATCAAAGGAATTTTAGTTACTTTGTCGAAATTGTCATTTAGAATAAATAAATAGAGAGATATGGATATTGAGGAGGAAACTATCATTGAAGAAAATACAAGTATGTGTCGTCGATGACAATAGAGAGCTTGTTGGATTGCTTGAGGAGTACATAAGTTCTCAAGAGGATATGGAAGTTGTCGGTATTGCTCATAACGGACAAGAATGTTTGGAATTATTGGAAGACATTCAGCCTGATGTAATGCTTTTGGATATCATTATGCCTCAT
Source organism: Niallia circulans (assembly GCF_007273535.1). Lineage (NCBI taxonomy): Bacteria > Bacillati > Bacillota > Bacilli > Caryophanales > Bacillaceae > Niallia > Niallia circulans. The sequence continues at coordinate 2,358,405 of NZ_RIBP01000004.1, forward strand.
TTGGACGGTCTGGCAGTTTTAGAAAGAATGAAGCAGCTGAATATTCCTTCGATACCAAACGTTATTATGCTTACAGCCTTCGGACAAGAGGATGTTACGAAAAAAGCCGTTGATCTTGGCGCATCCTATTTTATTCTTAAACCATTCGATATGGACTATCTAGCAAGCCATATCCGCCAAGTAAGCGGCAAGTCAAACAGTTTTGTTCGCAAAAGCTCAACATCCACTTCCTACAGATCACAGCAAGAGCAAAAACCAAGAAATCTTGATGCAAGCATCACAAGCATTATCCATGAAATTGGCGTACCAGCACATATTAAAGGATACCTTTATTTAAGGGAAGCAATCTCCATGGTTTACAACGATATCGAATTGTTAGGATCCATCACAAAAGTACTTTACCCTGACATCGCTAAAAAATACAATACGACAGCAAGCCGTGTAGAGCGGGCAATTCGCCATGCTATTGAAGTTGCTTGGAGCAGAGGTAACATCGACTCCATCTCCACATTGTTCGGCTACACTGTCAGCATGTCCAAAGCAAAACCAACGAACTCAGAATTTATCGCGATTGTGGCAGATAAGCTGAGATTGGAGCATAAGGCTTCTTAATAGAAGTGGACGTGTTTAAAACAAAGTTTTGATTAGTAAGATGTTGATTATCCACAATGGTGCCTGGAGTGACCAAATAAATAAATATCCATACTAATCAGTTATTATTATTTGTAAAAGCACTTCCTGGTTATTGAGTTTGTAATGAACTTAATAAACAGGAAGTGCTTTTTTCTTTTTAAAATTTATTTTCTTTTTCGAATTACAACTGTTAGCGAACAAACAATCCATTCGCAAAGGATAATTTTCTAGGTGGTGTTTGTATATATGCACATCTTTTCATTCTTTTTTAATCAATAAAAAAAACGGCTTTAATAAGCCGCTAATTGTACTAACCGTATTAATATTAATTACTAGGTAAATATTTTTTATCCATTTTAACGGCAATAATAGCTAAAAACTTCTGTACGGTCATACTTTCCTCTGCTTTTGTGTACCAAGATAACTTAGAGCCATAATCTTGCCCATCATAATTTACGCTGCGGGGCGTATAGCTTTTTAATTTAGATGTTTCGGTGTAATCAAAATCAATAATTAAAAACTTGCCGTCTTGTGTTTCCATTTTAACAACATATCTAGGACGTGTGTAGTCAGGTTTGTACTTTGTCCCTATAATTTTAGCTTTAGTTCTCATAATGATCTCCTTTATCGGGATTAACACCTACCACAAGTAATAGTAGAGAAACAAGAAATTTACTAAAATTATTTAAAGTGCTTATGGACAAGCATACCATAGAAAATTTAATTAGTACATTTAAGGCGAAATATGGCTTCTTTAGGTTAGTAAAATCTTTTTCCCGTTCATAAGTAGAATGTGATAAACAGAGCAGCTGTAAAAGTTAGAGATTATTTTGCTCGATTCGAGCATAAAGGTCGTAATATAAGATAGAAAAAACTCCTTGCTTTCATAAGCACGGAGTTTTTATTTTGACGAAATAGAGTCCTGAAAATAGCTGGAAAATCCTTATGTAAGTAAAAAAAGTAAAAAAAGAGACCGTGTGTTAAAGCGGTCTCCAAGTTGGGCTGGAATTACATCCATTTTTTTGCCCATAATTCTACTACATCCAATGCTTTGCCTAGTTCATGGCCTTTTTTTGTTAAGGAATATTCGGTGCGTATCGGTCTTTCTGTAATAACATTGCGAATGACGATGCCGTGATGCTCAAGATCCTTAATTCGTTCATTAAGCATACGTTTGCTGAGATCTGGAATAAAGCTGTGGATTTCGCTGAATCGCTTCGGTTCATCCATCAGTGCATGAATAATAAGGCCAGTCCACTTCTTACTGATGAATTGGTACAGCTTCTCCACCTTTTCGCTTAAGTTACGCGGAGTCTTTTCTTCGCTCATTTCATTCATCCTCATTTTTTTAGTTATTAATGATAACCAATATATTATAAATAACATAGTTAAATAATTAAAAAAATCACCCTCACTTACATAATATCATATAAAACGGTTTCATTAAATTGGTTTGTGACAATTCTGTGGCAGTGACCGTTGACGAAGAAAAAATAGGGGAGTAATATCTGTAACGTAAATTAACCAGTTAACTTTAAGTAACCAAGTTGAAGGAAGAAGGAATAGAAGATGAGCAAAGTTATTTTCTTAGAAAAAGACGGTTCCATTCATACAGCATTGAAAGGTAAAGATGTTCTAGCAAATCCATTGCTGAACAAAGGAGTTGCCTTTACAGAAAAAGAAAGAGAGGAGCTTGGCCTAAACGGTATCTTGCCTCCGGCTGTGTTGACTCTTGAAGAGCAAGTGCAAAGAGCATATGAGCAATTCACATCAAAGTCGACTAATTTAGAGAAAAACAATTCATTAAATGATTTGTTTAATCGTAATGTCGTTTTATATTACAGACTTTTGACAGATCATTTAAGTGAAATGCTGCCAATCGTTTACACACCAACTGTTGGTCAATCCATCCAAGAATACAGCCATGAATACCATCGTCCAGGTGGAGTTTACTTATCTATTAATGATTTAGACGGTATTGAGCAAGCTCTTGCTAATACAGGCGCTTCTTCAGACGATATAGATTTGATCGTAGCAACAGACTCTGAGAGCATTTTAGGTATTGGTGACTGGGGCGTTGGCGGTATTAATATCGCAATCGGAAAATTAGCTGTTTATACTGCTGCAGCTGGTATCCATCCTAAACGTGTATTACCAGTAGTGCTTGATGCAGGTACAAATAATGAAAAACTAATTAACGACCCATTATATATCGGTAACCGTCATGAAAGAATTCGCGGTGAAAAATATAATCAGTTCATTGATGCTTATATCGAAAAATCCCTTGAAATGTTCCCGAATGCATTGCTGCACTGGGAAGATTTCGGTAATGTAAATGCTCGTCATATCATTGAAAAATATAAAGATAAAGTATTAACATTCAATGATGACATTCAAGGAACTGGTGCTGTTACATTGGCAGGTATTCTTTCAGGCCTGAAAATCAAAAATGAATCATTGAAGGACCAACGCATTCTAGTATTTGGACCAGGCGCTGCAGGTATTGGAAACGCAGACCAAATGAAAGATACTATGGTTCTTGCAGGTTTGACAGAGGAAGAAGCATGTGCAAGATTCTGGGCTGTCGATCATAGAGGTCTCTTAACAGATGGAATGGACGGAATTTTAAGCTTCCAAAAACCATATGTACGTCCTGAAGCTGAAGTTGCTGATTGGGAAAGAGAAAATGGCATCATTACATTAATGGAAACAGTTAAACATGTGAAGCCAACTATCTTAATTGGTACTTCAGGTGTTGCTGGTGCATTCACAGAAGCAATCGTTAAAGAAATGGCTAAACATGTGGAGCGTCCAATTATTATGCCAATGTCCAATCCAACTCACCTTGCAGAAGCAGTTCCTGCAGATTTGATTGAATGGACAGACGGTAAAGCATTAATCGCAACTGGAAGCCCATTTGATGCTGTCGAATATAAAGGTGTAAGCTACGAAATTGGACAATCCAATAATGCTTTCGTATTCCCAGGCCTTGGTCTTGGTTCGATTGTAGTTAAATCAAAATTAATCACAGACAGCATGTTTATTGCGTCTGCAGATGCAGTTGCGAAGCTTTGCGATACAAATAAAGAAGGAGCTTCCTTGCTTCCAAGCATTACGCAGCTTCGTGAAGTTTCCTATGAAGTAGCAGTTGCTGTTGCAAAAGCAGCGATTGCAGATGGTGTTGCACAAAGCGTTCCTGCAAATGTTGAGCAAGCAGTGAAGGATGCTATGTGGTATCCAGTATATAAAGATATCGAAGTACTATAAGAATAAAGTGTTCAAGAAGTAAGGCTTTAAAGGAGCGGCTTTTAATCGTAGATAATCGATTAAAAGCCGAGCTTATTGCCTTTAAGAGCAGTCTCACTTATTTTTTGAATGAATAAAAACCTACTTTTCTAATAGGTGAAGTAATAGTTTAATGAGCTTAGTTATAACACGCTATATTTTGGGGGATTTGAATTATGGGTATAGGTCAAATATTTATTATATTAATACCAATTTTCTTTGTCATTATTTTAGGATACTTGGCAGGATATTTTAAGAAGTTTGATGCAGCATCATCTAAAGGTCTGAACACACTTGTTACAAAGTTTGCATTGCCTGCGCATTTATTTGTCGGGATTACAACAACGTCTAAACAAACTTTAATTGATAAATGGCCGTTCTTTGTAACGATGTTCATTGGAATTATCGGCTTCTATATTGTTCTTTTACTGATTTCACGTTTCGTATTTAAAACAGCTACAACTCCAGCATCTATGTTTTCTTTAAATTCTACGCAACCATCCTTTGCATTTATGGGTATCCCTGTACTGGGGAGTATCTTTGGTGCAGATGCAGTAGCAATTCCTATTGCAATAACTGGTGTAGTAGTTAATGCTCTTCTTGATCCTTTGGCTAGTATTATTGGTACAATTGGCCAGTCAAGTGCCAATGCTAAGGAAAAGGGACAAAGCTTGTGGAAAGTAACGATTTCTTCTATTCTGCATGGATTGTCTGAACCACTTGCATGTGTACCGTTACTTGGTGTCGTTTTAATTCTTTGCGGTTTCCATTCACCAGACATATTGGCAGACAGCTTAGACGAAATTGGTTCAATCACTTCAGGTGCTGCTTTGTTTGCGATTGGTGTAACTATCGGTATCCGTAATATTAAGTTTAGTAAAATTGCCATCGGGATTGCCTTCATTAAAGCGATTATTCATCCATTAGCGATGGTTCTGATTGCTCTTATGATGGGATTATCGAAAACAGATATGACAAATGCCATTCTATTGGTTGCTTTCCCAGGATCAGCAGTTGCTGCCATGATTGCAACAAGATTTGAGACATTGGAAGCTGAAACAGCATCTTCCTTTGTCCTTAGTGCAATCCTTTCCTTAATTACATTACCAATCTTCTTATCTTGGTTAATGTGACGAACACAAAACGAGGTCGGGGCATAAATATATAAGCCTTAAGTCGAAACCGAACTATTTTATCGATAATAGTTCGGTTTTTTTATTTAGTGTTTTGTTAAAATCAATAATAGAAAATCTTAGTGCATTCGAGCGGAGGACACTCAAAGCTAGGGGCATCGGTAAATTACGAGTACGAGGATGCGCTCGCAATGAACCGTAAAACCATTCACCAATAATAAACAAAAGTGCTATGTTAGTTAGTTGCATTTTTTTTGTGTCTTTTGGGATGGTTAGTGATGTATGGTTCCAGCACCTTTTGGTTTTTTTATCATTGATTTTAATAAAAAGTGTAAAAATTATTAAGCTTTTTGTAAACTTTGATGGAAAAGTTTGCTTTCGGATGGTTTACCTGTTAATATAAAGGAGACTTATTTTTGTTCGAAGTATATAGTTAGGGAAAACATTCTTTATTATTATGGTAGAGCAAGGATAGTAATACATAGTGTGTGAAACACTTAGGAGGAAACAAAATGGCTACAGGTAAAGTAAAATGGTTCAACGCTGAAAAAGGATTTGGTTTCATCGAAACTTCAGAAGGACAAGATGTATTCGTACATTTCAGCGCTATTCAATCTGAAGGTTTCAAAACTTTGGATGAAGGACAAGAAGTTTCTTTTGACATAGAAGAAGGACAACGCGGACCTCAAGCTGCTAACGTTACTAAAGCTTAATTAACTTCAACAAAAAAAGACTCTAACTTTTGTTAGAGTCTTTTTTACTACAATTGAGTCTATATTATTCTAGTTTAGGAGTGTGTACCCATGACATTGATATTCGCCCATAGAGGTTACTCTGCACGTTTTCCTGAAAATACAATGAGAGCATTTACAGAGGCAGAAGGGTCTTTGGCAAACGGGATAGAATTGGATGTTCAACTGACAAAGGATGGCGAGATAGTCGTTATTCATGATGAAACAGTGGATCGTACGACAAATGGAACTGGATATGTAGTAGACTATAATTTTTCTGATTTAAGGAAATTACAAGCTTCCTATAAATTTACAGGCAGTAAAGTACAAATACCTTCATTAAGAGAAGTATTTGAATGGATGCAAGGCAACAAACTTTTATGCAATATAGAATTTAAAAATAATAATATCCCTTATGAAGGGCTGGAAGAGAAAACAATCGCACTTATAAGAGAATTTGGATTAAGTGACAGAATTATTTTTTCATCCTTTAATCATTACAGCATGGTTCACAGCTACCGGATTGCGCCTGACATAGAGACAGCGGTACTTATGTCTGACAGGATATATCAGCCGTGGATTTACGCAGGAGCAATGAAAGCAAAAGGAATCCATCCTAATTACAAAAGGATTACTACTGCTATGGTAGAGCAAGCTGAAAAAAATGGCATTCAGGTTAGACCATATACAGTGAACGATCCTAAAAAGATGAATGAATTCATTCAAGCAGGCATTTCAGCCATCATAACAGATGAACCGGTAGAAGCTAGAAGTATACTCGAAGCTTCCCGTTAATAGGATTGTGCGAACCTGTAAAAAGTTGCAGGTTCTTTTTATTTTTTATAATGTAAGCGTTCTAAAATAAGTAATTGTCTGAATAAATAAATATTAAGAAAAAATTTGCATGGATTTGCAAAAGTGTTTATAGTATAGATATGAAATAAATTGCACGGTAGAAAATATGATGATGCAAAAAGTGAGGTTTTGCAATGGATCTGTCTTATCAATCAATAGAGCAATCCATCTTTCAGGAATTAAAAGAAGCTGTCATCCTGATTGATAAACACGGTAAAATCGTTTGCTATAACCAACAGGCTAAAGTTGTTGCTCAAAGCCAGCACAACCGGGAATTATCGATGCATGCACATATTCTTGACGTATTTCCAAAAAGTGAACTGATGAGAGTTCTGCAGACAAAAAAGGCGGAAATAAGAAAAATATTTCGTTTAAGTGACAAGCTGTCTGTTCACGTATCCCGTTTTCCCCTTTTAGATAAAGGTGGAGAACTGCTCGGCGCAGCAGCTATCATACAACAGGACGGAGCTTCTGCAGAAAACAACTGGCAGATTGATGAATACATACAAGAAGGAATGCAGACAGTTCTGCAACATACATCACAGGCTTTTGTAATTTTGAATGAACAAGGATTTACTATCTTGCAAAATCCTGCACACGAGAATTTTTTGCTCACGCTGCAAAAAGACAGCGGAGCAGAAGCTGTTTGGAAACAGAAGCTAGAAGAGGTTTGTAAGAAGACATTGCAAACAAGACGGATGGTCGAAGAGAAGATAAGGGGCAAATCAATTGAAGGCAGTATTAAATGTCTTCCTAACTTGATAGATGGCGTGCTAAGGGGCTGTATTCTGTTCATTGACCATAATGTGGAGCAAGCAGAGCTCAGGAAAAAACTAGAGCAATCAAGAAGAATAATTCGCGCTTTGGAAACGCAGAGCAGATTCAAGGATTTTACAATAAATTCTCCGAGAATGAAAATGGCGGTCCAGCAAGCGAAAATTGCTGCAGACATGGATTATCCCGTTTTTTTGAGAGGGGCTGCAGGAACAGGCAAGAAGATGCTTGCTAATGCTATCCATAATGACGGAAAAAGAAAATATCAAGCATTTACTGCTGTTGATTGTTTGAAGGATGAGCAAAAGCTTGCAGACTATTTGGGCAGGATGAGTAGCAAGGATATTTCCAGTCATCCGCAAGGAACCGTCTATTTTAAAAATATTACAGCTTTATCTTTGACCAAGCAAATGCAGCTGCATCAAATTGTTCTTAACAGTCAGGAAAATGCGGCTGTCTACCGTTTGATTGTTTCTTCTGATGTAAATGTAGAAACAGCTATGCTAGATGGAGCCTTTCAAAAAGAGCTTTATTATGACCTGCTGCAAACAAGCATCCATATGCCAGCATTAAAAGAAAGAAAAGAAGACATCGCTCCACTTGTTAAAGAGTGGATTCAGATTGGCAATGAGGAATACGGAAGCTGTATAACATCGATTGACCCAGCAGCAATGGAAGTGCTGCAAAATTTTCCATACAATAATAATTTTAAGGAATTGCGGGCAAGTTTAGAGCATTCACTAGCAAAATTAGATAGAGGGATTACTACTTTAAGTGAAAGTCATCTTGCTTTTTTCGCAAATGCCAAGAACAGCCATGCAGAAAGCAATCCTGAGATTGGGGATAAGCCTCTTTCTGAACTGGTCGAAGAATATGAAAAGGTCATTATACAAAAAACAATGGCTGAGCTTGATGGAAACAAGACGCTTACCGCAAAAAAATTAGGTTTATCCGTTCGGAATTTATATTATAAATTGGAAAAATATCAATTAAACTAGCTGCTTATAAACAAAGGAGGATTGTCAAAGATGAAGAAAAAGCATCGCATATTAATCATAAATCCGAAAGCAGACCTAACGGCTATTGCATTATATGAGAATGAAGTACCCATCTTTGAACAATCTATCATACAGGAGGATACAAAAAGTTATCCTGCTGTCTCCCTTCAAGCACCAGCTCGGACCAAGAAAATTCTTGATTTTCTTTTGTCAGAAGGCATTAACCTTTCGAAAATTAATGCTGTTGCCGGCAGAGGCGGGCTGTTAAAGCCAATCAAAGGCGGTACATACATGGTTAACGACGAGATGCTAGAAGATTTGAAAGCTGGTGAAAGAGGAGAGCATGCCTCCAATTTGGGAGGAATTATTGCTGCAGAGATTGCTGGTGGATTGAATATCCCGGCATTCATTGTAGATCCTGTTGTCGTTGATGAGCTAGATGATGTTGCAAGGATATCAGGTTATCCGCTCATCTCAAGAAAAAGTGTATTTCATGCACTGAATCATAAAGCGTGCGGAAGAAGAGCTGCCATGGAGCTCGGCAAGCGCTATGAGGACTGTCATTTTATTGTGGCGCATCTTGGCGATGGTATAACGATAGGAGCACATAAGCAAGGCAAGGTTATTGACGTGAATAATGGATTAAATGGAGAAGGGCCTTTCAGTCCTGAAAGAGCAGGCAGTCTCCCACACGGAGATTTGATTGACCTTTGTTATTCAGGTAAATACAGCTACAAGGAAATGAAAGAGCAATTGCTGTACCATGCAGGGATTTCAGGCTATTTAAATAAGAAGGATCTCAGCCAATTAGAGGAAGGCATGAAGGGTGGGAGCGAGCAGGATGAACTCGTTTTCCGTGCATTAGCGTATCAAGTAGCGAAGGAGATCGGGAGTGCGAGCACAGTCCTGTCAGGTCGAATTGACGCGATAATTTTAACTGGGGTGATGGCATACAGCCATTTACTCGTTGAGGAAGTTGTCAAAAGAATAAATTGGATTGCAGATGTGTTTACATATCCAGGTGAAAATGACATGCAATCACTTGCGAACGGCTGTTTACGTGTGCTTCGCGGTGAAGAGCAAGCAAAAGAATATACACATAAAGTTGGAGTAACAGGAGAGTGAATGATATGGCTAATGAATATGATTTAGTTATTTTAGGAGGAGGTACTGGCGGCTATGTTGCCGCAATTCGCGCCTCTCAATTAGGTCTTAAAACAGCCATCGTCGAAAAAGGCAAGCTTGGCGGAACATGCCTGCATAATGGCTGTATCCCAAGCAAAGCATTATTGAGAAGTGCAGAAGTTTATGCCACTACAAAAAAAGCAGAGGACTTTGGTGTACTTACTAGCGATGTGAGTCTTGACTTTGGAAAAGTCCAAGCGAGAAAGGCTGGGATTGTCCAAAAGCTTCATAGTGGTGTGCAATATTTAATGAAAAAAGGCAAAATAGACGTTTATGAAGGAAATGGAAGAATCCTTGGTCCTTCCATCTTCTCACCAATACCAGGAACCATCTCGGTGGAAATGAATAATGGAGAAGAAAATGAAATGCTGCTTCCGAAAAACGTCATTGTTTCTACTGGTTCAAGACCAAATACATTGCCAGGACTAGATATTGATGGTAAGTATGTTCTCAGCTCTGAGGAAGCATTGAAAATGGAGGAGCTACCTAAATCAATTCTTATCGTCGGCGGCGGTGTTATTGGAGTGGAATGGGCTTCTATGCTTGCTGATTTTGATGTCGATGTTACGGTGATTGAATACAGTAACACAATTATTCCGACAGAAGATAAAGAAATTAGCTTAGAGCTGAAAAAACAGCTTGAAAAGAAGGGTGTTAAGGTCGTCACAGGTGCTAAAGTACTGCCTGAGACAGTGGAGAAAAAAGAGCAAGTTTCCATCCAAGCCGAATTAAAGGGCGAAAAGGTATTTTTTGCTGCTGAAAAGCTGCTTGTGTCGGTTGGAAGAATTGGCAATGTAGAAGGCATTGGGTTAGAGAATACAGATATTATTGTGAACAATAATAAAATAGAAGTAAATGACCATTTCCAAACAAAGGAATCACATATTTACGCGATTGGAGATGTAATCGGTGGTCTGCAGCTTGCCCATGTTGCTTCTCACGAAGGGATGAAGGCTGTTGAGCATATTGCAGGAATGACGCCTGAGCGTCTCGATTACCAAAAAATCGCCAAATGTATTTATACACATCCTGAAGTAGCAAGCATTGGCTATTCGGAAGAAGAGGCTATTGCAAAGGGCTTTGAGGTGAAAAAAGGGAAGTTCTCCTTCCAAGCAATCGGAAAGGCGTTAGTATATGGCGAACAAGAAGGCTTTGTCAAAATAATCGCAGACCGTCAAACAGATGACATATTAGGTGTTCATATTATTGGTCCACATGCGACAGATATGATTTCAGAAGCGGCACTAGCGACGGTGCTTGACGCGGCTCCGTGGGAAATTGGAGCAACCATACATCCTCACCCGACATTGTCGGAAGCAATCGGAGAGGCTGCGCTTGCAGTCGATGGAAAGGAGATACACGGATGATGCAAATAGTAGGGGATAATAAAGTAAGACAAGGAAATGTAGGAGGTAATAAAATGGTAGAAAAACGCCATTTACAGGCAGGATTAACAGATGAGCAAGTACTTGAAATGTATAGATATATGCTTTTGGCACGCCGTATTGATGAAAGAATGTGGCTGTTAAATCGTTCAGGTAAAATTCCATTCGTTGTTTCATGCCAAGGGCAAGAAGCAGCTCAGGTAGGTACAGCATTTGCTTTTGACAGGGCGAAGGATTATTCACTGCCGTATTATCGTGATTTAGGGGTTGTGCTTGCATTCGGACAAACACCAAAGGAAATTATGCTTCAAGGGTTTGCTAAGGCAGAGGATCCGAACTCAGGCGGCAGACAAATGCCAGGACATTTCGGGCAAAAGAAAAACCGGATCGTAACTGGTTCTTCACCTGTAACGACACAGGTTCCGCATGCTGTCGGAATTGCATTGGCAGGAAAAATCGAGAAAAAAGACTTTGTTACATATGTAAGCTTTGGAGAAGGATCTTCCAATCAGGGTGATTTCCATGAAGGAGCCAATTTTGCTGGAGTGCATAAACTTCCTGTCATTTTCGTTTGCGAAAATAATAAATATGCTATTTCTGTTCCAATTGAAAAGCAATTGGCTTGTGAAAATGTTTCTGATAGAGCAATCGGCTACGGCATGCCTGGTTATACAGTCGATGGTAATGATCCAATCGAAGTATACCGTGTCACAAAAGAAGCAGTTGACAGAGCAAGAAGAGGCGAAGGACCAACTTTAATTGAGACAGTTTCATACCGCTTAACGCCTCACTCTTCTGACGATGATGATAGAGCATATAGAGGCCGTGAAGAAGTGGCAGAAGCAAAAGCGAAGGACCCAGTGATTACATTCAAGCAATACTTATTAGACACAGGTGTTCTGACAGAAGATATGGATAAAGAGCTTAATGCTGACATGATGCAAATCATTGATGATGCAACAGAATACGCAGAAAAAGCTCCATATGCAAAACCTGAAGATGCGATGAATTATGTGTACGGGAATTAAGGGGGAAAGAAATAATGGCAGTTATTTCATATATTGATGCAGTTACAATGGCCATCAGAGAAGAGATGGAAAGAGATGATAAGGTATTTATTTTAGGTGAGGATGTTGGCGTTAAAGGCGGCGTATTTAAGGCAACAACCGGATTATATGAACAGTTCGGTGAAGCAAGAGTTATTGATGCACCACTTGCAGAATCTGCGATTGCAGGTGTCGGCATCGGTGCAGCAATGTACGGAATGAAGCCTATTGCTGAGATGCAATTTGCTGATTTCATTATGCCGGCAGTTAACCAAATAGTCTCAGAGGCGGCGAAAATCCGTTATCGTTCTAACAATGACTGGACTTGTCCAATTGTTATTCGTGCACCATACGGCGGAGGCATCCATGGCGCTCTTTATCATTCCCAATCAGTAGAAGCAATGTTTGCGAACACACCAGGATTGAAAATTGTTATGCCTTCTACACCTTATGATGTGAAGGGGTTATTAAAAGCAGCTGTCCGCGATCCTGATCCTGTATTGTTCTTTGAACATAAACGTGCCTATCGTTTAATTAAAGGTGAAGTACCGGATGATGATTATGTGCTGCCAATCGGCAAGGCAGATGTAAAGCGTGAAGGCGAGGATATCACCGTCATTACATACGGATTGTGCGTCCATTTCGCTCTACAGGCAGCAGAAAAGCTTGCTGAAGACGGGATTTCTGCACATGTATTGGATTTACGCACTGTTTATCCGCTTGATCAAGAAGCAATTATTGAGGCTGCTTCAAAAACAGGTAAAGTACTCCTGATTACAGAGGACAACAAAGAAGGAAGTATCATCAGTGAAGTTGCAGCGATTATTGCTGAAAATTGCCTATTTGACTTAGATGCGCCGATTATGAGACTTGCAGGTCCAGATGTTCCAGCAATGCCTTATGCACCGACAATGGAAAAACACTTCATTATCAGCCCAGAAAAAGTCGAAGCTGCAATGCGCAAGCTGGCAGAATTTTAATTGGCTAAAGGATAAGGAGGGATACTATGTCCAGTGAAAAAATAACAATGCCAAAGCTTGGCGAAAGTGTAACAGAAGGAACAATCAGCAAATGGCTGGTTTCTGTCGGTGACACTGTCAAGAAGTATGAACCATTGGCTGAGGTTATGACCGATAAAGTAAATGCAGAAATACCATCATCCTTTACAGGGAGTGTAAAGGAGCTGATTGCAGGTGAAGGAGATACACTACAGGTTGGTGAAGTCATCTGTATCCTTGATGTCGAAGGAGAAGAGGAAGTAACAGTAGTGACCCCAAGCCAGCAAAAGGATGAGAGCAGCAAGGAAGAGAAATCTGTTTCTAATAAAGCTAGATATTCTCCAGCTGTGCTCCGTCTGTCACAAGAAGCGGGTCTTGATCTGAGCCAGATAAAAGGCACAGGAATGGGCGGGAGAATTACAAGGAAGGACGTCCAAGCTGCTATTAGCGGCGGACAGAAGCCAAAGCAAGATTTGCAGGTACCTACAAAAGCACCAGTCGTGCAAATGGAAGTACAATCAGAGCCTGTCGTAACACAAGCACCTACCCAGCAACAGGAGCCAGTCGTGCAAATACAAACAGCTCCTGGTGATGTGGAGATTCCTGTGACTGGAATCCGCAAGGCTATTGCTGCCAATATGAAAAAGAGCAAGCATGATATACCGCATGCATGGACGATGATTGAAGTGGATGCAACGAAACTGGTGAATTACCGCAATGAAGTGAAGGATTCCTTCAAAAAGGACGAAGGCTATAATCTTACATATTTTGCGTTCTTTGTTAAGGCGGTTGCCCAAACACTGAAGGAATTTCCGGAAATCAACTCAACATGGGCTGGTGATAAAATTATCCGCAAAAAGGATATTAATATCTCCATCGCTGTTGCGACAGAAGATGCTTTATACGTACCAGTGATTAAAAACGCAGATGAAAAGTCACTAAAAGGAATTGCCAGAGAAATTACAGAGCTTGCTGCTAAAGCAAGAAAAGGTACATTGCAGCTTCACGAAATGGAAGGCGGTACCTTTACGGTCAATAATACTGGTTCATTCGGTTCTATTCAGTCAATGGGGATTATCAATCATCCGCAAGCAGCCATTTTACAAGTAGAATCAATTGTGAAAAGACCTGTTATTAAGGACGGCATGATTGCGATTAGTGATATGGTGAATTTATGCATGTCACTTGATCACCGTGTGCTTGACGGGTTAGTGTGCGGAAGATTTATGCAGCGTTTGAAGGAAAGACTCGAAAACACTACAAAAGAATCAACGCCAATCTATTAATCGGATGCAAACATATTAATTGAAAGTTAATCGTCAATTGATAATAATAAGATATGATGAGTGATTTGGACAATTATGTTCTAAACAAATATATCGGAGGGGGCAAAATAATGAATATCGATTTCAATTTATTCATGAACGATGTTGTTCGCCAAGCACGCCAAGACATGGAAGAAGCAGGTTATACAGAGCTTACTACACCTGAATCAGTGGATGAGGCATTCGCTAAAAAAGGAACAACATTAGTGTTGGTTAATTCTGTTTGCGGATGTGCAGGAGGGATTGCACGTCCAGCTGCTGGATATTCGTTGCATTATAAAAAGAAACCAGATCATTTAGTGACTGTTTTCGCAGGCCAGGATAAGGAAGCAACAGAAACAGCGAGAGCCTACTTCACAGGATATCCGCCATCCTCGCCGTCCTTCGCATTATTAAAAGATGGGCAAATTGTAAAAATGGTAGAGCGCCACGAAATCGAAGGGCATGACCCAATGGAAGTAGTCGGCAAACTGCAGCATGCGTTTGAAGAATATTGTGACGAAGTATAACTCTGAATACTAAGACAAAAAGCAGTGGAGAAAATCCTCTGCTTTTTTCTTTGAAAACTTTTTCAGAAAAATAGTTCTATTCTATCTATCAGAAATTTATTTTTTTAATGAATTTGTATAAAGTGTATTGAATAATTATAAGTTTGTGTTAAAATTCATATAGTTGTATGAATATAAATCTCATGAGAAAAGAAAATCAACGCGAAAATACATCATTATGATTATAGGGGGAAAACTTTAATGAAGAAACTAATGGCACTTATGCTGTTGATGATAGCGATTTTAGCAGGTTGTGGTACAAGCGCAGATGATAAAAACAGTGATGGATCTGAAAAGAAAGAGCTTATTATGGGTACATCTGCTGACTATCCTCCTTTTGAATACATCGATTCAGCGAAAAGTGAAGAAATCATCGGATTTGATATTGACTTAGCAAATGCACTTGGTGAAAAACTAGGCTATACAATTAAAGTAAAAGATTTTGATTTCAGCGGCTTGATTCCAGCAATCCAAGCAGGTCAAGTAGACTTGGTAATGTCAGGAATGTCTCCAACACCTGAAAGAAAAGAAAATGTTGATTTCAGTGACATCTACTATACGGCTCAAGACTTAGTAATCACGAAAAAAGACAGCAACATCAACAGTGTAGAAGATTTAAAAGGTAAAACAATCGGCGTACAGCTTGCATCGATCCAAGAAGATGCTGCGAAAGAAATTGCAAAAAACGTGGATGTGAAAGTGGAAAACCGTGACCGTATTCCGCAATTGGTAGAAGAAATTAAAGCTGGCAGATTCGATGCTGCAATCATTGAAGATGTAGTAGCACAGGGATACTTGAAGAAGGATGATTCTTTAAGCTCATTTACTGCAACAGAGGCAAATGATGATGCAGGTTCTGCAATTGCCTTCCCGAAAGACAGTTCAATGACAGAAGAGTTCAACACTGAATTGAATAAAATGAAAGAAAACGGCGAATTAGATAAGTTAATTGTTAAATGGTTTGGTAACTAATATAAATAAATAGCTTAAATAAGAAAAACGTTTAAAGAGGCACTCTTTAACGTTTTCTTATTTTTTGAAAGGATTGAGTTATAGAATGGAATTGGATTTTCAACAGTTTATTCCATCCCTTCCTTTTCTATTAAAAGGAATTACTGTTACATTAAAAATTGTATTTGTTGCCGGGATTTTGGGCTTTGTATTAGGTATTGTTCTATCAATTTTAAAAATAAGCAAATTTCCAGTATTAAGCTGGATTGCTGATGCGTATACGTCTATTTTTAGAGGAACACCGCTTGTCCTTCAATTAATGATTATTTATTACGGTACACCGCAGATTACTGGTGTACAAATTGAACCGGCAGCAGCTGCAATTCTGTCATTTGGATTAAACTCTGCAGCATATATTTCTGAAATTATCCGTGCAGGGATTCTTGCTGTTGATAAAGGTCAGAAAGAAGCAGCACTTGCTCTTGGAGTTAACAACAGACAGGCAATGTTTGATTTAATCCTTCCCCAAGCACTGAAAAATATTTTTCCAGCACTTATAAATGAGGCAGTATCTCTGACAAAAGAATCAGCGATTGTTACTGTTATTGGTGTTACGGATATTATGAGACGAGCTTATATAATGGGTGGAGACAAATTTTCTTATTTCGAACCATTATTGTTGGCAGGGGTAATTTATTATGTAATGGTAATGGTGCTGACATTGCTTGCGAAGGTTCTTGAAAGGAGAATGAGAAGAAGTGATTAATGTTCAACAATTGCATAAATCATTCGGTTCCTTACATGTCTTGAAAGGAATCTCAACAGAAATAAAAAAAGGCGAGGTTGTGACAATTATTGGACCATCTGGTTCTGGTAAATCCACTTTCCTGCGCTGCTTGAATTTATTAGAGGTGCCTACTGAGGGTAAAATTTTCATTGATAATGTGGAAGTTACTGCTAAGAAGGCTAACATAAAAAAAATGAGAGAAAATGTCGGCATGGTGTTTCAGCATTTTCATCTTTTCCCGCATAAGACTGTTTTGCAAAACGTTACGTATGCACCGATTAAAGTAAAAGGCATCAGCAAATCAGAGGCTGAAAAGCTTGGAATGGAATTGCTCACAAAAGTCGGCTTGGCTGAAAAAGCAAATGAATACCCAAGTCGTCTGTCAGGCGGACAAAAACAAAGGGTAGCCATTGCCAGAGCGCTTGCAATGAATCCTGAGGTTATTTTGTTCGATGAACCAACTTCAGCTCTTGACCCTGAAATGGTTAAAGAAGTTTTGGAAGTTATGAAGTCACTTGCGAATACAGGTATTACCATGCTGATTGTGACACATGAAATGGGATTTGCCAGAGAAGCTGCAAGCCGAGTTCTGTTTCTTGATGAAGGATCAGTTGTTGAGGATGCACCACCTGCTGAGTTTTTCTCCAATCCAAAAAGTGCCAGAGCAAAAGAATTTTTGGAAAAAATGCTATAATATCAAAAGCTGTCTTGATACAAGACAGCTTTTTTTTCGTCTTACAAAAACTCGTATAAAAACGAAATGCAAGCACACACTAGTAACTAAAAAGGGTGGGTGCAATGCTGAAATTATTGGCAGGTCTGCTGCTGGGATTATCCCCGCTTTGGCCTCTTGGAGATAATCCCCTGCCAGGAGATCCATTCCTTATCATCAACAAAAGTACAAATGAATTGACTGTAATTGATGATAACCGAGTGCAGACCGTTATTAGTGTCGCGACAGGGAAAAGGGATGAGCTGACACCAGAAGGCTTATTCACCGTCACAGTAAAAGCAGAGAATCCTTATTACCGAAAGAAGAATATTTTGGGCGGAGATATAAAAAACCCACTTGGCACGAGATGGATTGGATTTGATGCTGAAGGAACAGACGGAAGAACATATGGAATTCACGGGACAAATAATCCCGCTTCCATTGGGTCTTATGTGTCAGAAGGTTGCGTAAGAATGCAAAATGAGGTTATTGAATCCATTTTTCAAACAGTACCACTTGGAACGAAAGTATTAATTACTGATTCCAAACAAGGCTCAGAGGCTTTAGCGATTGATTACGGTGCAATTAATCAAAAATGAGTTAGATAATAAAAAAAGCTGATTTTAGCCTAATAGCGCTAAAATCAGCTTTTTTTTAGAAAAGCATACCTATACCAATCAGCAAGGTTGATATCAACATGATGAAAATCATTAAGTAGACAACGAATTTCTGAAATTTTTTATTTCTCATAAATTCCTCCAATTACTCTCTCTATGTCCTTTTATTTTACTAGGAAAAGCATAAAGTAACAACTATAAAGAAATTTCCAACAAACTTAGAGATTATATTTCAAACATTTGCTACTTTAGGTGTATACTAATAAAGTGAGTAATTATTTGGAGGAACGAAATATGATTAATAATGAACGTTTATTAAACCAATTTTTGGAGCTTGTACAGGTTGATTCTGAAACAAAATATGAAAAAGAGATTTGTGCATTGCTTAAAGGTAAATTCGAGGCACTTGGCTTAGAGGTGTTTGAAGATGATACAACAGCAGTAACTGGCCATGGCGCAGGAAACTTGATTTGTACCCTTCCAGGTACTGTCGAGGGAGCAGATCCGATTTATTTCACTTCGCATATGGATACTGTAGTACCAGGTGTTGGCATTAAGCCTTCTATTAAGGATGGTTATGTCGTAACAGACGGCACGACTATTTTAGGTGCTGACGATAAAGCAGGTCTTGCAGTTATGCTGGAGGTTATCACTGTTTTAAAAGAGCAGTCTATTTTGCATGGTACGATTCAGTTTGTTATAACAGTTGGGGAAGAGTCAGGTTTGGTTGGTGCAAAAGCTCTTGACCCATCATTGGTTAAGGCTAAATACGGCTATGCATTAGACAGTGATGGAAAAGTTGGGAATATTGTCGTTGCTGCACCAACACAAGCAAAAGTGAAAGCAACAATCCTTGGAAAAACAGCGCATGCTGGTGTAGCACCAGAAAAAGGTATTTCCGCTATTACCATAGCGTCAAAGGCGATTTCTAAGATGCCGCTTGGCAGAATAGACAGTGAAACAACAGCGAATATTGGGCGTTTCGAAGGCGGACAGCAAACAAATATCGTTTGTGATCATGTGGATATATTAGCAGAAGCTCGTTCCTTGATTGCTGAGAAAATGGAAGCTCAAGTGGAAAAGATGAAGAATGCATTTGAGTCTGCTGCAAAAGAAATGGGCGGCCAGGCGATTGTCGATGTGGAAGTGATGTATCCAGGCTTTAAGTTCGGTGAAGGAGACCATGTTGTTGAGGTTGCTCGTAAAGCTGCAGCAAAAATCGGCAGAAGCTGTGAATTACAGCAAAGCGGTGGCGGCAGTGATGCTAATGTCATTTGTGGTTTTGGCATACCTACAGTGAACCTTGCTGTTGGCTATGAGGAAATACATACAACAAATGAAAGAATGCCGATCGAAGAATTAAATAAATTGGCAGAAATGGTTGTAGCAATCATCGAAGAAGTTGCAGCAAATAAATAATTGATAGAAGCACTTCCCCTTTTATGGGGAAGGCTTTTTTTCTTTGATTTACTATCCAGAAATAATAGTCGGAATATTGAAGAATAATATGTTGCCCGTTTTGCTTATGTAGGAATTAGGCTTTTTTATAGAGGAATTCAATGAAAATTAGTATAATAATACTAGGTAGATTCCGAAATTATTGATTATACATAAAAGTTTATAGAGAAAGCGGGAGAAAAACGAATGATAGAAGCTATAGATAAAGCCGTTATATTTCAAGTAGGAAGTGGCGAATACGCTATTTCCATCCAGAATGTTATATCCATTGAAAAAGAGGAGAATATAACTAGTGTTGCCCAGCTGCCATCCTATGTAATTGGTATAACGAAGGTGCGAGATGAGCTGATTCCAGTGATTGATCTTGAAAATATCTTATATAACAAAACATCTTCGTCATCAGAGCATAACAGACTGATTGTCATCAGACAGGAGGAACTGTCATTTGCTGTCCTGGTTCATGCGGCGAAAGAAATAATTGACGTAAAAGCCGAGATGGTTAAGCAAGCAGGCCTGTCCGTTTACCAAAAGACAAGTTATTTTACTGGTGTTTTAAACATAGAGGATGATCGCTTAATTATGATGATTGATCCGAAAAATTTACTTGATTCACTTGCAGGCCTCAACGATATCAAGGATTATATGAATAAACAGCCTGTGTAAAAGATGAGGATTGGTGGGTGCTATGAAGGAGTTCTATCCGAAAAAAGGCAGAGTAATTTTGCATGTTGATATGAACAGTTTTTATGCATCTGTAGAAATGGCATATGACCCTGAGTTAAAGGGAAAGCCACTTGCTATTGCTGGCAATGTTGAGGAACGTAAAGGGATTATCATTACTTGCAGCTATGAGGCCAGAAAATTTGGCGTGAAAACAACGATGCCTTTATGGGAAGCGAAAAAACTGTGTCCTAATATGATTATTAAGAAGCCCCAGTTTGACAGATATCGAACTGCCTCTGTTGCCATGTTTGATATTTTGCGTGAGTTCACCGACTTAGTTGAGCCTGTTTCCATTGATGAGGGTTATCTTGATATTACAGAAAGTTATCAATTGGGAACACCGCTTGAAATAGCGGAAACTATCCAAAAAAGAATATACGAGAGACTTGATTTGCCATGCAGTATTGGGATTGCTCCTAATAAATTTCTTGCCAAAATGGCGTCGGATTTTAAGAAACCGATGGGGATCACGGTATTGCGGAAAAGAGATGTTCCTTCTGTGCTTTGGCCACTTGCTGTGGAGGAAATGCACGGAATTGGCAAGAAGACAGGCGAAAAGCTTAGGAGTCAAGGAATTGAGACAATTAAGGCGCTTGCTGAGGCTGATTCTATCCAGCTGAAGGGTTTGCTCGGTATAAATGGGCCACGGCTTAAGGAACGGGCAAATGGAATTGATAGCAGACATGTCGATCCGCAAAGTGCCAATGAATTTAAAAGTATCGGTAACTCAACGACCCTTGCTAAGGATACATCAAACCAGCAGGAGCTATTTCAAACAATAGCTGAGCTGGCACACAAAGTCGCAACGCGCATGAAGCGCAAGAAAGTCCACACAAAGGGGATAAGCATAACAATCCGCTATAGTAACAGAAAGAGCTTCTCAAAAAGTAAAAAGCTGAATAATCCGCTTAAGTCAGAAAGTGATTTAATAGAGGTCAGTAAAGAACTATTTCTGCAGGCCTGGGATGGAAATCCGATTAGACTGCTTGGCATCACTGCGACAGACTTAGTAGAAAACAACCATGTTGCAAAACAGCTAGACTTGTTTTCCTTTGAGAAGGAAGCGGAAAAAGAACCGCTATGGAAAACAATTGAACAGCTGAAGGAGAAGTACGGCACGAAGATTATTGAACCTGCCTCTGAGCGAAATGGAATATCAAAATCGGATGAGGATGTTGGAACTCAAACCAGTTTTAACAAAGATTTCCTCCAAGGAAAGTAGTTTTTAAGATAATTTGCTTTTTGAGAAAATTTTTTTCAGAATTTCGATGAAAGTTTGTTTGGAATGAGCTAGAATAGTTGTATAAATAGTAGAATCTTGCTAAAGTAAAGTGAATTCAACTATAAAGCTAAGGATACATAGTTTAGAAGGGACGTTAAAAGATGACAAAACAGCAATTTGGGGTTATTGGTTTAGCAGTAATGGGTAAAAACCTTGCTATGAACATCGAAAGCAGGGGCTACACTGTTTCAGTATTCAACCGTTCTAAAGAAAAAACGGAAGAAATGCTGCAAGAAACAGAAGGCAAAAACATTTTCGGAACATACACAATGGAAGAGTTTGTGCAATCATTGGAAGTGCCTCGTAAAATCATGCTTATGGTTAAAGCAGGCCCAGCAACTGATGCTACAATCGAACAATTAAAGCCATTGCTTGATAAAGGCGACATTGTTATTGATGGAGGAAACACTTTCTTCGTAGATACGCAACGACGCAACAAGGAACTAAGTGAGCTTGGAATCCACTTTATCGGAACAGGTGTATCCGGTGGGGAAGAGGGAGCTCTTAAAGGGCCTTCTATCATGCCTGGTGGACAAAAAGAAGCTTATGAGCTTGTAGCTCCTATCTTCCAAGATATTTCCGCTAAAGTGAACGATGAGCCTTGTACAACATACATTGGTCCAGACGGTGCTGGCCACTATGTAAAAATGGTTCATAACGGAATTGAGTATGGAGATATGCAATTAATCTGTGAAGCATACTTCATCATGAAGCATGTTCTTGGCCTTGAAGCTCAAGAATTGCATGAAGTGTTTGCTGACTGGAACAAAGGCGAGCTTGACAGCTACTTGATCGAAATCACTGCAGATATCTTCACTAAAGTGGACGAAGAAACTGGTAAACCGCTAGTTGACTTGATTCTTGACACTGCAGGCCAAAAAGGTACTGGTAAATGGACAAGCCAAAGTGCATTAGACTTAGGTGTTCCGCTTCCAATGATTACTGAATCAGTATTTGCACGCTTCATTTCTGCAATGAAAGACGAGCGTACAAAAGCTAGCAAAGTATTGACTGGACCAGAAATCAAAGCATTCACTGGCGATAAAGCAGCATACATTGAGTCTGTTCGCAAAGCGCTATACTTGAGCAAGATTGTTTCTTATGCGCAAGGTTTCGCGCAAATGAGAGCTGCATCTGAAGAATATAACTGGGATCTTAACTACGGTGAGATTGCGATGATTTTCCGTGGGGGCTGCATTATTCGTGCGCAATTCCTACAAAAAATCAAGGATGCTTATGACCGTGACCCAGAATTGAAAAACCTATTGCTTGATCCTTACTTCAGCGATATCACTGAGCAATACCAATCTGCACTTCGTGAAGTAATTTCAGGTGCTGTATTAAACGGTATTCCTGTACCAAGCTTTGCTGCTGCACTAGCTTACTTTGACAGCTACCGTACAGAAACACTTCCAGCAAACCTTCTCCAAGCACAACGTGACTATTTCGGTGCGCACACATACCAACGCACTGATAAAGAAGGCGTATTCCACACGAACTGGATGAAATAATAAGCTAAACAAAAAAACACCTATATGGTGTTTTTTTGTTTGCTTGCTTTTATACGAATTCAACATCAATACATACAATTTCCGAACGGCTTCCTAAACGAACCGGAGGCCCCCAAAAGCCATATCCAGACGATACGATTGCATGAAGCTGCTCCTTTTGTTTATAGCCCCAATCAAGTTCAAATACCCTTCTTGTAATGAAATGATTTGGTGCCATTTGACCTCTATGTGTATGGCCAGATAAGGATAAATCGATGCCCTCCTCCATTGCTTGCACTAACTCTGCAGGCTGGTGGTCCATCATAATAATAGGAAGATCAGCTGACTTTTGTTTAACCAGTTCCTTGATAGGTAAGCGCTTTGTATCTGTTTTATCTTTTCTGCCTATCAGGATAAACCGGTCATCAATGACTTCTGTCTCATCCATTAAAATTTTTACACCGACTCGATTCATTTCCTCCAAAAACTCCGGAATTTTTTTGCCATAATATTCATGGTTTCCTAGCACGCCGTATACTCCTAACGGAGCCTCTAATTCCATCATTTTATCGCCCATTTTTTTACGGAGAAAGGGAATAGGGTCATCATCAATAATATCGCCAGGAAAAAGAATAATATCCGGTGTTAATCCATTGATTTGCTCAACAAGACGGTTTAAATGAGCATTGCCTGAAAGTGTGCCGAAATGCATATCTGATGCCATCGCTATTCTCAGCTTACTTGGTTTTGCAGCTGTTTTCGGTATCATAAGTTCATATTGTCTGATAACAGGAGAGTACGCATTATAGCTCCCGGCAATCAGTAAATAGGCAAATGCTATAAAGGTGACAATCCCAATAATGGCAATTGTTTTATCAGCATCTGTATATCTTGAAATAATGAATGCAGACAGATCTGCTAATGGCAGGATAAGGACAGCATATTGAAGAAAACCGAGCCAGTAGGAACCGACAATTCGGAATACAGGAATGGACCGAATGAGATGGCCGACAAAATACGAATAAGCGACGATAAGCAGTAAAGCTGTCAAAACAGGGACATAAACATTTGGAAGTAATACTTTAAGCCATGTGAAAATATTCCAGCCAATATAGAAAATAATTAAATTATACAGAAGAAACACGAGTAAGAACTGTAAGACTATTTTTGTTTTTCCCATCAAACTTCGAAAACTCCCATCATTTTGATAAGTACATAAAAACGTGAAATCGAGGATTTCACGTTTTTAATATTATTATAAGTATAATCAGCAGACATCTACTTCAAACTGGCTAAGCGGCCACCAGAAGAAGCCATCCTTTTCAAGCAGTTCATCTGCTTCCTTCGGTCCCATGCTGCCAGCAGCATAGTTAGGGAAGTTTTCAGCAGCTGTGCTTGACCAGCTTTGTGAGATTTTATCAACATAGCTCCAAGAAAGGGCTACCTCGTCCCAGTGGGTAAAGTTAGTTGCATCGCCATGAATGCTGTCATCAATCAACTTTTCATATGCTTCAGGTGTATTGATGCTTGCAATGCCTGTGTTAGCATAGCTTAATTTTATTGGTGTTGCTTCCATATTTTGACCAGCTTTTTTAGCATTTAAATGCAACGTAATACCTTCTTCTGGCTGAATATGAATCACAAGCAAGTTTGGAGTCAGTGCTTGATCTTTTTTATCGTAAAGGTTCATCGGGATGTCCTTGAACTGAACAACTATTTTAGTTGATTTTGATTCAAGGCGTTTTCCTGTACGGATGTAAAAAGGAACTCCAGCCCAACGGAAGTTATCAATCATGACTTTTCCGGCTACAAATGTTTCTGTTTGTGATGCTGGATTAACCATTTGTTCTTCTCTGTAGCCTGGTACCTCTTGGTCTTCAACAAGTCCTTTTCCATACTGGCCTCTGACAAAGTAGTTCTTTACGTCTTCCCCTTCGACTGGGCGCATCGCACGGAATACCTTAACCTTCTCAGAACGGATTTCGTCAGGTGTCAGACGAATTGGCGGCTCCATTGCAAGCAGTGCAACCATTTGCAGGATATGATTTTGCACCATATCACGAAGTGCTCCACTAGTTTCATAGTATCTGCCTCGTTCTTCAACACCCAATACTTCACTGGAAGTAACTTGAATATTGCTGATATAGCGGTTATTCCAAAGGTTTTCGAAAATGGCATTAGAGAAACGGATCGTTTCAATATTTTGTACCATTGCTTTTCCTAAATAATGGTCAATTCGGTATACTTCATTTTCAGCAAAAGCTGTCCGGATTTGTTCATTCAGCTCTTTTGCAGATTCTAAGTCATGGCCAAATGGCTTTTCGATGATAAGGCGCTTAAAGCCTGAAACGTCTGTAAGACCATCCTCTTTAAGATGGATAGCAATCGGGCCAAAGAATTCAGGTGCCATTGCCAGATAGAACACACGGTTTCCACCTAAACTGTATTTATTATCCAAGTCGTCTGCGATGTTTTTCAAAGCAGCATAAGAGCTGGAATCAGTAACATCATGTGAATGGTAGCAGAAGTGAGAAGCAAATGCTTCTAAATCCTTGCTTCCATCAATTGCATCAGCGACAGAGTTCACTACATTTTGTTTGAACTGCTCATCCGTTAACGTTCTTCTTCCAACACCAACGACAGCAAAGCGGGAAAGCTTGCCTTTTTGATACAGTCGGTAAAGGGAAGGAAACAGTTTTCTGTTTGCCAAATCTCCAGTTGCCCCAAAAATCATGATTAACGCAGTAGAATGTTGATTTTGATTCACGTACATGGACCTCTTTTCTATATATATGTATGGATCTCAATGCTTTTATCTCCAATGGTGTTGATCTTGCCATGTTTTCTCTATGGTAAGCATCTTACAGGTATAGAATTTTAGCTGACTAAAATCATTTTAGCAAATATTATGTTTGAATATTTGAAAATTTTAGTTAAGTAGGCAGCCTCTACGTCCATACCTAAAAAATATGTTGTCTTTTTAGATATTACATGATAATAGGGAAACTTACTAGGAAAAAGTTTTAATATATTTGGATTAGGTCATTTTTTGCATTATACTGCTAGTATCAACGGTTATTTTGTGCAAATTTTACAATGTTAGCATACATAACCACTAATATAGGTAAACAAGAGAAAATGAGAAAGAAGTGAATGGTTTTTATGCAATTAACATTTTTAGGAACTGGTGCTGGAATACCAGCAAAAGCGAGGAATGTGACAAGCATCGCGTTAAAGCTGCTCGAGGAAACAGGGAGCATTTGGCTATTTGATTGTGGTGAAGCGACACAGCATCAAATTTTACATACGAATATTAAGCCGCGAAGAGTGGAAAAGGTGTTTATTACTCACCTCCATGGTGATCATATATACGGTTTACCCGGCTTTTTGGCAAGCAGGTCCTTTCAAGGCGGAGAATCTCCACTGACTGTTTACGGTCCAAAAGGCATTGCAGACTATATTGCTGTCAGCTTGAAGGTCAGTCAAACTTATTTGAAATATGAACTGAATATAGTTGAAGTTAATGAGGGCATAGTTTTAGACGAAGATAAGTTTTTTGTCGAAGCGAAAATGCTAGAGCATGGTGTGCAAAGCTTTGGTTATCGGGTTGTTGAGAAGGATCGGCCAGGCGGACTATTGACAGAAAAATTGGCGGAAATGGGAGTTAAGCCTGGACCACTATTCAGAGAAATTAAAGCAGGCAAGCAAGTAACCCTCGAAAATGGCATCATCATTGACGGAAAGGACTTTGTTGGTCCTAGTATACAAGGTAGAATAGTGACGATTCTCGGTGATACAAGAAGCTGTAATGCTGCTATTGAATTGGCAAAAGCAGCAGATGTCCTAGTGCATGAAGCTACATTTTCAGAAAAAGAAGCGGCAATAGCTGGCGAGTATTATCATTCAACAGCAGGACAAGCCGCAACGAATGCGAAGGAAGCAGGCGTGAAATGCTTGATTCTCACACATATCAGTGCGAGATACGATACTGTTGAAACTTTGCTTGAGGAGGCACAAGCAATCTTTCCTGCTTCATCTGTAGCGGAGGACTTTAAAGAGTATGAAATTCCAGCTTATAAAGAAGAGCAAGCAAATGGAGAGGTGAAGAAATGAGAGACTTACAAGGCAAGAATATTATCATAACAGGTGCATCCTCCGGAATTGGAGAAAGGCTGGCTGAGAATGCTGCAAAGCTTGGTGCTAGGCCAGTCCTTATCGCAAGATCTGAAGACAAGCTGAAGGAAATTGCGGCGAGAATTCAGAAAGATACAGGTGTAGAGCCCCTGTATTATGTGTTGGATGTAAGTGATTTGGATAAAGTCCGCGAGGTTTTTGCGGAAATATATAAACAGGTAGGCTTTGTCGATATTCTCGTCAACAATGCTGGATTCGGTGTTTTTGAGTATTTGCATGAAACGGATATGCAGGATATGGAAAGTATGTTTGCGGTTAATGTGCTCGGTCTTATTTCGTGTACAAAAGAGGTTCTGCCAACTATGCTGCAGGAGAACAAGGGGCATATAATTAATATTGCTTCACAAGCCGGCAAGCTTGCCACTGCAAAATCATCTGGTTATTCTGCAACAAAGCATGCTGTTTTAGGCTTCACTAATAGTCTCCGGATGGAGGTTGCCAAAACTGCTATTCATGTGTCTGCGGTTAATCCTGGTCCAATTGATACGAACTTCTTTGAAATAGCAGATAAGTCAGGAAACTATGTAAAGAATGTGCAGAAATTTATGCTAACAACCGAATACGTAGCGGACCGTATTACGGCACTGCTTTTAAAGCCAAAAAGAGAGCTGAACCTGCCAGGGTGGATGAATGCAGGCAGTATCCTGTACAGTTTATTTCCGCGCATAGCAGATAGGGTGATGGGCGGCATGCTTGATAAAAAATGAGCTGTAAATAGGGGAGTCGGAAATAAACAGCTATATGCAGTCTGTGTGCAGTAACATCCATTTGCACAGCAGTTCTTTTTTTAGTGTTAAATGGTAGTATCCTACTAGATTTTATTATATACTAGTTTCAATCTGTAAGGGAAAAGCTTCTATATTGGAAGCATTATTGGGATAGAAAGAGGGAGACAACATGGAAAAAGCGACATTTGCAGGCGGATGCTTTTGGTGTATGGTAACACCTTTTGATGAGCTTCCTGGAATTGGCGGTATAGTGTCAGGCTATACGGGCGGACATATCGAAAATCCTACATATGAGCAAGTGAAAACAGGAACTACTGGACATGCAGAAGTGGTAGAGATCACCTTTGATCCAGCGTTATTTCCATACGAAAGACTGTTGGAACTGTATTGGCAGCAAATTGATCCAACAGACAGCGGCGGACAATTTCATGACAGAGGCTCTCAATATCGCACGGCGATTTATTATCATAATGAAAAGCAAAAACAGCTGGCAGAGGAGTCGAAAAAGGCAATTGAAGACAGTGGTCGCTTCAAAAAGCCAATTGTTACGGAAATTGAGCCTGCTGTCACTTTTTATCCTGCTGAGGAGTATCACCAAGACTATCATAAGAAAAACAAGCAGCATTATAAAGAGGACAGAGAAAAGTCCGGCAGAGATGACTATATAAACGACCATTGGAAGTAAGAAAAAAGAGGCTGGGACATAAGTAAGTGAATCTGCATAAAAACCGAACTACTTAATCAACCAATTATTAAATAGTTCGGCTTTTTTGTGTTTTTTAGTTTTAATACACTGATTAGAAAACTTAGTGGAATGGAGCGGAGGTCACTCGACTCCTGCGGGAAATAGAGGAAAGGCTTAGACCCCGCAGGCGATGCAGTGCAATGAAACGAACTAATTTTAAACCCATATACTATTTAGTCACGTGCTTCTTTTTTCAAATTTAGATGTAATTTTATTATTCGTGTTTAGAAAGGTTATCTTTTGTTTTGTCCCAGCCTCTTTTTCGTTCCAATATTAAAATTCTGTTTGCAAAAGTTTCAGAGCTTCAAACAATCTTAAGCACTCTCTAATAAAGCATCTGCCTATTATTTCATAACGTACTCCTGCAAAAAGTCATCAATTACTTGTTCGTATTCTTGCTTATTTTCATTATAGCTTTGAGCATGGAACCCGTTTAATGCAAGAAAAAGCTTCTTCGGTCCCTTTTTCTTTTCGAACAGCTTTTGTGTCATTTCAGGCAAAATAAAGGTGTCCTTTTCACTATGAATAAATAGCATTGGCTTCTCAATTTTATCAATTACAGCAATTGGGGAGACTTGGCGGATAGAATATCGCTGTCTGGCCCGCAGGACCAAATCAGCAATTGGCAGGAACAGATTTCCCGGCACCTTCATTTCAGCCTTGACTAAATGGTTCAATTGTTCACCAAAGTCGGAGAAAGGACAATCAGCAATATAAAAATCAGCTCCGTCCTCAACCATGCCAGCATATAAAATCATCGTGGCCGCACCCATTGACTCCCCGTGAATTCCTAAAAGAATGTCTTCGCCTTTATCCGCCTTTAACCAATCAACAACCGCCTTTAAGTCGAATTTCTCAAAATGACCGAAGCTTGTTGTTTTACCGCCAGACTCGCCGTGCCTGCGATGATCATAAATAATGACATTAAATCCTCTTTCTATAAACATATTCATATATTTGACGGAATTTAATTTGTTTTCTGTTACTCCATGAGCAATAATAATGTAGCACTTATTTGGATATGGCTCTGTAGCAATTGCTTTTAACATATAGCCGTAAGGAGACGGAATACTTATTTCCCTTTTTTTTAATGTCTCCAATGTCACAGGATCAAGCCTTCCGGCGGCTTTTTCTCTGTTAAATATAAATTCGTCCTCTTTTTTCTTCATATACATCAACCTATTTGTACAGTAAACACCGATGGATGTAAAAAATATCAAGAATGAAAAGAAATAGCGAAAAAATTTTTTCACATTCATTCCCCCGAATAAAATAATTTCATTTAAAAAACTACTATGAGTTTACCATTATTTTCTAAAGAAACAAAGCAGACAATAATAGAAAAATATCACCTTTTACGGTTACCGACACATATACAAAACTAAGGATACCCGTAATTTGGCAGATTTAATCAGAGACCGTGCGTTAAAAAGGTATACCCACTAAAAATAGCAGGAATAGTAACAGTATACGGCTTGTTCGATTACGTGACACACCGTTTTTCCCGAAAATAGAGCCTGTTAGTGGAGGGGAAGCGTGGAAATGAACGGGATCTAAAAAATATGTTATGATACAAGCAAGTGCAAACAGAAAGGTTGATCATTAATGGCAGAGCATCATTTTCATTTAAAGGCGAACTGGCCTGGGCTTCGCAATGATATCGGTACAATTGAAAGCGGGAACTTAAAAACGCAAATTTCTATCCCGCAAGAAATGGATGGGCCAGGTGTCGGGACAAACCCTGATGAAATGCTTTTAGGTGCGGCAGCAACTTGTTTCATTATAACGTTGGCTGCTATGATGGAAAGAAGCAATTTAAACAAAAAAAGCTTAAACCTAGAATCGGAAGCGATTGTTGACGTGACAAACGGTATCTTTACATATAAAGAGATTATCCATCGTCCGACAATAATATTAAACGATGAAGCGACGCAAAAAGACGTGGCGCTTGCAGCAAGGCTTGCTGAGAAAGCAGAGGCATCCTGCATGATTACAAGAGCAATTAAAGGCAATGTTAAAGTTAGTTTGGAAGAGACGATACGAATCGGTGACTAAATACTAGGGGAGATCAAAATGAAGAAGAAACAAAACAGACAGACAAAAAAAGAAACTAGCGACAAGCCAGTCACACTTGGAGATATGCTAAATGAACAGCTTGCCAAGCAATTAAAGGATAAGAAGCAAGAACTTAAGGTGGAAGAGGAAGAAAGACTTAAAGCAGAAGAAGCAAGAAAAAAAGAAGAACGCCGCCAAAAAGAAAAAAACAAAAGCTTTGAAGAGCTTCTGAATGATACTTCGATGAACTGGAAAGAATTCAAATAAAAACAGCAGGAAGTGAAGTGACCCCATAAAGTTAGACATGGTTAGCTCATTAGGCAGCTTCTGGGGCATGAGTTCGGTATTGAACCGGACTCATGCCTTTTAATTTTGCCTTAATTCGTATGTGATTATAGTAATAAATGTAGCTCTC
Source organism: Niallia circulans (assembly GCF_007273535.1). NCBI lineage: Bacteria > Bacillati > Bacillota > Bacilli > Caryophanales > Bacillaceae > Niallia > Niallia circulans. The sequence continues at coordinate 2,389,458 of NZ_RIBP01000004.1, forward strand.
CAGTTCTTGTTTAAAGTGCTCCATGTTTTCAAAATCGTGAAGGTAGAATAATTCCGACTTTAATAAACCAAAGAAATTCTCCATGACTGCATTATCCAAACAATTTCCTTTTCGCGACATACTCTGTGTAATTCCATGCTGTTTTAACACGTGACGATAATTACTCATCTGATAGTGCCAGCCTTGATCCGAGTGCAGAATAGGTTTCTCTCCTTCTGGCAAATCCTCCAATGCCTGATTCAACATCTTGGATAGGGAATAGACAGGTCTTTTTTCTACGTTATAGGCATTGATTTCCCCATTGTATAAATCAAGAATAGGAGATAGGTAAAGCTTTTGTCCAAATAAGTGGAACTCTGTCACATCAGTTACCCACTTCTCATTCGGTTTGGTTGTCACGAAGTTATGCTTTAGCACATTGGGGGCTATTTGACCTACTTTCCCTTTATAGGAACGGTATTTTTTTATCCGAACCAAGGATTTTAGCCCAAGTTGTTTCATAAGGCGTATTACCGTCTTATGATCAATATATACACCACGATTTCTTAACTCTAGGTGAATCCGACGGTAGCGATAACGCCCCTTATTCGTGTGGTATATAAACTCAATGTGTTGCTTTATTTCTATATACTTATCCGGACGTTGTATTGCTTTTAATTGATAATAAAATAATAGGTGCTTTTTGCGATACCAGCTATTTTCATTAACTCTGTTATCGGGAATGATTTCCTTAGTTCGTATATCGCCTTTATTTTTTCTTGTTTTGTAGCTTTTCCCTTTCCTGAACTAAGGCATTCAACTTTTTTAAGTAGGCATTCTCCATCTTTAAACGATAGATTTCTTCTTGAAGTTCCTTTACAGAACCTTTATCTAGTGTTTTCTTTGTTTTTTTCTGCGATTTTTCACTCATAAACGGACGCCCCTGTTTCTTCGGTTTTAGAGCGTCTATTCCGCCTTCTTCAAATGCCTTCCTCCACTTTAAAGTGGTTGGTGGAGATGGGTTATTAAAGATAGCTGCTGTTTCCTTGTTAGACGTCCCAGTTTCATTCATAAATTTCAATACGTCTAGTTTAAAGTCAACGGAGTAGTTTGTATAGCGTTTTTCAAAGGCTTTTTCTCCATGTAGCTTATATTGTTTAATCCAATCTTGAAAAAGAGCATAGTTAACCCCAATTTTTCTCGCTATCGTATTTACGCCATCATCACCATCTATCTATTCCAAAACGGCACTAATTTTTTCTTCTATCGAAAATTTGGCCATAAAAAAGACACCTCCAATTGTTAGACCTTTGTCTAACAATTGGGGTGCACTTCAATGCCATTGCTGTTTTATTATTATCTATGGTCTTGATAAATGGATGCCTTGGAAGCCTCCTGAATGATTTTCAATTCATCTGGAGTAAGTGGAGCACTGTTAACAGCATGAGCATTTTCTTGCAACTGCTGGACACTGCTTGCTCCAGCAATAACTGAGGCAACTGCAGGATTAGCAAGATTATATTGTACTGCTGCTTCCAGCAAGGAATGTTTGCCTGCGAATTTTTCCTTTAATAACTCTAATGTGGAGCGAAGTTCTTCTTCCGTATATTCCATATAGCCTTTTGAAGAAAGCTTTCTCGCAAAATTGTCACTAAGCAACCCTTTTGCAACAGGTCCACGTGCAACAACACTTATGCCATTTTCATGAAGTAGCGGCAATGCTTCTTCCTCTGGACGCCTGTCCAATACACTGTATTGCATCATAACAGATACAATATTCGAACGTTTAACATATTCCTTGATGACATTTGGACGAATGGAAGAAATGCCGTAATAACGAATATAGCCTTCTTCCTTCAATTCCTCAAACGCTTCAATCGTTTCATCAATTGGGTCATCCAATGTTCCGCCATGAAGCTGATATAAATCAATGTAATCAGTGCCAAGACGCTTGAGGCTGTTTTTGGCAGCTTCCTTTATGTGGGATTTGCTGGCATCCCATGTCCAGCCTTCTGCACCTTCCTGCCATTTATTTCCTGCTTTACTGGCAATGATGATATCCTCGCGATTTTGCTTGAAGAATTTGCCGAGTAATTGCTCATTATGTCCGAAGTCATACAAATCCGCTGTGTCAAAATAATTAATACCAGCTTCCATTGCTGCCTCCAGCACAGGGAAAGCCGTTTTTTCGTCTGTTCCTAAGCTCATGCATCCAAGACCAAGTGCAGAAATATATAAATCAGATTGTCCTAAACGGTTCTTTTTCATCATAAACACCTCTCTCATGTTAAGCTTGCCTCTTTATTTTATCGAAAAGCAGGAGCAGAAGACAAAGGATGTGCCCTATTTTTTGTCTTCTTTTTTTCGTTGCAGTGTATCTGCTTCTATCCAGTCTTTAACAAACTTATAGTCTTTTTGATAATTTTTGAGCATATGACGCACTTGCCAAGCCTTGCCTGTCAGGATAATTGCGTTTTTTTGTTTGTAAATCTTCAAGGATTGCCTCCGTTTCCTTCCCTTTTGGAAGGGGAAATAAGTATAATGAAATATATGAAAACTGGTTAAGTGAATAGAACAGGAGTGAAACACAGATGGAAAATTTAGAAGAAAAAACAATCAGCACAAAGGAAATCTTCAAAGGAAGAATTATTTCTCTGCAAGTCGATGAGGTGCTGTTGCCGAATGGGAATACTTCGACACGGGAAATCATTAAGCATCCTGGTGCGGTAGCTGTTATTGCCATCACAGAAGACAATAAGCTTGTTGTAGTGGAACAGTACAGAAAAGCCTTTGAAAAAGCGATTATTGAAATTCCGGCAGGTAAGCTGGAAAAGAACGAGGATCCTGCTGTTTGTGCAGGCAGGGAGCTTGAGGAAGAAACAGGCTACGGCTGTCAGGACTTGGAGCATATTACTTCCTTTTATACATCACCAGGATTTGCAGATGAACTAGTTCATGTCTACTTAGCAAAAGGACTGTATAAAAAGGAAGATGCAGCAGGACTTGACGAGGATGAGTTTGTAAACCTTATGGAAATCTCATTAGAAGAAGCGCTTCAGTTAATGAAAGAGCAAAAAATTCTTGATGCTAAAACAATGTATGCTGTTCAATACTGGCAGCTCCTTGGAAAATAAGGTGACAGGGATGAAACACATATTTACAGACTTGCATATTCATATTGGCAGAACAGCAAGCGGTAAAGCTGTAAAAATAACCGGATCTCGAACCTTAACCCTATTGAATATCATTGAATATGCGAGCTTTCAAAAGGGTCTTGATATGATTGGAATTATTGATTGTCATTCGCCTGAAGTATTAATGGAAATGGATACATACATAGAAGAAGGCAGAATGACGCAAAAGGCCGGCGGCGGTCTGGAAATGGATGGTATCACAATTATTCCTGGCTCTGAGTTAGAAATATATGACGATGCTTGTAGTGGACCTATCCATGTGCTCTGCTATTTGCCGACATTGAATGCAATGAAGGAATTTTCCTTATGGCTGTCTGGCAAAATGAAAAATATTCAATTAAGTTCACAACGTATATATGTGACTGGAATTGAGCTGCAGCGAAAGGTGAAAAACCTTGGCGGCCTGTTTATTCCTGCACACATCTTTACACCGTTTAAGAGCTTGTATGGAAGCGGTGTGAAGCGATCGCTTTCAGAGGTTTTCGATCCGTCACTTATTGATGCAGTCGAGCTTGGCTTAAGTTCGAATACAGAAATGGCAGACAATATAAAAGAACTTCATGATTATCCTTATGTAACTAATTCAGATGCCCATTCACTGGCGAAACTCGGCCGTGAATATCAAATTTTGGAGCTGAAGGAAGCATCCTTTCAAGAGCTGGAAAAAGCACTAAAGAGGATGGATGGCAGGAGAATCGTAGCGAATTATGGGATGGACCCATTGTTAGGCAAATACCATGAAACAGTGTGCTTGAAATGTCATAAGCCCTTAGGTGAAGATGAGGCTGCTTGTAGCAGCTGTGGCCATAAAATCGTGAAAAAAGGAGTTGCTGCAAGAATTCAGGAGCTTTCATCGTGCACTACGAAGCCTGAGCGGCCACCCTATATACACCAAGTCCCACTTGAATTCATCCCAGGTTTAGGAAACAAAACACTAGAGAAGCTACTTTCCTATTTCTCAACAGAAATGCAAATCATTCATGCTGCACCATATGAAAAGCTAGCAGAAATAGTTCCAGTTAAAATAGCAGACTATATCCAAGCAGCAAGAGAAGGCAACCTGTCCCTCACAGTAGGAGGCGGAGGCCGTTATGGAAGTGTTTATATTAAGGAAGACAATTAATAAGCAAAACAGGCAGGAAGTAAGTATGTAACCTAATCCAAAACCGACCCATTTTTTGATTAATGGGTCGGTTTTTTTGCGTTGTAGGTTCTCTTAATTACAATTATTAAGGATTTTAGTGGAATGGAGCGAAGGCCACTCAACTACTAAGGGAAATAGAGCCGATTTAGCTCACATAGGCGAGGGCGAGCGCACAATGATACGAACAGAACTAATTTTTAAAGCCATACTCTATTTGATAATTTCATGCTCTATTGTCTCAAATTAGAAATTATTTTTCGTGTTTAGAAAAGTTATATTTTATCTCCTCTCTTTTTAGCATAAAAACTGGACTCTATAAGCTAAATATAATTTGGTAGAAAAATACTAGAGTTACTAGTCATATGCTGCGCTCTTGTTTCATAGAATGAAATAACAGATTGGCACAGAGGAGAGATAGCAATGAAAAAAAATAAGTACCAGAACATTCTAGCAAATCATTTTCGAGAACATTCCTCCATTTATTTATTTATTGCAGTGTTGTTTTTAATGGGTGTCATATTTGGTGCAATTGTGGTTAATAGCCTGACATTAAGCCAAAAAGAAGATCTTTTCTATTATTTATCACAATTTTTCAGCCAAATTTCTAACGGCAAGGTTGCAGACAGCAAAGACTTGTTTATTCAGAGCTTTTCTCATAACAGTAAATTCATCGGCTTAATGTGGCTTCTAGGCATTTCAATTATTGGGTTGCCTGTTATTCTCATTTTATTATTTATAAAAGGAATGGTAGTTGGCTTTACAGTCGGATTTTTAGTGAACCAAATGGGATGGAATGGCTTTTTACTTTCCTTCGTTTCTGTATTACCGCAAAATATCATTATCATTCCTGTGTTCATTATATCTGCAACATTAGCTGTGTCATTCTCCTTCAAGATGATCAGACAGCAATTTATGAAAAAAATGGGAGAACCGATGCTTCCGCTATTCGGGCGATACATGGTATTGTTGGTTGGGGCGATTGTTTCTTTAGTGATAGCTGCAGGTGTTGAAGCGTATATTTCTCCAGGGTTAATGAAATCCATTGTGAATATGGTTAACTCATTTATAGGCGGCTTTAGTTTATATTGAATAAATTATAATGATTTTAAATAACGAATAATTATTGATTCTTATTTATAATAATTTTTATTAGGATTCTAATCCTTCTTCTGTTATAATGATATGGACAGTGGCTAGGGAGGGACTTTCGGAATGGAAAGTAGAATAGATAGAATAAAAAAGCTGTTGCATTCTTCGAGCTATAAATTGACTCCTCAGAGAGAAGCAACAGTGAGGGTTTTGCTAGAGAATGAAGAAGACCACTTAAGTGCAGAAGATGTTTACCTCCTTGTAAAAGAAAAATCGCCCGAAATTGGATTAGCAACAGTTTACCGGACTTTAGAACTTCTGACTGAGCTGAAAATCGTTGATAAAATAAATTTCGGTGATGGTGTTTCTAGATATGACTTACGACAAGAAGGTGCAGCTCACTTTCATCATCATTTAGTATGCATAGAATGTGGTGCTGTTGACGAGATTCAAGAGGATTTATTAGGAGATGTTGAAAAAGTAGTTGAACGTGACTGGAATTTTAAAATAAAAGATCACCGTTTAACCTTTCATGGAATATGTCATCGCTGCAATGAAAAAAGTGCAGATTAAAAAAAGAATGAGAAACCTTTTTCATATGGAGAAGGTTTTTTGATTTGTTTCATAGAATAGGCTCTATTATAGGTATATTTTCTCCGTAAACTGGCATAGCTTTTAATAAGAAACTAGTTTGGAGGAAAATCTATGCTGCAATGGTCTAAAGTTGTCTTTCGGACAGCAAAGGTATTTTTGCTTTTTGTTGGATGTACGATTCTTTTTTATTATGCACTTATATGGTTTAATGAAGAATATCAGGATTTTCATCGCTATGATGAACCGTCTGGAGCTGCTGTGAAAGTGAGCGGTGATGGGGAGGCTGAAGAGTTTTCCTGGAGAGAACGAATATTTCTTTTTTTCTTAAATGGGGAGTAATGATAAATGGAACAACAGCTTAAGGACTTTATGCATTATTTATTAGTGGAAAAGGGTTTGGCAAAAAACACACTAGTTTCTTATGAAAGGGATTTAAAATCCTATTGCAAGTATATAAGAGACATAGAACAAATTGGCCTTACTGATATTCAACGCGCACATATCGTTCGATTTTTGGGGTTTTTGAAGGATAATGGGAAGTCCTCCAAAACAATTGCCAGACATATAGCTTCCATCCGGGCATTTCATCAGTTCCTTTTCCGTGACAGGGTGATAGAAGAGGACCCGACAGTACATATTGAAACCCCGCAGGGAGAGCGGTCATTGCCTAAAGTGCTATCCATGCAAGAGGTGGAGGCATTGCTTGAATTTCCTAAAAAGCTCGACCACTTCGGAAAAAGGGACAAGGCAATGCTTGAGCTCTTGTATGCGACAGGAATCCGTGTGAGTGAATTGATTCAATTGAACTTGGATGATGTCCATTTAATGATGGGGTTTGTTCGCTGTATCGGCAAAGGGAACAAAGAGAGAATTATTCCAATCGGCGGTGCTGCAACAAGGGCTTTAACCGTTTATCTGGAAGAGGGCAGATCAGTTTTTTTGAACAAAAAAGAAAAAACAGATGCGCTCTTTCTTAACCATCATGGCAGAAGACTTTCCCGGCAGGGATTCTGGAAAATCCTTAAACGTCTTGGAAAAGAAGCAGATATCAACAAGGAAATTACGCCACATACGTTAAGGCATTCATTTGCTACCCATCTATTGGAGAATGGGGCCGATTTGCGGGCGGTTCAAGAGATGCTCGGACATGCTGACATCTCAACAACGCAAATTTATACACATGTTACAAAAACTAGATTAAAAGATGTTTATAGTCAATATCATCCAAGAGCATAGGGTCAGCCCTTTCACCGCCTATACATTCGTATGGTGAAAGGCTGGCCCTAAAATAATTGTAGGAAATAGATGTCAGACTTCTGACAATGTGCTATAATTTTTTTGGTTAAAGATACATACTAAAGGGTAAAATAGGATGATTAATTTTATATAGGAGGTAAAAAAATGTCCAAATATCCATTTAAAAGGGTATTTTTGATTGTGATGGATTCAGTCGGAATTGGTGAAGCACCAGATGCTGAAAAATTTGGCGATTTAGGTGCACATACCCTTGGTCATATAGCAGAAAAAATGAATGGCCTACATATGCCGAATATGGGGCGATTAGGTTTAAGTAATATCGAGGCAATTAAAGGAATTGAAAAGGCAGACAAGCCGTTAGCACATTATACAAAAATGCAGGAAGCTTCAAACGGGAAAGATACTATGACTGGACACTGGGAAATTATGGGTCTAAGAATTGATACTCCGTTCCGTGTTTTTCCAGAAGGATTTCCGGATGAGCTGCTGCAAGAACTAGAATCAAAAACAGGCCGCAAAATTATTGGCAACAAGCCTGCAAGTGGTACTGAAATCCTTGATGAGCTCGGAGAAGAGCATATGAAAACAGGCGATTTGATTGTTTATACATCAGCTGATTCTGTCCTGCAGATTGCTGTACATGAAGAAGTCGTACCATTAAAAGAGCTTTATGAAATTTGTGAGCTTGCAAGAGAATTGACACTTGATGAGAAATACATGGTCGGCAGAATCATTGCAAGACCGTTTTTAGGTGAGCCAGGTAATTTCAAAAGAACGGCAAACCGTCATGACTATGCACTTAAGCCGTTCGATAGAACCGTAATGAATGAGTTAAAGGACAATGGGTTAGACAGTATTGCTATCGGAAAAATCTCGGATATATATGATGGGGAAGGTGTTACCCAATCATTGCGTACAGTCTCCAATATGGATGGTATGGATAAGCTTCTAGAAACATTACATATGGACTTTACAGGCGTTAGCTTCTTAAATCTAGTTGATTTTGATGCCCTTTATGGACATAGACGTGACCCAATCGGTTATGGAAAAGCACTAGAGGAATATGATGCAAGGCTGACAGAAGTATTGCCACTATTAAATGAAGATGATTTGCTCATTATAACGGCAGACCATGGCAATGACCCTGTTGCTCCCGGCACAGACCACACAAGAGAATATGTGCCTTTATTAGTATATAATAAAGCAATCAGCGCTGGCCGTGAGCTATCATTAAGAGAGACATTTGCTGATATCGGCGCAACGATTGCAGATAACTTCCAAGTGGCTCTACCTAAGCACGGCAAAAGTTTCTTGAAGGATTTAATATAAGGAGCAGTGAACATGGACTATACAAAAATTAAACAATCAGCAGACTTTTTAAAAGAAAAATATTCAGCAGTACCAAAGCTTGGGCTAATTTTAGGGTCAGGACTTGGTGTTTTGGCAGAAGAAATTGAAAATGCTGTCAAAATCCCGTATGAGCAAATTCCTGAATTCCCTGTATCAACAGTGGAAGGCCATGCTGGCCAGCTTGTATTTGGAACAATTGGCGGTGTTGAAGTTGTCGCAATGCAAGGAAGATTCCACTATTATGAAGGCTATACGTTTGAGAAGGTAACATTCCCTATTCGTGTGATGAAAGAATTAGGTGTGGAAAATCTTATCGTCACAAATGCGGCAGGTGGTGTGAATGAAGCATTTGCTCCTGGGGACTTAATGTTGATTTCTGATCATATAAACAATATGGGAACAAACCCGTTAATCGGACCAAATGATTCTGCATTAGGTGTTAGATTCCCAGATATGAGTGTAGCATACTGCAAGAATTTACGAGCAGCTGCAAAAGATATCGCTGCCAATATTGGCTTAAAAGTGCAAGAGGGTGTTTATGTCGGCAATACAGGCCCTTCTTACGAAACGCCTGCAGAAGTTAAAATGTTAAGAGTTCTTGGTGGAGATGCTGTTGGTATGTCAACTGTTCCTGAAGTAATTGTAGCAAGACATGCTGGACTTAAAGTCCTTGGAATTTCTTGCATCTCTAACATGGCAGCAGGTATTCTTGATCAGCCGCTTAACCATGAAGAAGTTATTGAAACAACGGAAAAGGTAAAAGCAGACTTCCTGAAATATGTTAAAGAATTGGTCAAAGAAATCGGCAAATAGTAGATAAGGGGATTCCACTATGAAAATGCGAATGGTTGATTTAATTGAGAAAAAACGTGATGGACGCGAATTGACGGAAGAGGAAATTTCTTTCATTATTAATGGCTATACGGATGGTACAATACCTGATTACCAAATCAGTGCATTCACAATGGCAGTGTTTTTCCAAGGCATGACAGAAAAGGAACGAGCCGATTTAACAATGGCAATGGTTCATTCTGGCGATGTCATCGACCTGTCAGCAATTGACGGTATTAAAGTTGACAAGCATTCTACAGGCGGTGTTGGCGATACGACTACACTTGTTCTTGGTCCTTTAGTGGCAGCTGTCGGCGTTCCAGTCGCGAAAATGAGTGGACGCGGACTTGGTCATACTGGCGGAACGATCGATAAACTAGAAGCTGTTCAAGGCTTCCATGTTGAAATCGATAAAGAGGAATTTATTAAACTAGTAAATAAAAATAAGGTGGCTGTTATTGGGCAAAGCGGTAACTTAACTCCTGCTGACAAGAAATTGTACGCGTTAAGGGATGTTACTGCCACTGTTAATAGTATCCCACTTATCGCAAGCAGTATTATGAGTAAAAAAATCGCTGCAGGTGCTGATGCGATTTGCCTTGATGTAAAAACGGGTGCGGGAGCATTCATGAAATCATTGGATGATTCAAGGGAGCTTGCAGAAGCGATGGTACGAATCGGTAATAATGTCGGCCGTAAAACGATGGCGATTATATCAGACATGAGCCAGCCGCTTGGATATGCAATTGGCAATGCACTTGAAGTAAAGGAAGCAATTGATACATTAAAAGGCCAAGGGCCAAAAGATTTAGCGGAGCTATGCCTTACGCTTGGGTCTCAAATGGTATATTTGGCAGAAAAGGCAGAAAGTATCGAAGCAGCAAGAGAATTGTTGGAAGAAGCAATCAAGAGTGGAAAAGCTTTGGAAACATTCAAGCTCTTCTTGGAATCACAAGGCGGCGATGCTAGTGTTGTCGATAATCCTGAGCGTCTCCCGCAAGCTCCATTCAAGCTGGAACTTCCAGCGAAAGCGTCAGGCTATGTAGCAGAAATTACAGCTGACAGTATCGGTACAGCAGCAATGATTCTTGGTGCTGGCAGAGCGACAAAGGAATCAGAAATTGACCTCTCTGTTGGATTGGTTCTTAACAAAAAAATCGGTGACAAGGTGGAAGCAGGCGAATCGCTTGTGACCATTTACAGCAATACAGAAAATATTGACGATGTGAAGCAAAGATTATATGAGCATATTAAAGTCATCGACAAAAAAGTCGACGCTCCAGAATTGATATATGAAGTAATTACTGGCTGATTTTGTGGGAAAAGAAGGTCGAGGTAACTCGAGCTTCTTTTTTTAGTGCTGGCAGCTCTACAATAAAAAAATTGTTTCTCGTCAGATTTCCTAACTAATTAGTAGCACGAAAGACTAGAATAAGGTATGCTTTTAAAATACAGAATATTCATACTCTTCGTGATGACTACTATTTTTTTTAAGGAGGCTAATTATGGGCAAAACAGATGTGACGGACTGGCTGAATGAGCACGAACAATTCTTTACAGACATGGCAAAGGATATTTGGGAACACCCGCAGGTAGCTTATGAGGAGACGTATGCTGCAGAAAAGCAAATAACAGCCCTTCAAAATGCCGGCTTTTCGATTAAAGAAAATGCTGGCGGATCGAGTACCGCTTTTGTGGCAGAGTATGGGACTGGTAAGCCTGTTATTGGTATATTGGGAGAATATGATGCATTGCCAGGCCTTTCTCAAAAGGTTTCACCAATTCGTGCTGAAATCGTCGCAAACGGGCCAGGTCATGGCTGTGGTCACAATCTTTTAGGAACAGCAGGTGTCGCAGCAGTGATGGCATTAAAGGACAAAATGGCAGCTGAAAATCTTGCAGGCACAATCCGCTACTATGGCTGTCCTGCCGAAGAAGTACTGTCAGGAAAGACCTTCATGGCAAGAAGCGGTTTGTTTAACGACCTGGATTGCGCCTTAACCTGGCATCCTGGAACAGCTAATATGACATCAAACTTCAGCATGCAGGCAATGGTTTCTATTAAATTTCATTTCACAGGCATTGCTGCACACGCTGCTGGTGCACCTCATGCGGGAAGAAGCGCCTTGGATGCGGTCGAAATAATGAATATTGGTTCTAATTATTTGCGTGAACATATATTAGATGGTTCAAGAATTCATTATGTCATCACAAATGGAGGGCTTGCTCCGAATATTGTCCCAGATACAAGCACAGTTTGGTATTATATCCGTGCTGCTACAAAGGAGCAGGTCGATGAACTGCTTGTTAGGGTTAAGAAATGTGCGGATGGAGCTGCTTTAATGACAGAAACAGCTGTAAGCTCAGAAATACTAGCATTTGCCTATGAAACATTGCCAAATGACAGATTAAATGATGTGATGCTAAAGAATATGGAGGAAAACCCGTTAAACTTTACAGAGGAAGAGAAGGAGTTTGCTAATGAGATTATTGCTTCAATCGATCCGAAGATTGTAGAAGTATCCAAAAAGCGAATCACTGCCTTTACAGATGAACTTCTTCCAACAGTTAGTATTAACGATCCGAAATTGAAGGGAGTATCTGTCGGCGGATCAACAGACGTTGGCGATGTTAGCTGGATTACACCTGTTGGCCAAGTGACAACAACTTGTGCACCAGTCGGCGTGCAAGCACACTCCTGGCAAGCAACTGCTTCTTATGGAAGTTCGATCGGTTTTAAAGGCATGCACTTGGCTGCCAAAACAATGGCGTTAACGCTGTATGATTTATTGCAGGATCAATCGATAATAAAGGAAGCGAAAGAAGAGTTTACAATATTAGCAGCAGCCAAACCTTATGTCCCTGGAATCCCAGCTAATGTTATGCCTCCGAATCAAGTGAAAGAGCTTGTACATGAATGACATTAACAGAAGGGAAGCACTGTAATAAGTGCTTCCCTCCTGTTATATTTATTGCTTTGTTAATATTACTGGTCCATCAGCAGTAATGGCTAAAGTATGCTCATACTGTGCAGATAGACTGCCGTCTACAGTTCGTGCTGTCCATCCGTCTAAATCGACTTTAGCATGATACATCCCTGTATTAAGCATTGGCTCAATCGTAATAACCATACCCTCTTTTAATCTTCTCCCTAAGTTTGGAGGACCATAATGAGGAATTTGTGGTTCTTCATGCATATTTCTGCCGATTGCATGACCGACAAAATCACGTACGACCGAATAGCCCTTTGATTCAGCATAGCTTTGAACAGCATGGGAAATATCTCCGACTCTGTTGCCGACAACCGCTTGCTCAATCCCTTTATATAAAGCCTCTTCTGTTGTCTTTAGCAAATTTTGCGCTTCATCAGAAATGGTTCCAACTGCATAGGACCACGCAGAATCAGCCAGCCAGCCATCTAAATTGACGACCATATCAATTGTGACAATATCACCGTTTTTTAAAGAGGTTTTATTTGGAAAGCCATGGCAAATCACATCATTGACCGAAGCACATGTTGCAAAAGGATAGCCATGATAGCCCTTTTGCTCAGGAGTTGCACCTCTTTTCGTAATATATTCTTCTGCAAATCTATCAATCTCAAGAGTAGTAATGCCAGGTTTTATCAATTTGCTGATTTCCTTATGGCAATCAGCAAGGATTTCCCCAGCTTTTTTCATCTTTTCGATTTGCTCCTTCGTTTTTATATGAATCAACGTTTCTCCTCCTTTATTCTTAAAAAAAACAGCCAGTAATGTATTGCTTATTTCAAAAGCCGAACTATTTATTCAACAGTTTAAAAATAGCTTAAATGCCTTGTTGTGTCAAGGAAGCCTCATCCATGTTTAATTGTGCCTTTTTTTAGAAAAAATATAGTAAATCTCTGTATAAAAAAACAACGATTGGAAAAAATGGGACAGTATATAGAATGGAGGGTCATGAGATGAAACGCATCGCAACAATCTTTTTAAGCATGTTACTATTTGCTTCTGTGCTTGCACCAAGCACACTTGCTGCAGAAAAAAGCAGTGAACTGGTGGACAATGTTAAATCAGCTATCTTGATTGACAGAGATACAGGTACAGTGCTTTACGAGAAAAACAGCAATGAAGAGCTTCCGCCTGCAAGCATGACAAAAATAATGACGATGTTATTAATTATGGAAGCACTTGATCAAGGCAAGCTCAAGATTGACGAGAAGATTAGAACAAGTGAGCATGCTGCATCAATGGGCGGGTCACAAATCTTCCTTGAGCCCGGTGAAGAAATGACAACAGAGGAAATGCTTAAAGGTATAGCAATTGGTTCTGGCAATGATGCAGCAGTTGCAGTAGCAGAGCGACTTGCTGGATCTGAGGAAGCTTTTGTAGAAATGATGAACAAAAAAGCAGCTAGTCTAGGATTGAAAAATACTGCATTCAAGAATGTTACTGGCCTTCCTGTTGATGAGCATTTCAGTACAGCACATGATATGGCTATTATGGCAAAGGAATTATTGAAATATGAAGATATCACAAAATTCACAGGTACATATGAAGCTTACCTTAGGGAGAATTCAGATAAGAAATTCTGGCTTGTGAATACAAACCGTCTTGTTAAATTTTATCCAGGAGTGGACGGCCTGAAAACGGGCTTTACTAAGGAAGCGAAATACTGTTTAACAGCAACAGCCGAAAAGAATGGAATGCGTGTAATTGCTGTTGTTTTTGGTGCGCCAACATCAAAAGAGCGTAATGCACAAGTAACAAAAATGCTTGATTATGCATTTAGTCAATATGAGACACACCCTGTTTATAAGCGCAATGAAATGATCGGCAAGGTAAATGTTAGCAAAGGGGAACAAAAACAAGCAGCGGCAGTTACAAGTGAACCGATCTCCCTGTTAACGAAAAAGGGCGAAAAGGTGGATGACGTCGAGAAAAAAATTACAATGTCCAAAAATCTTAAGGCTCCAATACTAAAGGGTCAGGAAATTGGTAAGGTTCAGTTCATCAAGGATGGGAAGGTAATTGTTGAAAGTCCGCTTGTTTCCCAAACAGAAATTAAGGAAGCTGGCTGGTGGACCCTCTTTAAACGAACTGCAGGAATGTTCACAAAAACAGAATAAAAAATGTCACGATTCCTGTTTTTTTAGCGAATCAACACTAGTTTTGTCTTGCTTGAAGGAAATGAAGGATTAAAGGTAGAATTGACTCACTAAACCAAATAGAGGAGGCTATGGATAGTGAGTCTTAATATTGAGCTGGAAACAAAAAACAATGTTCTTTGTATTCGTTTAGCAGGGGAATTAGATCATCACTACGCGGAAGAGCTACGCACAAAAGCTACAGAAGCGATAGAGAGCAAAAATATTCGCCATATTGTTTTAAACTTAGAGCATTTATCATTTATGGATAGTTCAGGCTTAGGAGTTATCTTAGGCAGATATAAACAAATAAAGCAGTTAGGCGGAGAAATGGTGATTTGTGCAATCTCCCCGAGTGTCCAAAGGTTGTTTGATATGTCTGGCATGTTTAAAATAATGAAGCTGGAAACAAATGAACAATTTGCACTTGAAAGATTGGGGGTTGCATAAATGAGAAATGAAATGCATTTGCAATTCAGCGCACAAAGCCAAAATGAATCCTTTGCCAGAGTAACTGTCGCTGCTTTTATTACACAGCTTGATCCGACAATGGATGAACTGACGGAAATTAAAACAGTTGTTTCTGAAGCAGTCACAAACTGTATTATACATGGATATGAAAATGATCCTGATGGAATAGTTTATATTTCTGTCATTATGGAGGATTCCTTCATTGATTTGACTATCCGTGATGATGGTAAAGGAATTATGGATGTGGAAGAAGCAAGACAGCCGTTATTTACGACAAAGCCTGAATTAGAAAGATCCGGAATGGGATTCACCATCATGGAAAATTTTATGGACGAAATTGACGTGCACTCTAGCCCCGAAAATGGAACTGAGATCCGCCTGCGAAAGCATTTAATAAAGAGCAAAATGCTAAGCAATTAAGGAGAATCGCTTATGGATGTGGAGGTAAAAAAGGAGAAAGAAACGTATTTAAAAGACCATGAAGTGAAGGAGCTTATTAAAAGAAGCCAAGATGGCAATCAGTCAGCTAGAGATACAATAGTCCAGAAAAATATGCGCCTTGTATGGTCCGTCGTGCAAAGATTTTTGAACAGAGGTTATGATCCAGATGACCTGTTTCAAATCGGTTGTATCGGGTTGCTTAAATCGGTCGATAAATTCGATTTAAGCTATGATGTGAAATTCTCGACGTATGCAGTACCAATGATTATCGGCGAAATTCAACGCTTTATTCGTGATGACGGCACAGTAAAGGTGAGCCGCTCCTTAAAGGAATTGAGCAATAAAATCAGGAAAGCAAAAGATGAGCTCTCCAAACAGTATGGACGGACACCGACTGTCGGAGAGATTTCAGAGCATCTTGATATTCCGCCAGAAGATATAGTGTTAGCGCAAGAGGCTGCAAGAACACCTTCTTCTATTCATGAAACAGTATATGAAAACGATGGCGATCCTATTACCCTTCTTGATCAGATAGATGATGGCAATGAAGGGAAATGGTTTGATAAAATCGCCTTGCAAGAAGCGATTAGGGAGCTTGATGAACGAGAAAGGCTAATCGTGTACCTCCGATATTATAAAGACCAGACACAATCGGAGGTTGCGACAAGGCTGGGAATTTCACAAGTACAAGTATCGCGGCTTGAGAAAAAGATATTACTACAAATGAAAGAGCAGATGGATCTTTAATCCATCTGCTTTTTTTTTATGGAATTATTACCAATTATCTTCTCACTAATAAATTACCACTTTCATGCAAATACTACCAACATCACAAAAACATTAGATGTTAGGATGTGAACACGAATGGCTGAGACGGTTTATATTCGGATGAGAAATCGTATCGAAAAAAGATTGAATGAGGATGTGCTGCTGCAAGATTTAGCACAAGTGATTGCTGCTGATGCTCTCATGGAACAATTGGAAGCAATGGTCATATACCGTATTTCAGAGGGTGACCGAAATATCATTGTCATTGACAGCACAAGAATTATCAAAGCAATCCGCAGCATCAACCAAGACTTGGAGATACAGATTATCGGCCCTGCACAAACCATCATTGAAGTCATCCTTAAAAAAAAGGAAGCATCAATACCGCTTTTTTTGCTAGTTTGGCTGCTTCTTTTTATTGGATCTGCTCTAACAATTATGAACTTTCATGAAGATGTTAGTATGCAAGCAGTTCATCAAAAGCTGTATAAAATCATTACAGGAAAAGAGGTAGAAAAGCCTCTTATCTTTCAAATTCCCTATAGCTTAGGGTTAGGCTTGGGGATGATTATCTTCTTTAATCATGTATTTAAAAAGCGTTTTAACGAAGAGCCAAGCCCTTTGGAAGTAGAGGTTTTCTCCTATCAGCAAGCTTTGGACCAATATGTAATCATGCATGAGAATAAAGAAAGTATGAAAAAATTAGATGATCATTAAGATACTTGTAGTGCTTTTTATCGGGGCGGCTTGGGGGATTACAGTCGGAGCTGGTTATGTTGCCTTTTTGACCGTATTTGGCATCATACCGAGACTCACCCAGCTAACAAAAACAGGCAGTAAGATTCACTCCTATGAGTGGTCAGTTGTTTGTGGTGCGGTTTGTGGCACATTTTTATTTTTAAGAGAACCTTCTTTTTCCATTTCGTCTTTAATCCTAATTGTGATGGGTCTTGCAGGAGGCATTTATATTGGCATGATAGCTGCTGCGCTAACAGAAGTATTGAATGTTTTTCCGCTTTTAGCAAAAAGGGTGGGCATGGATGATCGGCTTCTCGTTTTGATGATGGCGCTCGTTTTTGGCAAAATCTTCGGCTCTCTGTTTCATTGGATGTATTTTGCACCGTAGGATAGGCAAGATGCTAAAAAGAAAGGAAAATGCAGATGGGTACAAAAAGAAAAGTCATTTTGATAACAGATGGAGACGAATATGCCAGAAGAGCTGTGGAAATGGTGGCAAAGGAAGTTGGCGGCCGCTGTATATCTATGTCATTTGGCAATCCATCAAATCATAGCGGTCCTGAAATTTTGAGCTTAATAAAAAAAGCAAAAAAAGATCCTGTATTAGTAATGTTTGATGACAGCGGTTATGTCGGAGAAGGGGCCGGTGAGACAGCGTTAAAATACATAGCAGCACATAAGGATGTTGAGGTGCTTGGGGTAATCGCTGTTGCAAGCAGGACAAGAAGAGAAGAATGGACAAGAATTGATGTGGCAATTGACCAAGATGGCAACCTGACTCCATACGGGGTTGATAAGCTAGGGATTCCAGAATATGAGATAGGAAGAATGAGCGGCGATACCGTTTACAGCCTTGATAGTCTTCATTTGCCATTGGTTGTGGGCATCGGAGATATCGGCAAGATGGGAAAACGTGATTCCTATGAAAAAGGTGCACCTATTACTCGAAAAGCAGTGGAATATATTTTAGAAAGAAGTGGTTTTTATGAGCAATGAAGCAAAGAGCAAGGAAACAAAGAGCGATGAAACAAAGGAAATGACGACCATTTATAAAAAGCTAACAGATGTTGAAAAGTACATGCAGGACAGGGTTGGTTTAGGTGTTAGCTTTGACCTTGGAGTTAGAAAAATCTTCGTACTCCACCATGAAGTAAATGTATATTATGTTAACGGATTAATTGATAGTGCGATCATTTCCAATCTTTTAGAACAGCTGTTGTTTTTAAATGATGAGGAGCGGGTTCATCAATCAGAGGATTTTTTCAAAATTATTGAAAACCAGCTTGTGCATCATCAAGTACAGCCGCTTGATAAAATGGACGAACTTGTGGATCAGGTGTTATCAGGGCTTATTGTCGCAGTGATGGAAGGCTATAATCAAGGCCTTGCCATTGATGTGCGGAGCTATCCAGGCAGAACCCCGCAGGAACCAGATACAGAAAAGGTAATAAGAGGCTCAAGGGATGGCTTTGTTGAAAATATTATTATCAATACAGCTATCACAAGAAGAAGAATACGTGATGAGCGGCTGAGATTTGAAATCTTAAAGGTCGGCGAACGCTCAAAAACCGATGTGGCAATAGGCTATATTAAGGACATTGCTGACCCTGACCTTGTAGACATTATTAAAAAGGAATTAGAGAACATTGATGTTGATGGCATATCAATGGCAGATAAGACAATTGAGGAATTTTTGCTAAAGCAAGGCTATAACCCATATCCGCTCGTTCGATACACAGAAAGAGCGGACGTTACTGCCAATCATTTGCTTGAGGGGCATGTGGTTATTTATGTCGATACTTCACCGAGTGTTATTATAACACCAGCTACCTATTTTCATCATTTGCAGCATGCGGAGGAATACAGACAAGCTCCGATGGTTGGGACATTTGTCCGCTGGGTCCGCTTTATTGGTGTCTTAGCATCCTTGTTTTTTTTACCAATGTGGTTTCTTGTCACACTTGAGCCATCTCTGTTACCTGAGAACCTGGCCTTTATTGGACCGACGGAACGCACTCATTTACCACTAATTGTTCAGCTGTTCATTGCTGACTTTGGTTTGGAATTCTTACGGATAGCAGCCATTCATACGCCAACACCACTCTCGACCGCAATGGGCTTAGTTGCGGCAGTAATGATTGGACAAATCGCCATCGATGTCGGCTTGTTTGTACCAGAAGTCATTTTGTACGTATCTGTTGCAGCAATTGGCAATTTCGCAACCCCGAGTTATGAGTTGGGGATTGCGAATAAGCTGGTGCGATTTATATTGTTGATTTTAGTTGCGATATTCCATACGCCAGGTTTCGTTGTTGGCTGTACATTGTATGTTTTGTTCTTAGCAAGCTTGCGTACATTGAATGTTCCGTATTTATGGCCATTCATCCCGTTTTATCCGAAGGCACTTGCTAATATCCTAATTCGCAGAACGGTTCCAGGAAGTAAATTGAGACCGAGCCATGCTCATGTACAAGATCGGAACAAATAAATCCAATAAAAAGAGGATTGAGAATTGGGTATATTTATGATACATTTGTTTAATCAAGTAGGCTGTTAAATAAATTGGACGGTAAAGCAGACAGTTCGAAAGTAGAACTGTCTGCTTGTTTCTTATTTTCATCTTAGCCTTTAGTATCTATCTTAGGGAGAATCGAGGGGGATATATGCATTATTATGGAACTTCTAGTGTGAACGAAGCTGGGCATTTAGAGATTGGCGGCGTTGATACAGTGAGAATAGTCGAAGAATTCGGAACACCAGTATATGTATACGATGTAGCGCTTATTAGAGAAAGAGCGAGAGGGTTTAAGGATACATTTGCAAAACGAGGAATCCCTGCACAGGTTGCTTATGCAAGCAAAGCATTCTCGACAATTGCAATGGTCCAGCTTGCTAACGAGGAGGGGCTGTCACTTGACGTAGTTTCCGGCGGAGAGCTTTATACGGCAATTGCCGCAGGATTCCCTATGGAGAGAATCCACTTCCACGGCAATAATAAAAGCAAAGATGAGCTATTGATGGCAATAGAGCATAATATTGGCTGTATTGTAGTTGATAATTTTTATGAACTGGAGCTATTGCAAGAGCTTTGCGAACAACAAAACAGCAAGATGGCGATTCTGCTTCGTGTAACACCTGGTATTGAAGCACATACGCATGACTACATTTTGACAGGACAAGAGGATTCTAAATTTGGATTTGGTTTGCAAAATGGACAAGCAGAAGAAGCATTGCTTAAAGCAATGGATTCCCAAAATATAGAGCTATTAGGGCTGCATTGTCATATCGGCTCGCAAATCTTTGAAACGACAGGGTTTGTTCTTGCTGCCAAAAAAATAATTGATACGCTACATCAATGGAAACAGGCCCATGGCTATGAAACGAAGGTTCTCAACCTTGGTGGAGGATTCGGTATCAGATACACAAATGAAGATCAGCCTATTCAGCCTTCTGAATATGTCGAAGAGATTATTACAGAGGTTGAGAAGAATATGAAGCAGTTCGGCATGAATATGCCTGAAATTTGGATTGAACCTGGTCGTTCTCTTGTTGGAGATGCTGGTACAACTCTTTATAAAATCGGATCTAGAAAAGAAGTTCCGGACGTTCGTCAGTACTTAGCAATTGATGGCGGCATGACAGATAATATTAGACCAGCACTTTATGATGCTAAATATGAAGCTGTGTTGGCGAATAAACCTTTGATGGAAGCGGAAGAAACCGTGTCAATTGCAGGTAAATGCTGTGAGTCTGGAGATATGCTTATTTGGAACCTGCCATTGCCAAAAGCGAATGATCAAGATATTTTAGCAGTGTTTTGTACAGGAGCATACGGCTATTCAATGGCGAATAATTATAATCGCATCCCAAAACCTCCAGTAGTGTTTGTTGAAAACAAAGAAGCAGTCCTTGTTGTGAAAAGAGAGACATATGAGGACATCGTCCGTCTCGATTTGCCACTTAAGGAAAAAGCATCGTTGAAAAAATAAAAGGAAGTGCTTTTTAGCACTTCCTTTATTGTATTAAGAGAAAAACGATTTAATCGCATCTACAATACTTGCGAAAAATTCTTTTACTTTTGCAAGAAATCCTTGCCCTTCCTCGCTTTCAATAAAAGCATTAAATTTATCCTTTGCGTCCTGCAGCTGATCGCCAACTTGATTCCAGTTGATATCCAAGTCTTTTAGTTTATTGAAGAAATCCATCAATGTTTGCTTTTGGGCATCTGTTAAGGTTATGTTCAAGTCGCTTGCAGCATCATCGATAATTTTTTGAAGCTCTGCATCTGTTGACGGTTTGTTTTCAGCTATTTTTTCTTTAATCTTTGCCATTAGGGCAGAAGCTTTATCTGTTCCAATTTCTTCCCCGAGATTAGCAGTTTCCACCATTTCCTCGTTGGCAGCCTGTTTTACTTCTTCAGGTATTTTAGTGTCTGTGGACACCTCGTATGCTTTAATAATTCCAGTAAGTGCTGCTGTTCCTGAAACCTGAATCGGTGCTGTCACATAAATTTCCGCATCTTTAACTCCAGCTGTTATAAGAGCATTAATGTACATCTCATCAGTAACCCAATTAATGTTTTTTGATTTTACATTTATTCCGCTTCCAGAATCTGCAATTGTTATCGCAGAGGAAGAAATGGCTTTTGTACCAATTAATCGTTTTGATATGTAGCTTCCTAAGTATTTATGTTCTTCTTCATTTGTCACAGTAATGATTTCTGCGTCATCAGGGGCATTCATTTCGGTTAACAGCAGTTTTTTCTGTTCCTCTGTCAAGTTTGCTCCTAACGTAATAATCATATCGCCTGTAGCTGCATCTGCAAATGCGCGGATAGGGAGCAGAAGCAAAAGTGATAAGACTAGCACAGCCCATTTTTTTCTGTTCATCTGTGTTCCTCCTAATGTAGTTCTATGCATATAGACGTGTCGACCAATAAAAAAGTTTCCTTATCCCCTTAAAAACGCCTTATTGGTGAGTTTTTCCTTAGCTATTATAATCGAAAAGAAGTGAAATAAAAATAGTAGCTGAATGTATTGTTTTAGCATACTATTATAGTGAGAGATGCTATATGGAATACTTCCAATCAATAGGGAAAAGGACACAGAATATGTAATGTTACTTTATCCTTATAATATTTTCATTGAAGATTATCCATAATTTATGTATGATAGTATCTATAACAGGTTTCGCCAAAGTAAGCTAAATTATGCTATGAGGCGTTTTTTTTCATACTAGTGCCGGTTTCTTCATATTTAGAATAGAATATTGTTTGGAAACAATCCATTATGGGAAAACTTACAGGTAAATATGCTTTAATAATAATGAGGGATACAAATGATTATTCGTTATAAAAAATCTTTTGAGAAAATTGCAATGGGCCTGCTTTCTTTTATGCCAGCTGAAAAAGATTTAAAGGTGCTCCAGCAAACGATTAAACAATACGAGGCTAATGAAAATTGGCAGCTTTTTTTATGGAAGGAAGAAGAGGACATCATCGGTCTGATCGGTATCATTTTTGAGGATGAGACGAGTATCAGCATTCAGCATATATCCGTTAATCCTTCTCATAGGCATCAAGGTGTTGGAAAAGCAATGGTGCAAGCAATTAAGTCACAATATACCAACAAAAAAATAGAAGCAAACGAATTGACTGTAGGGTTTCTTTCTAAATGCATGAATATGGAGGAAAATCTAAATTCGTAATAAATAAGCCCCTAACCAGAAAAGTGGTTAGGGGCTTTTTGCTGTTAAACTAATTAAGGCGGTTTTTCCGCTCCTCAATAGCAGCGGTTCTTTCAATCATTACCTCTGTTCTGTCTCGTGTCAAATGACGATTAATAATATCATCTATTGGAATGTGAGAGGACTGCCACTCCATTCCAACAGATTGACACCATTTCACACATTCTAGCTCCAGGGATTTAGCATTGATTGGCAGAATGAAGGGACTGTAGGATAGTTGATTCCTAATATCTAGCTGTCTTTGGTCCATTCTTTCGAACAATAATGTCTCATCAAGTCCGAAGTCATTCCAGTTCCAGTCACCGCGGTGAAACATGCTGGTTGCTTTCTCTAATGTTTTGCCTGCCCCGCGGAAGTTTCCCCGACGATGATGATAACAGGATACAGCTAAAAGGATAAAGGCAACCCAAATAGAGTCTTTATTGCCAGGATCGACCTCCTTCCAATATTCTTCTAGAATCTCGTGACACTCGAAAAAATCCTGATCTCCATGGAAATGCCCCAAGTACTCAATATATTCATGTGGATACACCAACACTTGCTCCTTTCCAAACAAATTAGCTAATGATTATTATACTGTGTTTAAAGGAAGACATAAAAGTCTTCTAATCTGCTTATTTGATCACTTGGTATAATTTATTATTGGATAACTTTGTCGAATCATCTATACTTATACTAGCATAGGAAAGACTTAGATGTTATTTTATTAGGATTTTGGTGAGATATAATGCAATATAATGTGAAAATTGATAGCTTTGAAGGTCCATTGGACTTGTTGCTGCATTTAATAAATAAATTAGAAATTGATATATATGATATAAACGTCGCAGAAATTACAGAGCAATATTTAGAATATATTCATGCAATGAGTGTGCTTCAGCTTGATATTGCCAGTGAATTTTTAGTTATGGCAGCAACGCTCCTAGCGATAAAAAGTAAGATGCTGCTGCCTAAATATGATGAAGAGCTGCTTGATAATGACCTTGTTTACGAGCATGAGGAAGACACAAGAGAGGACTTAATTGAAAGGCTTGTAGAATATCGTAAGTATAAGGAAGCAGCTGGTGACTTGAAGGAAATGGAGCTGGAAAGAGGCTTGATTTTCACAAAACCCCCAAGTGATTTGTCAGATTACGCCCAAGGTACGGAGGAATCAGCAAAAAGCGAGCTTGATGTTTCTTTATATGATATGCTGGCAGCCTTCCAAAAGCTGATGCGCAGGAAAAAATTGCAGGCGCCGCTAGCAACGAAAATAACGAGACAGGAAATTCCAATTGAAAGCAGAATGGAGGAAATCCTTCGGTTCATTAAAAGCAAACGAGGCAGAATCCATTTCGAAGAGCTTTTTCCTGTACATGATAAAACCCATATTGTCGTGACTTTTCTTGCGGTGTTGGAACTGATGAAACGTCAAACGTTATTTGTTGAACAAGAACATAATTTTGCAGATATATTTGTGGTTGGAAAGGAAGAGGAAGGATTTTGATGGTTACAAATTGGAAAGGTATTATTGAAAGTCTGTTATTTGCTGCAGGAGATGAAGGTCTTACAGTCAAGCAGTTGGCACATGTCCTGAATGTAGAGCAATTTGAAGCAGAACAGATAACAAGGGAACTGATGGAGGATTACGGAAAGGATCAAGACAGAGGTATTTCGATTGTGGAAATAGCGGGCACATTCCAGCTTGCTACAAAAAAGGAACACTCTGTGTATTTGAAAAAGCTCGTTGAATCTCCTCATGCTTCCACCTTATCGCAGGCTGCTTTAGAAACACTTGCGATTATTGCTTATAAACAACCGATAACAAGGGCGGAAATAGAGGAAATTCGCGGTGTAAAAACAGAAAGACCACTGCATACACTTTCCGCTAAAGCACTGATTAAAGAAGTAGGCAGGGCAGAAGGAGCAGGTAGAGCCATATTGTATGGGACGACGAAGGAGTTTTTAGATCATTTTGGACTCAAGGACCTAGGTGAACTCCCTGTACTTGCAGAAAAAGAAGAGGAATTTAAGCAAGAAGAGGCTGATTTATTTTTTGAGTCATTCCAGCAATTGGAGGATTAGCGGTAAGACTGTACTTTAAGCATAGCTTCCAAGTACAGTCTTTTTTTGTATATATCGGAGGCTGTTTTTTTATTTTTTAAACATGTTCCCCCTTTCTCTTTCATATTGTTTATAAACTGACTAATAGTGAAAAGGGGTTAACTTAACCAATGAGCAGCTACAATGAATATGTAAAAGATGTGTTAGTCTGGAATAAGGAATTGAAGGACTTTTTAGAAACAGAGAATATCCAAAGAAGTGATGAAATTTGGAAAAGCCTTGATAAGTTCACATCCTTAATGGAAACAGTCCAGCGAAAGCCGATAGATACAGAAGAATTAATTAAAATCCAGCATAAAGCAGAAGAACTACAGGATGAAATGGAAGGCTACTTTAAACAAAGGCAGCAAATAGGGACAATATTTGTCAATGAGCCGACAGTACCTGCAGGCGGTCACAGGCTGCCGTCTCTCCCATATGCTTATAATGCCCTAGAGCCTTACATAGCAGAAGAGATTATGAGGCTTCATCATACAAAACATCACCAGTCCTATGTTGATGGGCTGAATAAAGCGGAAAATATGCTCGTCAAAGCAAGGAAGGACCGAAAGTTTGAGCTAGTGAAGCATTGGTCCAGAGAGCTTGCCTTCCATGGATCAGGACATTATTTGCATACAATATTTTGGAATAATATGAGTCCGAATGGGGGCGGAGAACCAAAGGGGATGCTTCTTGAAGCGATTAAAGACTATTTTGGCAGCTATGATGCTTTCAAGCAGCATTTTACGGAAGCTGCAAAAGCAGTTGAAGGTGTTGGCTGGGCGATTTTGGTGTGGTCACCGCGAGCACGTCATTTGGAAATACTTCAATCTGAAAGGCATATGCTGCTGACACAATGGGATACGATTCCCTTGCTTGCCCTTGATGTATGGGAGCATGCGTATTATTTACAGTATAAAAATAATCGGGCAGATTATATCAGTAATTGGTGGAAAATCGTCAATTGGAAGGATGTAGAGGAAAGGTTTCTTAAAGCGAGTGATTTGAAATGGCGGCCATATTAATTTTAGCTTTTCAGCAGGTGAACAACTAGTGTTCACCTGTTTTTTTATGGAAGCAGTAGGCAGGTCGCACTGTTAAAGTTTCTTGATTTTGTCATAAGCCCGCTTGTCCTGCATAAGTATGTACAAACCATATAAGGAGACGAGGTAGTGTTATATGAAATCAAAGAATCTAATCCTATCTTGCATCGCTGTATTGCTATTGCTGACGCTTCCGCAAAACGCAAGTGCACAAATCTATGTCAGTGCTAACAGTGCCATCTTGATGGAGCAGGAATCAGGACGAGTTATTTACGAAAAGGATGCGCACACTCAAAGAAGAATTGCGAGCATAACCAAAATCATGACAGCCATTCTTGCCATTGAGTCGGGAAAAATGAATGATATGGTGACAATAAGTGAAAATGCGGTCAGGACTGAAGGCTCTTCCATTTATCTAAAAGCTGGCGATAAAATTCCGCTGGAAGATTTGGTATACGGGTTAATGCTGCGATCTGGAAATGATGCAGCAACAGCAATCGCCGAATATGTTGGCGGAAGCTTAGATGGATTCGTTTATTTAATGAAGCAAAAAGCAGAAGAAATTGGGATGAAGGATACTAACTTCGAAAACCCACATGGATTAGATGATCATGAAAACCATTATTCCTCTGCTTATGACATGGCATTGTTAACAAGGTATGCAATGGAAAATGACATGTACAAAAAAATAGCGGGAACGGAAAAATACCGTTCGGAAAATCCTGATGGGGACTGGGACCGGGTTTGGAAAAACAAAAACAAGCTGCTTACAGGTCTTTATGAGTACACAACTGGAGGGAAAACAGGCTTCACAAAATTAGCGAAAAGAACGCTTGTATCAACTGCTGAAAAGGACGGGGTAGAGCTGATTGCAGTGACCTTAAATGATCCTGATGATTGGGATGATCATATCAATATGTATGAATCAGCATTTAAGGAATATAAAATGGCATTAGTGGTAGAAAAGGGCAAGGTGAAAACGAAAGACTCTTTTTATAAAAACAAACTTTTTATTAAAGAGGATATAGCCTATCCAATCACCTCTAAAGAGGAAGATGGACTTGAAGTTAAATACAAGCTGTCAAAGGTTAAGAGTGACTGGAAAAAGCAGGAGCAACATGTGCCTGATATTGTTGGCAATGCGGAAATTTATTTAGATGGCAAGCTAGTTGATAGTACTGCAATTTATTATGAACATACCAAATTGAAAAAAAATAAAAGCTTTTTTGATCATTTTAAGAGTATGTTTCTAGCGGTTATGGGAGTAGAGAAGGATGGTTAATATCATCTGGGTGCTGCTGACTGTGATTGGAATTGTGTTTGCGATTTTTAATGGCACAATTGATGAAGTCAATAAAGCGGTCTTTTCTGGCGCGAAAGAAGCGGTCACAATTTGTATCGGATTGATAAGTGTCCTTGTCTTTTGGCTTGGCATGATGAAGATTGCCGAGCAGGCTGGTCTGTTAAAGAAGCTTACCAATTTGTTTCGTCCTTTTGTAACAAAGCTATTCCCCGAGGTACCGAAGGATCATCCAGCAATGGGGTATATCCTTTCTAATATGATGGCTAATATTTTTGGCTTAGGTAATGCAGCTACCCCTTTAGGCATTAAGGCAATGGAGGAGCTGAAAAAGTTAAATGGAGGCAAAAATAATGCAAGCAACAGCATGATTACTTTTTTGGCATTAAATACCTCCAGCATTACCTTAATTCCGACGACGGTTATTGCCATTCGCATTAATTACGATGCAGCTTCTCCAACAGATATTGTTGGGCCGACGCTGATTGCAACCATCTTTTCGGCAATAAGCGGTATATTAATCGATCGTTATTTTTACTATCGAAGAATGAAACGAGGATGAATTCATGATGCAGATTATTTCACTTTTATCCGTTTGGATGATTCCTTCTTTAATTTGCTTTATTCTCCTTTATGGGACGTACAAGCGTGTCCCGACATATGAAAGCTTTGTAGAAGGTGGTAAAGAGGGAATATCAATGGCTTTTTCCATTATTCCCTTTTTAGTCGGGATGCTTGTGGCCATTTCAGTATTTCGGGCGTCAGGAGCATTGGAGTTTTTTATGGGCTTTTTGAAGCCTGCCTTGGATTTTTTTGGAGTGCCATCAGAGGTCGCTCCTCTAGCGTTTATTCGTCCTATTTCGGGAAATGCTGCTTTAGGGATGACAAGCGATTTAATTGCGACATATGGTGCAGATTCTTATATTGGCAGATTGGCAGCGACAATCCAAGGAAGTACAGATACAACCTTTTATGTGCTGACAGTTTACTTTGGCGCTGTTGGTATAAAAAAAATGGGTGACGCACTTAAGGTAGGCTTACTTGCAGACCTTGTAGGATTTGTTGCAGCAGTCGTCGTGGTGACATTAATGTTTGGAAGATAATTCTCCGATTTTCTCGGAGTTTTTTTTATTTTCGACAAAAAGATGATATTCTTCATGGTTTTTATGGAACTTTCCTTTGAAAATGGGCAAACTTATGTCATAATTCATAAGTAACAGAAAAATAAACGTTATTGTCCTGTTTGATGAATTTAATGAGGTGAAACATAGATGGAAAGACTGCAAAAGGTAATTGCTCATGCTGGGATAGCATCACGAAGAAAAGCAGAAGAATTAATCCAAGATGGAAGAGTTACTGTAAATGGAAAAGTTGTCAAGGAATTAGGCGTGAAGGTTGGTTCAAATGATAAGATTGAAGTGAATGGGGTTCCGATTGAAAGGGAAGAGCCTGTTTACTTTATATTGTACAAGCCACGCGGCGTCATTTCGAGTGTTAACGATGATAAAGGCAGAAAGGTTGTAACAGATTACTTTTCTGAAATACCGGCAAGGATATATCCAATTGGCCGTCTTGACTATGACACATCCGGGATTATTTTGCTGACAAATGACGGCGAATTTGCCAACACAATGATGCACCCTAAAGGCGAAGTGGAAAAGGTTTATGTAGCGAAAATCAAAGGCATTCCAATGCGAGAAAAGATTAAGCAATTGGAAAAAGGTGTGATGCTTGAGGATGGTAAAACGGCACCTGCAAAAGCAAAAGTATTATCAGTAGATAAGAAAAAAGGAACATCTATTGTCGAACTGAAGATTCATGAAGGCAGAAACCGCCAAGTGCGTCGGATGTTTGAAGCAATCGGAACACCTGTCTTAAAACTGAAAAGGGAAAGATACTCATTCTTGAATTTAAATGGCTTGACTCCTGGGGATGCCAGAGAATTGACAGCGCATGAAGTAAAGCTGCTACGCACAGAAGCTAATAAGAAGAGATAATAAATAAAAATTTCATAAAACGTTCACAGAACAATGTGGATGATTACAATATCTGCAACATTAAAATGATATAATGACTATATAGTTTTTGTTCCTAAATCCCATTGATACATAACCATCTTTGGGATTTTGTTTATTTTAAAAACAGACTTGCGCATAACAGGAGCATGCACACATGCTGCTGCATGCTTCCGTTTAATAGGATAGAAGTGTTGTTAGGAGGATGTTCAAATGGAGAAGGAAATAAAGATTCTTGTTGTAGACGATGAGGAGAGAATTAGAAGGCTTTTAAAAATGTATCTCGAAAGGGAAGATTTTATGGTAGAGGAAGCAGCTGACGGCGAAGCTGCTTTAAAAAAAGCTCTTTCTGTTGATTATGATATTATTTTACTCGATTTGATGATGCCTGGTAAGGATGGGATGGAGGTTTGTAAGGAGCTGCGGGAGAAAAAAGCGACACCAGTTATTATGCTTACAGCTAAAGGCGAAGAAATTAATAGAGTTCAAGGCTTTGAAGCAGGTACAGACGATTATATTGTTAAACCGTTTAGCCCAAGAGAAGTTGTTTTGAGGGTTAAGGCTCTTTTAAGGAGATCGTCTCCGGCGGTTTTTGTTCAAAGTGAACCGGTTGCAAAAGACATGATTGTGTTCCCGGCATTAACGATTGACAATGATGCCCACCGAGTATTGGCAAATGGCAGGGAGGTCAGCCTGACCCCGAAAGAGTATGAGCTATTGTATTTTCTTGCAAGGTCTCCGGATAAAGTATATGACAGGGAGCTGCTTTTGAAGGAAGTATGGCATTATGACTTTTTCGGCGATTTGCGAACAGTTGACACCCATGTTAAGCGTTTAAGAGAAAAGCTTAATAAAGTATCAGAGGACGCTGCCCGGATGATTGTTACAGTTTGGGGTGTAGGTTACAAGTTTGAGGTTAGCAATGGATGATGTTTTGGAGAAGTGTTGTATTTAAGCTTTGGTTTACTTTTTTACTGCTGATTACTGTTGTGTTAATCATACTTACTGTTATGCTCCTAGAATATTTTGAGCAATACCATATGGAATTATCGAAAAAAGAGCTTACTAGCAATGCGGTCAAAGCGTCAAGCATGCTCGAACAGCACCCCGATATCGGGATGGATATCGTCTGGGAGCTTCTGGATGAATCTGCGGCAGCTGCCATTGTGACAGACAGTAACATCGCTATTTCTCCTGACAGTGAGTATAGCAAGGAAACTTTGGAGTCTGCACTAGCCCGTCAGGATTTAAAGACTGCTATTACGAGGAACAAACAGACTATTAAGACAATTGAATTAAGGGATAGCCGGACGAATGACAAAATCGAGGTTACCATCAGCGCTGTCCCAATCTTAAACGATAATAAAGCTGTCGGAGCTGTTTATGTTTTTCAAAATTTGTCTGTCCTTAATGATACTAAAAACTCGACAACTAAATTTATCGTGTTAGCGGCAGTGGTTGCCATCATTCTTACAACCATTTTTGCGTTCTTTTTACTTACGAGGATTACGGCTCCTCTCCGCAAAATGCGTGAGGCTGCGATGGAGCTTGCAAGAGGAAACTTTGAAACAACTGTACCGATATGGTCTCAAGATGAAATTGGAGAATTGTCCATTGCCTTCAATCAAATGGCAAAACGCCTTAATTTCAATGTGAATGCATTAAGCCAGGAAAAGGAACAGCTTGGCAATATATTAAGCGGTATGGCAGACGGTGTGCTGACCTTTAATAAAAATGGCAGCTTGCTTATAATAAATCCACCTGCTGAAAGGTTTCTTCAATATTGGCATTATGAACAAGGCAGCAGTGAGCCGTTACAAGAGCAAGTTCCGGATGAGGTAAAGGAGCTTTTCCATTTGGCCATCGGCACAGGAGAAGAGCAAATTGCTGAAATGAAGCTTTCTCATAAATCATGGGTTATTATTGTAAGTCCCCTTTATAATCAAGACCAAATAAGAGGGGCGATTGCTGTTATAAGGGATATGACAGAGGAGCGAAAGCTGGACAAGCTGCGAAATGATTTTATCGCAAATGTGTCTCATGAATTACGAACACCTATCAGCATGCTTCAGGGCTACAGTGAGGCAATTGTTGATAATATTGCTCAGACGGAGGAAGAAAAGCAAGAAATGGCCCAGATTATTTATGATGAATCACTTAGAATGGGTCGCCTTGTCAATGAACTGCTTGATTTGGCAAGGATGGAGGCAGGGCATCTAGAGCTGATGCTTGAATCGGTTGAAATGAGCTCCTTTTTCCATCGAGTTTCCAGAAAGTTCAATGCGATTGCAAAAGAAAAAAATATCGACATGACGATGGATATTCAAGAGGATATGAAGCCATTTACGATGGATGTTGATAAAATGGAGCAGGTTGTCACAAATATTCTTGATAATTGCATCAGACATACGCAAGAAAAAGGAACAGTCACGTTAAATGCAAAGTCGGACGATGTCGGGATTTATTTAGAGATACAAGATAGTGGTGTTGGAATTAAGGAAGAGGATCTGCCTTATATATTTGAACGGTTTTATAAAGCTGACAAGGCAAGGACGAGAGGCAACTCAGGTACAGGGTTAGGTTTAGCTATTGCTAAAAATATCATTGAGGCCCATAATGGCCATATTTCTGTAACGAGCAAATATGGGCAAGGAACGACATTTTTTATCTTTTTGCCCCGAAATGTTGAATAAATTTAGAGATGTTGCCGATTCTTCTTGATTCACAAGAAACAATTAAACATAATAGTACATAAGGAAGGATGGATTCCTTCCTTTTTGTTTTGGGTAAATTCCTGAAAAGCATTGGGGAAATACATAAAAATTAAGATAAATATAAAAAAAACCGTAACGATTAGAAAAGTAATTACGACTAATTTAATAAACGGGGAGGAGAAACTGATGGACTCCGTTTTTGATGAACTATATAAAAAATATCATCATGACGTTTTTCAATTTTTATTTTATATGGTCAGCCATAAAGAAACAGCAGAGGATTTGATGCAGGAGGTATATATACGGGTATTAAAATCTTATGATCGGTTTGAAGGGAAAAGCGCAGAAAAGACGTGGCTTTTTAGTATTGCACGAAATGTAGCAATCGATCATTTTCGTAAGCATAAAAACTGGAAAGACAGAATTATGGAGAAGTTTGATTGGTCAAAGCAGCAAATCAAAGCCGATGATTCGTTGCCAGAGGAATTGGCAATACTGTCTGAAGAAGTTCAACACCTATATAAAGTGTTGAAAGTATGTACACTTGACCAAAAAATGGTCATTATTCTTCGCTATATCCAAGAGCGTTCCATCATTGAAACAGCAGAAACTCTCGGCTGGACAGAGAGCAAGGTGAAAACGACCCAGCACCGTGCTCTGAAAGCATTAAAGAAGCATATGGAGGAATGGAGCAGAGAGGAGGAATACAATGAAAAAAAACAATTGGAGCGATGAGCAGTTGAAAAGCCTCTTAGGGCAATTTCCCTCTATAAAGGATGAACGAGATCCTAATGTCATCTATCAAAAAATAGAGGCAGGCAAAACAAAATACAGGCCCCGCCGTCCTTGGTTAATGCCAGCGGTGGCCACCGTGTTTGCTCTTATGCTATGCATCGTTATAGGTGAAAGCTTTTTCCGTTCAAATAACAGCAATTATTCTTTAAGTGATTCTTCTAAAATGGAAAAAAGTGAATATATAGCAATTAGCGAAGATAGAGATAATATGGAAAACTCATCGTCTTATCAGATGAAAGGGCAGGCTGATGATATACAAAAACAGCAGACAAGTAACCCTTTAATAACGGAAGCTGTTTATCAGGAGGATGTCGGGAACAAGGAACTCCTCACATACCCAATTCCAGATAATAATGTCCAAGTTGCAGTACCTGTCAGCATATTAGTGGATAACCCTGAAAACCTAACGAAATTCGATTTATATAAAAAGTACATGGATGTCATTAATGAAAATGCTTGGGGACTAAAAAATTATTATCCTTTCAATGGCAACATCGTCTATGACACAGAAAATGAAACAGTCATTATTGACTTCTTGGATGATATATCATCACTTGGTTCGTTCGGTTCCGATAACTTCTTAAATTCCATTGTGTATCAGCAGCTAGAATCTATTGGCGCAAAAAAAATGGAATTCAAACAGAATGGCCAAAACGGAGTAGTGGTTGGCAACCGTGAATTAAACGAAATGGTTTATCATCCACTTGAAAACAGAGGGTATTTCCTCTTATCTGATTCAAAAGATAATGAGACTGCTCTTTATGTTCCGTGGGAAGCACCATATCGTGATATTGAGACAGCAATTAGCAATATGAGCAAGGATATCCCAGATTATGGGCTGTCTGCGTCTATTCCAGAAAATATCTCCTTTGATAAAATTATTAAAAATACAGACGAAAATGAATTAGTGCTGCATTTTTCAAATGACAGCAGCCTTGCTGAAGATAAACATACAGTAAGAGCAATTGAAACGATTTTGCTTACAGCAAAGGATTTTGAATTTAAAACGGTAAAATTTGAAAATGCCAAGCTGGAGCAAATCGGAAAATTCGTAATGAATGAAGATATTACCGTCCCAGTTGCGGCAAATAAAAAGGAAATAGCTGAATAATTTATTTAAGCTCCAGCAAAATTGCTGGAGCTTTTTTGTACAGCTATTAATCCAATAGAAAAAAGTGCATGGTTTTATGGAACTTATCCCATACTAACATTTGATTCTTGCCTAATGGAATGTAGGCAGAAACTCGTATGTAAATGGTTGCTACTTTCTGAGCGCGGTGACTATGTCAGTTCTAAGACTAAACATGTACTCATATGGTGAAAGAGAAACTTTCGAATGTAATAGTAAATAAGGTAAGCAAAACTTCTTAAATTAATAAAATGCATAGACGCAAAGTATAGCATTGACCCGGACTACGGGAAAAGGAGGATACGATGGGAGACTTTATCAGACGGCTGCTCATAGCTGCAATAATGCTTCTGTTTGTCAGCTTGTTATTTTTAGGCGGCAAAGCTTCAGAGGCCCAATCACCTTCACTGTCTGAACGTACAAAAGGATGGACTTGGCCAAGTGAAGGGATGATCTCAGATACTTTTAATACGAGAAATGGCGATCATAAGGGAATTGACATTGCAGGGGATTTAGGGGCTTCCGTATATGCTGTAGACAAAGGACTAGTTGTGAAATCCTATTATTCCCAAAGCTATGGAAATGTAATTTTCATAAAGCATGAAAATGGGTTAGAAACAGTGTATGCTCATTTAAATGAACGACTAGTTGTGGAAAATCAAAATGTGGAAATGGGAGATATGATTGGGAAAATGGGCAATACAGGAAGGTCTTCAGGTGTCCATTTACACTTTGAGATACATGAAAATGAATGGACGGTAACAAAGGAGAATGCCATTAATCCAATCCTTGCATTAGGAGATGCAGATGTGGGACAGACAGTCGAGGCCGCAGCAAAACCAGCAAGGCAGGAAGCCGCTCAAGCCAAAAGAAAACAAGCACAGAAGGATATGACGACAAAAGTAGAAAATGAGAAAAAAAGCGAAGCTGAAGAAAAAGAAAAAGAAATTGAAAAAGCAAAATCAGAAACACTGGAAATTACGGTAGAAGAACCGGTTGAATATGACCCTGAGTTGGGCCAAGTTCCATATAAAAAAGC